>NZ_JAAOYS010000015.1:0-103443 GCF_011759495.1 Dyella sp. SG562
GCGTGAACTCAATGAACGGCCACGCAAGACGCTGGGCTTCTTGACTCCGGTCGAGAAGCTGCGGGAAGTTGTTGCATCGATCGGTTGAAACCGCCGGCCCAAAGAGAAAGTAACCAAAGAGAAATGGCCTCAAGTCAAAGGCTCGCGACGCGACTAGAAGGAGCGGTGGGCGGCTGCGGTAACCGGATTAACCTGGGTCTACACGAAACACCAGTGCGGTTTCGTAACGCGTCCTTCAACGTGCCGTGGCCGAGAGGATGTTCAGGGACTGAGGCCAGTTTCTGCTCTTCGTTCCTGTATGCGACATCACTGCACTTCTCCCTCTCCCCTCCGGGGAGAGGGTCGGGGTGAGGGGCCGGGCGGAGCGTGACGCTCGAATAACCTCAAGCCCCGCGCGGCACAAACCTCAGCGCCACTGAATTCATGCAGTAACGAAGGCCGGTTGGGCGCGGCCCATCTGTAAACACATGGCCGAGATGGCTATCGCATCCGGCGCAATTCACCTTGGTGCGTACCATGCCGAGGCTGTAGTCGTTGCTCTCGATGATGTTCGCCTTGGCGATCGGTTGCCAGAAGCTTGGCCAGCCGGTGCCGGAGTCGAACTTGGTGGAGGCGTCGAACAATGCCGTGTCGCAGCCGGGGCAGCGGAACAGGCCTTTGGCGTGCAGGTTCCAATATTGGCCGCTGAAGGGGCGTTCGGTGGCTTCGCGGCGCATCACGTCGAAGGCGTCGGCGGAGAGGCGTTGGCGCCATTGCGTGTCGGTGAGCACCAGCTTCTGTACGTGGCAGGGGCCGAGGTGGCGGCCGTCGGTGTCGGCGAAGCATTCGAGCAGGAGGTCTTTGCCGGTGGCGGTGGGCGCGGCGGAGGCGGTGGCGATGGGAGAGGGGCCGCGGGGCCAGAGCAGGGTGCCGAGGGCGGCGGCGCCGCCGCCGAGCGCCAGGAGGCGGAGGAAGGAGCGGCGCTGGTCGTTTTGCAGTTGGCGGATCGTGCGGGTGCTCATGGGGAACCTCGACGGGGGGATCGAAGCGATCAACCGAAAGTGAAGGCGTAGGCGCGTACGTTCGGATCGAGGAACTCGATCTCGAACTGGCGCTCGCCGGTGCCTTGTGCCTGGCGCACCAGCTGGTACAGGCGCTGCGTGGTGACGGTGCCGTTGCCGCCGGCGTCGGTGTCCATGCCGTGGTCGGCGCCGGGGGCCTGGCCGTCGATGCGCACGCGGAAGCGTACGGGCTTGCCGTCGGCGCCGGGGCTCAGCACCAGGTGCAGGTCGCGGCCGCGGAAGCGGTAGACGATGCGGCCGCCGGCCGCGGCGAGCTGCGCGTCTTCGGAGGCTACGGTCCAGTCGCCGCCGAACGACCATTGATTGGCGCGCAGCGTGGCGGGCACGCGGTAGGTCTCGCGGTCGTTGCGGATCAGCGGGCCGCCGACGAAGTTCTGCGCGCGCGCATAGCCCACGTAGGTTTCCGGCGAGCGGTCGGCGGCTTTCGAATCGGCGGCTTCGGCGCCCTTGGCATCGGGCTGCACATAGCCGGTGGGCAAGTCTTTCTGGCCCGCTTCGGTAAGCAGCTGGCGGATCACGTCCTCGCTTTGCGCATAGCCGCCTTCGCCGAAATGGTGGTGGCGGATGCGGCCCTGCGTGTCGATGAAGTAATGCGCGGGCCAGTAGCGGTTGTTGAAGCCCTGCCAGATCGCGTAGTCGTTATCCAGCGCGACCGGATAATCCACGCCCAGGTCCTTCACCGCGCGCTGCACATTGCCCAGGTCTTTCTCGAAGGCGAACTCCGGCGCGTGCACGCCGAGTATCACCAGGCCGTGGTCCTTGTACTTGTCGGCCCAGGCGCGCACGTAGGGCAGGGCGCGGATGCAGTTGATGCAGGAGTAGGTCCAGAAATCCACCAGCACCACCTTGCCGCGCAGCGAGGCCGTGGTGAGCGGCGCGCTGTTGATCCAGGCGGTGGCGCCGGCCAGCGAAGGCAGTTCGCCTTCCACCGGCAGCGCTTCGCCGGCCTTGCGTTCCGGCTGCGGCGCGGGCGGCGGCGTCACGGCGTCGACCAGCTTCTGCTCGATGCCGCCGGTGCTCGCCAGCGACACGCGGGTAAGCACGCCGGTATCCAGCCCCAGCCCGATCGCCGCCACGCCGGCCAGCACCAGCACGCCGAGCACGCGCCGCACCCATTCGCCTGCGCCGAGCGAGCGCTTCATCAGCGCGAACACCTTGCCGCCGACCAGCAGCGCCAGCGCCAGCGACGTGGCCGCGCCGGCCGAATAGGTGAGCAGCAGCAGGGTGGTCTGCACGCTGGCGCCGTTGAGCGCGGCGCCGGTGAGCAGCAGGCCCAGGATCGGACCGGCGCACGGCGCCCACAGCAGGCCGGTGGCGACGCCCAGGCCGGCGGCGGACAGCGCCGAGCCTTCGTCGCGGTCCGCGCGCTGCGTCAGGCGGTTGCCCAGCGCCACGAACGGGCGCGCGATCCATTCGGCCACGCGCGGCGACAGCAAGGTGAGGCCCAGCACCGCCAGCACCACCAGGGCCACCCAGCGCCCGTACTGGTTGGCGCGCACCGCCCAGCCGCCGCCGACCGCGGCCAGCGTGGCGACCAGGGCGAAGGTCAGCGCCATGCCCAGCAGCATCGGCAGGCCGTTGCGCAGGAACGGCCGGTCGGCGCGGGCGAACACGAAGGGCAGCACCGGCAGGATGCACGGGCTGAGGATGGTCAGCACGCCGCCGAGATAGGCCAGGATGAGCACGAGCATGGAAGGAAGTCCGCAAGCAGGTTGATGGGCTATTCGGAATGGAACGCGGGGGAGTTACCTCGCAGGGAGATTTTTCACTGCGGGTAACCCTGCGCAGGCTTCGCGCGAATAACGGCGGAACCCCCAGCCGCGAGCCGGCCATGCATGCGAGCTTGACCGCGGACGGCGCCTTGGGTCTAGATGGCGTATTCCGCCGTCCGGATCCACGCGCCGCCTTGTCCGCTACCCCCGCCAGCGCCCAGCAGGAAGCCGACCAGCGCCGCGCCGCGTGGATGGCGGCCGCGCAGGCCGGCGACCGCCGCGCCTACGAGCGCGTGCTGGCCGATTCGCTGCCGCTGATCCGCGCCGCCGCGCGGCGGCAGGGCGTGGCTACCGACAACATCGACGACGTGGTGCAGGAAACCCTGCTCACCGTGCACCGGGTGCGCCACACCTACGATCCGTCGCGTTCGTACGACGCCTGGATCACCGCCATCGCCTCGCGCCGCGCCATCGATGCGCTGCGCAGCCACGGCCGCCGCGACCGCCGCGAACTGCACGACGAGCAGTTGCTCGACATGCAGACCGACCACGCCGACGCCGCGCGCGACACCGAACGCGAGCAGGAGGCACGGCGCCTGCGCGCGGCCATCGCCACCTTGCCGCCGGGCCAGCGCGAGGCGGTGGAACAGCTGGCCCTGCGCGAACGCTCGCTGGCCGAGGCGGCCGAGCACACCGGCCGCAATGCCGGCGCGCTGAAGGTCAACCTGCATCGCGCGCTGAAGGCGCTGCGCAACCGCTTCCACGGAGACTCCTGAGCACCATGTCCGAACCGAGCAACCACCACCGCCTGATCGACGCGCTCGGCGCCGAGCTGGTGCCGGTGCGCCGCCTGCCGCCGCCGTGGCGGCGCGCGGCCGGGTGGCTGCTGGTGGTGGCGGCCATCGCGGCGGTGCTGTTCGCGCATTACGGCAGCGGCGGCATGCTGCGCCGCTGGGCGGGCGCGCCGGACCTGGCCTGGGCCGGCGTCGGCGCGGTGCTGACCGCGGTCACCGCCGCCTGGGCCGCGTTCGCGCTCGGCGTGCCGGGGCGCAGCGCGCGCTGGGCCTGGCTGCCGGTGGCGCCGGCGCTGCTATGGGTGGGCGCCAGCGGACTGGGCTGCCTGCGCGACTGGATCGCGCCGGGCACCGTGGTGGCCGGGCCGCATCAGCCGATCGGCTGCCTGCAATTCATCATCGCCTTCTCGGTGCCGCTGTCGGCGCTGCTGATCTGGCTGCTGCGCCGCGCCTGCCCGCTGCGGCCGGTGCTCACCGCCGTACTGATCGGGCTGGCCAGCGCGGCGGCCTCCGCCAGCCTGCTGGAGATCTGCCACGAGTTCGACGCGGCGGCCTCGGATCTGCTCACCCATGCGCTGGCCGTGGTGGCGGTGATCGCCGTCAATGCGGCGATGGGCGGGCGCCTGCTGCGTTCGCGCTGAGTTTTTCTTCACGCGGATCGTCAGGTTCGCGAAAGACGCAGAAACTTTCGTTTCTCTGGTGCGTCGCAACGCTGAATGCGCCAGGCGTTCGGCCGCCATTCCGCCGCATCGGGGCGAGCAGAACGCGAAAGCCCATTGCAGCGGTGTTCGCGCCGGTGGCTGTCGCGGCCATGTTGCTTTGCTCCGGATCGAACCCCGCTCTGCGCATCGCAACACGCCGTGCGCAGACACGCCGCGAGACGGTATTGACGCTGAACAGCGCGGTTTTTTTTCGCGAAGCTCGTGTGAGCCGTCGAGCTAGGCTAGCCCGCGTCGGCGGCGCTGGAGGGGGCGCTGCCGCGGCGTCTCGCGCGGGGCCGTTGTGCACCGACCCGCCACAGACGCAGCGAGCCCGCCGCCGGTCGATGCCGGCAGCGGTACCGCCGGGGCGGCCCGGGAGGGGGTCGCCCCGGCTCTTTCGACAGCAGTTGAGTTGAGCGACATCTTCAAAAGTTTTGGGGAAGCGCGGTTCGCGCCGCACGACATTCACCGACTTAAGGAGTACGCATCCATGAAAGTTTCCCGTTACGCCGTCCTCGGTCTTTCTCTCGCACTCGCTGTCGGCATCGGCCAGGCCAGCGCGCAGGAAACCACCCCCGCGTCGTCTTCGTCCTCGGCGATGAAGTCCGACATGCATATGAAGAAAGACTCCATGAAGTCCAACGACATGAAGTCCAACGACTCGATGAGCTCCGGCGATTCGATGAAGTCCGACGCCGCGGCCAAGCCGCATCACAAGAAGGGCCATAAAAAAGCGGCCGAACCGGCTGCGGCCAGCAGCTCGCATTGATAAATCGTTCGCACTGATCGAACCGCAGCGTCTTCAATCACGGCCTCCGCTGGCAACAGCGGGGGCCGTCGTGTTTTCCATGGTGTAATACGCGGGTTTCGCTTTGCGGAGAAACGCCATGGCTCCCTCCTTCGTCGCGCGGCTCGGCATCGAGCATCCGCTGATCCAGGCGCCGATGTCCGGCTCCACCACGCCGGCCCTGGCCGCCGCGGTGTCCAATGCGGGCGCGCTGGGTTCGCTGGGCGCGGGTTATCTGGAACCGCAGGCCATCCTCGACCAGGCCGACGAAGTGCGCACGCTCAGCGACAAGCCGTTCGGGCTCAACCTGTTCGTGCTGCCGGAAAGCTTCGAGGTGGACATGGCGGCGGTCGATCATGCGCGCCGCGCGCTCGACGCCTTGATGGAGCGCGAAGGCCTGGCCGTGCGCACCGCGATTCCCGCGCGCTGGGCGCCATCCTTCCACGACCAGTTCGCCGCGCTGTGCGAGGCGCGCCCCGCGGTGGCCAGCTTCGCCTTCGACCTGCTCAGCGTGGCGCAGGTGCGCCAGCTCAAGCAGCTCGGCATCGTGGTGGTGGGCACCGCCACCACGGTGGACGAGGCGCGCGCCTGGGAAGAACGCGGCGCCGACGCGGTGAGCCTGCAGAGCGCGGAAGCCGGCGGCCATCGCGGCACGTTCCTGCACGACGCGCAGGACGGCATGATCGGCCTGTTCGCCCTGCTGCCGCTGGCCCGGCGCGCGGTGAAGATCCCGCTGATCGCCGCGGGCGGCATCATGGACGGACGCGGCATGCTCGCCGCCGAAGTGCTGGGTGCCGCCGCCAGCCAGCTCGGCACCGCCTTCCTGGCCTGCCCGGAATGCGGCGCGGCGGAGGGCTGGAAGCGCGACCTGCCGGCCTCGGCCGAGCACGAGGTCACCACCATCACTACCTTTTCCGGCCGCGCCGCGCGCGGTCTGCGCAACACGTACGTAAAGGCCATGGCAGGCATCGCGGCCGGCCTGCCGGCTTATCCGGTGACCAACGCGCTGACCTCGCCGCTGCGCAAGGCGGCGGTCGCCGCCGGGCGCGCCGACCTCACCAACGAATGGTGCGGGCAGGGTGCCGGGCTGTCGCGCGCCATGCCGGCCGCGGAACTGGTCGCCGTGCTGATGGACGAGTACGCCCAGGCGCGGCGTGCCTTCGACTAGGGCAAACCCCAGGCTTGACGCGGCTTCCCGGGCAGGGCGGTATACTGCGCCCGCGCCTCCGCCCAATGCGTGGGGCGCGCCGATCCGCATCGAGGGCACGCCCACTTGAGTCAGACTTCCCAGCGCAACAAGGCGGCCGACACCGCCACCCTCCGCAAGCACGTCATCGACGCGCTTGAAGAACTGAAAGCCAAGGACATCCGCGAAATCGACGTCCGCGGCAAAACCTCCATCGCCGACCTGCTGGTCATCGCCTCCGGCACTTCCGCGCGCCACGTCAAATCCATTGCCGACGAAGTGGTCAAGTTCGCCAAGAAGGCGGGCGTGATGCCGATCGGCGTGGAAGGCGAGCAGGAAGCCGAATGGGTCCTGGTGGACCTGGGCGACGTGATCGTCCACGTGATGCTGCCGCGCATCCGCGAGTTCTACGGCCTCGAGCGGCTGTGGACCGTGGGCGACCGCGAGCAGGACAGCCAGGCCGTCGGCGCGGGCTGAGCGCCCGCGCCAGGTTGGCTCCGCGCGGCACCGGCGACGGTGCGCGCCATAGCTTCGTCACCTCTTTTTTCCCGATGGTCTTCCGCTTATGCGCGCCCGCCTGATCGCCGTCGGCGAACGCATGCCCGCCTGGGTCGCCGAGGGCTTCGCCGAATACCGCAAGCGCCTTTCGCACGAGCTGCCGCTGGAGCTGGTCGAGCTCAAGCCCGGTGTGCGCGGCAAGGGGCGCGACGACGCGCGCGCGATCCAGGACGAAGGCGCCGCCATCCTCGCGGCGCTGCCGCGCGACATCCACGTGATTGCGCTGGACGGGCGCGGCAAGACCTGGTCCAGCGAGGAACTCGCCGCCCAGCTGGCGAAGTGGCGCATGTCCGGCCGCGATCTCGCATTCCTGATCGGCGGGCCGGACGGCCATGCGCCGGAGGTGCTGGCGCGTGCGGACCAGAGCTGGTCGCTCGGTCCGCTCACCTTGCCGCACATGCTGGTGCGGCTGGTGCTGGCGGAACAGCTGTATCGCGCCACCACCTTGCTGGCTGGGCATCCCTACCACCGCGCCTGACCGTGCTGTTCGAGCGTGCGGCCTTGCTATGCTCGCCGCACTTTTCCCGCGGCGGGTCATTCCATGTCCATCATCGTGCGGCAGGCCACCATCCATGATCTCGACGTTGTCGCGCCGCTGTTCGACGCGTATCGCCAGTTCTATGCGCAGCCGGCCGATCTCGCGCTGTCGCGCCGCTTCCTGGCCGAGCGTTTCCAGCATGCGGAGTCGGTGATCCTGCTGGCCTTGAATGAAGCGGACGGCGAGGGCGTGGGCTTTACCCAGCTCTATCCGCTGTTTTCCTCGGTGCGCGCCACGCGCCGCTATCTGCTCAACGATCTGTTCGTCACGCCCGCCAGGCGCCGCTTCGGCGTGGCCGCCGCGCTGCTGCACGCGGCCACCGCGCATGCGCGCGCGATGGGCGTGTCCGGCATGTCGCTGTCCACCGCCAACGACAATGTGGCGGCGCAGCGCTTGTACGAATCGATGGGCTGGGAGCTGGAGCAGGGCTTCCGCGAGTACCACCTCACGCTGTGAAAGGAACCCCGATGCTTTATCTCGCCTCGCAATCGCCGCGCCGCCGCCAGCTGCTGGAGCAGATCGGCGTGGCCTTCACGCCGGTGGATGTGGACGTGCCGGAACGCCGCGCGCCCGGCGAATCGCCGCTGGACTACGTCAGCCGCGTCGCGCGCGACAAGGCGCAGGCGGGCCGCGCGGGGCTGCCGCAGGATGCGCTGGTACTGAGCGCGGACACCGAAGTGGTGCTCGACGACGAAGTCTTCGGCAAGCCCGCCAACGCCGCCGACGCCGGCGCCATGCTGCGCCGCCTGTCCGGCCGCACGCACGAAACCATCTCGGTGGTGTGGGCCGTGCAGGGCGAGCGCGCGGAAAGCGCCACCAGCATTTCCCGCGTGCGCTTCGCCGCGCTCAGCGACGAAGACATCGCCGCCTACGTCGCCAGCGGCGAACCGTTCGGCCGCGCCGGCGCGTATGCGATCCAGGGCCTGGGCGCCACGCTGATCGAGCATCTGGAAGGCAGCTACACCGGCGTGATGGGCCTGCCGGTGTTCGAGACCGCGCGCCTGCTGCGGCATTTCGGCGTGGCGTAGGTTGGGGTGAGCCGCAGGCGAACCCCAACATCGCCACATTCGAGCGCGACGCAACGTTGGGGTTCGCCTTCGGCTCACCCCAACCTACGATTACGACCCGGTCACCAGGAACCATGACACCACCGCCAGCGCGTTATTGACGCCATGCGCCAGCACCGCCGGCCACACCGAACCCGAAGCCAGCCGCAGCCACGCCAGCACCATGCCCAGCACCAGCAGGTTGGGCAGGGCGTACCAGAGGAAGCCGAGGTCCGGCAGGTGCACGCAGGCGAACAGCGCGGCGGTGATGAACATCGCCACGCCCGGCGGTGCGTAGCGCAGCGCTGACGAAAACAGCACGCCGCGGAACAGCAGTTCTTCCACCAGCGGACCCACCGTCACCACCAGCAGGGCCAGCGGAAAGCGCAGCAGGGGCGAGGCGGCGGCACCGAGCTGCTTGATGTCCTGGCTCACTTCGTGGCCCTGCGCGAACCACTGCGTGAGCAGGCCGCCGAGAAACGGCAGCATCAGGCCGAGCGCGAAGGCCAGCGCGTAATAGCCGGGCTGCGCGGGCGCGGCGAAGCCGAAGCCGGGCGGCGCCGGCAGCGGCCATAGCGCGGGCCAGCGGCGGCGCGCCAGCAGCAGGGTCACGCTGGCGGTGATCAGCAGGGTGAGGATCACCATCAGCGCGTTGACGTCCGGCTGCACCAGCCACTGCTGGATTTGCGCCAGCGCCTCGCCATGGCGGAAGCCGTGCAGCAGGCCGACGGTCAGCCCGACCAGCAGCCCCACCACCGCGCCCACCAGGTATTGCAGCAGGAAGTACAGCGCGATCAGGCCCAGCGCGGCCCACAGGCTGGGCGCGGCCGGCGTTGCGGCGGGCGTGAAGGCGGAGTCGAGGCGGGGAGCTTCCATCGGGTTCATCCTGTGCGGGTGGCGTGGCTGCAAGCCCGAAGTCCAGGCCTGGCCCTTCCCCATCTCCCTGACCGTTGCCGACGCGCCCACGCTAATCGCCGCCGCCGCGGCCGCGCAATCCTGCCCTTCGTCATGGTCGCTGCGGATACGGCCTGTATAGTGGCGAGGTTCATACGGAGGAAGCAGGCGTCCAGGCGCCGACCCATGTTCGCATTCGATTGGCTGGCCGACCCCACTGCCTGGGCCGGTCTCCTCACCCTGGTGGTGCTGGAGATCGTGCTGGGTATCGACAACCTCGTGTTCATCGCGATCCTGGCCGACAAGCTGCCGCCGCAGCAGCGCGACCGGGCGCGCCTGATGGGCCTGGGCCTGGCGCTGGCGATGCGGCTGGTGCTGCTGGGCGCGATGTCCTGGCTGGTCAAGCTGACCGAGCCGATCGTCTCCTGGCAGAGCTTCACGCTGTCGTGGCGCGACATCATCCTGCTGGTCGGCGGCCTGTTCCTGCTGTTCAAGGCCACGCTGGAATTGCACGAGCGCCTCGAGGGCGGCGAAGGCCACGAAGGCGGCAACCGCGCGCATGCCCGCTTCTGGCTGGTGGTGACGCAGATCGTGGTGCTGGACGCGGTGTTCTCGCTGGACTCGGTGATCACCGCGGTCGGCATGGTCGACCAGCTGTCGGTGATGATGATCGCGGTGATCGTGGCGATGATCCTGATGATCAGCGCCAGCAAGCCGCTCACCGCCTTCGTCAACGCGCGGCCGACGGTGGTGATCCTGTGCCTGTCCTTCCTGCTGATGATCGGCTTCAGCCTGGTCGCGGAAGGCTTGGGCTTCCACATTCCGAAGGGCTATCTGTACGCCGCGATCGGCTTCTCGATCATGATCGAGGTGTTCAACCAGACCATGCGGCGCAACCGCCGGCGCGCGCTGTTCAGCAGCCCGCGCAAGCTGCGCGACCGTACCGCGCGCGCGGTGCTGCGCCTGCTCGGCGCCGGCGGCGAGGAAGAGGAAGACGTGCCCAAGGCCGCCGATGCGGCGGCCGATGCAGGCATGGGCGTGTTCGGCAAGGACGAGCTGGCGATGGTGCGCGGCGTGCTCGACCTGGCGCATCGTCCGGTGCGCTCGATCATGACCCCGCGCACCGAGATCAACTGGGTCGATCCGCGCGAAAGCGCCGAGACGCTGCGCGCGGAACTGACCGCGTCCTCGCATGCGTGGCTGCCGGTGGCGGGCGACGACCTCGACCAGCTGGTCGGCGTGGCCTCCGCGCGCGACCTGCTGGCCAGCCTGCTGGAACATGGCCGCATCGAGGCCGAACAGGTGGTGCGCAAGCCGCTCACGGTGCTGGAGTCGCTCAGCGTGCTGCGCCTGATCGACGCCTTCCGCCACTCGCCGCTACAGGTGGCCCTGGTGGTGGACGAATACGGCAGCGTGCTCGGCCTGGTCACGCCCACCGACGTGCTGGAAACCATCGCCGGCGAATTCCCCGGCGGGGACAGCGGCGACCCTTCCGCCATGCAGGAAACCAGCGGCGCCTGGCTGCTGGACGGCAGCCTGGACCTGCGCCGCGCCGAGCATCTGCTGGACCGCACGCTCAGCGGCGACGGCAGCTTCTCCACCCTGGCCGGCTACGTGCTGCAGCAGCTGGGCCGGCTGCCGCGCGAAGGCGACAGCCTGGACAGCGAAGGGCTGCGTTTCGACGTGGTGGCGATGGACGGCGCGCGCATCGAGCGGTTGCGCGTGACGCCTGCGGACTGAGGCTCAGCCCAGCAGCAGCGCCTTGCCCAGGCCGATCGCGCCCATTCCCAGCACGGCCAGCAGGCCGACCGCCGCCACGATGAAGCCGCCTTCGCGCCTGGCCGGATCGCGCAGATAGCCCACCGCATACCACACACGCCCGAGCACCCACACCAGCCCGGCGATGCCGCTCCACAGCGGCGCGCCGTAGGTGGCGGCCAGCCACAGCGCGGGCAGGAACATCAGGGTCGATTCCAGCGTATTCATCTGCACGCGGAAGGCGCGCTCGAACAGCGGATGCCCGCTGGTGGCGGGCGCCTTCACGCCGTACAGCGCACGGGCGCGGCCCACGGCGTAGGCGGTGCCGCACTGGAGCAGCACGGTAAGCAGGACGACCACGGCAGGGAGGTGCTGGAACATGGATTCCTCGAAACGGCTCGGCGCAGGTTGGGGTGAGCATAGCGAACCCCAACATCACATCACCGCTGACCGCACCGGTTGTTGGGGTTATCACCCCAACCTACGTGGCGTGGGCGCGCCCATGGGGTTATCGTCCGCGGCGAGCCCACGGCAGACAAGGCACTCACATGGATTGGCAGAAAGGCGAACGCAGTCAGAACGTCGACGTCGACAGCGGCGGTGGTGGCGGCCCGCGCTTCGGCGGCGGGCGTGGCTTAGGTATAGGCGGCATCGTGATCCTGGCCATCCTCGGCATGGTGTTCTTCAAGGACCCCACCGCCCTGCTCAGCCAGGTGGACCAGGGCGGCGGCCAGGTCGCCGCGCCCAGCGGGCAGCCGGCGCAGGTGGATCCGCAGCAGAAGGACTTCGTCAGCGCGATCCTCGGTTCCACCGAGAAGACCTGGGGCGACATCTTCGCCGCCAACGGCAAGCAGTACACGCAGCCGCGGCTGGTGCTGTTCAACGGCGGCGTGAACACCGCCTGCGGCGCGGCATCCACCGCGGTGGGCCCGTTCTACTGCCCCGGCGACCAGAAGGTGTACCTGGACCTGGCCTTCTTCCAGGAACTGCAGGACCGCTTCCACGCCGCCGGCGACTTCGCCCGCGCCTATGTGATCGCGCACGAAGTCGGCCACCACGTGCAGAACCTGCTGGGCGTGTTCGACCGCGCCGAGCAGGCGCGCCGGCAGGGCGCGCGCATGGAAGGCGCGGACGGCCTGTCGGTGCGCCAGGAACTGCAGGCCGACTGCTTCGCCGGCGTGTGGGCGTATCACAGCCAGGAACGCCTGCACTGGCTGCAGGCGGGCGATATCGAATCGGCGCTCAACGCGGCCAGCAAGATCGGCGACGACGCCCTGCAGCAGCAGGCGCGCGGCCGCGTGGTGCCGGACTCCTTCACCCACGGCACCTCGGCCCAGCGCGTGAAGTGGTTCCGCACCGGTTTCGAGAGCGGCAAGGTCGGCGCCTGCAACACCTTCGCCGGCGAGCCCTGAAGGCTGGGAGCGAGCCGTAGGTTGGGGTGAGCCGAAGGCGAACCCCAACAGACCCCGCAGGCGATCGCAGCGTTGGGGTTCGCTGGCGCTCACCCCAACCTACGTCATATTCCCCCAGGCCAGCAGGCCCGTGCACAATCCCGCCGCCGCGCGCCAGGGGGTGCGCTTCGGTCAACCGCGATGAGCCATCCGTGCCAGCGCTGCGGCGCCTGCTGTGCCCACTTCCGCGTGGCTTTCCACTGGTCCGAGGCCGAGTCCTTCATGGGCGGCGCGGTGCCGTCCGAACTGACCGAGCAGATCGACCCGCACCGCCTGGCCATGCGCGGCACCCAGGCGCGCCAGCCGCATTGCGTGGCGCTGCAGGGCGCGGTGGGCGAAGCGGTGCATTGCGGTATCTACACGCAGCGGCCGTCGGTGTGCCGGGAGGTGATTCCGGCGTGGGAGTTCGGCACGCCCAGCGCGCAGTGCGACAAGGCACGGGCGGCGTATGGGCTGGCGCCGCTGACGCTGGCGGACTGGGCGGAGCCGCGGACGGCATGAGCCGGCGCGGCGCACTGACGATTCAATGCGCCGTGTTATCGAACGCCAGCGCGAACTGCTTCAGCTCACCCTCGTTGAGGTCCGACACCGCCAGGAAGCGCATGCCGCCCTGGCGCCAGTCGATCGCCGTATAGCCGTGCCGCTGCGCGATCGACTGCGGTGTATCCGCGCCGTCCGCCGGCCACTGGTACAGGTTGATCGCGTGCATGCGGCGGCGATAGACCAGGGCCGCCACGCTGCGTCCGCCGATCGCATCCAGCCGTCCGCCGGCCAGCGGGAAGCCTTCACCGGCCAGTTCCTTCACCCGCGGCGCGAAATCCAGCTTGCCCTCGAACCAGGGCTTGACCGTGTGCTGGTCGGTGGAGACCACGTCCATCAGGTGCTGCGGCTGCAGCGAGCGCAGATGGCCGGAGATTGCCTCGTCGACCAGCGCGGCCGGCGCCGCACCGGGCCGCGCCAGCCACAGCCAGGCCGGCGCCGACAGCAGCAGGGCGCCGGCAAAGCCGGCCGCGGCAGCCATGGCCAGCGGGCGGCGGCGTGGCGAGGCGGCAACCGCGGGCGGCGCCTCCCACTGGCGCCGCAGCGCCTCCGGCGCGCGGCGGTACAGCTCGGGCTGGGCCAGCGCCTTGCGCAGGCGCTCGTGCTCGCGCTGCGCGGCGGCACAGGCGGGGCAGGCGGCGACGTGGCGTTCCACGTCCACGCTTTGCGCGGCGTCCAGTTCGTCGTCGAGATAAGCGTGCAGCAGCAGGCGCGACTCATCGCAGGTCATGGCGGCGCCCCTCTTTCGGTCGATGCGTGAGTTCTTCGCGCAGTTTCTCGCGCGCCCGCGCCAGCCGCGACATCACCGTGCCCATCTTGTGGCCGGTGATGGCGGCGATTTCCTTGTACGAACACTCTTCCAACTCCCGCAGCACCAGCACCTCGCGCCAGGTTTCCGGCAGGCGCGCCAGCGCTTCCTGCAGGGCGCCCACGTCCACCGCCAGCAGGGCCACGCTTTCCGGCGACGGGCCGGGGTCGACCAGCGGATGGTGGTCGTCGTCCAGCGGATCGCGCGCCAGCTCCGGCGCGTGCCTGGCGCGCAGCGTGTAGAAGGTGTTGCGCACGATCGCCAGCAGCCACACCCGCGCATCGGTGCCGTGGAAGCTGCCGAAATAGCGCAGCGCCCGCACCATCGCTTCCTGCACCACGTCTTGCGCATCGGCGTCGTTGCGGGTCAGCCAGTGGGCGAGGTTGTAGGCGGCGTCCAGGTACGGCAGCACCAGGGCCTGGAAGCGCGCGTTGGCGGCGGCTTCGGCGCGGTGCGGCGGCAGGGGCGCATCGGTGGTCATGGGGGCTTATACCTGGCTGCGCGCGACTTTATTCCCGTCGCGGAAAAGCGGGAATAGGCCGCCCGTGCCGCCGGTATTGCGAATCGCCGGGGTCGTGTCGATGCCGGCCACCAGGCCAGCCGGCCGTCCATTCGGAGCGCACCATGCAAGATCACGACGACAAACAAGACGACCAGGCGGTGCACGGCCGCCGCCAGTTCCTGCAATGCATGGCCTGGGCCGGGGCCGGCACCTTGTGGCTGATGAAGGGCGGGGTGCTGCAGGCGCATGCCCTGGACGGCCTGGCCGGCGGCGAGGCGGCCGATGCCAGCTTCAGCTTCGTGCAGATCAGCGATTCGCATATCGGCTTCCACAAGGAACCGAACCCCGACGTGGCCGCCACGCTGCGCGCCTCGCTGGCCAAGATCAACGCACGCTCGACCAAGCCGGATTTCCTGCTGCATACCGGCGACCTCACCCACCTGTCCAAGCCGGAGGAATTCGACACGCTGTCCGGCCTGATGCAGGAAGCGAAGGCGCCGCACACCTTCTACGTGCCCGGCGAGCACGACGTGATCGGCGACAACGGCGCGGAATTCTTCCGCCGCTTCGGCCAGCACCAGCAGTCCGGCGGCTGGTACAGCTTCGACCACCGCGGCGTGCATTTCGTCGGGCTGATCAATGTGCTGAACCTCAAGGCCGGCGGCTTCGGTTCGCTGGGCGCGGACCAGCTGGCATGGCTGAAGCAAGACCTGGCCGGGCTGTCGGCGGAAACGCCGGTGGTGGTGTTCGCGCACATGCCGATGTGGACGGTGTATCCGCAATGGGGCTGGGGCACCGACGACAGCGCCGAAGCCATGGCTTACCTGCGCCGCTTCGGTTCGGTCAGCGTGCTCAACGGGCATATCCACCAGATCCAGCAGAAGGTGGAAGGCAAGATCACCTTCTACACCGCGCGCTCCACCGCGTATCCGCAACCGGCACCGGGCAAGGCCGACGCACCGGGGCCGTTGAAAGACATCGCGCCCGGCTCGCTGCAGACATACCTGGGCGTGCGCGAGGTGAGCCACGTGCGCGGCAAGCAGGCGCTGGCGGTGACCGAGGAGGTGCTGGCATGAGCGGCGCGCGCGCATGGTGGCGGGCCCTGGCATTGGGCGTGGCGGCGCTGGGCGCGGGTTCCGCGGCTGCCGCCGGCAAGCCGGCACAGGCCAAGGTCGAGATCAAGCATTTCGCCTTCGTGCCGGAAGCGCTGACGGTGAGCGCGGGCACGCGCGTGGTGTGGACCAACCGCGACGACGAGCCGCACATCGTGGTCAGCGCCGGCAACCGCTTCGCCTCGTCGAAGGCGATGGATACCGACGAGACCTATGCGACGGTGTTCGACAAGCCCGGCACCTACGCCTACTTCTGCTCGATCCACCCGCACATGGTGGGCACCATCATCGTGCGCTGAAGCGGTAGATATCCATCGCCAGGAAGCCCAGGTCGATACCCGCGTCGATGCGTTCGGCGCGGGCATCGGCACCGGCGGCGCCGAGCGCCAGGAACAGCGGCTGCAGGTGTTCGTCGGTGGGATGCGCGCGTTCGGCGAACGGTGCCTGGCGGCGGTAGTCGAGCAGGGCGTCGACGTCGCCGGTGGCGAGCTTTTCTTCGATCCAGCCGATGAACGGGCGCACGTAAGGCGCTTCGTTGTCTTCGCTGAAACCGGCGCGGAAATCGTGCAGGTTGTGGGTGATGCTGCCGGAGCCGATCACCAGCACGCCTTCTTCGCGCAGCGGCGCCAGCGCGCGGCCGACCTCGTACTGGTGGCGCGGCCCCAGCTGCGGCTGGATCGACAGCGGCACCACCGGGATATCGGCCTTCGGATAGAGCAGGCGCAGCGGCACCCAGGCGCCGTGGTCCAGGCCCTCGCGCGGGTCGAGCATGGAGGGCAGGCCGGCGCGGTCCAGCAGCTCCACCGCGCGCGCGGCCAGCGCCGGATCGCCCGGCGCGGGGTAGCGCAGTTCGTATAGTTCGCGCGGGAAGCCATGGAAGTCGTGCACGGTTTCCGGCCGCGCCGCGCCGCCCACGGTGGGCTGGCGCGCCAGCCAGTGGGCGGAGGCGATCACGATGGCGCGCGGGCGCGGCATGGCCTGGGCCAGCTCGGCCAGGCGCTCGCCGACCTGGCCCGGATGCAGGGCGGTCATCGGCGAGCCGTGGGAGATGTAGAGGCTGGGGAGGGCGGTCATGGGGACGGTCTCTGGGGGACCGTCCTAGAGTATGGGCGCTGTCGGCAGGCGGTAGCCGTGCCGATTCGGACTAAGCGTTGCTCAAGTGAAACGATGGGCAGCCAAGGCTGTTCGAGCTAAATCTATGGGCAACCAAGGCTGCCCATGTGAAACGATGGGCAACGCCCGGAGTCAGCGCTTCTTGAACGGCTTGCCGCCGCCCGGGCGCTTGCCGCCGGGGCCGCCCTTGAAGCCGCCCGGACGATAGCCGCCACCGCCGCCGGCACGGCGCGGCGGGGCCTCGCCCGCGCCGCTGTCGTCGCCGTCCCATTCGCGGATGCGCAGCTGCTGCTGCGCCACCCACACCTTCTTCAGGTGCTCGAACACTTCCTTGGGCATGCCGTCGGGCAGGTCGATCAGGCTGTATTCGCTGCGGATGCTGAGGCGGCCGATGTGCTGGCTTTCCAGGCCCGCCTCGTTGGCGATGGCGCCGATGATGTTGCCCGGCTTCACGCCGTGCTCGTGGCCGACTTCCACGCGGTAGGTGCGCTTGCCCTGCTCGGTCTGGTGCGCGCGCACGGGGCGCGTGCCGAATTCGCGCGGCGCGCCGTCGCGTTCGCGCTGCTGGCGCGGTGCGCGCTCGCGCTCGCCGCCGTGGCGGTCCTCGCGGTGTTCACGCTGCTCGCGAAAGCCCTGCTCTCGAAAGCCATGTTCGCGCGGCGCCTGCTCGCGCTTCGGCGGCGGGCTGAGCAGCAGCGGCTGGTCGCCCTGGGCGATGCGCGCCAGCGCGGCGGCGATCTCGATCGCGGGGATGTTGTGCTCCTGCTCGTACTGCTCGATCAGCTGCTGGAACATGCCCAGCTCGCCCACCGCCAGCGTGTCGCTGATGCGCTGCTTGAACTTGGCGATGCGCACGTCGTTCACCGCCTCGACGGTGGGCAGGCGCATTTCCTCGATCGGCTGGCGCGTGGCGCGCTCGATCGCGCGCAGCATGCCCTTCTCGCGCGGCGTGACGAACAGGATCGCCTCGCCGCTGCGCCCGGCGCGGCCGGTGCGGCCGACGCGGTGCACGTAGCTTTCGGTGTCGTACGGGATGTCGTAGTTCAGCACGTGGCTGATGCGCTCCACGTCCAGGCCGCGCGCGGCCACGTCGGTGGCGACGAGCACGTCGAGCTTGCCTTCCTTCAGCTGCTGGATCACGCGCTCGCGCTGCGCCTGGGCGATGTCGCCGTTGATGGCGGCGGCGGCGAAACCGCGCGCCTGCAGCTTCTCGGCCAGTTCCTCGGTGGCCTGCTTGGTGCGCGCGAAGATGATCATCGCGTCGAACGGCTCGGCCTCGAGGATGCGCGTCATCGCGTCCAGCTTGTGCAGGCCGCTGACGAACCAGTAGCGCTGGCGGATATTGGTATTGGTGGTGGTGGCCGCCTTGATGGTGACCTCGACCGGGTCCTTCAGGTGGCGCTGCGCGATCTTGCGGATCGGCGGCGGCATGGTGGCCGAGAACAGCGCCACGCGGCGCTCCGGCGGGGTGGCTTCGAGCACCTTCTCGACGTCGTCGATGAAGCCCATGCGCAGCATTTCGTCGGCTTCGTCCAGCACCAGGTAGCTGAGCTCGGAGAGGTCCAGCGTGCCGCGTTCCAGATGGTCGATGACGCGGCCGGGCGTGCCCACCACGACCTGCACGCCGCGCTTGAGCGCGTGCAGCTGCGGGCCGTAGCTCTGGCCGCCGTAGATCGGCAGCACCTGCAGGCCGGGCATGTGCGCGGCATAGCGCTGGAACGCTTCGGCCACCTGGATGGCCAGCTCGCGCGTGGGCGCCAGCACCAATGCCTGCGGCTTGCCGGGCTTGAGTTCGATGCGCGACAGGATCGGCAGCGCGAACGCGGCGGTCTTGCCGGTGCCGGTCTGCGCCTGGCCCAGCACGTCGCGGCCTTCCAGCAGCGGCGGAATGGTGGCGGCCTGGATCGGCGACGGCGACTCGTAGCCGACGTCGGACAGCGCCTTGAGCACTTCCGGCTTGAGCGCGAGCGCAGCGAAGCCGGCGGCCGCCGGCTGGGATTCGGAGGACGGGGAGGACATGGGGAACCTCGACAGGGCAGGCGCGGCGCGCGTGCGTGAGAATGCAGGCATTGTAGCAGCCTGGCTGGCCTGAGCTGCGGGATGTAGGGTCAAAAAGCCCATTCCGTGCAGATTTGGCGCCGAAATCCCCGCCCTCAGGCCCCAGGGGCTAACCCTTCTCCCATTGGGAGAAGGTGCCGGCAGGCGGATGAGGGTGCGGGCGGAGCGGGGCGCCGCACTCCGCCGTACCGTTTTTTCCCGTCATTGCAGCCTGCGCCGGAATGACGAGCCTTGGACGCCCGGCTGAGATTCGACTCTGATCAGGCCGGTGGGAGAGCGGCTTCTGCTTATCATGCGTGGCCGCGACGCGATGGATGAAGGAAGACGTATGTCCGAGATCGAAACCGTTACCGAACACCGCAGCTTCAACGGCATACAGGGCTTCTACCGCCATTCGTCGGCAAGCTGCGGCGGCCCGATGCGCTTCGCGGTATACCAGCCGCCGCAGGCCGCCTCGCGCGCCTGCCCGGTGCTGTACTTCCTGGCCGGCCTGACCTGCACCGAGGAGACCGCCACCATCAAGGCCGGCGCGCAGCGCGTCGCGGCGGAGCTGGGCCTGGTGCTGGTGATGCCGGATACCAGCCCGCGCGATACCGGCATCGAAGGCGCCACCGGCGACTGGGAGTTCGGCGAAGGCGCAGGCTTCTACGTGGATGCCACGCAGGCGCCGTGGTGCTCGCGCTTCCGCATGCACAGCTATGTGGCGGACGAACTGCCCGCGCTGCTGGCGCGGCACTTTCCGGTGGAGCTGGAACGCAGCGGCATCTGCGGCCATTCGATGGGCGGGCATGGCGCGCTGACCATCGCGCTGAAGCATCCCGAGCGCTATCGCTCGGTGTCGGCGTTCGCGCCGATCGTCGCGCCCACCCAGGTGCCGTGGGGGCGCAAGGCGCTGCCGCGCTATCTCGGCGCAGACCCCGCCGCGTGGGCGGCGTACGACGCCTGCGAGCTGGTGCGCGAGCGCACGTTCGGCGGCGAGATCCTGATCGACCAGGGCGAGGCGGATAAATTCCTGGCCGAGCAATTGCGCCCGGAACTGTTCGACCAGGCCTGCGCCGAATCCGGCCAGGCGCTGCAGCTGCGCCGCCACGCCGGCTACGACCACAGTTACTGGTTCATCGCCAGCCTGATCGAGGACCACCTGCGCCACCACGCGCGGGCGCTGGAGGCATGACCATCCTGCTGACGCCGCGCACGCGCATCCGCCACGCCAGCGAAGCGGATGCGGCCGCGCTGTGGCGTTTCCGCATGGAGAACCGCGTGCACCTGGCGCCGTGGGAACCGCTGCGCGAGGAGCGCTACTACACGCTGGGCCATAGCGCGCAGACCATCGCGGACTGGCGCGAAGCGATCCGGCTCGACCGCGGCTACGCCTTCCTGGTGCTCGGCCACGACGAGCGCGAAGTGATCGGCACGTTCAATCTCGCCAACCTGGTGCGCGGCGTGTTCCAGGCCTGCCATCTCGGCTACGCCGTGGCGCAGCGCTGGCAGGGGCAGGGCCTGATGCGCGAAGCGCTGGAGAGCGGGCTGGCCTGGGCGTTCGGTCCGCTGGGGTTGCATCGCGTGATGGCGAACTACATGCCGCGCAACGAACGCAGCGGGCGCCTGCTGGAGCGGCTGGGCTTCGAGCGCGAGGGTTATGCGAAGCGCTATCTGTGCATCGGTGGCGAGTGGGAGGACCACGTGCTCACTTCGCTGATCCATCCCAGAGGGTAGGTTGGGGTGAGCCGCAGGCGAACCCCGACAGCGCGAAACGCAGGAGCGCGGTCGTGTTGGGGTTCGCCTGCGGCTCACCCCAACCTACGCCGTGCTTTCGCGTTGCTCAGGCCTTTGCGGCGGGACGACGGCGGCGGCGGCGCTTGTGGTTGCCGTCGCTGGCGCGCTCGGCGCTGCCCTGCTGCGCATGTCCGTGCGGACGATGCGACGGCGCCGGCCGCGACGGACGCTGCTGGCGCTGGCCCTGCGGCTGGCGCTGGCCCTGCACCGGGCGCGGCGCGCCGGCATCCAGGCGCAGCGGCTGCGAGGGTTCGAAGCCGGCCACGTCGGTGATGGCGATTTCCTGCTTGAGCAGGCGGCGGATGTCGCGCAGCAGGCCGGATTCGTCGTGGCTCACCAGCGACACGGCCAGGCCGTCGGCGCCCGCGCGGCCGGTGCGGCCGATGCGGTGCACGTAGTCCTCGGCCACCATCGGCAGGTCGAAGTTGATCACGATCGGCAGCTGGTCGATGTCGATGCCGCGCGCGGCGATATCGGTGGCCACCAGCACGGTGATGCGGCCGGTCTTGAAATCGCTGAGCGCGCGGGTGCGCGCGTTCTGGCTCTTGTTGCCGTGGATGGCGGCGGCGCGCAGGCCGGCGGCTTCCAGGTAGCGCACCAGCTTGTCGGCGCCGTGCTTGGTGCGGCTGAACACCAGGGTCTGGCGGCGGCTGTCCTGGGCCAGCACGTGCAGCAGCAGTTCGCGCTTGCGCGCGGCGTCCACCGGATGCACGTGGTGGCTTACCGTGGTGGCCACGGTATTGGGCGGCGTCACCGACACCTCGCGCGGCTCGTGCATGAACTGCATCGCCAGCGCCTTGATCGGCGGCGCGAAGGTGGCCGAGAACAGCAGGGTCTGGCGCTGCTTGGGCAGCGCCGCGAGGATGCGCTTGAGCGCCGGCAGGAAGCCCATGTCGAGCATGCGGTCGGCTTCGTCCAGGATCAGCGTGTCGATGCCGGACAGGTCGACGCTGCGCTGCTGCATGTGGTCGATCAGGCGGCCCGGCGTGGCGATCACCACGTCGACGCCGCGGCGCAGCGCCTGCATCTGCGGGCCCATGCTGACGCCGCCGAAGATGGTGGTGCTGCTCACCCGCAGGTGGCGGCCGTAGTCGCGCAGGTTGTCGTTGACCTGGGCGGCCAGCTCGCGGGTGGGGGTGAGCACCAGCGCATGCGGACGGCGCGTGGTGGCCGGGCGGGCCGAGGACAGCTTGTGCAGCAGCGGCAGCGCGAACGCGGCGGTCTTGCCGGTGCCGGTCTGCGCGGCGGCGAGCAGGTCGTGGCCTTCCAGCACCACCGGAATGGCGCCGGCCTGGATGGGGGTGGGGTTGGCGTAGCCTTGTTCGGCAAGCGCACGCAGCAACGCGGGCGCGAGGCCCAGCGATTCGAAAGACATGTATGGATGCTCCAGAGGCGCAACCCGGAGCGTCTTGCGAACCGCGTTGCAGTGTTCAGTAGGGGAGGGCGGCGGTTGCCGCGCCGCCGAGTATAACCGAATTGTTACGCCGCTGCCTGACCGGGCCGGCGGGCCACCAGCAGGTAGCTGTTGAACGGGGTGTAGCCGAACAGGGGACTCACGGAAACCGCCAGCCCGGCGGCTTCCAGCGGCTGGCGCAGCTCCTCTGAGGAGGGATAGTGCTGGGCACCACCGCGGATCAGCCCGCTTACGCGCAACCATAGTTCCTCGGCCCGCGTGGCGTGGAACCGCCAGCTGCGGTCGCGCAGCACGCTGCGGATGACCAGCGCGCCGCCGAGAGCGAGCCGGCCGATCGCCGCCTGCAGCAGCGCGGCCTGCGCCTCGCGCGGCAGGTAATGCAGCATGTCCAGCAGCGCCACGTGGCCGCGCAGTTCGGGCAGCGCAGCGGCGTCCGAGGTCCGCAGCTCGATCGCGTTCTGCAGCCCCGCGCGGCGTACCGCGGCGCGGCCTTCGGCGATCTTGCGCTCGTCGCGGTCCAGGCCCAGGTAGCGCGGCAGCATGCCGCGCGCATGCAGGTACAGGCCGAGCAGGCCGATGCCGCAGCCGATGTCGAGCAGGGGCAGGGCACTGCCGCCGATGGCCTGCGCGGTGGCCGCATAGACCGGATCGGAAGCGAGCTTGCCGCGCACGTAGCCGCGCTGGAAACGGCTGTCGTAGCAGGCGGCGATGTCTCGGTGCGAGAGGGAAGCCATCGGTCCGCAAAAAATTCCGGGTCCCGCAGACTAGCCTCCGCCCTGCAGCGATTCCATTGGCATGGCGTGAATGTTCCGTACCGGGCGGGAGCGGTCTTGCACCGGGGAGCGCATTGGTGTCTTGTGGCGCCACTCGCCGCCATCGATGGAGCTTCCATGCGCCTGTTCGAGCCCTTGCGCGAACTGAATTCCACGCAGCGCCACACCGTGCTGGCGAGTTTCCTGGGCTGGACGCTGGATGCGTTCGACTACTTCCTGCTGACCTTCGTGATCGTGGCGGTCTCCAAGGAATTCCACGCCGACAAGGCGCAGGTGCTGTACGGCCTGTTCCTCACCCTGGCGGCGCGGCCGCTTGGCGCCTTCCTGTTCGGACGGCTGGCCGACCGCTACGGACGGCGGCCGGTGCTGATGATCGACGTGGTGCTGTTCTCGCTGTTCGAACTGGCCACCGCGTTCGCGCCTACGCTCACCGTGTTCCTCGTGCTGCGCTTTCTGTTCGGCGTGGCGATGGGCGGCGAATGGGGCCTGGGCGCGTCGCTGGCGATGGAGAGCATTCCGGCGCGTACGCGCGGGCTGGTCTCGGGGCTGCTGCAGAGCGGGTATCCGTGCGGTTTCTTTCTCGGCGCGCTGGTGAACTGGCTGCTGGTGGATCACATCGGCTGGCGCGGACTGTTCATCGTCGGCGCCGCGCCGGCGCTGCTGGTGGTGTACATCCGCGCCAGCGTGCCGGAATCGCCGGTGTGGGAAGCGGGACGCGAGGAGCGCGCCAGGCGCGGCCTGTTCGAGCAGATGCGCGGCCACTGGAAGCTGGCCTTCTACCTCGCCCTGCTGATGGCCGCGTTCAACATGTTCAGCCATGGCTCGCAGGACCTGTACCACACCTTCGAGGAAGAGGTGCTGCACCTGCCGACCGGCTCCGGCGCGGCCTTCCTGCTGGTGGCCATGCTCAATCTCGGCGCCATGTTCGGCGGCCTGTTCTTCGGCGGCCTGTCGGAACGCTACGGGCGGCGGCGCACCATGATGACCGCGGCATTGCTGGCCATTCCGGTGATTCCGCTATGGATGTACGGCGGCTCGATGCTGTGGCTGTCGGTCGGCGCCTTCCTGATCCAGGTGATGGTGCAGGGCGCCTGGGGCGTGGTGCCGACCCATCTGAACGAGCTGTCGCCCGACGCCGTGCGCGGCACCCTGCCCGGGGTGGCTTACCAGCTGGGCAATCTGCTGGCGGCTTATACGGCCAATGCGCAGAACCTGATCGCCGAGTGGCGCGGCGGCGACCTGGCCTTCGCCATGGGCGCATGGATCGCCGGGATTGCGCTGATCCTGGCTTTGCTGGTGTGGCTGGGGCCGGAAAAGCATGGCGTGGGGTTCGGAGAGCGCTAGCTAGCGGACCCTTCTCCCTCCGGCGACCCGAAGGGAGAGGGGCTCAAGGCCTCTGCTAGAATGCACGCCTTTCGCACATCACGAGACAGGCAATGAAGGCTGGCAAGGACAAGGTCATCTCGCTCCACTACACCTTGACGGTGGACGGCGAGAAAGTGGAAAGCTCGCTCGATCGCAACGAGCCGCTGTGGGTGCTGCTGGGCCATGGCCAGCTGATCCCCGGCCTGGAGAAGGCGCTCGACGGCCACGAGGCCGGCGCCCAGCTGCAGGTGGAAGTGGCGCCGGAGGAAGGCTACGGCGTGCGCCAGGAAGGCCAGATCCAGCGCGTGCCCAAGAAGTACTTCCAGAACGGCCAGAAGCTGAAGGCCGGCGACACCACCGTGCTGGCGCTGAAGCAGGGCGGCCACCGCGTGGTGGTGGTGCACAAGGTGGGCATGAGCGCGGTCGACGTGGACCTCAACCATCCGATGGCCGGCAAGACGCTGCACTTCGACGTCACCGTCAACGAAGTGCGCGATGGCAGCGAGGAAGAAATCCAGCACGGCCACGCGCATCCGCCGGGCGCCGAGGCGCACTGAGCGCTGCGTTCGCGACGGCATGAAAAACGGCGCCCTGGGGCGCCGTTTTTTTTTCGCCTGGCGGTGGAGCGATCAGGCCGCCAGGGTGATCTGCACGTCCACATTGCCGCGGGTGGCGTGCGAGTAGGGGCAGATGTCGCTGTGCGCGGTATCGATCAGCTTCTGCGCCACCTCGCGGTCGATGCCCGGCAGGCTCACTTCCAGCTTCACGGCGATGCCGAAGCCGGTCGGCTCGCGCGGGCCGATGCCGACCTGGGCGGTGACCGAGGCATCCTTCAGCGCCACCTTCTGCTCGCGCGCCACGTAGCGCACCGCGCCTTCGAAGCAGGCCGCATAGCCGGCGGCGAACAGCTGTTCCGGATTGCTGCCGTGGCCGCCCGGGCCGCCGAGTTCCTTCGGCACCTTCAGGTCGAAATCGAGCACGCCATCGCTGCTCTTGATGTGGCCTTCGCGGCCGCCGTGGGCGGTGGCGGTGGCGGTGTAAAGGATCTTGCTGACAGTGCCGTTGCTCATGATCGTTTCCTCGGTGGGTGTGATGTGGTGCGGGGTGGGGTGATGGGTAAGGTCAGGCGTCGGTGGGGCTCAGTACCCGCGCGGCGAGTTCCCGCAACTCGTCGCGCAGGCGGCGCATGTCGTCGGGACCCATGCAGAGCCGGGCCGCCAGACAGGCGGGGATCGATTCGGCCGACGCGCGCAGCTCGCGGCCGGCCGGGGTCAGGCGGATTTCCACTTCGCGCTCGTCGCTGCTGCGGCGCTCGCGCGAGACCAGGCCGGCCTGCTGCAGGCGCTTGAGCAGCGGGGTGAGCGTGCCGGAGTCCAGCTGCAGGCGGCGGCCCAGTTCGCGCACCGTCACGCCGTCCTGCTCCCACAGCACCAGCATGGTCAGGTACTGCGGATAGGTGAGGTCCAGCGACTCCAGCAGCGGGCGGTACGCCGCGGTCACGGCGCGCGAGGCGGCGTAGAGCGCGAAGCAGAGCTGCTGGTCGAGCAGCAGGATGTCCGGGCTGGTGGAGGGCTTGGCGGTCTTCATGGGGACGAACCTTAGGCGCAAAATTCAATTGTGTACAATTGAATTTTTCAATTGGAGCGATAGTCGGGACGGGGGAGCGGGGAGCGGGGAACGGGGAGCGAGGACGAGGAGCATGAGGGAGAGCGCGGCCTTCAGCCTCGTATCACCCCATAAATTCCCCGTTCCCCGTTCCCCGCTTCAATCCAGCAGCCGTTTGCCGAAGGCGAAATGGTCCTTCCAGTACGGACCGTCGATATCGTCCAGCCGCACCGTGCCGCCGCTGTTGGGCGCATGCACGAAGCGCCCCTTGCCGACGTAGACGCCGACGTGGCTGATGCCGCTGCCGCTGCCGAAGAACACCAGGTCGCCGCTCATCAGGTCGGTCATGGTGCCGACCCGGTGGCCGCTCATGGCCGACATCTCGCGCGAGGTGCGCGGCAGCTGCAGGCCGGCCGCCTGGCGATAGATGTAGTCGACCAGGCCGCTGCAGTCGAAGCCGCCGTCCGGCGTATTGCCGCCCCAGCGGTACGGCGTGCCGACCAGGGCGATGGCGCGGAACAGCACGTCGTTGGCCGTGCCCGCGGCGCCGTCCGGCGCGCGCGCCGGCAGATTGGCCAGCGCGGAGCGCGATTGCTTATAGGTGAGCTGCGGCCGGCGCGGCGCGCTGGAGCAGGCGGCCAGCGCCAGCAGCACCATGGCCAGCGCCGCATGCCGCAGCGCGAGCGGCGGGCAGGTGGTCGGGGCGGCGTTGGCCTGGCGCATCGGAATTCCCTGGCGAGCGACGGCGCGAGGCTAGCAAATCAATAAGTTGGATGGAAGTCTTGAGGATTGATCTGAGGCTCGACAGCGATTGAGATCGCCGCTCACTTCACCGGCGTTCTGGCGACGGTGACGGCCCGCTCCTCCAGCACCTTGCCGTCCGCATCGCGTACGCGCACCCGGTAGTCGCCGGGGAACAGGTAGAGCGCGCTCTGCGCGTCGGCGTCCAGGAATGCGAAGCGGTCCGCGGCCACGGCCGTGTCGGATTCTTTCGCGTAGAACGCCTCCACCAGGCAGGGGAATTTCTCCTTGCACAGGCCGCCGTCGACGGCCAGCGGCAGCCGCTGCCCGCCCAGCCCCAGCCAGTCGGGGCGCTTCTCGTCTTCACCCGGGGGCTTGGCGGGAATCAGCGCACCGTCCAGCGTGTACCAGCCGGGCACGGCCTTGGCGTCCTTCGGGGCGTTGCCGTCGGGCGGCAGGATCACCGACACGTCGTGCAGCGTCGGATCCGAACTCCAGGCCGCCGCGCCGGTCGCGCCGGCTTCGGGCTTGCGCTCCAGCACGATCGGCACGGTGGGATGGAAGGCCGCCACCAGCTGGTCATAAGCCGCATGCGGCACGCGCGGATTGGCTTCGCGGAACTGCGTCTGGTCGATCGACAGCGGCTCGATGCCGCTCAAGCGCGCCAGCTCGGCCGCCATCGGCGCGGCCCAGCCCAGCCGGCCCTTGGCCTTGTCGATATGCGCGTAGCCGGCATGCACGAACAGGCGCGCCTGCGGATGGTCGGCGAGCACGCGCTTGTAGAGGTTCTTGGCCTGGCCGGTTTCGCGCCCGGCGGTGGAGGAGTTGTCCGATTCGTACGGCACCACCACGAAGCCCAGTTGCAGCGCGCGGCGTACCAGCTCGCCGTACAGCGGCTCGTGCAGGTATTCGCTGCCGCTGTTCGTCAGCGGATAGCCGCGCCTGGCCAGTCCGGTGTCGTCGTCGCCCAGCGCCTCCACTGCGAAGTGGGTGAAGCCGGCGGCCTTCAGGCGCGGCAGCAGGGCCAGGGTGAGCTCGCGCGTGTGCGGGTCGTGGTGCGCCTCGTTGATCAGCACCAGCCGGCGCCCCGTGGCGAGGCGGGTGACCGCCGTGGCGGCATCCACCGCCTGCCAGTCGCCGATCGCGGGCAGCGGATCGCTGTAGACCTTGCGGCTGTCGATGGGGAAATCGCGCAGCGCCTGGCTGTACAGGCCCAGCTCGCTTTCGGTGGTGGCCAGCAGCTGCTTGGCCACCAGGCGCTGGTTCAGCGGCAGCTTGTGCATGGCCACCAGCAGATAGCGGTAGCGCGCCAGGTCGTCGGTGAGCGGCTTGAGCTCGCGCAGCAAGGCGAGCGTGGAAGGGTCGATGTCGCTGGCGCGCGCCGCGCCGCCGTACAGCAGTCCGAACGCACAGCAGATAGCCGCGGCCATGCGCGAAACCCGGTGACTCGATGGCATGAATCCGTTCCCCCTTGATGCGTGAAAGCTAGTTGCACCGAAACGAAAAATGCAAAAGCACTGCAACAAACCCTGTCAGGGAGCGACCTCCAGCCTGCGCTCCGCCAGCGTGCGGCCCTGCGCATCCGCGGCGCGCAGCACGTACTTGCCCGGATACAGATAAAGCGAACTCATCCCGTCCGCGGCGAGGAAGGCGAAACGGTCGGCGGGGATCGCGTCGTCGTTCTCTTCCGCATGGCGCGCTTCCACCACGCAGGGGATATGCCCCGCGCACAGGTCGGTGGTGATCAGGCGCGAACTGCGCTTGCCGTCCAGGGTGAGCCAGCGCGGCCGGCGCTGGTGGCCGGGCGGCGGCAGGATCACGTCGACGTCGTGGCGCGTGCGGTCGGCGCTCCAGGCGCTGCCGTCGTCGCGGCGCACCAGCACCACCGCGCGCTCGGGTTTGTAGAGCGCGAGCAGCTGGCGATACGGATCGTTGTCCAGCTTCACGCCGATATCGCGCCAGCGGGTCTGGTCGATGCTGAGCGGATCGAAGCCGGTCAGCTGCTTCAGCTGCATCGCCATCGGCTGCACGCCGGCGCCGAGATTGCCGGGCGCCTTGTCGATATGCGCGTAGCCGGCATGGATGAACAGCCTGGCCTTGGGGTCGGCCGCGAATACCTTGCGATACAGCTGGCGCGCCTGGCCGCTTTCGCGTTCGCCCGCGGTGTTGGCGTCCGACTCGTAGGACACCACCACGAAGCCCAGCTTCAGCGCCTGCCGCACGATCTCGCCGTACAGCGGTTCGTGCAGGTACTGGCTGCCGCTGGCGGGAATCGGGTAACCGCGCCTGGCCAGCTCGGGATCGCCGTCGTGCAGCGCCTCGGCGGCGAAATGAGTGAAGCCCGCGGCGCGCAGGCGCGGCAGCAGGGCCAGGGTGAGCGCGCGGGTGTGGCCGTCGTGGTGGGCCTCGTTGATCATCACGATGCGCCGGTCCGCGGCGAGCTTCGCGATGACCTCGGCGGCATCGTCCGCGCGCCATTGCTCCGGCTGCGGCAGCTCGCCTTCGTAGCTCACGCGGTTGTCGAACGGGAAGTCGCGGATCGCTTCGTCGTACAGCCCCAGCTCGTCCTCGACCGCGGCCAGCAGCTGCAGCGGCATGATGCGGTCGTCGTGTTCCAGGCGCGGGATGGCGTCGGCCAGGTGCTGGTAGCGCTGCAGGTCGGACTTCAGTGGCTGCAGCTCGGCGTACAGGTCGCGCGCCTGCGCCGGGTGGCCGGCGGCCGCGGCGAAGCCGGCACTGCATAAGCCCAATCCCATGGCGAGGCCCAGCCGCAGGTACCGGCGCGCCACGCCCAGCTGCATGTCCATGCCTACCCCCGGATACGAGGCCGGCGGGGGAGCAGCCTCGCGCCGCTACAATAGCCCGTATGGATGCTTCGCGCAGTGATGTTCTGATCCTCGGCGGCGGCGTGATCGGCCTCGCCAGTGCCTATTACCTGTTGCGGGCCGGCGCCTCGGTCCGCGTGCTGGAGCAGGGGACGCCCGGCTGCGGCAGTTCGCACGGCAACTGCGGCACCATCACGCCCAGCCACGCGGCGCCGCTGGCGATGCCGGGCATGGTCGGGGTGGCGCTGCGCTCGATGTTCCGCGCCGACGCGCCGCTCTATCTCAACCCCCGGCCCGACCCGGAGCGGCTGCGCTGGCTGCTGGGCTTCGCGCGGCGCTGCAACTGGCGCGATTTCGAACGCGCCACGCGGGCCCGTTCGGCGATCCTGCAGCGCTCGCGCGGGCTGCTCGAAGCGCTGGTGCGCGACGAGGCGCTGGACTGCGAATTCGTGCCCGGCGGCGAGCTCTATGTCTACCGCGGCCGCGCGCAGATGGAGGCCGACGAGCGCCATCACGCCCAGGTGCTGGACCGCCTCGGCATCGAAGTGGAACGCCTGCGCGGCGACGCGGTGGAAGCCCTGGAACCGGCCCTGCTGCCCGGCGTGGCGGGCGGCCTGTTCCACCCGGGCGATGCGCAGCTGCGGCCCAACCGCTACGCGGCGGAACTGGCGCGCCGCGTGCGCGAGCTCGGCGGCGTGATCGAGAGCGGCGCGCGCATCGACCAGTTCGGCCTGCAGGGCGGCCGCATCTCGCACGTGCGCACCACCCGCGGCGTGTTCCATGGCGAGCAGGTGGTGATGGCGCTGGGCGCCTGGTCGCCGCTGCTGGGCAAGCTGCTGGACCTGCGCCTGCCGATGCAGCCGGGCAAGGGCTATTCGATCACCTACACCCGTCCGGAACGGGCGCCGCGCCATGCGCTGGTGCTGCGCGAGGCGGCGGTGTGCGTCACCACCTGGGGCAGCGGCTATCGCCTGGGCAGCACCATGGAATTCTCCGGCTATGCCGAAGGCCTGAACCGCACGCGCCTGGATGCGCTGCGCCGCGGCGCGGCCGCCGCGCTGCGCGAGCCGGAAGGCCCGGAGGTGGTGGAAGAATGGTGGGGCTGGCGGCCGATGAGCATGGACGAAGTGCCGCTGATCGGCCCGAGCACGCGCTGGTCGAACCTGTTGCTGGCCACCGCGCACGGCATGCTCGGCGTGAGCATGTCGGCGGCCACCGGCGAACTGGTCGCCGCGCTGGCCGGGCGCGGCGCGCCGGCGATCGATCCGGCGCCGTATGCCCCGGCACGCTTCGGCCTGTGAGTCCTTGACGTGGACTTACAGCAGCGGCCGTTAGCTTGCCCCGTTTCGTACCGCAGCTTTATGGCGAGGAACCTCGACGCATGGCCGACACCTACGACCTGATCGTGCTCGGCGCCGGCTCCGGCGGACTGGCCATGGCCTTCCGCTCGGCGCGGCACGGCGCGCGCGTGGCGCTGCTGGATCCCGGCGCGCTGGGCGGCACCTGCGTCAATGTCGGCTGCGTGCCGAAAAAATCCCTGTGGTTCGCCGCCCAGCTCGCGCACGCGATGCAACTGGCGGGCCCCTACGGTTTCGAAGGCGGGCCGGGCCGGTTCGACTGGGAACATTTCCGGCAGCGGCGGCTGGCTTATATCGACGGCATCAAGCTGCGCTACGAAGAGCGCCTCGCCGCCGCCGGCGTGCACTGGCTGCGTGAAGCCGGGCGCTTCGTGGCGCCGGACACCATCGCCACCGACAGCGGCGCCGAGCTGCGCGCGCCGCAGATCGTGATCGCCACCGGCGCGCGCGCGCAGCGCCCGCCGCTGCCGGGCTTCGAGCTGGGGCTGGTGTCCGACGACATGTTCGCGCTGCGCGAACTGCCGCGGCGCATGGCTGTCGTCGGCGGCGGCTATATCGCGGTGGAATTCGCCGGCCTGCTGCGCGCGCTGGGCAGCGAGGTGACCTTGCACGTGCGCGATCGCATGCTGCGCAGCTTCGACGGCGAGGTGGTCGCTTCGCTGGAAGAGCACATGCGCACCCAGGGCATCACCTTCGCCGATGGCGCGCGCATCGCCGGTGCGCGCCGCGACGGCGACGCGATCGTGCTGGACGACGCCAGCTGCGGCGAGCGCGGTCCTTACGACGCCGTGCTGTGGGCGCTGGGCCGCGTGCCGAATACCGAGCGGCTCGATCTCGACGCCGCCGGCGTGCGCTGCGACGGCCTCGGCCACGTGCTCACCGACCCCTGGCAGAACACCAACGTGCCCGGCATCGCCGCGCTCGGCGACGTCACCGGCCGCCTCGCGCTCACGCCGGTGGCGGTGGCCGCGGCGCGGCGCCTGGCCGACCGCTGGTTCGGCGGCATGAACGAGGCGAAGCTCGACTACGACGACGTGCCCAGCGTGGTGTTCTCCGAGCCGCCGCTGGGCGCGGTGGGCCTGACCGAGGCGCAGGCGCGCGCGAAGTTCGGCGACAGCGTGCGCGTCTACCGCAGCCGCTTCACACCGATGCAGTGGTCGCTGGCCGGCTTGCACGGGCAGACCCTGATGAAACTGGTCTGCGTCGGCGCGGACGAGCGCGTGGCCGGCGTGCACGTGCTGGGGCCGGGCGCGGACGAGATGCTGCAGGGCTTCGCGGTGGCGGTGAAGATGGGCGCGTGCAAGCGCGACCTCGACGCCACGGTGGCGATCCATCCCAGCTCCGGCGAAGAGCTGGTGCTGATGTCGTAGGTTGGGGCGAGCGCAGCGAACCCCGACGTGGCATTCCCCATGCGCGGTCTGTTGGAGTTCGCTGCGCTCACTCCAACCTACGGCCGTGCCGCCGGTACACTGCGCCGATGGATACCTACACCCTGCATCGAGGCAGCGCTCCGCTGCTGATCAGCCTGCCGCACGACGGCAGCTTCATTCCCGAGCCGATCGCGGCGCGCCTGCATCCGCATGCGCGCCGCGCGCCGGACACCGACTGGCACGTCGGCCGCCTGTACCAGCCGCTGGCCGAACTGCTCGGGGCGAGCGTGATCCGTCCGCATGCGTCGCGCTATGTGGTCGACCTCAACCGCCCGGCCGACGGGCATGCGCTGTATCCGGGGCAGCGCGAGACGGGCCTGGTCTCCACCATCGGCTTCGACGGCGAGCCGCTGTATCTGGACGGACAGGAGCCCGATGCGGCGGAAGTTCAACAGCGGGTAAACGATTATTGGCGTCCGTATCACCAGGCGCTCGCGCAGGAAATTGCGCGGCTGCTGGCGGCGCACGGCCGCGTGGTGGTGTGGGAAGGCCATTCGATCCGCAGCCGCGTACCGATGCTGTTCGAAGGCCGGCTGCCCGACCTCAATCTCGGCACCGCCGACGGCGCCAGCTGCATGCCCGCGCTGCAGGCGCAGCTGGCGGCCTGCCTGAAGGCGCAGTCCGACTACGCCTGCGTGGTCAACGGCCGCTTCAAGGGTGGCTACATCACGCGGCACTACGCGCGGCCGGAGCAGGGCGTGCAGACCGTGCAGCTGGAGCTGGCCCAGCTCAATTACATGGACGAGGAAAGCTTCGCCTACGACGAGGCGAAGGCCGCGCGGCTGCAGCCGCTGATCCTCTCGCTGCTGCGTCTGTGCGTGGCGTAAGCGCAAGGAATTTCGACCGGTAACGCGCCAGCGGAAAGTCAATAAGCGCGCGGTGTTTGCATGCACGGCGCGCGCTGATTTTCCGGTTCCAGCGCAGCGCGGAACGTGCCAAGGTAAACCCGCCGCGCCACCCGCGACGCCGGGTTCCGGCCGGGCCCGCGGCGACTTAAAAAGCTTTCGAGGTTTTCCCCATGCGCAAACTGGCCATCGTTTCTCTGCTGATCGCGGGTATGGCTCTTACCGGATCGGCGTTCGCCCAGGATGGCGCGGCCGCGCCGCAGACGGGCACGACCAAGTCGGCGACGCATCACGCCAAGCATTCCAAGAGCAAGGGCCACAAGGCCGCGAAGGGCTCCAAGAGCTCCAAGAAGAGCGCCATGCCGGCCACCACCACCACGCCCTGAGCGTTGCTCGTCATTCCGGCGCAGGCCGGAATCCAGTGGCGTTATTGCCCGGTGGTCGCGAACGACTCAAGCGCAAGGCCTTCCAACGCCCGCATCTTCAGCGGAGCGCCTCGCTACTGGATTCCGGCCTGCGCCGGAATGACGAGGATGTGGCGCCTCGCCTGCTGTCAGCTATCCGCCGACAACGCCGCGATGCACTTCAGCTCGATCGCGATCGGCGTCGGCAGGTCGGTGATGCCCACCGTGGTGCGGCAGGCGTCGACGTCGGCGAAGTATTCCGCGTAGAGGCGGTTGTAGATCGGAAAGTCGCGCGCCATGTCGGTGAGGAAGACGGTGACGTCGACCAGGTCTTCCCAGCGCGCGCCGCTGGCTTCCAGCACGTGGCGCACGTTGGCGAACACCTGCCGGCACTGCGCCTCGATGTCGTAGCTGAGCAGGCGTCCGTCGGCATCGGTGACATTGCCGGGAATGCCGTTGCTGCCCGGCATGCGCGGACCCACGCCGGAGAGAAACAGCAGGTTGCCCACGCGCCGCGCGTGCGGATACGCGCCCACCGGGGCGGGCGCGCGGTCGGTGCGGACGACGCCGTCGTTCATCGCGGCAGGGCCGGGCCGGTGGTCAGGCGCCGCAGCGCATCCTGGTAGGCCGGATACAACTGCTCGCGCGAACTCACGTGTAGACCGAGGTCGTTGATGTGCCCGTCGAACAGGCTGTAGCACCAGGCGTGCACGGACAGCTTCTGCCCGCGCTCCCACGCGTCCATCACCATGGTGGTGTGGCAGACGTTGACCACCTGCTCGATCGCGTTGAGTTCGCACAGGCGCGTATTGCGCAGCTGCATCAGGTCCAGCGAGGCGAGCATGCCGGTGTGCTTCTGCGCGACGTCGGCCACGTGGCGCAGCCAGTTGTCGACCAGGCCCAGGCGGCGATCGTCCAGCACCGCCTGCACGCCGCCGCAGCCGTAGTGGCCGACCACCAGGATGTGTTCGACCTTCAGCACGTCCACCGCGAACTGGATCGTGCTCAGGCAGTTGAGGTCGGTATGCGACACCACGTTGGCGACGTTGCGCTGCACGAAGATGTCGCCCGGCGGCAGGTCGACGATCTGCGTGGCCGGCACGCGCGAATCGGAGCAGCCGATCCACAGATACTTCGGCGCCTGCTGCTGGGCGAGGCGTTCGAAGAAGTGCGGGTCCTCGCCGCGTACGGCGGCGGACCAGCGGCGGTTGCTGTCGAGCAGGTCTTGCAGGGGGCTGTTCAAGGCGAGGCCTCTTCAGTAGCGGATGCAGATGTTCTTGGGTTCGGTAAAGAAACGCAGCGCCTCGACGCCGCCTTCGCGGCCGACCCCGGATTGCCGGGTGCCGCCGAATGGCGTGCGCAGGTCGCGCAGCAGCCAGCAGTTGATCCAGACGATGCCGACGTCCAGCCGCGCACCGAAGCGGTGCGCGCGCGAGAGGTCGGCGGTCCACAGCGAGGCGGCCAGGCCGTAGCCGGTGCCGTTGGCGATCGCCAGCGCCTCGTCTTCGTCGTCGAACGGGATCAGGCTGACCACGGGGCCGAAGATCTCGTGCTGGTTGGTGGCCGCTTCCGGCGCCAGGCCTTCGACGACCGTGGGCGCCACGTACCAGCCGCCGGCGAGCGGGCCGGGCAGGGCGAGCGACTCGCCGCCGCACAGCACCTGGCCGCCCTCCGCGCGGGCCTGCTCGATGCAGCCCATGACTTTCTCGAAATGCTCGCGCGAGACCAGCGCGCCGAGATCGCTGGATGCGTCGCGCGGATCGCCGACGCGCAGCGCGCGCACCTTGGCCAGATAGCGTGCGCGGAAATCGTCGTAGATCGAACGCTGCACCAGCAGGCGCGAACCGCACAGGCAGATCTCGCCCTGGTTGGCGAAACCGGAGCGCACGATGGTGTCGAGGTTGGCCTCGCTCAAGTCCGCATCGGCGAACACGATCGCCGGATTCTTGCCACCCAGTTCCAGCGACAGCTTCTTGAAGCGCGGCGCGGCCGCGGCGGCGATCTGCGCGCCGGTGCGCGTGCTGCCGGTGAAGGAAATCGCCTTCACCTGCGCATGCTCGACCAGCGCCTGCCCCACGCTGGGGCCGCGGCCCTGCACGATGTTCAGCACGCCCGGCGGAAAGCCGGCCTCGATGCTCAGCTCGCCGAGCAGGGCGGCGGTGCAGGGCGTGATCTCCGACGGCTTGGCCACCACCGCATTGCCGGCGGCCAGCGCGGGCGCGATCTTCCAGGTGAACAGGTACAGCGGCAGGTTCCACGGGCTGATGCAGCCCACCACGCCGAGCGGCTGGCGCAGCGTGTAGTTGATCGCGCCCAGCTCCATCGCGTGCGACTCGCTGCTCCACGGCACGATCGCCGCGGCGAAGTAGCGCAGGTTGCTGACCGCGCGCGGGATGTCGAGGCTGCGCGCCAGGCTCAGCGGCTTGCCGCTGTCGCGCGATTCCAGCGCGGCGAATGCGTCCAGGCGTGCTTCGACCAGATCCGCCAGGCGTTGCAGCAGGCGGGCGCGCTGTTCGCTCGGCGTGGCAGCCCAGGCGGGTGCGGCGGCGTGCGCGGCGGCAACCGCGGCATCGACATCGTCGGCGCTGGAATCGGGGCAATGCGCGAAAACCTCGCCGCTGGCCGGCTCGAACACATCGAGCCAGCGATCCTGGCGCGGCGCCTGCAGGCGACCGTCGATCAGGTTGGCGAGGCGCAGGCTGGGCATCCTGGGAAGCTTAATCCTTGAGGCTCCTCAATGCACCGGACGCTGGGGTATGGCTTGGGGTGGAGCGGGGAACGGGGAACGGGGAACGTGCGAGCAATGCGAGAACCGGGCCCTTCATTTCCCCGTTCCCTATTCCCCGTTCCCTGCTCTTCAGGCCAACGCGCGCGTGCGGCCGCCGTCGACCGCGATGCTCACGCCGTTGACGTAAGCCGCCGCGGGCGTGCACAGGAAGGCGATGACCGAGGCGATTTCCTCCGGCTCGCCGAAGCGGCGCGCCGGCACCGTGGCCAGCATGCCGCGCTCCAGTTCCTCGCGGCTGCGGCCGCTGCTGGCGACCTGCGTATCCAGCAGGCCGTCCAGGCGCGCGGTGCGGGTATAGCCCGGCAGCACGTTGTTGACGGTGATGCCGTCGGCGGCCAGTTCGCCGGCCAGGGTCTTGGCCCAGGCGGCGACGGCGGCGCGGATGGTGTTGGACACGCCCAGGCCCGGGATCGGTTCTTTCACCGAGGTGGAAATCACGTTGACGATGCGGCCGTAGCCGCTGTCGCGCATGCCCGGCAGCACCGACTGCACCAGCGCCTGGCCGGCCAGCAGGTGCTGGCGGAACGCCGCCTCGAACGCCGCGCCTTCGGCGGTGTATGCCGTGCCACCCGGCGGGCCGCCGGTGTTGTTGATCAGGATCTGCACGGGTTCCGCCGCGACGGTGTCGGTGGCGGCGGTAAGCAGCTTGGCGGTATCGAGCATGTCGGCCGCCTGCCAGCGGTGCAGTTGCGCGGCATGCGTGCGCGGAAGTTCGGCGGCCAGCGCCTTGAGCGCTTCGGCGGAACGCGCCAGCAGGGTGACATTGGCGCCGAGGGCGGCCAGTTCGACGGCGGCGGCGCGGCCGATGCCTTGCGAGGCTCCGCACACCAGGGCGTGGCGCCCGCTCAGATCCAGCTGCATGACGACGCTCTCCTGTTATCGGCCCTGTTATCGGCCTATGGCCGGCCCGGTTGCCAGCGGTGATCGGATGGCGATCGGCGAATCAGCGCGCCATCCACTGCAGGGCCAGCGCGGCGAACCAGCATAGCCATGCGCCCCACGAAGCGTAGCGCCACACCCGTCGCCAGCGGGTGACGGTGGCATCTTCCAGCGCGGGCAGGATCGGCGAACGCAGCGCGAGCTGCAGGCGCATCCAGATGCCGAACAGGCCGGCGCGGCCGGTTTCCGTCTCGGCGATGATCTTCCACTGCGATGGATGGTGATCGCGCAGCCTCTTGGCGATGCGCAGCTGCGCGAAGAAATGCAGCAGGAAGAACACCACGCCGGCGAGCAGAAGCGAGAGATAGAGCGTGAGCATGCGGGTGATTCCGGGGGGATGCGTAAGCGTCGGCGCGGACGATCAGTGCGGCTTGGCGGTGTCGTCGGACTTGGCCGGGGTGTCGGCCGCCGGCGTATTGATCGTGCCGGGCTTGGCTGCGGCATCCGCGCCTGGCCACAGCGGCACCGGCAGCGCGGTGCGCAGCGTGTTGAGCACGCCGTCGCCCTTCGCCGCCTTGCCGCAGATGGCGCTGTCCACCGCATCGGCGAACGTGCTGTTCATCAGGCCGACCCACACCGAGCCGTCCGGCCCATGCGGAATGGTGAAGCTGCCCGCGGCGGCCATCTTCACCGGCGCCTCGGCGGAGAACGCCGCCGGCGACTGCTCCCAATACGTGCTTCCGGCCTGCTGCTTGGCCGAGCTGTACAGCACCAGGTAACGCGCCTGCTTGCTGGTGACCTTGACGCTGCCGAACGCGCCGGTGGTCTCGCTGGTCCAGCCCATGTGCTCGCACAGCGTGACGTCTTCACTGCTGATTGGCTGGAAGGCTTCATCGAGCAGGGTGACGGTGGGGCCGAACAGATAGCTGGCGCGCAGCCAGCGGCCGTTCAATTCGGACTTGATCGCGATGCGGTACGGCAGCTTGCTGTCCGGCGGCAGGCGGAAGCTGATGAAGTAGCTGCGCTCGCCGTTGATGCTGGCGACCAGGCTGCCCGGGCCCAGCTCGAAGCGCTTGGGTTCCCACGGCAGCAGGGTCTGGAACGAGAAGTCGGCATAGCTGCTGCAGCAGGGCGTGGCCTGCTGCAGCGTGGCCTTGGCCTGCTCAAGCGCGGTGCTGCTGTCTTCCGGCGGCCGGAAGTTCGGCGGCACCAGCTTCTTGACCTGGTGGCAGGCGCCGAGGGCCAGCAGGCCCAGGGCAAGCAACGGAGCGAGAAGCAGTCGGCTGGAGCGCATCTTCGAGATCAGAACTCGGCGGTGCCCGCGGCGCGCGGGTAGGGGATGGCGTCGCGGATGTTGGCAAGACCGCAAACGTAAACCAGCAGGCGCTCGAAGCCCAGCCCGAAGCCCGCATGCGGCACGCTGCCGTAGCGGCGCAGGTCGCGGTACCAGCCGTAGGTGGCGGCATCGAGACCGAACTTGGCCATGCGGCGGTCGAGGTAGTCCAGGCGTTCCTCGCGCTGGCTGCCGCCGATGATCTCGCCGATGCCGGGGGCCAGCACGTCCATTGCGGCGACGGTTTTCTCGTCGTCGTTGAGGCGCATGTAGAAGGCCTTGATCTGCTCGGGGTAGTTCATCACCACCACCGGGCGGCCGACGTGCTTCTCGGCGAGGTAGCGCTCGTGCTCGGTCTGCAGGTCGATGCCCCAGGCCACCGGGAATTCGAACTTCTGGCCGCAGTTCTTCAGGATCTCCACCGCGTCGGTGTAGTCGATGCGCTCGAACGGCTGGGCGATGAAGTTCTCCAGGCGCGTGACCGCTTCCGGCAGCACGCGCTCGGCGAAGAACGCCATGTCGTCCGCGCGCTCGTCCAGCACGGCCTTGAAGATGGCCTTGAGGAAGGCCTCGGCGCAGTCGGCGTCGGCGGCGAGGTCGGCGAAGGCGATCTCCGGCTCGACCATCCAGAACTCGGCCAGGTGGCGCGGCGTGTTGGAGTTCTCGGCGCGGAAGGTGGGCCCGAAGGTGTAGACCTTGCTCATCGCCAGCGCGTACGCCTCGACGTTGAGCTGGCCGGACACGGTGAGGAAGGCCTCGCGCCCGAAGAAGTCCTTGCGGAAATCGATCTTGCCGTCCGGCGTGCGCGGCAGGTTGGCCAGGTCCAGGGTGGACAGGCGGAACATGTCGCCGGCGCCTTCGGCATCGGAGGTGGTGATGATCGGCGTGTTGATCCAGAAGAAGCCCTGCTCGGTGAGGTGGCGGTGGATCGCCGTCATCATCGTGTGGCGCACGCGGGTGACCGCGCCGAACAGGTTGGTGCGCGGACGCAGGTGGGCGACCTCGCGCAGGAACTCCATGGAGTGCTGCTTGGGCTGGATCGGATAGGTTTCGGGGTCGTCGACGAAGCCGGTGACCTCGATCCGGTCCGCCTGCAGCTCGAAGCTCTGGCCCTGGCCCTGCGAGGGCACCAGGGTGCCGCTGGCGATCAGGCCGGCGCCGGCGGTGAGGTGCTTCACCTCGGTTTCGTAGTTGGCCAGGGTGGCCGGCACCACGGCCTGGATCGGGGCGAAGCAGGAGCCGTCGGTGATATTGACGAAGGACAGGCCGGCCTTGGAATCGCGCCGGGTACGCACCCAGCCCCGGACCGTCACCTTGCTGCCGGCCTCGAGCTTGCCGGAGAGGGCCTGTTTGACACTGACCACCGTCATGGATTGAAACTCCTGCTGGGGTGCCGCATCTGGCACATGTAATCGTTGTAGGACCGGGCCTGGATGCCCCGCCGCATCGCAGCGCCAGGGGCAAACCTGCATCATAATGTAGGCTTCGTCCGGACCGCGACGTTCCGATCCCCATTTCGTGCCATCAGTTCCCGCCATGAGCATCAGCATCACCCCCGCCGCCAGCGAACGCATGCGCCACTTTCTGGCCACCACGCCGGGCGCCGCCGGCATCCGCTTCGGCGTCAAGCGCACCGGCTGCTCGGGCTTCGCCTACGTGGTGGACCTGGCCGCCAGCGTCGCCGCCGAGGACCAGGCGCTGGACGTGGACGGCGTGCGCCTGATCGTCGACGCCAGGAGCCTGCCCCTGGTGGACGGCACCGTGATCGACTTCCAGCGCCAGGGCCTCAACGCGGCCTTCGTGTTCCACAACCCCAACGCCACCGGCGAGTGCGGCTGCGGCGAGAGTTTCACCGTCTCCTGAATTTAGAGCCCCTCTCCCTCTGGGAGAGGGGTTGGGGTGAGGGTACGGGCGGAGCGCAAGAGTGATGTGCACCGCTCCGCCCGTACCCACATCTGGCTGCCGCCACCTTTTCCCGGCGGGAGGAAGGCTCTCATCTGGGGGCTTTCATGCACTCCAGTCGCCCTGCTTGCGGTAAATCCCCGCAGTTGTTTACAATTCCGCTTCTGCCCAGGCGAAAAAGGTCCGGGCAGGCCCTTGCCTCACCGCATCCGGCGGGAGGCTGCCAGGCCCCGAAAGGGCCGCATCCGCAAGGAGTTACCTACCAATGACGACTCTCCGTCATTACGAAGTTGTGTTCCTGGTCCACCCTGACCAGAGCGAGCAGGTCCCGGCCATGATCGAGCGCTACAAGGCGCTGATCGAGACCGACGGCGGCAAGATCCACCGCCTGGAAGACTGGGGCCGCCGCCAGCTGGCCTACCCGATCGTGAACCTGGCCAAGGCTCACTACGTCATGCTCAACATCGAAGTCGGCCAGAACGCGCTGAACGAGCTGGAGTCGGGCTTCCGCTTCAACGACGCCGTGCTGCGCCACCTGGTGATCAAGCGCGACGCCGCCGACACCGAGCCGTCCTTCATCCTGAAGTCCAAGGAAAAGGATGACGCCAAGTCCTCGCGCCGCCGCGACGACGACAGCGACGGTGAAGGCAGCGACGACCGTCGCAGCAGCCGCAACGACAACGATCGCGACAGCGACGACTGATCAGGAGCACAGCCATGTCCAAGTTCTTCCGCCGCCGCAAGTTCTGCCGCTTCACGGCCGAAAACGTGAAGGAGATCGACTACAAGGATCTCAACACGCTGCGCCAGTACATCACCGAGAACGGCAAGATCGTGCCGAGCCGCATCACCGGCACCAAGGCGCGCTACCAGCGCCAGCTGGCCACCGCGGTCAAGCGCGCGCGCTTCCTGGCGCTGCTGCCGTACACCGACAACCACGACGTCTGAGCGTGGCGGAGAATAGGGAGTAGGGAATAGAGAACAGGTTCGCCGGTTCGCGGCGCCGCTCTCCGATTCCCGACTCTCCATTCCCTATTCCCAGACATTTCGGACACCCGTCCACGGCTGCGCCGGGCCACTCTCCGGCGCTAACGAAAAGGAATAAACCATGGATCTGATCCTCCTCGAGAAAGTCCGCGGCCTCGGCAACCTGGGCGACAAGGTCAAGGTGAAGCCGGGCTACGGCCGTAACTACCTGCTGCCGCAGGGCAAGGCCGCGCCGGCCACCGCCGCCAACCTCGAAAGCTTCGAGAAGCGCCGCGCCGAGTACGAAGCGAAGGCCAACAAGCAGCTGTCCGACGCCACCGCGCGCCAGGCCAAGCTGGCCGACGTGGCGGTGACCATCACCGTCAACGCCAGCCCGGAAGGCAAGCTGTACGGCTCGGTCGGTCCGCGCGAGATCGCCGACGCCCTGCAGGCCGCCGGCCACGACGTCCACAAGAACGAAGTGATCCAGGGCGAAGGCCCGATCCGCACCACCGGTGAGTTCGAAGTGGTCGTCGCGCTGCACGCCGACGTGCAGTCGACCGTCAAGGTGACGGTGATCGGCGAGAAGTAAGCCGGTCCCCTGAGCCCCAAGAACAAGGGCGCCTTGCGGCGCCCTTTTTCTTGGGGCGGGAATAGGGAATGGGGAATAGGTCATCGAGGCTGCGTCGCCTTGGTGGTCCGATTTCCTATTCCCCATTCTCTATTCCCAGCTTTCCCACAAGTTATCCACAGAGTTATGGTCTCGTCGCATGAGAAAACGCCGCGTATCCTCTGATGGCGACGATCCGCGTTGGTCGGACTCGCCCGGCAACTCGCGAGGAGACTCGATGTCCTTTGCCCCCGATCGCAAGCACGGCAACTCCGCCATCGAGGCGCTGCGCGTGCCGCCGCATTCCATCGACGCCGAGCAGGCCGTGCTGGGCGGCCTGATGCTGTCGCCCGATTCGCTGGACAAGGTGGCCGACCGCCTCGGCGAGCGCGATTTCTACCGCAAGGACCACCGCCTGATCTGGCGCGCCATCACCGAGCTGGCCAACAAGGGCATGCCCTGCGACGCAGTGACCCTGGGCGACTGGTTCGAGGCCAACGGCCTGGCCGAGCTGGTCGGCGGCGCCACGTATCTGGTGGAACTGGCCAATGCCACGCCGAGCGCGGCCAATATCGGCGCCTATGCCGACATCGTGCGCGAGAAGTCGATCCTGCGGCAGCTGATCGACGCCGGCACCGAAACCACCGAGGACGGCTACCAGCCCGAAGGCCGCAGCGTGCAGGAGGTGCTGGAAAGCGCCGAGCAGCGCGTGTTCAAGATCGCCGAGTCCGGCGCACGCGGCAAGAAGGACACCGTGTCGATGCGCGAGGCGGTGAAGGACGCCTTCCGCATCCTGTCCGAGCGCTACGAAAACCGCGGGCAGCTCACCGGCATTTCCACCGGCTTCACCGACCTGGACGAACTCACCTCGGGCCTGCAGCCGTCGGACCTGATCATCGTCGCGGCGCGCCCCTCGATGGGCAAGACCGCGTTCTCGGTGAACATCGCCGAGGCTGCCGCGCTGGGCGCCAAGAAGGCCGTGGCGATCTTCTCGATGGAAATGTCGGCCTCGCAGCTGGCCTTCCGCATGATTTCCTCGGTCGGCCGCATCCATGCGCAGCACCTGCGCAACGGCGACCTGGCCGAAGAGGACTGGCCGCGCGTCACCAATGCGATCGCGCTGCTGTCCGAAGCCAAGATCTTCATCGACGACACGCCCGGCCTCTCGCCGGTGGAAATGCGCTCGCGCTCGCGCCGCCTGCACCGCGAACACGGCGGCCTGGGCCTGATCGTGATCGACTACCTGCAGCTGATGCAGGTGCCCGGCAACAAGGAAAACCGCGCCACCGAGATCTCCGAGATCTCGCGCTCGCTGAAGGGCCTGGCCAAGGAGCTCAACTGTCCGGTGATCGCGCTGTCGCAGCTCAACCGCTCGCTGGAACAGCGCGCCGACAAGCGTCCGATGATGTCGGACCTGCGCGAATCCGGCGCTATCGAGCAGGACGCGGACGTGATCATGTTCATTTACCGCGACGACTACTACAACAAGGAATCGCCGGATAAGGGCCTGGCCGAGATCATCATCGGCAAGCAGCGTAACGGCCCCACCGACACGGTGAAGCTGACCTTCCTGGGCCACTACACCAAGTTCATGAACTACGCGCCGGATTCCTTCGTCGGGGCGTTCGAGTAAGCGCGGCGCCGGCTCAGGCAGCCGGCCAGAAATCCGCCGCGTGCCGCTGCACCCAGCCCTGGGTGAAATCGCGGAACAGCCGCACGCGGGTCGAGCGGCGCAGATCCGGATGCGTGACGAACCACAGCTGCGATTGCACCTCCGCCAGCGGCGCGCCGAGGCGGCGCAGCTTGGACGACGCTTCGGCATGGAAGCACGGCAGCAGCGCACGCCCCATGCCGGCCTCGCAGGCGGCGAGCGCGGCGGGCAGGGTGTCGACCACGATGGCGATCTGCGACGGGTCGACATGCGCATGCAGCCACTGCGCGGCATCGAGATGGGCGAGCGCATCGCCCAGGCCGATCCAGCGCTCCTTGTTCGCCGTCCCGCGCCTGCCCTTGGCCTGGTACACGGCGGTGGCGATCGGCGCCAGCTTGCGCACGGAAAGCCCGGTGGGCGACGTGCGCGCCGGTCGCAGCGCGACATCCGCATCGCGCTTCTGCAAGGTCAGGAAGGCGTTGTTGATCACCAGCTCGAAGCGCACCGACGGGTGCTGCGCCTCGAACGCGTTGCACAGTTCCACCACGTGGCGCACCAGGGTGTCCGGCGCGGTGATGCGCAGCAGCCCCTGCACGCGCTGGTCGTGTCCCTGCAGTTCGCGCGCCAGCAGTGCGGTTTCGGCCAGCACGCGCTCGCCGGCGGCCGCGGCCAGTTCGCCCGCATCGGTGGCTTCGTAGCCGCGGCGGCTGCGGCGGAACAGCGTGACGCCGGTGCGCGCTTCCAGCGCGCCGAGGCGGCGGAACGCGTTGGAGTGATCCACGCCCAGTTCGCGCGCCGCGCCGGCCAGGCTGCCGTGCGCCGCGATGGCGCGCACCAGGGCCAGATCGTCGAGTGACCAATCGCCTGACTTCATGCGCAAGCTTTCCTTGTGCCGGCGACAGATGGTGCCGGCGTGCCCGTGGCGGGATGCTGCCGCCTCCCCAACGGAGGCTCGCATGAAACTCTACTTCACCCCCGGTACCTGTTCCCTCGCTCCGCACATCGTGCTGCGCGAACTCGGCCTCGAGGCCGAACTGGTGCGCTTGCGCCTGGGCACCCCGCCGGTGATCGCCGCGACGCAGGACGACTACCGCACGCTCAATCCCAACGGCTACGTACCGCTGCTGGAACTGGACGACGGCAGCCTGCTGACCGAAGGCGTGGCGATCCTGCAATACCTGGCCGACCTGCACCCCGAAGCCGGCCTGCTGCCGGCGGCGACGCCGCTGCAGCGCTACGAATCCATGCGCTGGCTGGTCTACATCAGCTCCGAGCTGCACAAGATGTTCAGCCCCTGGCTGTTCCATCCGGAATACGGCGAACAGGCCGCCGAGGTGGCGCGCGGCAAGATCGCCAAGCGGCTGGAGCTGGTGGAGCGGCAACTCGACGGGCGCGACTACCTGCTCGGCCAGGCCTTCACCGTGGCCGATGCGTACCTGTTCGCCATCGTGAGCTGGGCGAAGCTGTGCAAGGTGCCGCTGGATGCTTTCGCGCATCTGCAGGCATGGCTGGAACGCATGGCCGCCCGGCCCACCGTGCAGGCCGCGCTGCAGGCCGAGCGGCTGCGATGAAGACCTCGACCGCATGGCTGATGCTGCTGGCCGCCGGCGGGCTCGACGTGCTGTGGGCGCTGTCGATGAAGTTCGCCCAGGGCTATACGCGCCCGGGCTGGACGGCCTTGTCGCTGGCCGCGCTGGCGGCCTTCGTCTGGCTGCTGGGGCGGGCGCTGTCGGTGCTGCCGGTGAGCAGCGCCTATGCGGTCTGGACCGGGCTGGGCGCGGCCGGCACGGCCCTGCTCGGCGCGGCGTGCTTCGGCGAGGCGCTGACGTTGGGACGGATCGCGGGGATCGTGCTGATCGTGGGCGGCGTGCTGGTGCTGCGCGCGGCGTAGGTTGGGGTGAGCGCAGCGAACCCCAACGTTGCGGCCACCTGGCCAGGCCTGTTGGGGTTCGCCTTTGGCTCACCCCAACCTACGCGCGCTTGTCCCGGAATTTCCCCGGGCCAGCCCCGGCTCCCGCAGACCCGGCCTGCTAAGCTTTTCCGCGATCAAGCCCGCCGCCATACAGCCGCCGCCTTCCGCGCGGCGCCAAGGAATCATGAGCCGTACCACCGTCGCCACCATCCACCTCGGCGCTCTGCGTCACAATCTCGCCCGCATCAAGGCGATGGCCGCGCCGGCCAAGGTCATGGCGGTGGTCAAGGCCGATGCCTATGGGCATGGCCTGGAACGCGTGGCGCGCGCGCTGGACGGCGCCGCCGACGCCTTCGCGGTGGCGGCGCAGGGCGACGGCCTGCGCCTGCGCGCGGCGGGGCACCGGCAGCGCATCGTGGTGCTGTCCGGCCCGGACCGCGCCAGCGATATCGCCGAGATGCAGCGCCTGCAGCTGGATGCCGCGATCCATCACGAATCCCAGCTCGCCTGGCTGGACGGCGCCTCGTCGTCGCGCGGTCCGCTGCGCGTGTGGCTGAAAGTCGACACCGGCATGCACCGCCTGGGTTTTCCGCCGGAGCGTGTGGCCGAAATCCACGCGCGGCTGTCGGCGATGCCCGGCATCGATCCCGAGGTCGGCCTGCTCACGCATTTCTCCGAATCGGAGGAATTCGAAGGCGACGAAACGCGTGCGCAGATCCGCCGCTTCAACGAGGCGGTGAAAGACCTCAGCGGACCGCGCGCGCTGTCCAATTCCGCCGGCGTGCTGGGCTGGCCGGAGGCGCGCGGCGACTGGGTGCGCACCGGCGGCCTGCTGTATGGCTTGTCGGTGGTGCCGGGCAAGAGCGGCGCGGACTTCGGCTTCCGCCCGGCCATGACCCTGACCACGCGGCTGATCGCGGTGAACTGGATCCGCCGCGGCGAACGCGTCGGCTACAACGGCACCTGGACCTGCCCGGAAGACATGCCGGTCGGCGTCGCCGCGGTCGGCTACGGCGACGGCTATCCGCGCAGCGCCGCCAGCGGCACGCCGGTGCTGGTGGGCGACCGGCGCGTGCCCCTGGTCGGACGCGTGTCGATGGACCTGATCACCTTGGACCTGCGCGAAGCGCCGCAGGCGAAAGTCGGCGACCGCGTCACCCTGTGGGGCGAGGAACTGCCCGTGGAGCAGATCGCCGCACAAGCTGGCACGATCTCCTACGACCTCACCTGCGGCATGACCCGACGCGTGCTGTTCGTCGAGGACGACAGCTGACGCCGGCATCCGCCGTCTCGCCGATTGCGATCAAGGCGGGCTAAGCTCGCCTTTCGTTTTTGCAGAGTTCGAATCCATGGCCAAGGCCAAGACCGCCTACGTCTGCGCCGATTGCGGGGCGGAGCATTCCAAGTGGCAGGGCCAGTGCATCGAATGCGGTGCCTGGAACACGCTGAGCGAATTCGTGGTGCAGCCGGCGGTGAAGTCGGCCGGCGCCGCGCGCAGCTCCGGCTATGCCGGCGCCGCGGCGGGCGCACCGAAGGTGACGCCGCTCACCTCGGTGGCGCTGACCGCCGAGACGCGCTCGCTCACCGGCATCGGCGAACTCGATCGCGTGCTCGGCGGCGGGCTGGTGGATGGCTCGGTGGTGCTGATCGGCGGCGATCCCGGCATCGGCAAGTCCACCTTGCTATTGCAGATGCTCGGCAAGCTCGGCGAGCAGCTGGCCAGCGTCTACGTCACCGGCGAGGAATCACTGGGCCAGGTCGCGGCGCGTGCGCAGCGGCTGGACCTGCCGCTGGGTCCATTGCATGCGCTGGCCGAGACCTGCATCGAACGCATCCTGGAACAGGCCGTGGCGACGCGGCCGCGCGTGCTGGTGATCGACTCGATCCAGACCATCTGGACGGAACTGCTCACCGCCGCGCCGGGCTCGGTCAGCCAGGTGCGCGAATCCGCGGCCAAGCTCACCCGCTTCGCCAAGGAAACCGGGACCTCGGTCTTCCTGGTCGGCCACGTCACCAAGGAAGGCGGCATCGCCGGCCCGCGCGTGCTCGAGCACATGGTGGACGCGGTGCTGTACTTCGAAGGCGAATCCGGCAGCCGCTTTCGCGTGCTGCGCGCGTTCAAGAACCGCTTCGGCGCGGTGAACGAGCTGGGCGTGTTCGCCATGTCGGAGAAGGGCCTGCGCGAAGTGCCCAATCCATCGGCGATCTTTCTCTCCGCGCATGCCGGTCCCACCTCGGGCAGCGCGGTGATGGTCACGCGCGAAGGCACGCGGCCGCTGCTGGTGGAAGTGCAGGCGCTGGTGGATCAGTCCTCGCTGGGCAATCCGCGCCGCGTGGCGCTGGGCCTGGAGCAGAACCGCCTGGCCATGCTGCTGGCGGTGCTGCATCGCCACGGCGGCGTGGCGGCGTACGACCAGGACGTGTTCATCAACGTGGTCGGCGGCATCCGCGTGCAGGAAACCGCGGCCGATCTGCCGGTGCTGCTGGCGGTGCTGTCCAGCCTGCGCGACCGGCCCTTGCCGGAGAAGACGATCGCCTTCGGCGAAGTGGGCCTGTCGGGCGAGATCCGTCCGGTGCCCAATGGCGAGGAGCGCCTGAAGGAAGCCGCGCATCACGGCTTCCAGCGCGCGATCGTGCCGAAGGCGAATGCGCCGAAGAAGGGCAAGGTGGGCGAGATGGAAGTGATCGGCGTGGAGCGTCTCGCGCAGGCGATCGACGCCTGTCGGTAAACATCGGCGGCGGCGCGGCGATCATGGCCTGCGTCGATACCGCGTGAAAAAAGTTCGCGCGCCTTGCATCGTTTTCGATTTTTTTGAAGCTGTGCGTTGCATCAACTTAAGCCGCCATCGCGCGCTGGCAGCATCGCCCACTCAAGTGCGAGGAGCGCACTTCAAGGAGAGGGGGCTATGCGGATCCTGTTCCTGTCCACCAAGCACAATGGACTGTCCCAGCGCGCGCAGGTCGAACTGGAAGAACTGGGGCATCACCTGGATATCGCCGAAGTCGCCAGCGGCGCGCAGATGGAAGCCGCGGCGCAGCGTTTCCGCCCCGACCTGATTTTGGCGCCGATGCTGAAGTCGGCGATCCCCGCCAGCGTGTGGCAGCGCCATACCTGCCTGATCGTGCACCCCGGCATTCCCGGCGACCGCGGCCCTTCCGCGCTGGACTGGGCCTTGCTGGAAGATGCGCCGCAGTGGGGCGTCACCGTGCTGGAAGCGCGCGACGAACTGGATGGCGGCCCGGTGTGGGCGCATCGCTCCTTTCCTCTGCGCGTGGCGAGCAAGAGCGCGATCTACCGCCGCGAAACCACCGACGCGGCGATGGCCGCGATCCGCGAGGCGCTGGAGCGCTACCAGCGCGGCCAGCGTCCGCCATTCGGCGAGCGCATCGACACGCGGGGCCACGAACGTCCACCTTGCCGGCAGTCCGATCGCCAGCTCGGCTGGGATGCGCCGGCGGAACGGCTGCTGCGGCATATCCGTTCGGCGGACAGTGCGCCGGGCCTGCTGGTGACGATGGCTGGCGTCAAGCTGCGCGTGTTCGGCGCCCAGCCCGAAGCGAAGCTGCGCGGCACGCCGGGCCAGTTGCTGGGCAGGCGCGACGATGCCGTTTGCGTGGCCTGCGCCGATGGCGCGCTGTGGATCAGCCATGTGCGCCGCAGGCATGGCCTGTCGCTGGACGATCCGCGCTACGACGTGAAACTTCCTGCAACGCTGGCGCTCGCCGAGCGCCTTGACGGCGTGCCGGAATGGCCGCTGGCGCCGGAGGCGCGGCCTTCCGCTTCCACCTGGCAGCCGATCCGCTACCGCGAACGCGGCCACAACGGCTATCTGCATTTCGACGTGCTCAATGGCGCCATGGGCACCGCGCTGCTGGAACGGCTGCTCGCCGCATATCGGCATGCGCGCTCGCGTCCTACCCGCACCCTGGTGCTGTGCGGCGGCGAGGATTTCTGGTCGAACGGCATCGACCTCAATGCGATCGAGGCAGCGCGGGATCCGGCCGAGGCGTCATGGCGCAATATCCTCGCGATGAACGCGCTGGTGCGCGAGATCGTGCTCACCCACGACAAGCGCACGGTGGCCCTTATGCGCGGCAATGCCGGTGCGGGCGGGGTGATCCTGGCGCTGGCCGCGGACCTGGTCTACGCCCGCGAAGGCATCGTGCTCAATCCGCACTACAAGGGCATGGGCGGCCTGTACGGTTCGGAATACTGGACCTATCTGCTGCCGCGCCGCGTCGGCGAAACCGCCGCGCGCCTGCTTACCGAATCGCTGCAGCCGCTGGGCACGGCGCGCGCCAAGCGCATCGGGCTGGTCGACGGCGTGCTGCCGGCCAGCGAATTGCCGGGTGCGATGGAAGCGATCCTGGCGCCCGGCAACGAGGCGCGGCATTGGCGCGACGAACTGGCCCGCAAGGCCGCGCGCCGCGCGGAGGACGAACAGCGCAAGCCGCTGGAGCGCTACGCCGAAGAAGAGCTGGCGGAGATGCGGCGCAATTTCTTCGGCGCGGATCCGGCTTATCACCTGGCGCGGCGCGCGTTCGTGCGCAGGCTGGAACCGGCGATGGAAAACGCCGCGGCCGAACGCGCCTGACTCGTCATGCCGGCGCAGGCCGGGATGACGAGCTAAGAAATGCCGCCCGCCGTATGCCGCATCACTCCGGCGGCAACGCCAGAAACGCCGGCAGCCGCTCGGCCCGCGCCGAATGCGCGGCCAGGGCAGGGTAGTCCTGCGCCGCGATCAGTTCCGGCTGCATCAGCTGGGTAAAGCGCCAGGCCACGGCGATGGTGATGTCGGCCTGGGTCAGCGTGCTGTTCACCAGCCAGCCGTCGCGGCCCCTGGCTTCGCGTTCCAGTCCCATGTAGGCGGCCTTGAGCTGGCCTTCGACGCGCGCCAGCCAGCCGGCGTCGCGGTGGTCTTCGCTGCGCTTGCCTTCGTAGACGATCTGCACGCTCTTCTCCGCGGCGACCAGCGCCAGGCCGGTGAGGCGCAGCGCGCGCAGGCGTTCGCCGGGATCGCCGGGCATCAGGCTGGGGCCGCTGCCGGTGCTTTCGGCCCAGTCGATGATCAGCGAGGAATCCACCAGCTGCCAGCCTTCGTCGCCGACCAGGGTCGGCGCCTTCACCAGCGGATTGATCGCCTGGAATTCGTCGAAGTTGCGGAACACCGACAGCGACTGGTGCTCGAACGGCAGGCCCTTCAGGTGCAGCGTGATCGCCGCGCGCCGGACGAAGGGTGAGTCGAGCATGCCGATCAGCTTCATCTGCTATCTCCCGGATTGCGAAAAACGTCGGCGTAGGTTGGGGTGAGCACAGCGAACCCCAACGTCGCCACCATGCACAGGCTGCGCGGTGTTGGGGTTCGCCGTTGGCTCACCCCAACCTGCACCGGCCACGTCTTCAGGCCGTGCGATGGAGGATCAGTTCCAGCACCGCCTTGGTGCCGAAGAAGGCCAGCAGCAGCACGCCCATGCCCACCAGGGTGAGATTGACCGCGCGGCGCCCGCGCCAGCCGTAGCGCCAGCGTCCGAACAACAGGGCGCCGAACACCAGCCAGGCGATGATCGACAGCACGGTCTTGTGGATCAGGTGCTGGCCGAACAGGTCGCCGACGAACAGCGCGCCGGTCAGCAGGGTGAAGGTGAGCAGCACGAAGCCGGCGCCGATCAGGCGGAACAGCAGCGATTCGGTCAGGGTCAGCGGCGGCAGCGCGCGCAGCCAGGGGCCGAAGTGGCGATGGCGCAGGGCGCGTTCCTGCACCGCCAGCAGGATCGCCAGCACCGCGGCGATCGACAGCACGCTGAAGGCGAGCAGGGCCACCGTCACGTGCAGCTTGATCTGCCAGCCCATCGCCAGCGGCACGGTGGCCGGCGCCATGAAACTGTCCGCCGCCAGCAGCAGGGCGCTGAGCGGAAACACGATCACGCCCAGCGCGGCCACCGGGCGGGTCAGGTTGACCATCAGGGTGAGCGCCGACACCACGCAGGCCACCAGCGACAGCGCCGCGAAGAAGTGCAGGTCCAGCGCGCCGCGGTGCACGCCCAGCAGGATGCCCGCATGGATCAGCACGGCCGCGCCGCCCAGGCCCAGCGCCGACTTGTTCAGCGGCTGCCCGCCGCCCAGCAGCGGCCGGGCGAGCCCGCCGGCGGCGGCGAGGTAGAGCACGACGGCGAGCACGGAAAGAAGGGGGATAGCCATGACCGGCGAGTGTCGCATATGCCCTTGGGACGAGTGAATGCGGCTCCGGCGCACTCCGCTATACTTGCCCACTTTCCCTCTGCCGTACTCCGCCATGTTCGAGTCGCTCAGCCAACGCCTCTCCGCCACCGTCAACCGCCTGCGCGGCCGCGGCCGCCTGACCGAGGAGAACATCCGCGAGGCCCTGCGCGAAGTGCGCATCGCCCTGCTGGAAGCCGACGTGGCGCTGCCGGTGGTGCAGGCGCTGATCGAGCGCGTGAAGGTGCGCGCGGTCGGCCAGGAAGTGCTCAAGAGCCTCAGCCCCGGCCAGGCCCTGGTGAAGGTGGTCAGCGACGAGCTGACCGCGGTGATGGGCACCGCCAACACCGAACTGAACCTGGCGCAGCAGCCGCCGGCGGTGGTGCTGATGGCCGGCCTGCAGGGCGCGGGCAAGACCACCACGGTGGCCAAGCTGGCGCGCTTCCTCACCGAGCGCAAGAAAAAGAAAGTGATGGTGGTGAGCTGCGACGTCTACCGTCCGGCCGCCATCGAGCAGCTGCGCACGCTGGCCGAGCAGGTCGGCGTGAAGTTCTTCCCGTCCGAGGCCGGCCAGAACCCGGTCGACATCGCCAAAAATGCGATCGTCGCCGCGCGCCGCGAGGTGGTCGACGTGCTGCTGGTCGACACCGCCGGCCGCCTGCACGTGGACGAGGCGATGATGGCCGAGATCAAGGCGCTGCACGCCGCGATCACCCCGGTCGAAACCCTGTTCGTGGTCGACTCCATGACCGGCCAGGACGCGGCCAACACCGCCAAGGCCTTCGCCGAGGCGCTGCCGCTCACCGGCGTGGTGCTGACCAAGACCGACGGCGACGCCCGCGGCGGTGCCGCGCTGTCGGTGCGCTACGTCACCGGCCGCCCGATCAAGTTCCTGGGCGCCGGCGAGAAGACCGACGCGCTGGAGCCGTTCCATCCGGACCGCGTGGCCCAGCGCATCCTCGGCATGGGCGACGTGCTGTCGCTGGTGGAGGAAGTCGAGCGCAAGGTCGACCAGGAAAAGGCCCAGAAGCTGGCCGAGAAGGTCATCAAGGGCAAGCGCTTCGATCTCAACGACATGCGCGACCAGCTTGAGCAGATGTCCAACATGGGCGGCCTGGCCGGCCTGATGGACAAGCTGCCGGGCGTCTCCAACCTGCCGGACAACGTGAAATCCAAGGTCAACGACGGCGAGATCAAGCGCATGGTCGCCATCATTAATTCGATGACCAAGAAAGAGCGCCGCCATCCCGACCTGCTGAACGGTTCACGCCGCGCCCGCGTGGCGCGCGGCTCGGGCACCCAGCCGGCCGACGTCAACCGCCTGCTCAAGCAGTACATGCAGATGGAAAAGATGATGTCCAAGCTGTCCAAGGGCGGCTCGAAGGGCCTGCTGCGCCAGATGCGCGGCGCCATGAAGGGCATGGGCGGCATGGGCGGCCTGCCGCCGATGCGCTGAAGCTTTGCCGGGAGCAGAGAATCGTGAACAGGGAACAGGGGCGGCGTAGCGCCCTGTCCGAGCAGCGATTTTTCGATTCCCCGTTCCCTATTCCCTTTTCCCGGCTTTCCCCCTAAAATGCCGCGTTTACCGCGCCCGTGCTCGGGCGTGCTGCCGGTACAGCCGGCATCTCTGGAGCTTTTACTTATGGTCAAGATTCGTCTTTCGCGCGGCGGCGCCAAGGGCCGTCCGTTCTACCACGTCATCGTCACGGACTCGCGCAGCGCGCGCGACGGCCGCAACATCGAAAACGTGGGCTTCTACAACCCGGTTGCCTCGGGCAAGGACAAGCGCCTTGAGCTGAACGTCGTGCGCATCCAGGAGTGGGTGTCCAAGGGCGCCCAGCTGAGCGACAAGGTCGCCTCCCTGGTGAAGGAAGCCGGCAAGCAGCAGGCTGCCTGAGCGTGACCGCAGCCGGCCGGCGCGTCCTGGTGGGACGCATCGTCGGGCTGTACGGAGTGCAGGGCTGGCTCAAGATCGAATCCTGGACCGAGCCCCGCACCCAGATTTTCCGCTACCAGCCCTGGCTGCTCATCACGGCGCCGGGTGAGGTAAAGGAACTGCACGGGGTCAAAGGTCGTCCGCAGGGCAAGGGCTTAGTCGCCTATTTTCCCGGCATCGACGACCGCGACGCGGCGGCAGCACTCATCGGGCAGGACATCCACGTCCCCCGCGAGCAGCTGCCACCTCCCGGCAAGGACGAGTATTACTGGGTCGATCTCGAGGGCCTCGAGGTCGTCACCACGGAAAACGTGGTCCTGGGACGGGTGACTCACCTGTTCGCCACCGGGGCCAACGACGTCGTGGTGGTGAGGGACGGCGAGCGCGAGCGGCTGATTCCCTTCGTCCAGGGTTCTTACGTGCGTTCGGTGGACCTGTCCGGCGGACGCATGGTGGTGGACTGGGATCCTGAATTCTGACGGCGGTTGCGCCGCAGCTGGAGTTTGAGGGTCATGCGCTTCGACGTCGTCACGCTGTTTCCCGACTTCGTGCGCCAGTGCGCTGCCGTCGGTGTCGTCGGGCGCGCCCAGCAGCGCGAGCTGCTCCAGGTGGAAACCTGGAACCCGCGCGACTACGCCACCGATAATTACCGCACCGTGGACGGCCGCACCTGTGGCGGCGGACCCGGGATGGTGATGCTGATCGATCCTCTGCGCGCGGCCCTCCAGGCCATGCGCGAGGCCGCACCGGAACCGGTGCACGTGATTTATCTCAGCCCGCAAGGTGCGCGGCTGACGCAAGGCAGGGTGGAGGCGCTGGCGAAGCTGCCGCGCATCGCACTGCTCTGCGGACGTTACGAAGGTGTGGACGAGCGTCTGCTGGCGCACGAGGTCGACGAAGAGCTTTCTATCGGCGATTATGTGCTGTCAGGCGGCGAGCTGGGCGCGGCGGTGATCATCGACGCGGTCGGCCGCCTGCAGGAAGGGGCGCTCAACGACGCGCAGTCGGCGCAGCAGGATTCGTTCTCGGACGGATTGCTGGATTGCCCGCACTACGCGAAGCCGGTGCGCCACGCACTGGGTGACGTGCCGGAGGTATTGCTGTCCGGCGACCACGCGGCGATCCGCCGCTGGCGCCTGAAGCAGGCCCTGGGACGGACCTGGCTGCGGCGTCCGGACCTCTTGGTGCAACGCGCGCTGGATAAAGAATCCCGTGCGTTGTTGGAAGAATTCCGTCGCGAACACGCTCAAGCAGAGCTCACGCGGCAAGCTAACGATGCGGCCAAGCAGTAACCGCAGCCATTGAAATCAGATAGGTGTTGCCATGAACAAGATCATCGAACAGTTCGAAGCCGAGCAGATCACCCGCCAGCTGCCGGAGTTCGGCCCTGGTGACACCGTGGTCGTCAACGTCAAGGTGAAGGAAGGCAACCGCGAGCGCGTGCAGGCCTTCGAAGGCGTGGTCATCGCCAAGCGCAGCCGCGGCCTCAACTCCGCCTTCACCGTGCGCAAGATCTCGCACGGCACCGGCGTGGAGCGCGTGTTCCAGTCGCACAGCGCCGCCATCGAGTCGGTGCAGGTGAAGCGCAAGGGCAAGGTCCGCGGCGCGAAGCTGTATTACCTGCGCGGCCTGGAAGGCAAGGCTGCCCGCATCAAGGAAGACGTCGCCGCCGCCGCCAAGGCGAAGGCCAGCGCCGAGTAATCGGGCTTCGGTCTACCGTTCAAAAGAAACCCGCGGATGCCTGGCATCCGCGGGTTTTTTCATGCCCGGGTTTTGTGCCTGCCCGAGAGGCCGGGCCCGCATGCGGCGGACCCGCCAGGTTCAGCTCAGGGCGTGATCGCCAGCCGCTGCGGCTCCTGCAGGAAGTTGCCCTGCACGAAGTCCACGCCGCAGGCGAACAGCAGCGAGGTGCTGGCCGCATCCTCCACCCATTCGGCGATGGTCAGGCGCTTGATCTCGCGCGCCTGGCGGCACAGCTCGGCCACTTTTTTCTGGCTGTCCGGCTGCTGCGGCAGGTTGGACATGTAGCTGCGGTCGATCTTCACGTAGTCCGCGTCGATATGGTTGAGCAGCTGGAACGAGTTGAGGCCCGAGCCGAACTGCTCCAGCGCGAACTGGCCGCCGAGCTGCTTCCATGCCCGCACGAACACCTGGGCCGGCCGCATCGAAGTGACCACCTTGCTCTCGGTCATCTCCAGCACGATCTTGCCGTGCTTCAGATTGGCCTGCTTCAGGCGCTGCGACAGCCACGGAATCAGTTGCTCGTCCTGCAGCGAGCCGGACGTGAGCTTGACGAAGAAGGTGGTCGGCGAGGCCAGCCGCTCGCGCGAGGTCAGCGCCTGGATGGCCTGGTTCAGCACCCAGCGGTCGATCGCCGGGGTGAGGTTGTACTTCTCCGCGATCGGCATGAAGAAGCCGGGCAGCACTTCGCCCTGCGGGCCGTTGAGGCGCAGCAGGATCTCAGAGAACTCGCCCTCGGCGTCCTGCAGGCTGATGATGTGCTGGTGGTACAGCACAAACTCGTCCTGGCTCAGCGCCTGCTTCAGCTGGCCCAGCCAGTAGCGTTCGCGCTCGGCGTCGGCCTTCTCGCGCGCCGCCGGGTCGTGCAGGTCGTAGCGGCTGCCGCCCAGGCTCTGCGCATTGCGCAGCGACTGCCCGGCCTGTTCCAGCAGCAGCTCGGTATTGGCGTTCTTCTCGCCCAGCAGGCTGCCGCCGATGCTGGTGGTGACAGTGAGCGAGCGCGAGCCGACGTCGAAGATCTCGCTGGCCACCGCCTGCTGCAGGCTGGCGATCCATTCCTTGATGCCGTCGTCGTTGCGCGAATGCAGGATCACGCCGACGGTGTGCTCGGCCAGCAGGCCGGCGGTGTCTTCCAGGCCGAGCAGGGCATTGACGCGCGCGGCGAAGGCCGCCAGCAGCTCGTCCGCCTTGCCCAGGCCGATGCCGGAGACGATCGCCTGCCAGTTGTCCGGCTCGATCAGCAGCAGCGACTGGCCCTTGGTGCCTTCGGTGGCGGCGGCTACCGCCTGGTCGATGCATTCGAGCATGCGCGCGCGGTTGAACAGGCCGGTGACCGGGTCGCGCTGCAACTGCTCCAGCACCGACGGGTCCACCTGCTGGCGGCGGAACACGATCTGCACGCAGGGCTCGCCCTCGAAGGTGGCGTGCGCGAATTCGACCATGGCCTTGAAGCTGCTGGCGTCGGCGCGGCGCGCCTGCAGCTCCATCGGCGACGAGGGCTTCTCGCCGCGCGACAGGCTCTTCAGCGTGGCCTTGAAGTCCTCGGCATGGGTGGAGCCGATCATGTCCAGCACGGGCAGGCCGAGCAGGTCGTCGAATTCGGCATAGCCGAAGGTGTCCAGGTAGGCCTGGTTGGCGCGTACGTGCATGCCTTCGTGCACGTAGGCGATGGCGTCGGTGGAGGAATCCAGCAAGGCATCGCAGCGGCGCTCGGATTCGCGCAGCGCGGTCTCCAGGCGGCGCAGCTGGCGGCGCGTGTTGAGCGATTCGAACTCGCGCTGCACCACCGCCAGCAGCTGCTTGGGCTGCGGGCGCAGTGCGATGGCGCGCACGCCGTTGACGAAGAAGTCCGAGACGATGGTGTTGTCCACCTGCGGCACCACCGCGATCACCGAGAGATCGCGGCCATTGGCGTCGAGCTGGTGGAGCAGATCGGCCAGGGCGACCGTGCCGACGGAGGGGTCGTAGAGCACCACGTCGGGGCCCAGTTCCTCCAGCGCGGCCTGGATCTGTTCCGCATTGGTGGCGCGCGCAGGGCGCACGGCGATGCCGTTGTTGCGCAGCAGGCTGACGATCTGTTCCGCGTCTTCGACCGATTTCTCGATGAAAAGAATCTTGATGACCAGGTCTGTCTTCATTGGCACGTTGTACGGTCCATGGGCGCCCGAGCTGTCGATGGGGCTGGCCGGCGAGGCGCCGGCCGGCAGCGCTTGGTTTTAACGGATTCGTATGACATCCGCCAGCGAAAAAGTCCTAGGAGTGACGCGGCGCACTCAGTTTCAGACAGGGCGCTTGGAAGCGTCTCCGCCGACCTCGCGCACCAGCTTCGGCACCAGGTACCCCGGCAGCCGGCGGCGCATCGCCTCGACCAGCGCCAGCGCGCGCGCATCGTCCACCTCGAAGTGCGCCGCACCCTGCACGCGGTCCAGCTGGTGCAGGTAGTAGGGCAGGACCCCCGCGGCGAACAGGCGCTCCGAGAGCTTCACCAGCGTATCGGCATCGTCGTTGATCTGCTTTAGCAGCACCGATTGATTGAGCACCGTGGCGCCCGCCTCGCGCAGGCGGCGGCAGGCGGCATCCACGGCGGCATCGAATTCGTTGGCGTGGTTGGCGTGCAGCACCACCACTTTCTGCAGCGGCAGCGCGGCGAACCAGGCCAGGAAGGCGTCGTCGATGCGTTCGGGCAGCACCACCGGCAGGCGCGTATGGATGCGCAGGCGGGTCACGTGGGGGATGCCGGCCAGGCCGCGGCTGAGTTCTTCCAGCTTGGGCGTGGCCAGCGACAGCGGGTCGCCGCCGGACAGGATCAGCTCCGTGATGGAGGCGTCCTGGCGCAGATGCTCCAGCGCCTTGCGCCACTGCCCGGCCGCGGCCATCTCCTCGCCGTAGGGGAAATGGCGGCGGAAGCAGTAGCGGCAGTTCACCGCGCAGCTGCCGCTGGCGATCAGCAGGGCGCGGCCTTCGTATTTGTGCAGCAGGCCCTGCGCCTCGCGCGCGGCGAGGTCGCCGACCGGGTCGATCAGATAGCCCGGGGCCTGCTCCAGTTCGGCCAGCTGGGGCAGCACCTGCAGCAGCAGCGGGTCGCTGGCGTCGCCGGGCCGCATGCGCGCCGCGAAGCCGCGCGGCACGCGCAGGGCGAAGCCGGCGTCGGCGGGCGGCAGGCGCCCGGCCAGGTGTTCCAGGCCCACGCTGCGCAGCAGTTCGCCGGCATCGGTGATCGACGCGCGCCACAGCTCGCGCCAGTCGGGGGCGGTCGGCAATAGGCGGGCGGCGGGGCTTGCGGTTATCATGTCGGGCCTTGGATCGGGCCCAGGGCCCGGACGATCCCCTATTGTAGCCGCCCCCGGGCGGTGTCACCTCTGGAGCACAAGCGCATGGCCACCGTCGGTCTCAACGACGTCAAGAAGGGTATGAAGATCCTTCACAACAACGACCCGTGGGTCATCACCGACGCGGACTTCATCAAGCCCGGCAAGGGCCAGGCCTTCACCCGCATCTTCATCCGCAACCTGAAGAACGGCCGCACCACCGAGCAGACCATGAAGTCCAGCGACAGCTTCGAAGTCGCCGACGTGGTCGACACCGACATGCAGTACCTGTACTCCGACGGCGAGTACTGGCACTTCATGCAGCAGGAAACCTTCGAGCAGCACCAGGCCGGCAAGGTCGGCGTGGGCGACGCGGCGAAGTGGCTGAAGGGCGAGGAAGAGTGCGTGGTCACCCTGTTCAACGGCGAGATCATCGTGGTGCAGCCGCCGAACTTCGTCGAGCTGAAGATCACCGAGACCGACCCCGGCCTGCGCGGCGACACCTCCGGCGGCGGCGGCAAGCCGGCCACGCTGGAAACCGGCGCCGTGGTGCGCGTGCCCCTGTTCGTCACCACCGACGAAGTGATCAAGGTCGATACCCGCACGGGCGAATACGTCAGCCGCGTCGGTAAATAATCGCGGCGGCGACATCGAACGGCACGGCAGCCTCACGGACGCCGTGCCGTTTTTTTATAGATGTTTTCTGGAACCGAATCGGCGAGGTAGCGCATGAACCCCGGCAGCACTGTGATTGATCTGGTTATCGAAGCGCGCTGGGTCGTCCCCGTCGAGCCGCACGCCGTGGTGCTGGAAAACCACGCCGTCGCGGTAAACCAGGGCGCCATCGTCGCCGTGCTGCCGATCGCCGACGCGCGCGCCGCCTACGCGCCGCGCGAACGCGTCGAGCTGGGCGAGCACGCGCTGATCCCCGGCCTGGTCAACACGCATACGCACAACCCCATGACCCTGCTGCGCGGCCTGGCCGACGACCTGCCGCTGATGGTGTGGCTGCAGCAGCACATCTGGCCGGTGGAAGGCCAGGTGATCGGGCCGGAGTTCGTGCGCGACGGCGTGGAGCTGGCGGTGGCCGAGATGCTGCGCGGCGGCACCACCTGCGCCAACGAAAACTATTTCTTCCCCGACGTGATCGGCGCCACCTACCGGCGCCTGGGCTTCCGCGCCACGGTCGGCCTGCCGGTGATCGAGTTCCCCACCGCCTGGGCCAAATCCCAGGACGAATACTTCGAGCGCGCGGCCGAAGTGCACGACAGCTTCCGCGGCGACGCGCTGATCGGCACCGCGTTCGCGCCGCATGCGCCGTATACCGTGTCGGACCAGAGCTTCGAGCGCATCCGCGTGCTGGCCGACCAGCTCGACATCCCGGTGCACCTGCATACGCACGAGACCGCGCACGAGGTGGAGGAAGAGAAGCAGAAGTCCGGCCTGCGTCCGTTCCAGCGCCTGCAGCAGCTGGGGCTGGTCAACGACCGCCTGATCGCCGTGCACATGACCCAGCTGACCGAGGGCGAGATTGCCGCCTGCGCCGAGGCCGGCGTGTCGGTGGTGCATTGCCCGGAGTCCAACCTCAAGCTCGCCTCCGGCTTCTGCCCGGCCGAGCAGTTGCGCCGGGCCGGCGTCAACGTGGCGATCGGCACCGACGGCTGCGCCTCCAACAACGACCTGGACATGTTCGGCGAGATGCGCACCGCCGCCATGCTGGCCAAGGCGGTGTCGAACGACGCCGCCGCCTTCGATGCGGCCTACGCGCTGCGCGCGGCCACGCTCAACGGCGCCAGGGCCATGGGACTGGAAGACCGGATCGGTTCGATCGAGGCCGGCAAGCAGGCGGATCTTACCGCGGTGCGGCTGTCGGACCTGGAAACCCAGCCGCTGTTCCACGTGGCCTCGCAGCTGGTCTACGCCACCGGCCGCCACCAGGTCACCGACGTGTGGATCGCCGGCCGCCGCAAGCTGGCCGGGCGCGTGCTGGTGGACATGGACGTGGACGGCATCCGCGCCCGCACCCATGCCTGGCGCGACCGCATCGCCGCCATCGACGCGGGGGTTTGAATCCATGCAGCGTTATCTGGTGCTGGTGATGCGCAACGCGCGGTTCGACCCGGCCGTGGTGCAGCCGCACCGCGACTACCTGGAAGGCCTGCGCGGCGGCGGCCGGCTGGAACTGACCGGCGGCTTCGCCGACGGCAGCGGCGGCGCCTACCTGCTGTTCGGCGACGACCTGGCCCAGGCCATGGCGATGGTCCATGCCGATCCGGCCTATGTCAGCGGCGGGTGGGATTTCACCGTTCACGAGTGGCACGCGCGTTAAGCTACGGCCTCCCCGCAAGCAACACCCCCAGAGGTACCCCCATGCAAGCCTCGCCTAACGTCAGCCCCGACGAAATCGCCCGCTTCGGCAAGCTGGCCGCCCGCTGGTGGGATCCCGACGGCGAATCGCGTCCCTTGCACGACCTCAACCCGGTGCGCCTGGGCTACGTGGCGGCCCGCATGGACCTGCGCGGCGCCCGCGTCGCCGACGTGGGCTGCGGCGGCGGCCTGCTCAGCGAGGCGCTGGCGCGCTCCGGCGCCGAGGTCACCGGCATCGACCTGGGCGAGAAGGTCATCGAGGTGGCCAGGCTGCATCTGCACGAATCCAACTTGAACGTGGATTACCGCGTGCAGTCCTCGGCCGCGCTGGCGGCCACGGAACCGGCTTCGTTCGATGCGGTGTGCTGCATGGAGCTGATCGAGCACGTGCCGGATCCGGCCGCGCTGGTGGCCGACCTGGCGAACCTGGTGCGCCCCGGCGGCCTGGTCTTCATGTCCACCATCAACCGCACGCCGGCCGCGTTCGGTGCGGCCATCCTGGGCGCCGAATACCTGCTGCGCATGCTGCCGCGCGGCACGCACCACTACGGCAAGTTCCTCAAGCCGTCCGAGCTCGGCCGCCTGCTGCGCCACACCGGGCTGGAACTGGAGGACGTCACCGGCCTCGGCTACAACCCGGTGAACCGCAAGGCCTGGCTGGGCCGCATCACTTCGGTCAACTACGTGCTGTGCGCGCGCAAACCTGCCTAAAGCCCCGCTCCTGATGAAACCACTCCCGCAAGACCTTCAAGGCGTGCTGTTCGACCTCGACGGCACCCTGCTCGACAGCGCCCCCGACCTGTACGACGCCCTGGTGGCGCTGTGCGCGGAGCAGGGCGCTCCGGTGCCGGCCTACGAGCCGGTGCGCGAAGTGGTGTCGCGCGGTTCGCGCGCGCTGATCGGCGTCGGCTTTCCCGCGCTCGACCAGGCCGGCGTGCTGGCGCTGGTGCCGCGCTACCTGGAGCTCTACCAGGACGTCATGTCGCGCCAGACGCGCGCTTTCGACGGTGTGGAAGCCCTGCTCGCCCTGATCGAGGCGCAGGGCCTGCGCTGGGGCATCGTCACCAACAAGCCCGGCTTCCTCACCGACGAGATCGTGCGGCAGATCGGCTGGGCCGGGCGTGCCTGCGCGGTGGTGTCGGGGGACACCTTGCCGGTGAAGAAGCCGGACCCCGCGCCGGTGCTGCTGGCCTGCGAGCGCGCGGGGCTGGACCCGGCGCGCTGCCTGTTCGTCGGCGACGACCGCCGCGACGTGCTGGCCGGCGCTGCCGCCGGTTGCTGCACCGTGGCCGCGGCCTGGGGTTATCTGGACGGCGGCGATCCGCACGCCTGGAACGCCGACCTGGTGCTGGACGCGCCGTCCGAGCTCACCGTGCTGCTCCAGCGCGGCGCCGTCGCGGCATGACCGCTGCCGAATCCAGCGGCCCGCTGCAGAGCTACGTCGACAAGTGGCTGGCGGTACAGCCGCGCCAGCGCATCGCGCTGGCCTTCGTGGATGGCGCGCGCTACCCCGGGCATATCGCGCTGGCCGCGCTGGAACAGGAACTGCTGTCCGCCGCCTACGGCATCCGCGAGCCGCAGGTGGCCGCGGTCAAGCTCAACTGGTGGGCCGAGGAACTCGCCGGTGCCGCCGCCAGCGGCGGCCGCCATCCGCTGACCCAGGTGCTGTTCGACGACGAACGCGCGCGCCGCATGCCGGCCGAGCGCTGGCTGGCGCCGGTGCTGGCCGGCATGGCGCAGCTGGAAGAGGGCACCGCCGCCGACTTCGATGCGCAGCTGGCCGCCAGCGGCCAATTGCATGGCGCGCTGGCCGCGCTGGAGACGGCCTGGTGGTATGGCGAATCCGCGTCCGCCGAACAGGCCGCGCGGGTCGCCACGCTGTCGCACCTGCTGTTCGCCCTGCTGCGGGTGGAGGAAGACGCCGACCGCGACCGCCTGTCGCTGCCGATGGCGCGCATGGCGCGCTTCGGCCTCAGCCGCGGCGACCTGCGCAAGGACAACCCCGCGCGCGAGCAGGCGATCCGCGCCCAGCTCGGCGACCTCGCCACCGCCTGGCGCGATGCCGGGCGCCTGCCGGGACCGCTGAGCGTATTCCGCGCGCTGGAATCGGATACCGGCCGCGTGCTGGCCCGCCGCGCCGCCAAGGCCACCGACCCGCTGGCCGTGCTGCGCAGCGGCCTGTCGCGCAGCGGCTTCGGCACGGCCTGGCAGGCCTGGCGCGCGGCGCGCCAATGGCAGCGTGCGGCCGGCTGAGCGCCGGCCGGCGCGGCATTTCCGAGCCCGCGCTATTGCCGCGGGCGTGCACTGTCCCAAGATAGGCAGGTCAGGGCACGCGGCTACGATGCCCGTCTGAAGGGTTTCCCATGTACACCCACGAACAAACCGCACGCCTGCTTCCCGACGTCGCCCATCACGCGCAGCCGCACCTGGCCGGCGCGCTGGACTGGGTCGGCATGGACGGCATCGAGGTGCCGGTGCGCTTCGACGCCGGCGACGGCGAGCCGCAGCGCGCCAGCGCGCGGGTCGGCGCCTTCGTCAACCTGCATCGGCCGGACCAGCGCGGCATCCATATGTCGCGGCTGTATCTGCTGGTGGAGCATGCGCTGAGCACGCAGGCGGTGACGGCGCAGTCGCTGCGCGAACTGCTGCGGGCCTTCCTGGAATCGCACAAGGATCTATCCGACCGCGCCTGCCTCAGCATCCGCTTCGAGCAACTGGTGCGCCGCCCGGCACTGCGCAGCGGCAACAGCGGCTGGCGCGCGTATCCGGTGTGCATCGAAGCGAGCATGGTGGGCGAGGAGTTCCTGCTGGAGTACGGCACCGAGGTGGTCTATTCGTCCACCTGCCCGGCCTCGGCCGCGCTGTCGCGGCAGCTGATCCAGGACCAGTTCGCCAGGGACTTCGAAGCCACCGCACCGCTCGACCATGCCGCCGTGCTGGCCTGGCTCGGTTCGGAGCACGGCATCGTCGCCACGCCGCATGCGCAGCGCAGCGTGGCGCGGCTGCGCGTGCGCATCGCCGATGGCGGCAGTTTCGACCTGATCCGGCTGATCGACCGCGCCGAGCAGGCGCTGGGCACGCCGGTGCAGACCGCGGTGAAGCGCGAGGACGAACAGGCCTTCGCACTGGCCAACGGCGGCAACCTGATGTTCTGCGAGGACGCGGCGCGCCGCATCCAGAAGGCGCTGGACGCCGACGCGGCCTTGAGCGATTTCCACATCCGCGTGGAGCACCAGGAAAGCCTGCATCCGCACGACGCCGTGGCCTATGCGAGCAAGGGTGTGGCCGGTGGTTTCGGCAGCGCGCCGCGCGGCTGAGCCAGTGTTCGGAGAAGGATGAAAAAAGGCGCCGGTCGGCGCCTTTTTTCATGGCTTGGCGATACCCGGCAACAGCAGCGGATCCAGCCGCACGCCGAACCAGTTGACGCCCCAGTGCACATGCGGGCCGGTCGCGCGCCCGGTCATGCCGGCCGCACCGAGCACCTCGCCCCGGTGCACGCGCTGTCCCGCCTTCACGTCCAGCCGCGACAGGTGCAGGAAGCTCGAGCTGAGCCCGTAGCCGTGGTCCAGCAGCACGGTGCCGCCGGTGAGATACAGGCCGGGCCTGGCGAAGGTGACGATGCCGTCCGCCGGCGCCTGCACCGGCGTGCCCTGCGGCACCGCGATGTCCATGCCCGGATGCGGCGCCTTCGGATCGCCGTTGTAGATGCGCTGGCTGCCGAAGCGGCCGCTGATGCGGCCGTGCACCGGCCAGGCGAAGCCGGCGAGGAAATCCTCGCGGTCGTCGTCGCGGTTGCGCGCGGCGGCCACCTCGGCCTGCTCGCGCCGGATGCGCGCGGCCAGGTCCGGCGGCGGGTTGACCGTCTTCGGCGGCACGCCGTTCACGCGTTCCGTCGGCCAGCCGCGCGGCGTCACCGCGATGCGCACGGTTTCGCGGCGGCCGTCGCGATAGGCCAGGTTGACCAGCAACGGGCCCTTGTCATCGCGCCCGGCGCCGAACACCAGGATGCCGTCCGCACCGACGCGCACCGGCTTGCCGCCGACGCTGGCGTGGGCCAGTCCGGGCAACTTGCCGACGATCAGCCCGCCCTGCGAAACGCTGGCGGGCAGTGCACCGCCCGCCGCCTGGGCCGCGCTCGCGCACATCAGCGCGAGCATGGCCAGGCACCATCGCCTCATCGGGCGAAAGCCAGGCGCTGGCCGCGCACCGAGGGATCGACGCTGCGGCCGTCCCACACGCGCTGGCCGTTGACGAAGGTGGCAGCGATCGAGCTGTTGAAGGTGTAGCCCTCGAACGGCGACCAGCCGCACTTGGACAGCACTTCCTCGCGGCGCACCGTATGCGGCTTGTTGGGGTCGACCAGCACCAGGTCGGCCGCATAGCCTTCGCGCAGGTAGCCGCGCTCCTTCACGTCGAACAGCGTGGCCGGCGCATGCGTCACCGCCTCGGCCACGCGCTCCAGCGACAGCTTGCCCTCGAACACCCGCTGCAGCGCCGCCTGCAGCGCGAACTGCACCAGCGGCAGGCCGGACGGCGCCTTGTCGTACAGCTGCGCCTTTTCTTCCAGCAGGTGCGGGGCGTGGTCGGTGGCGAGCACGTCGAGGCGGCCCTCGGCCAGGGCGCGGGTGATCGCCTCGCGGTCGGCGGCGGTCTTGATCGCCGGGTTGCACTTGATCAGGAAACCCAGGCGCTCGTAGTCGCGGTCGTCGAAGTGCAAAAAGTGCACGCAGGTTTCCGCGGTGATCCGCTTGCCCTTGAGCGGGCCGGGCTGGAACAGCGCGAGTTCGTCGGCGGTGGAGATATGCAGCACGTGCAGGCGGCTGCCGTGCTTCTGCGCCAGCGAGATGGCCAGGCGGGTGGACTTGATGCAGGCCTCGCGCGAGCGGATCAGCGGGTGTTCCCAGGCCGGAATGTCGTCGCCGTACTTCTCGCGCGCCTTGGCGTGCAGCGCATCGATCATCGGGGTGTCTTCGCAGTGCGTGATGATCGGCGTGGGCGCCTCGCGGAAGATGCCGTCGAGCACCTCGGGGTTGTCCACCAGCATGTTGCCGGTGGAGGCGCCCATGAACACCTTGACGCCCGGGGCGGCCAGCGGGTCGAGCGAGCGGATCGCCTCGAGGTTGTCGTTGCTGGCGCCCATGTAGAACGCGTAGTTCACCGCGGAGACTTCGGCGGCGCGCGCGTACTTGGCTTCCAGCGTGTCGCGGTCCAGCGCGGGCGGCTTGGTGTTGGGCATCTCCATGTAGCTGGTGATGCCGCCGGCGGCGCAGGCGGCCGATTCGTGGGCGATGTCGGCCTTGTGGGTGAGGCCGGGCTCGCGGAAGTGCACCTGGTCGTCGATCATGCCGGGCAGCAGCCACAGGCCGGCGGCCTCGACCACCTGCTCGCCGGGGCGTGCGTCGAGGTCGCCGGCGATGGTTTCGATGCGGCCGTGCTTCACGCGCAGGTCGGCATGGAAGCGGCGGCCTTCGTTGACCAGTTCGGCGTTCTTGATCAGCCAGTCAGTGGACATGAGGTTCCTCGTGGTTGCGGCAACGGCGGAAAGTGAATTGCTCGGGCACCGGATCCATGCCACCGTCGCACAGCGGCTGGCAGCGCAACAGGCGCCAGCCGGCCAGCAGGCTGCCGCGCAGGGGGCCGAAGCGCGCCACGGCGATCCGTGCATAATCCGAGCAGCTCGGATGGAACCGGCAGCGCGGACCGAGCAGGGGGCTCAACAGGCGCTTGTACAGGCTCAGCAGTAGAAGTAAGAGTCGTGTCACGACGGTTTTACGCTGCCGAAACAGCGCGCGGTGAAGTTGGCAGAGCGGGCGTGAAGTATTCCAGATGCATGGTTGCCGGGGTAGGTCACATGGGCTATAACACCCGGCCGCCAAGGCCAAAATGGTGAAGGGAAATGGCGAAAACGACGCGTAGTTCGACAGCTGCCAAGACGCAGAAGGGAAAGCCTGCGGCCAAGGCCAAAGAGGTCAAGCCCAGCAAGTCGAAAGTCGCCGCCAAGGCGGTCAAGACGACGGCCAAGAAACCCGCCGCCAAGGTCGCGCCCGCCAAGAAGGCGGCGCCGGCCAAGCAGCCCGCGGCCAAGAAGGCACCCGTAAAGACCGTGGCCGCCAAGAAGCCGGCCCCGGCCAAGAAACCGGCTCCCAAGCCGGCCGCGAAAAAGGCCCCTGTGAAATCCGCTCCCGTGAAGCAAGCCGCCAAGCCGGCGCCCAAGAAGGCCGCGCCGCCCGCCAAGCCGGTCGCCGCCAAGAAGGCGCCGCCGCCTAAGCCCGTCGCCAAGCAGCCCGCCGCCAAGCAGGCCGCCGCCAAGCAGGCCGTCGTGAAGCCCGCACCCGCCAAGGCGCCGGTGGCGCCCAAGCCAGCTGCGAAGCCGGCCGTGGTGGAAAAGAAAGTCGCCGCGCCGGCTCCGGCCGCCGCCAAGGAAACACCGAAGCCCGTCGCCGCGCCCCCTCCGGGCAAGGTGGCGAGCGCCATCGCCGTGGCGCCCCCCAAAGTAGCCACCGCTACCGCGCGCCATACCCCCTCCAAAAAGCAGAAGACCCCGCAGTCCTCGATGAATAGTTCCACAGCCGTACTCGACAATGGCATCACCAAGGAAGACGGGCGCTACGCCCTGCCTTCCACGACCTCCATCGACCTGCCCAAGGGCTACAAGCCCCTGGACGACGAGGAGTACATGAACCCGCGGCAGCTCGCCTACTTCCGCAACAAGCTCCGCGAATGGCGCGAGCAGCTGGTGGAAGAGTCGCGCCAGACCATGGAGAACCTCCGCGACGAGGTGCGCGACGTCGGCGACGAAGCCGAGCGCGCCACCCGCGAAACGGAGAACTCGCTGGAGCTGCGCACCCGCGACCGCTACCGCAAGCTCATTTCCAAGATCGACAAGGCCCTGCGCCGGATCGAGGAAGGCCGCTACGGCTACTGCGAAGAAACCGACGAAGAGATCGGCGTGGAGCGCCTCGAAGCGCGCCCCATCGCCACGCTCTCGCTGGATGCGCAGGAGCGTCGCGAGCATCTGCAGAAGCAGATGGGCGACTAAGATCCGTCTGTCATGACGGATCGCCAAGCCCCGCCTCCGGCGGGGCTTTTTGCGTGTCCGCTCTAAGGGAACACGTCTAAGGGAACACGCTGCTCAGAGCGCCGCGGCGGCGTAGGACTTCAGCTTGGCCAGCATCGCGGCCAGGCCGTTGGAGCGGGTGGGCGAGAGATGCTTGGCCAGGCCGATGGCGTCGATGAAGCGCGGCTCGGTGTCGACGATTTCCCGTGCGGAGCGGTCCGAATACACGCGCAGCACCAGGGCGATCAGGCCGGACACGATGGCCGAGTCGCTGGCCGCCTGGAAATGCATGCGCGCGGCGTCGCCCTCGGGCACCAGCCACACCATCGACTGGCAGCCGTGCACGCGATAGGCCTCGGTCTTCAGGTCCTCGGGGAAGGGCGGCAGCTGCTTGCCCAGGTCGATCAGGTACTGATAGCGCTCGGTCCAGTCGCCGAAGAAGGCGAACTCGTCGACGATGTCCTGCTGCGCCTGCGCGGCGCTCGATACGGTGGTGTTCATCGGCGCATTATCGCGCGTTTCGGACGAAACCACGGCGAACAGGCGACCGTGCGGCCGCCTGTTCGCGCATGCATCAGCCTTTGGCGACGCTCCAGCGCGTGCCTTGCGCGCCGTCTTCGATCACCACGCCCATGGCGGTCAGCTCCTCGCGGATCGCGTCGGCACGCTTGAAGTCGCGTGCCGCGCGTGCGGCACGGCGTGCTTCCAGCAGGGATTCGACCTGGGCCGCATCCACGTCGGTGGAGCCGCCGTGCTTGAACCAGGTTTCCGGATCCTGCTGCAGCAGGCCGAGCAGGGCGCCGCCGCCGAGCAGGGCGGCCTTGGCGGCCTGGCGCCCGGCCGCATCGGCCTGGCGCGCGGCGTCGGCCAGCTGCGACAGCTCGGCCAGCGCCTGCGGGGTGTTGAGGTCGTCGCACAGCGCCGCTTCGACCGCCGCCGGTATCGGCAGCGCGCCTTCGGGCAGGGCCACGTCGGCCAGGTCGCGCAGCACGCGGTACCAGCCGTCGAGCGTGCTCACCGACTGGGCGACGGCGTCGTCGGACCAGTCCAGCGGCTGGCGGTAGTGGCCGCGCAGCAGTACCAGGCGCAGCGCCTCCGGCGGATGCTGCTGCACCAGCTCGTGCACCTTCAGCACGTTGCCCAGCGACTTGGACATCTTGCGGCCGTCGAAGGTGAGCATGCCGTTGTGCAGCCACCAGCGCGCGAACACCTTGCCGCCATGCGCGCAGGTGGACTGGGCGATCTCGTTCTCGTGGTGCGGGAACTGCAGGTCGACGCCGCCGGCGTGGATGTCGATGGTGTCGCCCAGGTGCGCCTCGCACATGGCCGAGCATTCGATATGCCAGCCCGGGCGTCCGACGCCCCAGGGGCTGTCCCAGCCGGGCAGGTCCGGGGTGGAGGGTTTCCACAGGACGAAATCGCCGGGGTTCTTCTTATACGGAGCGACCTCGACGCGGGCGCCGGCGATCAGTTCCTCGGTATCGCGGCCCGACAGCTCGCCATAGGCAGGATAGGTGCCCACCTCGAACAGCACGTGGCCCTCGGCCGCGTAGGCGTGGCCGCCGGCGATCAGGCTTTCGATCATGGCGATGATCTGCTCGATATGCGCGGTGGCCTTGGGCTCGATGTCCGGCGGGGCGACGCCCAGCGCGGCCATGTCCTCGCGGTAGGCCTCGGTGTAGCGCCCGGTGATATCGCCGATCGGGCAGCCGGCTTCCTTGGCGGCGGCGTTGATCTTGTCGTCCACGTCGGTGATGTTGCGGGCGTAGACCAGCCGCGGGTAATGCCGCCGCAGCAGGTTGGCCAGCACGTCGAACACCACCGGGCCGCGCGCATTGCCGATATGCACGTAGTTGTAGACCGTGGGGCCGCACACATACATGGTCACTCGCTGCGGATCGCGCGGGGCGAACGGCTCGGGGCGGCGGGTGAGGCTGTTGTAGAGCGTGATCGGCATCGGTTCCGGTCCGGTGAGGGCCGCGCGGCGCGCGGGCCAGCCGGGCATCTTAACAAGCTGTAAGCGGGTCCGCTGGCAGCTGTTTATTCTAAGCCGCGATTCAGAGATGTTTTGCTGCAATTCACATAAGCGCAACGGAGCGCCGTGATAGTCCCGTCGGAGGACCGCGATGATCAAGCTGTTCATTCCCGCACTGGTGCTGAGTCTCGCAGCCGCCAGCGTCGGTGCGCAGGACGCGCGTTACCCCAATGACGACAATACCCACTACGGCTGGGCCGACGTGCTACGCGTGGACCCCGTCTACGGCGTCGCCCGCACCGAAGTCCCGCGCCAGGAGTGCTACGACCAGCAGGTGGTCCGCCGCGACCCGGGTTCGGGCAGCGCCGCGGGCACCATCCTGGGCGCCGTGGTCGGCGGCGTGCTGGGCAACACCGTGGGCAAGGGCGACGGCCGCCGGGCCGCCACCGTGGCCGGCGCGGTGGTCGGCGGCGCCGTGGGCAACGGCGTGTCGCGCAGCGGCGGCGGCGAGTACGAGTCCACCGAAACCCACTGCCGCCAGGTCTCGGCCGTGAGCGAGCAGCGCCGCATCATGGGTTATGACGTGGAATACCGCTACCGCGGCGAGGTCTACGTGTCGCGGCTGAATTACGACCCGGGCGAGCGCCTGCGCGTCCGCGTCAGCGTGGCCCCGGCGGACTGAGCGCCGGACCTGTCGCAGGGGAGTCCACCGCCGCCTTCGGGCGGCGGTTTCTTTTGGGCGCCGGCCTTTTTCGGACGGATTCCCTGTTGCGGAGCAGCGAAATTCCCGTCATCATGCCGATTCTTCTACCCGAGCCACCCATGTCCTCAGCCGTCTATACCGCCACCGTCCTCACCAGCGCCCGCATGGCTGCTGGCATGACGTCGCGTGCGCGCCGACCGCTGGTCCGACATTCGGCCGGGTAGGCTGTCGCACGCGTTTCATGCGTATAGACGACAAAGGAACCCGGCCATCGCGCCGGGTTTTTTTGTGTTTCGGTTTTGGGGTACGCAGGGGAAAACCGGCTCGGCCGGGAGTTGCTCACCGTGGTTCCGGCCGTTGCCGAACCATCGTTACGAATACCGGATGAACTAGCAGAGACATCACATGACGCTTCGCCACTTCCTCACCACCCAGGATTACAGCCGCGCCGAGATCGACGCCCTGCTCGAACAGGCCGCGGCGTTCAAGCGCTCGCCGCGCGGCCAGCAGCTCGCCGGCAAGTCGGTGGCCCTGCTGTTCTTCAATCCCTCCATGCGCACCCGCACCAGCTTCGAGCTGGGCGCCTTCCATCTCGGCGGCCATGCCATTGTGCTGGCGCCCGGCAAGGATGCGTGGCCGATCGAATTCGACGTCGGCACCGTGATGGACGGCGACACCGAAGAGCACATCGCCGAAGTCGCGCGCGTGCTCAGCCGCTACGTCGACCTGATCGCCGTGCGCGCTTTCCCGAAGTTCCAGGACTGGTCGGTGGACCGCGAGGACCGCGTGATCAAGGCCTTCGCGCAGTACGCGACGGTGCCGGTGATCAATATGGAAACGATCACCCACCCCTGCCAGGAACTCGCCCACGCGCTGGCCATGCAGGAACACCTGGGCAGCCTGCAGAACAAGAAGTACGTGCTGACCTGGACCTACCACCCCAAGCCGCTCAACACCGCGGTGGCCAACTCCGCGCTGCTGATCGCCACCAAGATGGGCATGGACGTGACCCTGCTGTGCCCCACGCCGGACTACGTGCTGGACGAGCGCTACATGCAGGCCGGCTACGCCAACGCCCAGGCCAACGGCGGCTCGCTGCGCATCAGCCACGACATCGACGAGGCCTACCGCGGCGCCGACGTGGTCTACGCCAAGAGCTGGGGCGCGCTGCCGTTCTTCGGCCGCTGGGAGCAGGAAAAGCCGATCCGCGACGCGCACAAGCACTTCATCGTCGACGAGCGGAAGATGGCGCTGACCAACCACGGCCTGTTCAGCCACTGCCTGCCGCTGCGCCGCAACGTCAAGGCGACGGATGCCGTGATGGACGCGCCGTACTGCATCGCCATCGACGAAGCCGAAAACCGCCTGCACGTGCAGAAGGCGGTGATGGCGACCTTGCTCGGCCAGCGCTGACATGTATCTGCCGCGTTCGTTCCAGGAGACGCGCGAGCACGCCCTGCAGGCGTTGCTGCGCGACTACCCGTTCGCCACGGTGGTCACCGCCGGCGCCGCGGGCCTGGCCGCCAACCACCTGCCGCTGGAGCTGGTCGACGGCCGGCTGCACGGCCACGTGGCGCGCGGCAACGAACTGGCGAAAGCGGATGGCGCGCAGGTGCTGGCGATCTTCCAGGGCCCCGACGCCTACGTCAGCCCCAACTGGTACCCGAGCAAGCACGAGACCGGCCGCGAAGTGCCCACCTGGAACTACGCGGTGGTGCACGTGCACGGCCGCCTGCGCGTGGTCGAAGACCAGGCCTGGCTGCGCACGCTGCTCGAGCGCCTCACCGACCGCCACGAAGCAGGGCAGGCCAAGCCGTGGCGCGTCGACGACGCACCGGCCGACCACGTCGAAAAAATGCTCGGCGCGATCAGCGGCCTGGACATCGCCATCGAACGCATCGAAGGCAAGTTCAAGCTCAGCCAGAACCACCCCGAGCGCAACCGAGGCGGCGTCGTCGACGGGCTGCGCGCACGCGCGCATCGCCACGACGGCGACCTTGCCGCCTTGATGCTCGCCAGCAAGGAGCCCGCCGATGGCGCATGAACACCACTACCCGGTCGAAGTCGTGTGGACCGGCAACCGCGGCGACGGCACACGCACGTATCAAGGCTATGGCCGCGAGCACGAGATCCGCGTCGACGGCCGTCCGGTCATCGCCGGTTCTTCCGATGCCGCTTTCCGCGGCGACGCCAGCAAGCACAACCCGGAAGACCTGCTGGTCGCCTCGCTCTGTGCCTGCCACATGCTGTGGTACCTGCATCTGGCCGCGGACGCCGGCATCGTGGTCACGCATTATGTCGACCGCGCCGAAGGCAAGCTGGTGGTCAATGCGAACGGCGGCCGCTTCAGCGAAGTGGTGCTGCATCCGGAAGTCACCATCGCGGCCGGCGATGCCGCGAAGGCGGAAGCGCTGCATGACGACGCGCATCACGCCTGCTTTATCGCCAACTCCATGAATTTCCCCGTGCGCTGCGCCCCGCGCATCGTCGTTTCCGCCTGAACGTTCTTCTTCATCCAGGATCATCGAAAGCCATGAGCAAAGACATCGTCCTCGCCTTCTCCGGCGGCCTCGACACCAGCTTCTGCGTGCCTTACCTGAAGGAGCGCGGCTGGAACGTGCACACCGTGTTCGCCGACACCGGCGGCGTGGACGCCGAGGAGCGCGCCTATATCGAAGCCCGCGCCAAGGAGCTGGGCGTGGCCAGCCATGTCACCGTCGACGGCGGCCCGGCGATCTGGAACGGCTTCGTCAAGCCGTTCGTGTGGGCCGGCGAGGGCTACCAGGGCCAGTACCCGCTGCTGGTGTCCGACCGCTATCTGATCGTCGATGCGGCGATCCAGCGCTGCGCGGAACTCGGCACGCGCGCCATCGCGCACGGCTGCACCGGCATGGGCAATGACCAGGTGCGTTTCGACCTCGCCGTGAAGGCGCTGGGCGACTACGAGATCGTGGCGCCGATCCGCGAGATCCAGAAGGAACACACCCAGACCCGCGCCTACGAGCAGGCTTATCTGGAGGAGCGCGGCTTCCCCGTGCGCGCCAAGCAGAAGAGCTACACCATCAACGAGAACCTGCTCGGCGTGACCCTGTCCGGCGGCGAGATCGACTCGTGGAAGGCGCCGGGCGAAGGCGCCCGCGGCTGGTGCAAGCCGCGCGCCGAATGGCCGTCTGAAAAGCTCAGCGTCACGCTCGGCTTCGAGCACGGCGAGGCGGTTTCGCTCAACGGCGAGAAGCTGGCGGGCGCGAAGATCCTGGCCAAGCTCAACGAGCTGTTCGCCCCCTACGGCGTGGGCCGCGGCATGTACACCGGCGACACCACCATCGGCCTGAAGGGCCGCATCGTGTACGAGGCGCCGGGCCTGATCTCGCTGCTGGCCGCGCACCGCGCGCTGGAAGAAGCCGTGCTGACCAAGCAGCAGAACCGCTTCAAGCCGGAGGTCGCGCGCAAGTGGGTGGAGGTGGTTTACGAAGGCTTCTACCACGATCCGGTGAAGGCCGACCTGGAAGCCTTCCTCGCCTCCAGCCAGCAGCAGGTCAACGGCGAAGTGGTGCTGGAAACCTGCGGCGCCCAGGTCACCGCGGTGGAAGTGCGCTCGCCGCATATCCTCAACGCCAAGGGCGCCACCTATGCGCAGTCGGCGGACTGGGGCGTGGCCGAGGCCGAGGGCTTCATCAAGCTGTTCGGCATGAGCAGCACGCTGTGGGCCGAAGTGAACCGCAAGGCCTGAGCCATGAGCGAAACCTTGCGCATCGGTACGGATAAAAGCGAGTTGGACCTTGCTCTGATCCACGATTTCCTCGCCACCGGCTCCAGCTGGGCGCAAGGCATTTCGTTCGAGACGGTGCGCAAGTCCATCGAGCATTCGCTGTGCTTCGGCGGCTATCTCGGCGGCCGGCAGGTGGCGTTCGCGCGGGTCATTTCCGACTACGCCACCTTCGCCAATCTGGTCGACGTGTTCGTTCTGCCCGCGCATCGCGGGCAGGGCTACAGCAAGCAGCTGGTGGAAGCGGTGATCGCGCACCCCGAGCTGCAGGGGCTGCGCCGCTTCACCCTGGCCACCTTCGACGCGCACCAGCTCTATGCCCGCTATGGCTTCACGCCGCCGCACAAGCCGGACACCCTGATGGAAATCTACCGACCGGGCATCTACCAAGCCGCCCGACGATGACCACCCCGGAATAACAGACACAAGACGGATTTCATGAGCCACCTACTCGACGACACCCTCCGGCATCTCCGGGCCCTGGTCAGCTACGACACGCGCAATCCGCCGCGCGAGATCGGCACCGGCGGCATCTTCGACTACCTGCGCGAACAGCTCGCCGGTTTCGAAGTGACCGTCACCGATTTCGGCGCCGGCGCCGTGAACCTCTATGCCGTGCGCGGCAAGCCGAAATACCTGTTCAACGTGCACCTGGACACCGTGCCCGATTCCCCGCACTGGAGCGCCGACCCGCACGTGCTGCGCGTGGAAGGCGACCGCGCCATCGGCCTGGGCGCCTGCGACATCAAGGGCGCCGCCGCTGCGCTGGTGGCCGTAGCCAATGCCACCCAGGGCGACATGGCGCTGCTGCTGTCCACCGACGAGGAAGCGAACGACGCGCGCTGCATCGCCGGCTTCCTCAAGGACCACCCCGTGTACGAAGCGGTGATCGTGGCCGAGCCGACCAAGGGCGAGGCGGTGCTGGCGCACCGCGGCATCCACTCGGTGCAGATGCGCTTCAGCGGCAAGGCCGGCCACGCCTCGGGCGAGCAGAAGCCGTCCGACAGCGCGCTGCACCAGGCGATCCGCTGGGGCGGCGCGGCGCTGGAATACGTGGAGAAACAGGCGCACGAGCGCTTCGGCGGACTCACCGGCCTGCGCTTCAACATCGGCAAGGTCGAGGGCGGCATCAAGGCCAACGTGATCGCGCCCACCGCCGACGTGCGTTTCGGCTTCCGCCCGCTGCCTTCGATGGACGCGGACAAGATGCTGGAAACCTTCCGCACCCTGGTCGAGCCGCAGCCGGTGGAATTCGGTGAAACTTTCCGCGGCGATTCGCTGCCGGCCGGCGACACCGCCACCGCCGAAACGCGCCGCCTCGCCGCGCGCGACCTCGCCGACGAACTGGGCATCCCGGTCGGCAACGCCGTGAACTTCTGGACCGAGGCGGCGCTGTTCTCCGCCGCGGGCTACATCTCCTTCGTCTACGGCCCCGGCGACATCGCCCAGGCGCACGCCGCCGACGAATGGGTGGCGCTGGACCAGCTCGACCATTACGCACAAACCATCTATCGGATCGTTGACCGTGGAAGCGCATAAGCACACCCGCAAGACCATTGTCCGGCTGCTGTCGAGCATGGGCAGCGCCAAGGAAATCCAGCAGTACCTCAAGCGTTTTTCGCAGCTGGACGCCAAGCGCTTCGCCGTGGTGAAAGTCGGCGGCGCGGTGCTGCGCGACGACCTGCCGGCGCTCACTTCCTCGCTCACCTTCCTGCAGCAGGTGGGCCTTACGCCCATCGTGCTGCACGGCGCCGGCCCCCAGCTGGACGAGGAGCTGTCCGCCGCCGGCATCCAGAAGCAGACCGTCAACGGCCTGCGCGTGACCTCGCCCAAGGCGCTGGCCATCGTGCGCAAGGTGTTCCAGGAGCAGAACCTGCGCCTGGTCGAGGCGCTGCAGGGCATGGACACGCGCGCCACCTCGGTGCCGTCCGGCGTGTTCACCTCCGAATACCTGGACCGCGACGTCTACGGCCTGGTCGGCAAGGTCAGCAGCATCAACCTGGCGCCGATCGAAGCCAGCCTGCGCGCCGGCTCCATCCCGGTGATCGCCAGCCTGGGCGAGACCGAGGAAGGGCAGATCCTCAACATCAATGCCGACTTCGCCGCCAACGAGCTGGTGCGCGTGCTGCAGCCGTACAAGATCGTGTTCCTGACCGGCACCGGCGGCCTGCTGGACGACAAGGGCCGCATCATCGACTCGATCAACCTCAGCACCGAGTACGAGCATCTGATGGCGCAGCCGTGGATCAACGGCGGCATGCGCGTGAAGATCGAGCAGATCGCCGACCTGCTTTCCAGCCTGCCGCTGACCTCGTCGGTGTCGATCACCCAGCCGGCGGAACTGGCCAAGGAGCTGTTCACCCACAAGGGCTCCGGCACCCTGGTGCGCCGCGGCGAGAAAGTGCTGCGCTACGAGTCGTGGGAAGGCATCGACCTGGAGCGCATGCGCGAGCTGATCGAATCCAGCTTCGGCCGCAAGGTGGTGGCGGACTACTTCACGCGCACCACGCCGTACCGCATCTACGTGAGCGAGAACTACCGCGCGGCGATGATCCTCACCCGGGAAGAAGGCCTGGCCTATCTCGACAAGTTCGCCGTGCTGGACGACGCGCAGGGCGAAGGCCTCGGCCGCGCCGTGTGGCAGGTGATGCGCGAGGAGAACCCGCAGCTGTTCTGGCGCTCGCGCCATGGCAACCAGGTCAATATCTTCTACTACGCCGAGTCGGACGGCTGCTTCAAGCAGGAGCGCTGGAAGGTGTTCTGGTACGGCCTGAAGGACTTCGCCGAGATCGAGCGCTGCGTGGCGCATTGCGCCGTGCGTCCCGCCACCCTGGTTGATTGATTCGCTGGACGGAAAGCCCATGAGCACTGACAAGAAAACCATCGGCATCGTCGGCGCGCGCGGCCATACCGGCGCGGAGCTGATCCGCCTGATCGCCGCGCATCCGGCGCTGGAACTGAGCTTCGTTTCTTCGCGCGAGCTCGACGGCCAGCGCGTGGCCGACCAGGTCGACGGCTACGCCGGCGAGCTGCGCTACGCCAGCCTCGATCCGGCCGCCGTCGCCGCTCAGGGCGCCGACGTGGTGGTGCTGGCCCTGCCCAACGGCAAGGCGGCGCCGTATGTGGAAGCGATCGACGCGGCCAGGCCCGATACGCTGATCCTCGATCTCTCCGCCGACTACCGCTTCAACGAGCGCTGGTACTACGGCCTGCCGGAACTCACTCGCAGCAAGTGGCGCGGCGAGAAGCGCATCAGCAATCCCGGCTGCTACGCCACCGCGATCCAGCTGTCCATCGCGCCGCTGAAGGACGTGCTGGCGGCGCCGCCGGTGAGCTTCGGCGTGTCCGGCTATTCCGGCGCGGGCACCACGCCCTCGGACAAGAACGACCCCGAGAAGCTGCGCGACAACCTGATGCCGTATTCGCTCACCGGCCACACGCACGAGCAGGAAGCCAGCCGCCATCTCGGCCTGCCGGTGGAATTCATGCCGCACGTGGCGCCGCATTTCCGCGGCCTCACCGTCACCACCAATCTGTACCTGGTGCGGCCGATGAAGCGCGAGGAGATCCTGCAGCGTTTCCGCCACGCCTACGAAGGCGAGAAGCTGGTGAAGGTGGTGGACGAGGCGCCGTGGGTCAGCCGGATCGCGCACAAGCACCATGCGGACGTCGGCGGCTTCGCCGTGTCGGTGGACGGCAAGCGCGTGGTGGTGGTCGCCACCCTCGACAACCTGCTGAAGGGCGCCGCCACCCAGGCCATCCAGAACATCAATCGCGCGATCGGCGTGGACGAGTACACGTCCATCCCGCTCGAAGGCTGATCCCACGTTTCCCAGGAATTCCCATGACCCAACCCCTGTGGCAGAAATCCGGCATCCAGATCGACGCGCGCATCATGCGTTTCCTGGCCGGCGACGACGTGGTGCTGGACCGCGAGTTCTTCCTGCATGACATCACCGCCAGCAAGGCGCACGTGGAAGGCCTGGCCAACATCGGCGTGGTCAGCGCCGACGAGGCCGCCGCGCTGAAGCGCGAGCTGGATGCGCTGGCCGGGGATTTCCGCGCCGGCAGCTTCGTGCTCGACGAGCGCTACGAGGACGGCCACTCCGCCATCGAAGCGCGCCTGACCGAGCGCCTCGGCGATGCCGGCCGCCGCGTGCACACCGGGCGCAGCCGCAACGACCAGATCCTGGTCGCCACGCGGCTGTGGCTGAAGGAGCAGCTGGCCGCGCTGGAGCGGTATTGCCACGCCATCGCCGAAGTGTGCCTGGAGCGCGCCGCGCAGCCGGCGCTGCCGCTGCCGGGCTATACGCATATCCAGCGCGCCGTGGTTTCGTCCACCGCGATGTGGTTCGCCGGTTTCGCCGAGGCCTTCATCGACAACACGCTGCGCGCCCGCCAGACCGCCGAGCTGATCGACTGCAACCCGCTCGGCACCGCCGCCGGCTACGGGGTGAACCTGCAGCTGGACCGCGAGCACACCACGCAGGCGCTCGGCTTCGCGCGCATGCAGATTTCGCCGATCTACGCGCAGCTCTCGCGCGGCAAGTTCGAGATGGCCGTGCTGGAAGCGATCGCCGCCGCGGTGCTGGACGTGCGCCGGCTGGCCTGGGATCTGTCGCTGTTCACCACCGCGGAATTCGGCTTCGTGCAGCTGCCGTCCGAATACACCACCGGCAGCTCGATCATGCCGAACAAGCGCAACCCCGACGTGGTGGAACTGCTGCGCGCCAGCTACGCCAGCGTGGCCGCCGCGCGTACGGAGATCGAGCAGCTGCTGTCGCTGCCTTCCGGCTACCAGCGCGACCTGCAGTTCTCCAAGGGCTCGCTGTTCCATGGCTGCCGCCACGGCCTGGCCGCGCTGGAACTGGTGCCGGACCTGCTGGCGCGGATGGCCTGGAACGAGCCCGCCATGCGCGCGGCGATCGAGCCGGCCATGTACGCCACCGACGTGGCGATCGAGCAGGCCGCCGCCGGCGTGCCGTTCCGCGATGCCTACCGCGCCGCGGCCGATGCCGCGGCCTCGGCGGGCGAGGGGCGCACGCCCGAGGGCAGCCTGGCCGCGCGCGTGTCGCCCGGCGCGGGCCACGACCTGCGGCTGGACGAACTGAAGGCGCGGCTCGCCGCGCTCCACACTTGAGGCCATCGCGATGAAAGCCGTCAGCACTGCCAACGCACCGCATTACACCTGGGGCCAGCAGTGCGACGGCTGGCATCTGCTGCAAGGTTTCGACCTCAGCGTGATCGAGGAGCGCATGCCGCCGGGCACGGCCGAGGTGCGCCACCGCCACGTGCGCGCGCGCCAGTTCTTCTACGTGCTGGAAGGCGAGGCGGTGCTGGAGCTGGAAGGCGTGGCGCATCGCCTGGCCGCGCGCGAAGGCCTGCACGTGCCGCCGGGCGCCGCGCACCAGATGCGCAACGAAGCGGACGGCGAGCTGCGTTTCATCGTGGTGTCCTCGCCCAAGAGCCATGGCGACCGGGAGACGGTCGATGGCTGAACGCCTGCCGGCGCAAGCCTTGCCCGCGTGGCGGCGCGCGGTGCTGAAGGTCGGCAGCAACCTGCTGGCGGCCGACGGCGGCGGCCTGACGCCGCGCCATGCGCGCGCGCTGGCCACGTTTGTCGGCGACAGCCACGCGCAGGGGCGGCAGGTGGTGCTGGTGTCCTCCGGCGCGGTGGCCGCGGGCCGCGCGCTGCTGCGCGAACGCGCGCTGCCCGGCGACGACCTCGCCGCGCGCCAGGCGCTGGCCGCGCTGGGCCAGGCGCCGATGATCGCGCTGTGGCAATCGCTGTCGCCGCGCCCGGTGGCGCAGGTGCTGCTGACCCACGACGACCTGCGCCATCGCCGCCGTTACCTGAATGCCCGGGCGACCCTGCGCGAACTGCTGCTGCTCGACGTGCTGCCGGTGGTCAACGAGAACGACACCGTGGCGGTGGACGAACTCAAGCTCGGCGACAACGACAACCTCGCCGCCATCGTCGCCGCCCTGGTCGATGCGGACCTGCTGCTGATCGCCTCCGATATCGACGCGCTGTACGACGCCGACCCGCGCCGCGTTGCTTCCGCCGCGCCGGTGCCGCACGTGCCGGTGCTGAGCCCGGAGGTGATGGCGATGGCCGGCGGCAGCGGCAGCGCGGTCGGCACCGGCGGCATGCATACCAAGCTGGAGGCGGCGGTGAAAGCCGGCGCGGCCGGCGTGCCTACCGTGCTGTTCGACGGCCGCAACACCGGCACCGTGGCGGCGCTGGCCGCAGGCCAGCTGCACGGCACGCTGTTCGACGCGCCGCGCAACCGCATGCAGGCGCGCAAGTACTGGCTGCGCCACGCGCCCGCGGCGCCGGGCAGCATCCTGGTCGACGACGGCGCCGCGCGCGCATTGACCGGCGGCCGCGCCTCGCTGCTGCCGGGCGGCATCGTCGGTGCGGACGGCGAGTTCCACCGCGGCGACATGGTGGAGATCGTCGACGTCACCCGGCGCCCGGTGGCGCGCGGCCTGTGCCAGTACGGCGCGGCCGAGGTACGCCGGCTGGCCGGCAAGCACAGCAGCGCGATCGATGCGGTGCTCGGCTACAGCTACGGCGCGGAAATCGTGCATAGGGACGACCTGGTCGTCCTGGCGGAGATGCTTTCATGAGCGAGATGCGAACCCAGGCACTGGCCTGCCGCGACGCGGCGCTGGCCATGGCGGAACTGAGCACCGACGCCAAGCGTGCCCTGCTGCAGGGCATGGCCGATGCGCTGCTGGCCGGCACGGCCGAGGTGCTGGCGGCGAATGCGCGCGATATGGCCGCGGCGCAGGAGAAGGGCGTGCAGGGCGCCATGCTCGACCGGCTGCGGCTGGACCAGGAGCGCGTGGCGAAGATCGTCGCCGCGCTGCGCGAAGTGGCGGAGCTGCCCGACCCGGTCGGCATCGTCACGCGCCGCGAGACACGGCCCAACGGTATCCGGGTCGAACGCGTGCGCGTGCCGCTGGGCGTGATCGCGATGATCTACGAGGCGCGCCCCAACGTCACCGCCGACGCGGCGGCGCTGTGCCTGATGGCCGGCAACGGGGTGATCCTGCGCGGCGGTTCGGAAGCGCTGCATTCCAATGCTGCCATCGCGCAGCTGCTGCGCCGGGCGCTGGCATCGCACGGCGTGCCGGCAGCGGCGCTGACGCTGGTGACCGATCTGCGCCGCGAGGCCATGGTCGAACTGCTGCAGCTGACCGACATCGTCGACCTGGCGATTCCGCGCGGCGGCGAAGGGTTGATCCGCTTCGTCGCCGAGCATGCGCGCGTGCCGGTGATCAAGCACTACAAGGGCGTCTGCCATCTCTACGTGGACCGCGCCGCCGACCAGCCGCTGGCGCTGGATCTGCTGGTCGACGGCAAGACCTCGCGCCCCGGCGTGTGCAATGCGCTGGAGACGCTGCTGGTGCACCGGGACATCGCCGCCGAGTTCCTGCCGCGCGCCGCCGATGCGCTGGGCCGGCGCAAGGTGGAACTGCGCGGCTGCGAGCGCAGCCGCGCGCTGGTGCCGGCGATGAAGGCCGCGGATGAAACGGACTACGCCGCCGAGTACCTGGACCTGATCATCGCGGTGCGCATCGTCGACGATCTCGACGCCGCGCTGGCGCATATCCATCGCTACAGCTCCGACCATACCGAGGTGATCGCCACCGGCGACGACGAAGCCGCGCGCCGCTTCGTGCGCGGCATCCGCTCGGCGGTGGTGATGGTCAATGCCTCCTCGCGCTTCAGCGACGGCGGCGAGCTGGGCCTGGGCGCGGAGATCGGCATTTCCACCACGCGCCTGCATGCCTACGGGCCGATGGGCGCGGAAGCGCTGACGGTGGAGCGCTTCGTGGTGCGCGGGGAAGGGCAGGTGCGGCATCCCGAGAGCAGATCGTGAATACCCATGCGTAGGTTGGGGTGAGCCGCAGGTGAACCCCAACGTGGCGAGGCGTAGGAAGGTGCCGGTGTTGGGGTTCGCCTGCGGCTCACCCCAACCTACCCCGGTAGCTGGCTCACCCCAACCTACGCCGGTAGCTGGCGTCATACCGCCGCAACGCAGCGGTAGCACTCTCGGCAGCTTGTCCCAGCCCGGAGTGCCCCGCATGCGTACCAAGCTCGCTTTCGCTGTGTTCGCCGCGTTCGCCGCCGCTGCTCCCGTCCATGCCGGCGTGGAACTGATCGCTGCCGGCAGCCTCGACGCCCACCAGGGCGACCGCGCCATGCGCACCGCCCGCCCGCTGGAGAACGGCGTGCAGGGCAACCTGCTCGGCGGCCTGGGCTCGGGCCTGGCCTACGCCGGCTGCGGCAGCTTCGTGGCCCTGCCGGACCGCGGTCCGAATGCGGTCTCCTACGACAGCGCCGTGGACGACACCTCGTCGTATATCGCCCGCTTCCACACCTTGCGCATGGACCTGCGCCCCGCCGGCGCGGGCGCCGCGCTGCCATTCGCGCTGACGCCGAAGCTGGAACGCACCACCTTGCTGTGGGACCTGTTCGGTCTGTACTACGGCGACGGCAAGGCGGCGAATCTGCCGAACGGCGCGCCGCGCGAGAACCACGCCTTCCATCATTACTTCACCGGCCGCTCCGACAACGCCGACCCGGCGCGCAACTCCGGCTGGCCTTTGAACGGCCGCCTCGATCCGGAAGGCATCCGCGTCTCGGCCGATGGCGACGCGGTGTTCGTCTCCGACGAATACGGCCCCTACGTCTACAAGTTCGACCGCCGCAGCGGCCGCCGCCTCGACAGCTACGCGCTGCCGGCGCATTTCTACGTGGCGAAGACCGCTTCGCACGGCGCCGACGAGATCGCCGGCAACACCTCGGGCCGCGTCGCCAACAAGGGCATGGAAGGTCTGGCCATCTCGCCCGATGGCCGCGTGCTGTTCGGCGCGATGCAGGCGCCGCTGATCCAGGACGGCGGCGACGGCGCGCCGGTGCTGCGCATCGCGCGCATCGACCTGCGCACGCGCCAGGTGCGCGAGTACGCCTATCCGTTGACCAACTCCGGCACGCCCGCCAAGCCGAAGTACAACGGCGTGAGCGAGATCCTGGCGGTGAACGACCACCAGCTGCTGGTGGACGAGCGCGACGGCAAGGGCTTCGGCGACGGCTCGGAGGCGAAGTTCAAGCGCGTGTACCTGATCGACCTGGATGGCGCGGCCGACGTGGGCAAGCTCAGCGGCGCCGCCGCGCTGGCCGCGGTGGCCGTGCAGAAGACGCCGTTCCTGGATGTGGTCGCGGAGCTCGGCCGCCACGGCATGCTGCCGTCGGAGATTCCCGCCAAGCTCGAAGGCCTCAGCTTCGGCCCGGACGTGACCCAGGACGGCCGCCGCCGCCACACGCTGTTCATCGCCAACGACAACGACTTCCTGGCCACCGTCACCGACGATCTGCATCCGCAGGGCGCCGACAATCCGAACCGCTTCTTCGTGTTCGCCTTCGACGATGCGGATCTGCCGGGGCTGAAGCCGCAGCGCATCGAGCACGAGCGCTGCGACGCACGCTGAGCTTTTGCTCCCTCTCCCCGTCGGGGAGAGGGTTGGGGTGAGGGGGACCTACGGAGCGCAGAAGCGGAAGCATCAAAGCGATGCGACGCTTCGTCGATCCTCTGCCGCGAGCACCTGCCCCTCATCCGGCTGCCGCCACCTTCCTCGCTTCTCAAAGCCGCGCACATCCATGTGCGCTCCCCGCGTGCTCCCCGGCGGGGAGAAGGGTTCCTTGGTCTAGCGTTTGCTCCAATCCCGCACCGCTTCCGCAAACACGACACAATCCTCAAACCGGTTGTACAACGGCGTCGGCGAAATCCGGATCACATCCGGCTCGCGCCAGTCGCCGACGATGCCGTGGTCCATCAGGTACTGGAACAAGGCCCGCCCGCGTTCGCGCCCGCCGAGCACGCGGATCGACAGCTGCGAGCCGCGGCGCGAAGGCTCGCGCGGCGTCACCGATTCCAGCACGTCGCCCAGCTGGGTCTGCACCAGCCATTCCAGGTAACCGGTAAGGCGCAGCGCCTTCTCGCGCAGCTGCGCCATGCCGGCGCGCTGGAAGATCTGCAGTGACACGCGCAGCGGCGCCAGCGACAGGATCGGCGGGTTGGAAATCTGCCAGCCGTCCGCGCCGGGCATGGGCACGAATTCCGGGCCCATGCGGAAACGCGACTGCTTGTCGTGGCCCCACCAGCCGGCGAAACGCGGCAGGTGCTCGGTATGGGCGTGGCGCTCGTGCACGAAGGCGCCGGCCACCGCGCCGGGGCCGGAGTTGAGGTATTTGTAGCTGCACCACACGGCGAAGTCGGCGCCGCTGTCGTGCAACTGCAGCGGCAGGTTGCCCACCGCATGGGCGAGATCGAAACCGACCGCGCAGCCCTGCGCGTGCGCCAGCGCGGTGATCGCCTTCAAGTCGAAGGCCTGCCCCGTGCGGTATTGCACGCCCGGCAGCAGCACCAGCGCGATGCGCTCGCCATGTTCGGCCAGCGCGCGTTCGATCGCTTCCATCGACAGCGTGCCGTTCGGTTCGTCCGGCTGCAGTTCGATCAGCGACAGCGCGGGGCTGAAGCCGTGGAAGCGGATCTGCGATTCCACCGCGTAGCGGTCGGTGGGGAAGGCGCCGGCCTCGATCAGGATGGCGTGGCGCTCCAGGGTGGGGCGGTAGAAGCTCACCATCATCAGGTGCAGGTTCACGCCCAGCGTATTCATCGCCACCACTTCGGAGGGCAGGGCGCCGACCAGGGCGGCGAGGTCGTCGCGCACGAACTCGTGGTAGTCCAGCCACGGCAGGCGCACCTTGAAATGCCCTTCCACCGCCAGCGCGCCCCAGTCGTCCAGTTCGGCGTTCAGCGCCTCGCGCACGGCGCGCGGCTGCAGGCCCAGGGAATTGCCGCAGAAGTAGTGGCTGTCGCGGCCCTGGTGCGGCGGGATCAGGAACTCGTCGCGGAACGCGCGCAGCGGATCGGCGGCGTCCTGGGCGCGGGCCCATTCGAGGGTGGCTTGGTAAGCGGTCGACATCGAGTTCTCGTCCCACGCGGAAAACCGCTAAAGCTTAGGCCAAGCCGGCGGGCAAAGAAAAAGCCCGGGCGCATGGCCCGGGCTTCTGCAGCTTGCCGCGCTTACTTCAGGCGCTCGGCGATGGCGTCGCAGCCCTTGTCGAAGGCGGCTTTCCAGGCCGCGCCGGCCTGGCTCTGCGCCGGGCGCACGCAGCGCAGCTGGATGGCGTGGCCCTCGCGGAACCAGTAGCGCTCCACGTAGCTGAACTGCGCGCCGTTCTCCTGCGCGGTGTAGGTGCTGGCGTTCGGCGCGGGGCTGCTGCCGGGCTGGTAGCCGGTCAGGCCCTTGGCCTTGGCGGTGGCGGCGTTGACGTAGTCCTGGAAAGAAGCCACGTCCGGCACCTGCTTCACCGTCACGGTGACGCGGGCCAGGGCGGTGCTGCCGGTGGGCGAGGTGTCGGGCACCTGGAACACGCGCAGTTCCGGGTCGCCCTGGGTCTCCATGATGCCCAGCCAGTTGTCGGGCGTGCTGAAGTGCACGGTGCCGTGGGCCATCTCCACCTCGCCCGCGTGGGCGGCGCCGGCCAGCAGCAGGGCGCTGGCCAGGAGGGTGTTGCGCAGGAAACTCATGCCGGGTGTGCTCTCGTGAAGTCAGTCGGGTGCGAAACGGTAGAGGGGCAGGCCCAGCCATTCCAGGGCCGTACCGTGGAACAGGCGCGCTCGCGCCGCCTCGTCCAGCCCCAGGGCCTCGATGCCGCTGCCCGGGTGCTGCTCCCCCAGCGGGAAAGGATAATCCGTGCCGAGCATCACGCGCTCGACGCCGGTCACATCCAGCAGATAGCGCAGCGCCTGCGGATCGTGCACGCAGGAGTCGAAATACAGCCGCTTGAGGTATTCGCGCGGGTTGCGCGGGTTGTCGGTGGCGACCAGGTCCGGGCGCATGCGGAAGCCGTGCTCGATGCGGCCGATGGTGGAGGGGAAGCTGCCGCCGCCGTGGGCCAGCATCACGCGCAGCCGCGGCAGCCGCTCCAGCACGCCGCCGAAGACCAGGCAGCAGGCCGCGCGCGACTGCTCGGCCGGCATGCCGACCAGCCAGGGCAGCCAGTACTTGGGCATGCTGGCGGCGCCCATCATGTCCCAGGGGTGGACCATCACCGCCGCGCCCAGGTCGGCGGCGGCCTCGAAGAACGAGAACAGCTCCGGCGCGTCCAGGTTCCAGTCGTTGCAGTGCGAACCGACCTGCACGCCGTGCAGGCCGAGCTCGTCGATGCAGCGCTCCAGCTCGCGGATGGCCAGGTCCGGCGACTGCAGCGGCACCGTGGCGATGCCGGCGTAGTGGCGCGGATAGTCGCGGCACAGGCCGGCGATGTTGTCGTTCAGATGCCGGTGCAGCTCCAGCGCCTGGTAGCCGGGCGCCCAGTAGGAGAACAGCACCGGCACGGTGGAAACGACCTGGACCGATACGCCGAAGCGCGCGTAGTCGTCGATGCGGTGCTGCGGGTCGAACGCCGATTCCCACACCTCGCGGAAGAATTTTCCGTCCTTGTAGATGCGGTGGCGCCCGTCGTGATGGGTCATCACGGGAAAGCGGAGGTCGTCGAACTTGGCCGCAAGATTCGGCCAGTCGCGGGGCAGGACGTGCGCGTGGGTATCGATCTTGAGCATGCCCGCGAGTGTAGGCGCTTGGGGTGGCGGTGCCTTGTCGCGGCGCGGCAAAGCCGTCGCTCGTCACCGCGGTCCAGGGCGGGATCCGCTTTTTGCTCGTCATTCCGGCGCAGGCCGGAATGACGATCAAGCAGCGGCCGCCGTCTTCTCCCGCTCGCCGCGCCCCACGATGTGCGCCAGCGTATTCACGTTGTCCACTAGCCGGTCGCTCAGGCGCTCCAGCAGCTCCGCCGCGCGGCGGTCCTCGGCCATCGCCAGCAGCGAGGCCAGGCTGCGCTGCAATGCGCGCAGGTCGGGCAGGTCGGTGGGCGCGCGGTGATCGCGCAGGGCGGTGGCGATGGTGTGCAGGGCGGCGGCGACGTGCTCGACGAAGGCGCCAATCTCGGTGGCTTCGGGCAGGGCCTCGTGGTCGTCGATCACCGCTTCCAGCGTCATGGCGGTGCGCGCCAGGCGGTTGCCGTTGGCGAACAGCGTGCTGGCCAGGTCCATCAGCTGCGTGGGCGTGGCCGGCTCCGCGCGCATGCGGTCCAGCGAGGCCTGCGCATTGCTGCGCGCGGTGCGCGCGGCGGTGCGCGACTCGCGCTGCGCGTCGCGGCGGCCGGGGCGCGCCAGGCACTGCAGGTAGCCGGCGTAGGCGTCCAGCATGTCGGCCAGGGCGGCGCGTGCGCGGCCGCGTTCCCAGGTGGGCCACAGCACGTAGGCGAGCAGGGCCATGCCGCAGCCCAGCGCCGTGTTGAGCACGCGGTCGGCCACCGCCGCGCTGGAATTGACGCCTTCGAACGACAGCAGGATCACCACCGTGCCGGTCAGCGCCGCCACCGCGATGCCGTAGTGCGCATTGGCCAGGTAGCGGAACGCCATGCACAGCACTGCCATCACCGCCAGGTGCGCCCATGGATCGTGCGGCGTGAAGTGCAGCACCGCCGTGGTCAGCACCAGGCCGAGCACGGTGCCGACCACGCGCAGCAGGCCGAAATTGAAGGTGGCGCCGAAATCCGGGCGCAGCACGATGGCCGCCGTCATCGGCAGCCAGTAGCCATGCGGCAGCGCCAGCTTGCGCGCGACGAACAGCGCCACGCTCAGGCATACCGCGCTGCGCACCGCATGGCGGAACGCCACCGAATGCGGCGTGAGGTTGGCGCGCAGGATCGACAGCGCGGAATCCGCGCGCAGCGCCGCCGGCAGCGGCGTTTCCGCCGCCGAGGCGCGCAGCTCGCCGCGGCTGCCGGCCCAGTTGGCGTTGCGCACCGCCGCCGCGAGCTGGCCCGACAAGGCATGGATATGCGCGGCCAGGCCATCGCCGGAGCCGCCGCGGCCCAGCAGGGCGTTCTCGCTGGCCTGCAGGGTCTGCAGCGCGCGCTCGGCCTGCTGCGGCGGTTCGGCCGCTTCCAGCGCGTCCGCAATGGCGGCGAGCACGCGCGCGGCGTCGCCGCGGAACATCGCGTGCACGCCGGGGTTGGTGCGCAGCTCGGCCATGGCGGTGAGTTCCAGGCGGATGCGTTCGGCGATCTCCAGCAGCACGCGGAATGCCTCCATCGCACGCCCATTGGCGTGATGGCGGCCCAGCAGGGTGTGCTGCAGCGTGGTCATCGCGTCGGTGAGCGCGGGCACGTCCGCGTCGTCGTGCGCCTGCTGCCTGGCCAGGCTCGACAGGCCGCGATACACCGCCGCCAGCGCATGCCGCTCCGGCCGATAGCGTTGCAGCGGCCATGCCGCCACCGAGAACAGCGCCAGCAGCAGGCCGCCGGCGAAGATCAGCCCCGCGCCGCTCAGCGCCCCGGTGAGCGTGGTGGGCGAGGCGGCGGTGACCACCAGCAGGATCATGCTGGTCATGCCCACGCGCGCAATGTCGGTGCCGAACACCACCAGCAGGCCGCCGAAGAAACCGAATGCCGCCGTGGCCACCAGCATCGGCGCCAGCTGGTCGCCGAGCAGGAAGCCCAGCACGGAGGCCAGCGCCGCCGCCAGCGAGGCGAGGAACAGCTGCCACATGCGCTGGCGGTAAGGGCCGGGCTGGTCCGAGAACATGGTGTCCAGGGCGCCGGCGGCCACGCCCAGGCCGATTTCCGCATGGCCGGTGGCCAGGCCCAGCCCCAGCGGCAGGATCACCGCAGCGGTATTGCGCAGCACGACGCGCGGCGGCACGTCGGGGCGCTTGGCGGTCAGCAGGCTCTCGATGACGGTGGCGCGTAGCGAATAGCCGCTGGCGGGCATGGGTTCTCGTTCGCTCCTAAACGATTTAAGGGATTCTGCCTGAGCAGGGCTGAAGAGGGTGGGATGCGGCGCCTGCAATCAGCGCATGCCGAGGGCTTTATTTCCCGGCGAAAGTGCATAGGTCGAAGGGCGGGCGCGGCCGGGGCCGTCCGGCTGCCCAAATCGCTTACAGTCAAATCACTTACAGTAGGTCGCCGCGGTGTCCCGGGATGGATGCCCGGTTTGTGCAATCTGGAAGGCCATTATGAAAACTGATCCATCCAATCTGATCGAGGTGTCGCTGTCGCTGTTCAGGAGCAAGGGATACCGGCGCACTTCGATGGCCGACATCGGCCGGGCGACCGGATTGCTCAAGGGCAGCATCTATCATCACTTTCCGAACAAGGAGCGCTTGCTGATCGAAGTGGTGCAGCATGTCATCGGACTGTTCGAGAACGGCGTTTTCGAGGAGGCGCGGCGCACCGACCTGAGCGAGAAGCAGCGCCTGGACGGCATGGTCGACGCGGTGGAGAGCTATTACATCCAGCACCGGGTCTGCGCGCTGGTTCACTTATGGCCGGACGCCCTGCAGGAGAGCGAGGAGGCGCGCGGCATGATCCAGCAGTTCTTCCGCGACTGGCGCGACCTGCTGGCCGGCCTGCTGGCCCCCCGCCACGGCGAGGCGCAGGCCCGCAGCCTGGCCACGGACGCCCTGGCGCGGATCGAGGGGGCGGTGATCTGGCTGCAGATCGCCGGGGAAGAGGAAGCCTTGCGGGAATGCAGTAAACAGGTGCGTAACCTCTTGTAGCTCCGAAAAAAGCGCTTTACACGGGGGCGTACCGTCTGGTAGAAAACCAAACGTTTGGTTTTGGCTGTTCGTGCAGGCAAACCCAGGGGGAACAACCATGCCTTCGTTGATGGCTGATCTGGATCAACCCCGCAGGAAGGCGATCGCCGCCATGCGGGCGAGCGTTGCGCCGGCCCTCTGGCAACGGAATGCCGGCTTCGTGGAAAACCTTCGGCAACTGATCTCCACGCATCCGGTGGCGCGCCATCGCGCGATCGGCGTGCTCAACAGCGGCACGCTCGATCTCGAAGCGATGCGCACGATCCATCTGGAATACCGCCACGCGATCGTGCAGATCTTCACCGACGCACTGCTCGCCGCGCAGCTGCAGACGCGCCAGCTGGAACCGCGCCTGCCGCCGGGTTCCAAGCTGGCGCCGCGGTTCCTGATCACGCTCAACGACCTGGACGAATTCGGCTTCCGCCCCGGCCTCGACGCCGAGGGCTATTACCGCGGCAATCCGGCCTACGCGCATTACCCGCTGTTCGAGCGCGTGCTGGACGACTACGGCATCAGCCTGCAGCAGCGGCAGTCGTATCCGGCCAGCCGCATCTCGCGCAAGGTGCGCGAATTCCTCGAGCACAGCTATGGCGACTATCTCGACGTGGTGGTGCTGCTCGCCGCCGCGGAAGAGGAAGTGATCCTGTACAGCGCGCCGCTGCGCGAAGCCACCCGCGCGCTGGGCATCGACGTCGACGACGGCTACTACTTCGTGCACGGCGTCAGCGAGGACGTCAGCGCCGAAGCGGCCGACGACGATCACGAGAACGACCTGTGGCTTGCGCTCACGCAGGCGCTCACGCCGGAACACTATCCGCGCGTGCAGTCGCTGTGCCTGCGCTATTGCGATCTGTGGGATCAGTTCTGGACCGCGCAGCTGGCGTTGATGCGCCCGGCGGCCTCCCTGGCGGGCACCCAGGGGCTGGCTGAAGCGGTCTGATGGGGGTTGGGAAGGAGGGATACCCATGGAGCCGGGTCTCCCTGCGGCGAATGGATGCGCCGGGCACAGGACGTGCCGCAGCTGATCAGCGCGCCGGGCGGGGTCAGCAGGGGGCGGGTCCGGCGCATGAGGCGCTGGACCCGTAAACCTTGCGGCGAGGCAGAGGCCTCGCCGGCAACATGCGCTTGAGCGCAACGATCAAGGCGGAGCCGTGCGGCCGGGAGCGCGCGGCCCGCGCAGGAAGGGGGAGGCTGGCGCGCTTCGGTGCGACGGCCTCCCAAGGGTGAATCGGGTGATGCCCATTTCGGCCCGTGATTTTCACGGGCCTTTTTTTGCGCGCAAGGTTTACGAGGCGCGGCCGCCGAATTCGCCGGTGGTGGTGTTCACCCACACCTTCTCGCCGTTGGTGATGTATTCCGGCACCTGGATTTCCACGCCGGTGCTGAGCCTGGCCGGCTTGGTGCGCTTGGTGGCGCTGGCGCCCTTCAGTTCCGGCGCGGTGTCCACCACTTCCAGCATCACGCTGGTCGGCACCTGCAGGCCCACCGGCGCGTCGTCGATCAGCTGCACGTAGAAGCCTTCGGTGTCCTCGACGATGTAGCCGGCGTTCTCGCCGACCAGTTCCGGACCGAGCAGGTACTGCGTGTAGTCCTCCGCGTCCATGAACACGAACGCCTCGCCGTCCTTGTAGGAATAGTTGGCCGCGCGGCGCACCAGGTCCATTTCCTTCAGGTCGTCGTCGGCGCGCAGGCTCAGATCGAACTTGCGTGCGCCGGGGATGGAATACAGGGTGAAGCGGAACGTCACGTTGCCGCCGCGCGCGGTGGGCGAGCTGCGCTCGATGTCGCGCACCTGGTACACGGTGCCTTCATGTTCGACCACGTTGCCTTTCTTGACGTCGGAAGCTTTCATGGATTTTTAGGGAGTCGGGAATAGGGAGTTGGGAATAGGAAGAGCGGGGCGAGGGAGTCTGGCAGGGTTTTGCCTTTGCTATTCCCTATTCCCGACTCCCTATTCCCTTACTTTGGCTGCAGGCGCACCGCGCCGTCGAGGCGGATGGTTTCGCCGTTGATGTAGCGGTTGGTCAGGATGAAGGCCACCAGCTCGGCGAACTCCTCCGGCTTGCCCAGGCGCGACGGGAACGGGATGGACGCGGACAGCGCCTCCTGCACCTGCGGCGGCATGCCGTCGACCATCGGGGTCCAGAAGATGCCCGGCGCGATGGTCGCCACGCGGATGCCGAAGCGCGACAGCTCGCGCGCCATCGGCAAGGTCATGCCGACCACGCCGCCCTTGGAGGCCGAATACGCGGCCTGGCCGATCTGGCCTTCGTAGGCGGCCACGCTGGCGGTATTGACGATCACGCCGCGCTCGCCGTCCTCGCCCGCTTCGTTGGATTGCATCAGGGCCGCGCCGGCCTTGGCCACGTTGAAGCTGCCCACCAGGTTGACCATCACCGTGCCGGCGAAGGTGCCCAGCGGCATCGGGCCTTCCTTGCCCAGCACGCGGCCGGCGCCCAGGATGCCGGCGCAGTTCATCACCACGTTGAGGCCGCCCATGGCGTCGCGGGCCGCGGCCACGTTGGCGGACACGCCGTCTTCGGAGGTGACGTCGGTACGCAGGAAGCGCGCGGCGGCGCCCAGCGCCTTGGCCGCTTCCTGGCCCTTGTCCTCGTTCACGTCGAACAGCGCGACCTGGCCGCCGGCGGCGACCAGGCGCTGCGCCACGGCGTAGCCGAGACCGGAGGCGCCGCCGGTGATGATCGCCTTGACCTGCTGGAGCTGCATGGGTACGTCCTCGGGAATGCCGAAAAGCGGAATGGTAGCCGAGGAGCTGGGGAATGCGCTTGCTGGTGGAACCCTTCTCCCCGCCGGGGAGCACGCGGGGAGGGCACACGGATGTGCCCTGCTTTGAGGAGCGAGGAAGGTGGCGGCAGCCGGATGAGGGGCGGGGCCCGCGGTGGCGGATCGATGGAGCGCAGCGCATTTACTGCTTCTGCTTCACCGCTCCGCCCGGCCCCTCACCCCAACCCTCTCCCCAGCGGGGAGAGGGGGATGACGGGCGGGGCGACAATCGAACGAAGAGCATGCGGCGTAGCCGCAGCGTTCCGCTTGCGCGCTTCTGCTCTTGATCCACCGGGTCCCCTTGGCGCCGGCGGTGAGGGCTGGACGAAAAGGCCCCCGCAAGGGGGGCGGGGACAGGACGTCCCCGCCTTTTTGATCAGGGCAAGGATGCCCTGTCAAAAAGCCCGGCCAGCCCTCACGGACCCTCAGCAGCTGCGCTGCTGAGGGCGCCAAGCAGGGTGCCCTTTCTTCTTGGTTACTTCTTCTCGAGGTCCCCCTTGAGGGGATTGGGCACGCAAAGAAGAAGTAACTCGCCCCGCGGCAGCGGGGCGAAACCCTCGCCAACGGCGAGACACCCAACCGTCAACGCAACAACCGAGCGACAAAGTCCCTGGATTCCAGCTTTCGCTGGAATGACGAGCGAGGCCTGCGCCGGGATGACGAAGTTGAGACGATGAGGCAAGACCGTTGCTCACCCCAACCCTCTCTCCTACAGGGACTACCTTCGGGTCGCCCGGAGGGGAGAGGGGGCAAGTGGCGGTTACTCGGAGGCCGCGTAGTCCCGGGCGTCCGAACCCTCCGCCGCCTGGCTGTCGCGCGTGTTCTTCTGCACCGCGATCGCCGCGAACAGGGCCAGCGCGTACGACATCCCGTAGAAGCCCTTCTCGCTAAGCGCCAGGGTGGCGTTCCACAGCCCCACCACCAGCAGCACGATGCTCAGCAGCACCGACACCCAGCTCAGGCCGTAATAGATGTTGGTGACCGGGATGCCTTCCAGGCGGTCGCGCACGCTCTTCTGCACCGACACCGCGGAGAACAGGCCGTACATCAGCACGGTGAAGTAATAGCCCTTCTCGTTGAGCTGCATGCCGGCGTTCCACAAGCCGGTCACGAAGGCCAGGAAGCCCGCCAGCAGGGCTGCCCAGGACACGGCGATAAAGGCGGGCGAGGGCTTCTGGGGCAGGGGCTTCATGGCAGTTCCTTTGCGTGGGGTGCCCCGGCGGGGCGGCGCGGCCATCCTAATCGAAGCCGCGCCGTTTGCTACAGCAGCGCTTTCCACGCGTCCCGCTCGCGCAGCTGCGCGAACGGAATCACCGCCGGCGGCGGCACCACCGGCGCCTGCAGTTCCTTCTGCCACACGCCCACGTCCCACCATTGCCCCAGCTTGTAGCCGGCCTTGCGCCAGATGCCCGCGGGGGTGAAGCCCATCGACTCGTGCATGCTCACGCTGGCCGCGCCGGGCATGGTGATCACGCCCACCGCCTGGTTGATGCCCTGCAGGCGCATGCCGTCCAGCAGCACGCCGTAGAGGCGGCGCGCGATGCCGCGGCGCTGCGCGTCTTCGTGCACGTAGATCGAGGTTTCGGCGATCCAGTCGTAGGCCGCCCGTTCGCGGAAGCGGCTGGCGTAGGCATAGGCGAGCAGGCGGCCCTGCTCCTCCCACACGATCCACGGATAGTGCCGCAGGCGCGCATCGATGCGTTCGCGCATCGTGGCTTCCCCGGGCAGTTCGGTCTCGAACGTGGCCATGCCCTGCAGCACGTGCGGGGTGTAGATGGCATGGATCGCGGCGGCATCTTCAGGAACGGCAATGCGGATCATGCGAGCACCTTCTCCATGCACACGCTCTGCGGATTGGAGCGATGGCTGCCGAACGGCGGGCAGCGGCGATAGCCGGCGCGTTCGTACAGCTCCAGCGCCTCGGCCTGGGCCGTGCCGGTTTCCAGGCGCACGATGCGGCCGCCGCGCGCGTGCACCTGCTGTTCCAGCGCTTCCAGCAGCTGCTTGCCCAGGCCCAGTCCGCGGCAGGCCGGCAGCACGTACATGCGCTTGACCTCCACGTAGTCGCCTTCGTCGACGCAGGCGCCGCAGGCCACCGGCGTGCCATCCACGCGGGCAGTGACGAAGGCGACATTGGCGCGGCGCAGTTCATCCAGCGCCACCGGCTGGATGTTGGCGGTGGGATAGAGCCCGGCCAGATAGCCGTCCAATTGCTGGGTCAGCGGCAGGATGTCCGGCGTGCCCGGATCCTCGATGGCGAAACTGAGCTGCGGTCGCGTCTTCACATGTACTTCCAGTTGCGTTGCTTGCCCTCGGCCAGCCATTCCAGGGTGGTGGCGAGGCGTTTCTGGCGGGTGGCGCCAGTCTTGGCTTCGCCGATCCATTCAAGGTATTCGCGCTGCATGCTGGCGCTGAAGCCGTCGAAGGTCTTGCGCGCGGCGGCGTGCTTTTTCTGCGCGAGCAGGGCGGCGAGATCTTCCGGCATGGCTGGCGCCGCCTTCGGCGCGGCCTGCGGGCGCGCGCGCGTGGCGCCGCCTTCGATCAGCTTCATCGCCTTCTTTACGCAGGCGGCCAGTTCCTTCTTCGCAGGCAGGTCGCGCACGGAAGCGAGCTTGCCGAACTGGCCCATGCCTTCCCCGGCGTCGTCGGCCGTCTCGCCGAACAGTTCCTTGTAGTGCCAGAAATGCAGGCTTGCATGCTGCTTGAACGCCGCCATGCCGCACATCAGCGCGCCCCGGTAGCTGAAGTAGGGCATGCTCCATTTCAGCGTTTCTTCCGCCTCGGGGCAGGCGGCGTGCACGGTGGCGCGGATCTGTTCCAGGATCGGCCGCGCGAACTCGGCGGATTTGGCGATATACGCATCGATGCGCGGATCGTGGCTGCTCATGGCGCTGTCCTCACAGCTCGCGGATAAAGAACTGGTCGCAACTGAAATGCCCGGTGCCGCCCATCGGCCCGCACAGCGTGGTGAAGCCGCTGCGGCGGTAGAGCGATTGCGCCGCGTCCATGCCGGTGAGCGTTTCCAGATAGCAGCGCTTGAATCCATGTGCGCGGGCCGCGTCCAGGCAGCGCTCCATCATGGCGCCGCCGGCGCCGATGCCGCGCGCGGCGGGCAGAAAATACATCTTGCGCAGCTCGCATACATCGGCGTCGCCGTTTTCCAGCGGCGCCACGCCGCCGCCGCCCACCACCCGGCCGTTCACTTCGACGACGAAGTACGCACTGCGCGGACGCGAATACGCGGCATGCATGCCATCCACTTCGGCATCGTGGATGGCGAAGCCGGGGCCGTCGGCGCCGAACTCCGGCATCACGGCGCGGATGATCGCGGCGACGTCGGCATCGTCGCGCGGCTCGATGGGGCGGATCAGAAAAGCTTGGCTCATGGTTCGCTGCTGGTGGGCTTGTCGTCGGGAGTGCGGTAGACGGTGCCGTCCTTCATCACGAACACCGGATGCTGCAGATCGCTAATGCGCTCGCTGGGATCGCCGGCGAACGCGGCCAGGTCGGCGCGCAGGCCCGGCGCGATGCGGCCCAAGCGCTCCTGCTCGCGCAGGATGCGCGCGGCCACGTCGGTGGCGGCATGCAGCGCCTGCGCCGGCGTCATGCCCGCGCGCACCATCGCGGCCGGCTCGCGCCAGTTGCTGCCGTGCGCGAACACGCCGACGTCGCTGCCGTTGCCGATGGTCACGCCCAGTTTCATGGCGGTGCCGAACGCGCGCCCGGCTTCCTTCATGCGTTCGGTCGGCTCGCTCTTGCCGGGCACGTAGTGCTCGAAATATTCGGCGGTGGCTTCGACCGCGGTGAGTGTGGGCTCGTAGGCCACGCCGCGCTGCTTCATCAGGCGGAAGGTGGCTTCGCTCGCGCCGTAGCCGTGCTCGACGCTGTCCACGCCGGCTTCCACCGCCATGCGCACGCCGGCATCGCTGGCGGCATGCGCGGCCACCGGCCGGCCGGAGAGATGGGCGGTGTCGACGATGGCTTTCAGTTCCGCCGCGGTAAGCGTGGGCGCGGTGCCGCCGCCGGGGCCGACGCGGTAGTCGGCATACAGCTTGATCCAGTCGGCGCCGCGGCCGGCCTGTTCGCGCACCGCGCGCATGGCTTCGTCCGCGCCGCTGATTTCCTGCGCGCCGCCGGGCAGGTCCAGGTCCGGGCGGAAGCCGCGCGGGCCGGGGCCGTAGCTGGAACTGGCGACGATGGCGCGGGTGGCGACGAACAGGCGCGGGCCCGGGATCAGGCCTTCGTCGATGGCGCGCTTGACCGAAACGTCCGCATAGCCGGCGCCTTCGGTGCCCAGGTCGCGCAGCGCGGTGAAGCCGGACAGCAAGGTGTCGCGCGCGTGCTTCGCCGCTTCCAGCGTGCGGTAGTCCTGCGGCTCCTTCAGCACCTGGTCGTTCCACAGCGTCTCGTTGTACGGATGCAGGAACAGGTGCGAATGCAGGTCGATCAGGCCGGGCAGCAGGGTGGCGCCCGGCAGTTCGACGCGGCGCGCGCCGGCCGGCGGCTGGATGCCCGCAGCGGGGCCGACCGCGGCGATGGCGCCGTCGTGGACCAGCACGGCCCAGCCGGCGTGGGCCTGGTTGCCGTCGCCGGTCCAGACGCGCGCGGGCAGCAGCAAGGTGTCGGCCGCCGCCGCGGGCAGGGACAGGCAGGCGAGCAGGGCGGCGAGCAGGCGGGTTTTCCAGCGCGGGGGCATGCGGGCTTCCTTCGGTGGAAGTGCCCGATGATAGCGAGGAGTGGCGTAGGTTGGGGTGAGCGCAGCGAACCCCGACGGTCGCTGCGGCCAGGCCGGTGTTGGAGTTCGCGTTGCTCACTCCAACCTACACTGGGCGCTATTGCAGCAGCGACACCTGGTCCGCCGCCGTGTACCACAGCAGGCCGTAATGCCCATACGCATACGTCAGGCTGCCGTTCTCGCCGTCGATGCTCGAGGTATGCACCCCGCCCACCGTGCACACGCCGCCGTAGCAGTTGATTTCGTCGATCCACGACTTGATCGAATACATCTTCTGCCCGAAGCGCTTGCCGGCCAGGCTGCCCAGCAGCGGGCTGCCCACCGACAGGCCCCAGTAGCCGCAGGTGCTGGTCGCCACGTTGAACGGATAGGTGCCGCACGACCACAGCCCGTGGAACGCACCGGCGATGCCGACGAACACGTCGACCTTGCCGGACAGGCCGAGCTTGTCGATTTCGCGCGCGGCCAGCGTGGCGCCCATCGAATGGCCGAGCACGTCGATGCGCCCGGTGCACGAACCGGCGATCGCCGCCTTGAGCGCATTCGCCACCGGCGTCTCTTCGCTGCCGTTATGGTCGTTGCAGGCCGCGCACAGCGCATTGCCCCAGCTCGGCGCGTAGATCTGCGCGTCGGTATAGCCGTGCTGCACCAGGGCGTTGTAGGTATTCTGGAAATCGCTGGGACTGCCGGTATTGCCGTGCACCAGCACCACGCTGTCCACGCAGGCGGCATGCAGGCTTACCGCCGGTATCAGCAACAACAGGGCCAGCAGGCCCTTACCCCATCGTTCGATCGACATCGCGCTTTCGCTCCCTTCGCTTTGACGAGTCCCGCCGTGGCGGAACGGTGTGGAACCGCGCGCAAGGCGCGGCTCCGTATCGCAAGCGACGCGTTCCGCCATGGGGCCGGACTTCGTGGAGCTAGACGTCATGGAGCTAGACGTCATGGAACTAGACCAGGCCCAGCAGGTAATAGCCGCCGATCGCCACGAAGACAGCCGCGGTCTTGATCAGCGTGATGGCGAAAATGTCGCGGTAAGACTGGCGGTGGGTCAGCCCGGTCACCGCCAGCAAGGTGATCACCGCGCCGTTGTGCGGCAGCGTGTCCATGCCGCCGGAGGCCATCGCCGCAATGCGGTGCAGCACCTCCATCGGAATGCCGGCGGCCTGCGCGTTCTTGATGAAGGTATCGGCCATCGCACCCAGCGCGATGCCCATGCCGCCGGAAGCCGAACCGGTGATGCCGGCCAGCGCGGTGATCGAGATGGCCTGGTTCACCAGCGGATTGGGAATGGCGTGCAAGGCATCGGCGATCAGCTTGAAGCCGGGCAGGGCGGCGATCACCGCGCCGAAGCCATATTCCGAAGCGGTATTCATCGAAGCCAGCAGCGCGCCGCCGACCGCGGCCTTGCTGCCCTCGGCGAAGGATTGCTTCACCGGCTTCCACGCGAATGCCAGCACGCAGGCGATGCCCAGCAGCAGCGCGCCTTCCACCGCCCAGATCGCGGCGAGCTTGGAGACCTCCTGCACCACGGGCTTGGCGTCGCCGATCACCGCCGGCACGAAGGATTGCGTGGCGCCGTAGAAGCGCGGCATCGCGTCCGCCAGCAGCTTGTTCGCCACGCCCACCACCACCAGCGGCAGCAGCGCCACCAGCGGATGCGCCAGGCGCGTGCCCTCGAACGGCGCCGGCTCGTTCGCCAGCGCCTGGCCGTAGCCTTCGCCGGCCGCCGCGGCGCGGCGGCGGCGCGATTCCAGATAGGCCAGGCCAACGATCAGGATGAACACCGCGCCCAGCGTGCCCAGCCACGGCGCGGCCCATGCCGTGGTGCCGAAGAACGAAGTAGGGATGATGTTCTGGATCTGCGGCGTGCCCGGCAGCGCATCCATGGTGAAGGTGAACGCGCCCAGCGCGATGGTGCCGGGGATCAGGCGCTTGGGGATGTCCGCCTGGCGGAATAGTTCCGCGGCGAACGGATACACCGCGAACACCACCACGAACAGCGACACGCCGCCGTAGGTGAGCAGCGCGCATACCAGCACGATCGACAGCATCGCCCGCCCGCGCCCGACCAGCCCGATGGTGGCGGCCACGATCGCCTTGGAGAAACCCGACATCTCGATCAGCTTGCCGAACACCGCGCCCAGCATGAACACCGGGAAATACAGCTTGAGGAAGCCCACCATGCGGTCCATGAACAGGCCGGTGAACATCGGCGCGACCAGGGACGGGTCGGTCAGCAGCACCGCACCCAGCGCGGCCAGCGGCGCGAACAGGATCACGCTGTAGCCGCGGTAAGCCGCCAGCATCAGGAAACACAGTGCGGCCAGCACGATCAGGAACGACATCCGGGAACTTCCTCGCGGCGACGCCAAAGACGCAACGGCGGCGAGTATCCGGATGTGCCTTCAGTCACGGCACTGTACGAAGGTACAAGTGCCCCATCTGCCGGCCCTGCCTACATTGCCCGGCATCGGCAGCCCGGGTGAGGGGCTGTTCTTCATTGCGAGGGGAACCATGAAGCGCACGCGTTTGAGTCTGGCCATCGGCCTGGTCGTGAGCCTGTCCTGCCTGCCGCTGCACGCGCAGCAGGCGGCGGACAGCGGCAATCAGCCGGCCGCGAAGAAGACGGAGGCCAAGCAGCTGGAGGAGATCACCGTCAGCGCGCGGCGCCGCGAGGAGTCGCTGGAAAAGGTGCCGGTGGCGGTCACTGCCTTCAGCGGCGAAGACCTGAAAGACCTGCAGGCGATGAATATCGACGGCCTGCAGGGCGCGGTGCCCAATCTCAATATCGTGCAGGGACGCGGTTCGTCCTCGGCGGTGAACATCTTCATCCGCGGCATCGGCCAGCCCGACGCGCTGCAGACCTTCGATCCCGGCGTCGGCATGTACGTGGACGACGTCTACTACTCGCGCATCCAGGGCGCGCTGCTGAACCTGTTCGACGTGGAGCGCGTGGAAGTGCTGCGCGGCCCGCAGGGTACGCTGTACGGCAAGAACTCCACCGGCGGCGCGGTGAAGGTGGTGACGCGCAATCCCGGCGAGCAGACCGAAGGCGCGGCCGAAGTGACCTTCGGCCGCTTCGGCCGGCGCGAAGGCAAGTTCTATCTGAGCGGTGCGCTGGGCGGCGCCTGGTCGGCCTCGATCGCCGGCGTGGCGACCAGGACGGACGGCTACGTCAAGGACCCGTCGACCAATCACGAATACAATGACGAGGACACCAAGGCGGTGCGCGCCAAGCTGCGCTACCACCCCTCCGATCGCTTCGACGCGGTGCTGAGCCTGGACTACACCAGGCAGGACACCGGCCTCACCCTGGGCCAGCCGGTGTCCCCCTTGATCCGCACCGACCTGGTGCTGGGTCCGGTGGTGCTGTACAAGCCCGACCTCGACCGGAAATACAACTTCCAGACGCGCACCTCGTTCGATCCCGACCGGGGCCAGAAGCTCAAGCACGAAGGCGCCGCGCTCAACCTGAGCTGGAAGCTCAACGACCAGTGGACGCTCAAGAGCATCAGTGCGTTCCGCAAGCTCAACAGCGATTCGTATATCGACATCGACGCCTCGCAGTACCAGCTCGGCGACGTGCTGGTGGATTTCCACCAGAAGCAGACCAGCCAGGAACTGCAGCTGCAGTACGACAATGGCAGCAACCTGCAGGCGGTGTACGGCCTGTACTACCTGCGCGAGACGGTACCCTCGCACCAGGAAGCCTATGCCAACGACCTGTTCGCGCTGGCCGGCCGCCAGATCACTTTCCTGCGCACCATCGACGACGACCTGAAGACCACCAGCTACGCCGGCTTCGCCCACGTCAACTGGCAGTTCGTGCCCTCGTGGACCCTGGCCGCGGGCGTGCGCTACAGCAGCGACGACAAGGACTACTACCGCACCACCAGCACCTTCTGGGGCGTGCCGTTCACCGCGCTCAACGGCACGGTGGCGCTGGACAAGAGCAAGCGCTGGAGCGCATGGACGCCCACGGTGAGCCTGCAGAAGCAGCTCGATCCGCAGACCATGGTGTATGTCTCGGCCGCGCGCGGCTTCAAGTCCGGCGGCTTCAACGGCCGCGCCAACGATGCCAACGAGGCGCGCAATCCACAGTTCGCGCCGGAATACGTGTGGACCTACGAGCTGGGCCTGAAGTGGCGCTCCGCCGACCAGCGCCTGCAGGCCAACATCGCCGCCTTCCACAGCGACTACAAGGATTTCCAGGCGCGCGTGTCGGAGATCCAGAATCCGGGTTCGATCACCCCGACCTTCGCCTTCCCGGTGATCAATGCGGCCAAGCTGAAGATGGACGGCATCGAATTCGAAGGCGCCGCCGTGCTGGGCGAGGGCACGCGCCTGCAGGCGCAGGTGGGTTATCTGGATGCGCGCTACGACCGCTTCGACGACCACCGCCTGATTCCCGGCGATCCGCAGTACAACCCGAACCTGCACAAGTACGTGCCGTTCTCGCCGAAGTGGACCAGCCGCCTGGCGCTGACCCAGAGCTTCAATATCGGCAACGCCGGCACGCTGACCCTGGGCGGCGACGTGTCGTACCGCAGCGAGACCTGGCTGAGCGTGGACAACTATGCGGCGCTGAGCCAGAAGGCGTATACCCTGCTGGGCCTGTTCGGCATCTACGACACCCTGGACGGCCACTGGCAGTTCCGCGCCGGCGTGCGCAATGCCACCAACAAGGTGTACAAGACCGACGGGCAGGAGTTCTCCAGCGTGGGCAATATCCGCACGGCGTACTACGGCATGCCGCGCAACTGGTATGTCAGCGCGCGCTACAACTTCTGAGCATGGACACGGCGCGGAGCACGGCGATGAAGCATCGATGGGGAACCTGGCTGGCGGCGTGCGCGCTGCTGGCCGCGGCAGGCGCGGCGCAGGCCGCGGACGTGGCGGCGCTGCCGTCGTTGAAGCTGGACGCATCGCGCGTCGCGGTGGCCGGGCTGTCCTCGGGCGCCTATATGGCGACCCAGGTGCAGCTGGCGTATCCGGAGCGCTTTCCCGCCGCCGCGCTGGTGGCGGGCGGGCCGTACGGATGCGCGGATGGCAAGCTCGACGTGGCGCTCAGTACCTGCATGAAGGGTGCGCCGCCGGCGGATGTGCCGGCGCTGGTGGAGAAGGCGCGCCAGCGCGCGAAAGCGGGCGAGAACGGTTCGCTGGCCGCGCTGGCCAAGGGCAAGGTGTATCTGCTGCATGGCAAGGGCGATGCGCTGGTGGCGCCTTCGGTGGCGGAGGCTGCGGCGAGCTTCTACGAGAAGCTGCGCGCGGGCGATCCGGCGCTGAAGAATTTCAAGGTGCATGACGATGGTGCGCGCGATTTCGCGCATAACCTGCCGATTGCGGCAAAGGGCGACGATTGCGACAAGTCGGTGTCGCCGTATCTCGGGCATTGTGGCTTCGATGCGGCGGGCGAGATCTTCGCCGAGCTGTTCGGCAAGCCGGCGCATGCGGCGGGCGAGGCGAAGGGTGAGCTGCGCCGCTTCGATCAGAATGCGTACAAGCCGGATGGTGCCGATGCGTTCCTCGCCGACGAGGGTTACGTCTACCTGCCGCCGTCGTGTCTTGCCGGCAAGCCTTGCGGTCTGCTGGTGGCGTTCCATGGCTGCAAGCAGAACGCTACCGCGGTGGGCGAGGCTTTCGTCAAGGATGCCGGCTTCAACCGCTGGGCTGACGTGTACGGCGTCGCCGTCCTGTATCCTCAGACGCGCGCCAGCATGGCGCCTTTGAATCCGCAGGCATGCTGGGATTGGTGGGGGTATTCGGGCGCGAATTACGACACGCGGCAGGGGGTGCAGCTGCGCTGGCTGGTGCGTGCCGTGGAGGCGCTCGGGTTGCCGTCCGCGAAGTGAGCGCTGTCGCTTGCTTGTCTCGCCGTTGGCGAGGGTTTCGCCCCGCTGCCGCGGGGCGAGTTACTTTTTCTCTGCGTGCCCAGAGAAAAAGTAACCAAAAAGAGAGGGCACCCTGCTTGG
>NZ_JAAOYS010000016.1:0-81665 GCF_011759495.1 Dyella sp. SG562
GGGGCGAAACCCTCGCCAACGGCGAGACACCCAACCGTCAACGCAACAACCGAGCGACAAAGTCCCTGGATTCCAGCTTTCGCTGGAATGACGAGATATCGATACATATACACATATCGAAATAGTGAATATTGTTATTTTTGCAATATCGCTACGCCCATTACGATCCTGCCCGTCAAGCCATCCGGCCCGCGCCGCCGCGCGCCGCCGCCCGCTCAACCGCCAAGGATTCCCACGCCACCCATGGGCTCTCCCAAGAAACCGCTCAGGCGCAGCCAGGAATGGTTCGGGCGCGAAGGCAAGCAGGGTTTCTATTACCGCAGCTGGCTCAAGGGGCTGGGCCTGCCCAACGACATGTTCGACGGGCGGCCGGTTATCGGCATCTGCAATACCTGGTCGGAACTGACGCCTTGCAACAGCTCGTTCCGCGAACTGGCCGAGCACGTCAAGCGCGGCGTCTACGAGGCCGGCGGCTTTCCGCTGGAATTCCCGGTGATGTCGCTGGGCGAAACCCAGATGCGCCCCACCGCGATGCTGTTCCGCAACCTGGCCAGCATGGATGTGGAAGAGTCGATCCGCGCCAATCCCATCGACGGCGTGGTACTGCTGATGGGCTGCGACAAGACCACGCCCGCGCTGATGATGGGCGCGGCCAGCGTGAACCTGCCGACCATCGGCGTATCGGGCGGCCCCTCGCTGTCGGGCCACTGGCGCGGCCAGCCGATCGGCTCGGGCACCGGCGTGATCCGCATGTCGGAAATGGTGCGCGCCGGCGAGCTGGCGCAGGAAGAATTCGTCGAGGCCGAAGCCTGCATGCAGCGCTCCAAGGGCAGCTGCATGACCATGGGCACCGCCTCGACCATGGCCAGCATGGTCGAAGCCTTAGGGTTATCGCTGCCGGAAAACGCGGCCATTCCCGCCGTGGATTCGCGCCGCTACCGCCTGGCGCATCTGTCGGGCCGGCGCATCGTGGAGATGGTGCACGAGGATCTGCGCATGTCGAAGATCCTCACCCGCACCGCTTTCGAAAACGCCATCCGCGCCAATGCCGCGATCGGCGGCTCGACCAATGCGGTGATTCATTTGCTGGCCCTGGCCGGCCGCCTCGGCGTCGAGCTGAGCCTGGACGACTGGGACCGGCTCGGCTCCCACCTGCCCTGCCTGGTCAACCTCAAGCCGTCGGGCGAATACCTGATGGAAGATTTCTATTACGCCGGCGGCCTGCCCGCGGTGCTGCGCGAGATCGCCCCGCATCTGGATCTGAGCGCGCCGACCGCGAACGGCCGCACGCTGGGCGAGAACATCGCCAGCGCACCGTGCTGGAACCGCGACGTGATCCGCCCGATCGAGGAGCCGCTCAAGCCCGAGGCCGGCATCGCCGTGCTGCGCGGCAACCTGGCGCCGCACGGTGCGGTGATCAAGCCCTCCGCGGCCTCGCCACAGCTGTTGCGGCATCGCGGCCGCGCGGTGGTGTTCGAGGACATCGACGACTTCAAGGCGCGCATCGACGACGAGGCGCTGGACATCGACGAGACCTGCGTGATGGTGCTGAAGAACTGCGGCCCGCGCGGCTATCCCGGCATGGCCGAGGTGGGCAACATGCCCTTGCCGCCCAAGCTGCTGCGCCGCGGCGTCACCGACATCGTGCGCATTTCCGATGCGCGCATGAGCGGCACCGCCTATGGCACCGTGGTGCTGCACGTGTCGCCCGAGGCCGCCGCGGGCGGCAACCTGGCGCTGGTGCGCGATGGCGACTTCATCGAACTGGACGTGCCCGGCCGGCGCCTGCATCTGGATCTGAGCGACGACGAACTGGCGCAGCGGCGTGCCGCGTGGAAAGCGCCGCCGGCGCCTGAGCGCGGCTGGGCGAAGCTCTACGTCGACCATGTGCAGCAGGCTCATCTCGGCGCCGACCTGGACATCCTGGTCGGCGGCAGCGGCTCGGATGTGGCCGGCGATTCACATTGAATGCACATGCAAGGCATGCACGCGCAAGCGCTACGCGCTGATGGCCGCGGGCATGCGGCAACTGCAAACGAATAAACATCAAGCACCGCCGCCGATTTCGTAATTGCGCGCCGCGGACGGCCTTCTCAGCATGCATGCCGGCAGGCACGGCCATCGCCGTGCGCCGGACGGAACCGTTCCGTTCCCCACTACTAAGAGGGTTTCCCAATATGCACAGACGCAATTGGTTCGTTGCCCGCAATCGAGTCCTTCCAGCTGTCCGCCGCCTGCCGGCCGCAAGCCGGCCCAGGCCACGGATGCTGCCCGCGCTGCTGCTGGCCGCCGGATTATCGCTGCTCCCGCTCAGCGGACAGGCACAGCTGGCCAATCCCACCTATGGCTGGAACCTCGGCAACACGCTGGAGGCCACCTGGTCGGGCGCGGTGATGCCCACGCAGACGCTGATCAACAACGTCGCGGCTGCCGGTTTCAACACGATCCGCATCCCATGCGCGTGGGATCACAATGCCGATCCGAATACGCACGTGATCAATGCCTCCTACATGGCCACGGTGACGCAAGTGGTGCAATGGGCGCAGGCGGCCAATCTCACCGTGATCATCAACGATCATTGGGACGGCGGCTGGTTCGAGAATTCGAACTTCAACAGCTTCGACTCCAACATCAATGCGAAGCTGGTTTCCTACTGGACGCAGATCGCCAACAACTTCCGGGGCTACAACTCGAAGCTGCTGTTCGCCGTGGCCAACGAGCCGCAGGTGTCCTCGCAGGCGCAGACCGCCGTGCTGATGCAGTACTACCAGAACTTCGTCAACGCGGTGCGTTCCACCGGAGGCAACAACAGCACGCGCTGGCTGGTGCTGCAGGGGCCGGGCGGCGGGAACATCGACAACACCCATGACTGGGTCACCACGCTGCCCTCCGACCCGGCCAAGCACCTGGTGTTCGAAGTGCATTACTACGCGCCTTATCAATATGCGCTGATGACCGCCGACGCCACCTGGGGATCGATGTGGTACTTCTGGGGCAGCAACTATCATTCCTCGACGCTGACGACGCGCAACTCGACCTCCGCCAACGAGGAGTCCTACGTGAACGCGGAGCTGCAGAAGATGAACTCGCAATTCACCAGCAAGGGCATCCCGGTGCTGCTGGGCGAGTTCGGCGCCATCCGCCGCACCGGCACGGCGGGCTTGTCGGGCAGCAACCTCAATCTGCATCTCGCATCGCGCACGTATTTCGACAAGTACGTGGTCAGCCAGGCCAACAGCCTGGGCATCCGTCCGGTGTATTGGGACGATAGCGATAATGGCTCCGGCAATAATGCGTTCGGGATTTTCAATCGCTCCACCGGGACGCTGACCCGGCCCGATGATGCCCGTGCCTTGACCGGTGGCGCGGCGCTGCCGCCTCCGGGAGGCTGATGCCGCGAACGCGCTGGAATCAGCCGGCTACGTCGATTCAAATCTCCTGACCGCCATCGACATCGCCCGTCATCGGGCGATGTCGATTCGCGCGGCCTTCGTTCGTCGCATACACGGGAGCGCGTACCCTTGCCCCGCATCGACCCGGACCAGGAGATTTCCAATGAACAGCAAGAACACCATTTGCCTCTGGTATGACGGCACCGCCCTTGAGGCCGCCAGCTTCTACGCGAAAACCTTCCCGGACAGCGCCGTGGGCGCAGTCCACCATGCGCCGGGCGATTATCCCGACGGCAAGCAGGGCCATGTGCTGACGGTGGAATTCACGGTCATGGGCATCCCCTGCCTGGGCTTGAATGGCGGCCCGATGTTCAAGCACAACGAGGCGTTCTCGTTCCAGGTCGCTACCGACGACCAGGCCGAAACCGACCGCCTGTGGAACGCGATCATCGATAACGGCGGCAGCCCCAGCGCCTGCGGCTGGTGCAAGGACAAGTGGGGCCTTTCCTGGCAGATCACCCCGCGCGCGCTGATCGCCGCCATTACCGACCCCGATGCCGCGGCAGCCAAGCGGGCGTTCGACGCGATGATGGAAATGGGCAAGATCGATATCGCCGCCATCGAGGCCGCGCGGCGCGGCTGAGGCCGGCCGCTGCAGAACCGATCCCTGTATCCAAGGAAATACGCATGCCCTGCCCGCGCCGCCTGGCCCCAGCCCTGTTGTCCATCGCCGGGACTTTTTTCGCCGCATCGATATCCGCCGCTGAAACACCTCCTTTCGATACGGCGGAACTGGACCGCTCGGCCGCGCCCTGCGTGGATTTCGATCGCTTCGTCAATGCGCGCTGGCTGGCGGCCCACCCGATTCCGCCGGACCAGGTGCGCTGGGGCGTGTTCGACCAGCTCACGCAGGAGAGCCTGCGCGTGCAGCGCGACATCGCCGAGCACGCGGCCGGCGCGCCGGCATCGGCGGGTGGCGACGTGGCCGCGCATCAGATCGGCCTGCTCTACCGCTCCGGCATGGATGCAGCGGCGATCGAGCGCGCCGGCCTGGCGCCGCTGCAGTCCTCGCTCGACGCCATCGCCAGGTTGAAAACACCTGAGGACACGGCGGCCTTCCTGGCGCGTGCGGCGGCGGACGGCCAGCCGTTCGTGTTCGCCTTCGATGTGCAGGGCGATTTTCGCGATGCGCGGCGGCAGATCGGCGCCGCCGCGCCCGCGGCACTGGGCCTGCCCAGCCGCGACTATTACGCCGACGCACGCTATGCGCGGGAGCGTCGGGCCTATCGCGACTACATGATCCGCCTGTTCCAGCTGGCGGGCGATGACGCGCCCGACCGGGCCGCCGACGATGCACTTGCACTGGAAACTTCGCTCGCCGAAGTGACGCTCTCGCCGGAAGCAGCCCGCCAGCCGGCGAATCAGTTCCACGCCGTGCGTGCGGCCGAAGCGGATCGCCTCACCCCGCATTTCCGCTGGGCGCCGTTCCTCACCGCGCAAGGCCTGCCGGCGACGGCCGAGTTCTCGCTCGCGCCGCCAGCGTTCTTTACCGGCTTCGACCGCCTGCTGGCCACCGCGCCGCCGGCGCAATGGCGGGCCTATCTGCGTTTCCATCTGCTGGACGATGCGGCGCCCTATCTCGCGCAGGCATTCCAGGATGCGTCTTTCGACTTCCACGGCCGCGCGCTTGCCGGCCAGCAGCGGGACAAGCCGCGCTGGCAACGCGTGCTCGGCACCGTCAATGCGCAGATGGGCGAGGCGATGGGCCAGCTCTATGTCGCGCGCACGTTTTCTCCCGAAGCCAGGCAGCGTGCGCAGGTACTGGTGACGCGCCTGCTGGCGGCGCTCAAGGCCCGCATCGAGGCGCTGGACTGGATGAGCGGCGCCACCAAGGCGCGCGCGCTGGCCAAATGGCAAGCCTTCGTGCCCAAGGTCGGCTATCCCGACCACTGGCGCGACTGGTCCGGCCTTGAGCTGTCCGCGGGCGGCTACTACGCCAATGTGCGTGCGCTGGCGCGCTTCAACCATCGCGATGCGATGGCGCGGGTCGGCCAGCCGACCGACCGCACCCGCTGGAGCGTCCTGCCGCAGACGGTGGATGCGTTCTACCGCGCGGAGGACAACAGCATCACCTTCCCGGCGGCGATTCTGCAGCCGCCGTTCTTTTATGCGAATGGCGATGACGCCATCAACTACGGCGGCATCGGCGCCGCCATCGGCCACGAAGCCACGCATGGCTTCGACGACGCCGGCCGCCAGTTCGACGGACAAGGCAACCAGGCCGACTGGTGGACCGCCGAGGACAACGCGCGTTTCAACAGCCGGGCCGACGCGCTGGTGCGCCAGTTCAACGCCTATGCGCCCTTGCCGGACCATCCCGACGTGCACGTCAATGGACGCCTCACCCTGGGCGAGAACATCGCGGACCTCGGCGGCGTACATATCGCTTACGACGCACTGCAGGCTGCGCTCAAGGCGGCCCCCGCGGAGGCGAACCGCCGCATCGACGGCTATACCCAGGACCAGCGCTTTTTCCTGGCTTTCGCGCGGATATGGCGCGCCCGCATGCGCGAACAGCAGACCCTGGTCTACCTGGCGAGCAATCCGCATGCGCCGCCGCACGAACGCATCGTCGGCACGCTGGGCAATGTGCCGGCGTTTGCGCAAGCGTTTCAGTGCAGGACGGGCGATGCCATGCTGCGGCCGGTGAAGGACCAGGTGCGGATCTGGTAACGAAGAAGGCCGCGCTGCGATGGCGCGGCCTTCATGGGGAATGGCGCAGGCATCCCGGCCGCGCGGCGCCTACCGCGCGACGGGCGCCACCAGCCGCTTCAATGCGCCAGCCACGATGTCGCTGAAGACTTTCGCATCGCCATAGGCTCGCGCCGCCAGCATGGCGCCATACACCATGGCCATGAACGCCTCCGCCTCCTGGCGCGCCGATCCCTGCAGCTGGAAGCGGCCCAGTTGCGCGCCGCGGGTCATCACCCGTTCCAGCCAGCCGGACAGGTCGTGGAAGTGAGCCCGCACTTCCTGCGCGAGGTCCGCCGGCAGCGTCGGCAATTCGCTGGCCAGCATGCCGGCCACGCAGAACGGCGCGGATGCATCGGCGATGCACTTCTCCCAATAGCCGGTGTACATGCGCAGCTGCGCATCGGGATCGAAGGCGCCGTCATCCAGGAGCCGTGTCTGCTCCACGATGACGGCGCGGGATTGCTCCACCACGGCTTTCGCCAGGTCGGATTTGGCGGGGAAATGGTGATGGATGCTGGCCTTGCGCATCTGCACCTCGTCGGCGACGTCGGCATAGCTGAAGCCGTTGTAGCCCCGGGTCTGGATCAGGTGGCGGGCCGAATCGATCAATTTCTGCTGGGTATTCATGGATGCCATCCTATCACTAGGTAGGCATTTATGCATCACTTGACGTTTTTAAATACTTATTGACATCGATATCTACCTACTAGTAGGTTAAGCACTCCATCCACCCGCAGACACCCCTCTCATGAACTCCTTGCGCAACTTCTATCTCCTCCGCGCCATCGCCGCCTTCGCCTGGGTGGCGCTGGCTTTCCTTTCGGCCGCGGCTCCGGCACTCGTCGTCGGCGCCCTGCTGGTGATCTATCCCGCCTGGGACGCGCTCGCCAATGTGATCGACGCCCGGCGCAGCGGAGGACTCCAGGTCAATCCCGGGCAGAAATTCAATGCGGTTACCAGCATCGTCACCGCCGCGTGCATGGCCGTGGCCTTCGCCCTGCATGGCAATGCGGGCGGCGTGCTGGTGTTCGGCATCTGGGCGCTGCTCGCCGGCCTGTTCCAGCTGGCGGTCGGTATCCGGCGGCGCAAGCTGGGCGGCCAGGTCTTCATGATGATCAGCGGAACGCAGTCCGCACTGGCGGGCGTGATCTTTACCGTCAAGTCATTCGGAACGGCGCCTACGATTGCGGAGCTGGCTCCCTATGCCGCGTTCGGCGGCCTGTATTTCCTGCTGTCGGCGCTCTGGCTGACGTTCAAGCGCCAGCGCACGGAAGTCGCCATGGATCTATCCGGCCGCTGACGTCCGCATCGTGACGAACTACACGCGCGGCCTGCCGGCCGCGCGGATAGCATGGCCGGCTTGCGTGCGGCCGGTAATCCGGCGTGCGGATGACTGCCGGCCACTGTTTACCTATGAATTTTCAGAACAAGAATCAGGCCCTGGAAGGGCTGCGCGGTATCGCCGCGTTGGTCGTGGTGTTCTCGCATTGCGCATGGGCGTTCTTTCCCTATCTGCAATCCGGATTGCCCGCCCACCTGCTTGCCGGCTGGGAGCCGTTTGTCCAGAACAGTCCGTTGACGGTGCTCTATAACGGCACGGCCTCGGTCGCCATTTTCTTCGTCATGAGCGGGTATGTGCTGACGCGCCGGTATTTCGAACAGCCGGAGTCGGCCCGCCTGGACGAAGCGGCCATCAAGCGGTTTCCGCGCCTTGGCGTGCCGGTATTCGCTTCGGTGCTGCTCGGTTATGCGGTGATCAAGCTCGGGCTGATTTCGGACGTCGTGCCCAATGGCCGCCATTTTCTTGGCGATTGGTATCACATCCATGCGCGCATTTTCCTGGCCGTCAAAGACGCGCTGTTCGGCTCGCTGCTGCTCGGCCATAACGGCTACAACTACGTGCTGTGGACGATCAATGTCGAATTGATCGGTTCGATCGGCCTGTTCGCCTTCATGGCGCTGTTCGGCCGATCGCGTTGCGCCGGCATCTGCGCGCCGCTGTGCGCGGGCGCCCTGGTCTGGGAAGGCGAGCCGCCTTATCTGCTCGGCGCGCTGTTCTTCGGCGGTGCCTATCTGCATGCCTGGCCCAAGCCGCCCTCCTCCGCGGTTATCCGCTACCTGCTGCTGGCGCTTGCGCTGGTGCTTGGCGGCTTCCATGCCCAGAGCACGTTCTACGCGCCGCTGCAGGCGCTGGCGGCGTGGCTGGCCGCGCACCATATCCGGGCGGATCCCGCGTTTCTGTTTCCGTCACTGGGCGGCCTGCTGCTGGTCTGGCTGGTGCTCCATTCGAAGACGATGTCCGCCGCGCTTTCCAGCAAGCCGCTGGCCTGGCTGGGCGGTATTTCTTTTTCGCTTTACCTGATTCACAGCATCCTGCTGTCCAGCATCGGACTGGCTTCGTTCGGCGTGCTGCTGGCGCCGCTGGGTTATCAGGCGGCTGCCTTGCTTGCCTCGCTTATCACCGTGGCTGCGTCGCTGCTGTTGTCAGTGCCGTTCAGAAGCCTGGTCGATCTGCCGGCGATCCGGCTGGCCAGCCGCTTTGGCAAGTGGTCCTTTGCCCGCGAGGCGACGGTCACGCCGCTGCCCACGCGCGAACAAGCCACGCGGCCCGCGGACGTCGATCCGGCGAGGCTGGCGAAGAAAGCCTGATCGCAGCAGCGGCGATTATCCATTCGCCGCAATGGTGATTAATGCGTTGCTGAAATTATCTTCCGCATTAATGGAATGATTTTCTCCATGGCGCAAGTTGTAGCGGAAATATTTTTCTCGCGCATAAAAGTCCGCTATTTGCATGGACGATAAAAGGTGATCGCCATCGCAGGATTAAAATGCGAGCGCGCCATTAGCGCATAAATGCCGCGCGCCATAACAGAATAACCACGCGCCGGGCGATAGAACGCCAGCGCCCCACCAGCAACAAAGCATGCTTTCCGCGCAACCGCCCGCCTCGACCGGGCGGATGGGGAGCTTCTGTCCGCGCCCTTCCCTCATCAACACACGTGCAAATCACCATGGGAGAAATGGTCATGAATAAGCGCGTATTTCAGAGAGGCGTTCGCATCATCGACCTGCTTGGAAAAATCCTTGCCTGCGCCATGCTGGTCATGCTCTTGTCGGCCGCCTGCGTGCAACCGCCATGGTTCGCGACCTGGTATGCGGCGCCGCAGGATTACAACATCCTGTTTCCAGGCACCACCGTCCCGCCCCTGACGATTTCGAACCAGTCCATTCGCCAGATCGTCCACACTTCGCACGGCGGAAACCTGATCCGCATCAAGCTGACCAATTACTTCGGAACCACGCCCGTCACCTTCGGCGAAGCGCGGGTTGCCCGCAGCACCGGCAATGGCGGCATCGACCTTGCCACCGACCAGGCGCTCCGCTTCGACGGCAGGCGCAGCCTGACCCTCGCACCGGGCGAAGAACGCTGGAGCGATCCGGTGAGCCTGCCGTTTCCCACGCACGCGGATCTCGCGATCAGCCTGTTCGTGCCGCTGAACACGCCCGTCGTCACCACCCACACCATCGGCATGCAGACCAACTACCTTGCCCCCGGCGATCAGGCGTCCGCCGCGGCCATGGGCAGTGCCACGGCCACGGGCAAGTACTACTGGCTCAGCGAAGTGGACGCATCGACGGCCGGCAACTCCGGCGCCACCGACCTGGCGGCGCATCCGTACAAGGTGGTCGTGGCCTTTGGTGATTCGATCACCGACGGCTACGGCTCCACCGCCGACACCAACCGCCGCTGGCCCAACGATCTCGACAATCGCGTGCAGGCCGCGGCGCATAGCCTGGGCCGCGCGAGCGTGGTCAATGCCGCCATCGCGGGCAACCGCTGGATCTACGACGGCGTCGGCCCCGCGGCGGTGACCCGCTTCGCCCACGACGTGGCCGGCGTTTCCGGCGCTACGCACGTAATGATCCTGCTGGGCATCAACGACATCGGCATCGGCGAACTCTATCCGCCGCAGAACGTATCCGCCGGCCAGATCATCGCCGCCATGCAGGCCACCATCGCCCAGGCGAAGGCCAGCCACATCAAGATCTACCTGGCGACGATTACGCCGTACAACGGCGCCTCGTACTACGACGCCGCGGGAGAAATGAAACGCGAAGCCGTCAACGCCTTCGTGCGCTCCGCGAACGGCGCCGACGGCGTGCTCGATTTCGACAGCATCGTGCGCGATCCGGCCAACCCCACGACGCTGCTGCCCGCTTTCGACAGCGGCGACCATCTGCATCCCAATGACGTGGGCTACCAGGCCATGGCGGACTCCATCGATCTTGGCCTACTGGAAGACTGAGTTGCGAATTTCATAACCGCAACTGCGGTTTTGCGTAATGCAGCGCGAGCCCGTGTGGCGTTTCATGGGGAGATGCCGAATGGACGGCGGGAGCACCCCTCATGCATCACACCATGCGAGCCGCGCTGCTGATTTTCTCGCTTGCGCTATCGGGCACCCTGGCGGCACAGGAGGTCAGCCCCGCCCCGCCCATGGGCTGGAACAGCTGGGACTCTTACGGCCTGACCATCGACGAAGCGGATTTCAAAGCCAATGCGAGCGTGCTCGCCGGGCTGCGCGCCTACGGCTGGACCTATGCGGTGATCGACCAGGGCTGGTACATGCGCCGCCCCTTCGGCAACACCCTGCAGAACCGCGACTACGCGCTGGATGCCCATGGCCTGCTGGTTCCCGCGCTCAATCGTTTCCCTTCCGCCGCCGATGGACAGGGCTTCAAGCCGCTGGCGGACTGGGTGCATGCGCAAGGCCTGAAGTTCGGCATCCACATCGTGCGCGGCATGCCGAAACAGGCGGTGGCGGACCAGCTGCCCATCGCCGGCTCCGCTTTCCACGCCGGCGACGCCGCCGACACCGCGGATACCTGCCCCTGGGACGACAGCAATTACGGCGTGCGGGACAACGCCGCCGGACAGGCCTACTACGATTCCATGCTGGCCTTGTATGCGGACTGGGGCGTGGATTTCCTCAAGGTCGACTGCATTGCCGACCACCCGTACAAGATCAGCGAGATCCGCCAGATCGCATCGGCCATCCGCAAAGCCGGCCGGCCGATCGTACTCAGCCTGTCGCCCGGCCCCACCCAGCTGTCGCACGCGGCGGAAATCCGCCAGTACGGACAGATGTGGCGCATTTCCAACGACGTCTGGGATGGCTGGTCGTTCACCCACAAGCGCCCGCAGGACGATTTTCCCATGGGCGTGCGCGACGTCTTCGAGCGCCTGCCGGCCTGGGCCGGCCACGCCGGCGACGGCCGCTGGCCCGATGCCGACATGCTGCCGTTCGGCATGCTCGCCCCGCATCCGGGCTGGGGCGAGGCGCGCCGCTCGCGCCTGAGCCTGGACGAACAGCGCACGCTGCTGGGCCTGCTCGCCATGGCGCGTTCGCCGCTCATCCTGGGCGCCAACCTCACCAGGCTGGACGAGGCGACGCGGGCGTTGCTCACCAACAAGGACGTGATTGCGATCGATCAGGACAGCCACGGCAATCGTCCGGTCGAACCTCTGCCCGCGCGCCTGCAATCGCTGCGCGCATGGGTGGCCGAAGGCCGCGATGGCGAGCGCTATCTGGCCGTGTTCAACCTGGGCGAGCGGCCTTTTGCGCTGCATGCGGACTGGCACGAACTGGGGCTGGAGTCGGGGCGGTATGAGGGGCGCGAGCTATGGAGCGGCCGGCGCGCCGACGCCGCGGGCAAGCTGGATATCGAACTGCCCGCGCATGGCAGCGCCTTGTTTGCCCTGCGCAAGCTCGACGGCAACTGAAGCGGACCTGCGAGACTGAATTGTCATGCATTCCTGCACATCGGGGCCTTGATGGAAAGCAAACCGGTGCTACGGGCTGAGCTGGCCTTGACCGCCATGGCAGCCCTGCTGTTCGCATGGTCCGCGGCGGTTGCATTTCCTGCTCCGCCTGCAGCCATTCGCAAGATCGAATTCGCCGGGGCCGGCCAGGCGACGCCGCAAAGCCATGCGGCGACCATCGTGGAGACACCCGCCGGACTGATCGCCGCATGGTTCGGCGGCAAGCAGGAGCGCGACCCGGGCGTAGGCATCTGGATGGCGCGGCAGCGAGCCGGGCGATGGTCGGCACCGGCTGAAGTCGCCGATGGCGTGCAAGCGGATGGAACGCGCCTTCCAAGCTGGAATCCGGTGCTGTTCCGCAGCAGCACCGGCACGCTGATGCTGTTCTACAAGGTGGGTCCCGACCCGCAGCACTGGTGGGGCATGCTCAAGACTTCCCGTGACGACGGCATGCACTGGTCGGCGCCACGCCGGCTTCCCGAAGGCATGCTGGGGCCGATCAAGAACAAGCCGGTGCAACTGGCCGACGGCACCATCGTCAGCCCGTCCAGTACGGAGGGCGATCATTGGACTGTGCATTTCGAGCGCTCCACCGACGACGGCGCCACCTGGCGCATCGTCACGCCCCCGATGGGCACGCAACCCATCGAAGCGATCCAGCCGGCGCTGCTGGTGCATCGCGGCGGCGAGCTGCAGGCCATCGGGCGCAGCAAGCAGGACAGGATCTTCAGCACCCGGTCCCGCGACGGCGGCCGCAGCTGGTCGCCGATGCGCCTGCTGGACTTGCCCAATCCCAACTCGGGCATCGACGCGGTGGTTCTCGCCGACGGGCGCTCGCTGATTGTCTACAACCCTACCTTGCACGGCGCGCAGTGGTGGGATGGCCGCGGCCAGCTGTCGGTGGCGGTTTCCGATGACGGCGAGCATTGGCGCAAGCTGCTCGACCTGGAAAACACGCCGGGCGCCGAGTTCTCCTATCCGGCGGTCATTCAAACCGCCGATGGGCTGGTTCATATCGTCTACACCTGGAAGCGGCAACGGATCAGGCATGTCGTGATCGATCCGCGGAAACTCGATTGAGGCGGATTCATTCCGGCCCCGCCGGATAATCGAAGATGCGCCAGGCACGCGCGGCGAGGACCTGCGCCATAGCGCCTGCCCTCGCCCATGGTCATGCGGTCCGCGATCAGCGATCAGCGCGGGCACATGCGGCTCACCGCGGCATCCGATAAACCGGCGCCGATCAGCGGAGCCACCACGATGCGGTCGAGATCCGGACCGTAGCCGGTGGGATTGCCCAGCTGGATGGTGTTGGTTCCGGCCTTCAACGCCACCCGAAGCAGCGTCGGCCGCGGGTCGTCGAACGTGCTTCCATCCACGGTCAATGAAACCGGCGCGGCGTTATTGACCGTAACCGTCAGCCCGCGCGGCCCGTTGGTCGCATAATCGATTTCCAGCTGGTAATTCCCTGCCGCGGGAACGGTGACATTCGAGAACGTCACCGTATTGGCCGGCCCATGGCCGACATTGCCGGCCTTGGACAAGCCCGACGCATAATTGCTGAAACCCGCGGTGACCGTTCCGCCCAGGCTGGCCTGCTCGGCTTCGTACGTGCTTGCCTGCGGCAGCACGGCGTCGCCGGATCCGCTGATGACGATACGGTCCAGGTCGGGCGCATAGCTGGTGGGGTTGCCGAACTGGATGCTGTTGTATCCCGCCTTCAGGCAAACCGGCAGCGTGGTGCTGGAGGGAATGGAAAAACTGCCGCCGCCAGAGTTGAGCGTCTGATAGGCGCCGCCATTGACCGTATACAGATAGGAACGCAGGGCGAAGGTCATCGAATCGACCTGCATCAGGTAAACGCCTGCCTTGCGCGCATAGACATTCTGGAACGTCACCGTGTTGTTCGTGCCCAGGCCCAGGCCACCGACTTTTTTGCCGCCGGAACAGCCGGAGCAGTCGGCAATGGATGCACTGCCCGCCAGCGTGGCGGCCGTGGCTGCATAACTGGTGGAGGGCGTGGGCGGCGCATGGCCGACCCGCGCCGAGACTTTCAGCAGCCGCACACCGTGCCCGTCCAGCACGGTGGAAAATGCGCCCGCGGGTGCGCCAAGCTCGGCCCTGGCCCACAGGTCGCGCACCTGCCGCACGCCATCGAGCCCGATTTGCCGCCACGGCAAGGTGACCACCGCCGGCGTCGCATTCATATTGAACAAGGCGACGTAATAGTTGCCATCGCCGAGATCGGAAATCCATACGGGCAGGTCGCCGCCGAGCACCTGCGTGGCCGGCTTGCCGGACTGGTCGACGGCGAGCACTTCATCCGCCGTGGCCAGCTGCTTGCCGAACGCATCGATCCGGGTCAGGTCGCCGCCGAGATAGATCGGCGCATTGGCCATGGCCCACAAGGTCATGGCAGAGCGCTTTTCGGCATGCGACAGGCCATCGAGTTCGCCATCGCCGATATCGAGCGAGTCCAGGTCGTTCCAGCCCAGCGCGGGGCCGCCCGCATGCTGCCAGCCGGGCAGATCGCGGAAGCGCTTGTAGATGCGCGACCAGTCCGTCAGCGTGGCGCAGCGGCTTTCGCACTCCACGTCGTCGTCGATGCGGCGTGCGTTGGAAAACTGCTGCCATACGCCGAGGTAATCCTGGTCGATTTCCCAGGAAACCGTCAGCCACATGGGGCGGCCGCTGTTCGCAATCGCCTTGGACCAGGCGGCGACATCGGCGCGGTTGTCGATATGCAGATCGTCGCTGTACGAGCCTGGCGTCACCGCATCGAGCTTGATGAAATCGACGCCCCACGAAGCGAACAGCGCAACCACGGAATCGATATAGGCCTGCGCGCCGGGCTTGGTGAAATCGATCTTGTAATGGTAAGGCGAGGTGCCGGGGCCGCCGAAGGCATTGCCGGCGGTGTATGGCACCGTGAGGATGTCCTGGATGTGATAAGGCGTGCCGAGAATGGGAGCGTTGGCCGTGACCGCGGGCTCCTCGACACCGGGGATCCAGTAAATGCCGGCTTTCTGCCCGTTCTGGTGGATATGGTCGATCAGCGCCTTGATGTCGGGAAACAAGACGGGATCGGGAGTGGGCCTGCCGTTCGCATCGAAGCCGCCATGCCAGCCCGAATCCATATTGATGTAGTTGTAGCCGTGCGCCTGCAGCCCTGAGCTGAGCAATGCGTCGGATTGGATGACGACATTGGCCTGGGTAAGAAAATTGGGGTCGAGCGTCTGCTGGCTGAAACTGCTCCAGCCGAGATAGGGGCGCTGCGCCACGCCGTTGACTTGCGCGCCGACGCCGGCCGCCATGGCAAACATGCCCAATGCAATCGCACTGCGCGACCACAGCGACAGCAGGCCGCGTCCCTGCTGGCGATCTGCCGTTGTTGCCTGGCCGGATCGCGAATGCTTCGTGCCGTTGGAGACAAAGGTATTCATGAACTGGCGACGCTCCCTTCATGGGTTAGAGGACAGCCGCGCCTGACGGGCAGGCGCAAGCCATGCCCGGGCGGACAGTTAGATGTACTCATGGATAGAAGGCGCGCCGGCAGCTCGCCTTCCAGGCATGCCCTGCACTCTCTGGAGCCGATCAACAGCCAAGCACCACCGATGAGGGCTGACGGATGGCGGCGCCGTCATCGGTGCAAACGCTGAAACAAGCCGCAAAGCCCTGGATCCGGGCAATTGTCATATAATATAACCTATGCCCGCTTCGCCGCTGGCGTCAAGGGCGGATGAGTGAAATACGGGCCGTCATCGCAAACCCGATGACGCGGGGACGGATGACCAGAGACATGGGACGCGATCACTCATGACCATCGAGCTCGACATCGATCCGCAGCATCCGGCCCCAGAGCAGGCGGCTCGCCGGCGTTTCCTGAAGATGACCGGCACGATGGCCACGCTGCTGTCCCTGTTGAGCGCGCCGGGCATGGCCACCGCGGTGAGTTCGGCGGGCAAGCCACGGCGCATGCGCACGCCTTCGCTTCATGGCCCCACGCTGTGGTACGGCGCTCCCGCGTCCGAACAGAACGTCATTCAGGAGGGAACTCCGATCGGCAATGGACGCATGGGCGCGCTCGTCGGCGGCGCCCCGGCACGGGACTTCCTGTACCTCACCGACAGCTCCATGTGGCTGGGCGGATCGAACGGCACGCTCGATGCGGAGGGGCAATTCCCCTACGAGGCGGAGAATTTCGGCAGCTTCACCATGCTGTCCAAGCTCGTTATCGAAGTGCGCGATCACGGACTGTCAGGCATCGGCGACTACCGGCGCGAACTGGATCTCGCCAATGGCTATCTGCGGATTTCGTACCGCAAGGACGGCATCCGCTATCTGCGCGAGATATTTGCCAGCCATCCGGACGACGTCATCGCCGTGCGCCTCTCGCAAAGCGGTGGCGGCACCTGGTCGGGCGCCATCCATCTGCAGGGCACGCATGGTGAAGCCACGCAGTTGTCGCCGGAGACGGCAAGCAGCCATTTCAGCGGCACGCTCCGCAACGGCCTGGCTTATGCCGCCAGCGTCAAAGCTATCGCCTCGTCCGGTTCGGTATCGGCTGAAAACGGCGCCCTGCATTTTGCCGGCTGCGATGCGTTGACCATCCTGTATTGCGGAGGCACCAATTACACGCCGGATGCCGCGAAAGGCTATCTCGACAGCTCGATCGACTGCCTGGCGTGGGTGAGGCAGAACATCGAGGCGGCAGGTTCGCAGACGGCGGATGCTCTTCTGCACAGGCACATTGCCGACTATGCCGCCCTGTACGGCACCATGCAGGTCGACCTCGGCGCATCGACGCCAGCTCAACGCGCATCGGACACCTGGACGCGGCTGCAGGCACGCGCGAAACCTGGCGCCGCTCCGGACCCCGAACTGGAAGCGGCGTACCTGCAATTCGGCCGCTATCTGACCATCGCAGGCTCGCGCGACCGCTTGCCCACCAGCCTGCAGGGGCTATGGCTGAGCGACAACGCGCCCGAATGGATGAGCGACTATCACAACGACATCAATATCCAGATGAACTACTGGCTGCCCGATCGCGCCGGCCTGCCCGGCTGCTTCGATGCGCTGGCGAACTATTGCCTGTCGCAGTACGAATCGTGGAGTGCGATAACCCGGCAGCACTTCAACGATCCGCGCAACGGCTTCCGCAATAGCTCCGGCAAGCTGGCCGGATGGACGGTGGCCATATCCACCAATATTTTCGGCGGCAACGGCTGGTGGTGGCATCCGGCCGGCAGCGCCTGGCTGTGCAACAGCCTGTGGCAGCACTATCAATACACGCTGCAGCGGGATTATCTGGTCCGCATCTATCCCTTGCTCAAAGGCGCATGTGAGTTCTGGGAGGCACGCCTGCTCACCGTGCGCATCCCCGATCCCGCCACCGGGAAAGAGCGCGAGGTATTGATCGACGACTGCGACTGGTCGCCGGAGCATGGGCCAAAGGATGCGAAAGGCATCAGCTATGCCCAGGAACTGGTCTGGGATCTGTTCGCCAGCTATCGGGAAGCCGCAGCCATTCTCGACAGGGATGCGCGGTACAGCGCAGCGATCGGCGGCTTGCAGGCAAAGCTCTATCTGCCCGAGGTCAGCAGCGAGAATGGCTGGCTGGAAGAATGGATGTCGCCGCATAGTCTCGGCGAACCCGGGCATCGCCACCTTTCGCCGCTGGTCGGTTTCTTTCCTGGCGATCGCATCACCGTGGACGAGAGTCCGCCTGCCTTGATCGAGGGAGTGACCCGCCTGCTCGATGCGCGCGGCATGACCAGCTACGGCTGGGCCTGCGCCTGGCGCGCCATCTGCTGGGCGCGCCTGAAAGATGCCGAACGCGCTTATCAGCTGGCGATCGACAATCTGGCGCCGTGGCAGATCCGCGGGAACGGCACGGCGATGAACCTGTTCGACATCTACCAGCTGGCGCCGCACAAGAACATTTTTCAGATCGACGCGAATTTCGGCACGCCAACGGCGATGCTCGAAATGCTGCTGTATTCCCGCCCCGGCAAGATCGAGTTGCTGCCTGCCCTGCCCCGTGCATGGTCGGCAGCGGGCGAAGTCACCGGCATCGGTGCACGCCATGGATTCGTCGTGGACATGCGCTGGAAAGATGGCGCCGTCACTCACGCCACGGTGCGCAGCGTCGGGGGCACACGGACGCAGCTGAAAATCGGCACGCGCGTCCGCGAGATTTCGCTGCACGCCGGCGAGTCGATCAGCGTGACGCCGGATTCGCCCTGAACTCATCGCGCAAGCAATGCTGCATCGCAGCTTGATCTCGCGGCGCGTCTGCCGGAGAGTCGCCATAAATCTTATTGTAAGATAATAAGATTCTGGGGCCGGATTTTTACGCACGAAACCGATCGATCGATAACCGGTGTGCACGTCGCTGCCCCCGTTTTGAGCAATGCCGCGGTCATGGCGGCGCGCCCTGCATCACGCGCAATCAGGCTCGGCAAACCACTCGCTCCAGCAACTCATCTACTTATTGGGGATAGGGAATGCAGCGACACATCCTGACCAGCTCGATCCATCAAGCCTTGTTCGCCCTTTCCGGCATCGCCTGCCTGGCCACCGCATTCGCGGTTCATGCGCAAGACGCCGCACCTCCTGCCGGCACCGCTGCGCCCGCACCGGCGCAGGCCCAGCAGGGCACGGATACCGCCCCCGCGGACGGCAAGAAGAGCGTCACCCAGCTCGGCACGGTCAGCGTCACCGGCCAGCTCGCCGCGATCCGCCGCGCCCAGGCTATCAAGCAGGATGCGGTCAATGTCGTCGACTCCATCTCGGCGGAGGAAACCGGCAAGTTCCCCGATCCCAACGTGGCCGACGCGCTGCAGCGCGTGCCCGGCGTATCGGTCAATCGCAGCGGCGGCGAATCCAGCCAGATCGCCGTGCGCGGCTTCGGCCCCGAGTTCGTGGCCGTGACGATCAACAACCGCCCGATGGCCACCGCCTCCGGTTCGCGCGCCTTCAATTTCGACGTGCTGCCTTCGGAAATCATCAGCGTCGCCCAGGTCAACAAGACCTCGTCGGCGGATATTCCGGAGCTGGACATCGGCGGCGTGGTCAATATCCAGACCGCACGCCCGCTGGATTTCCACGGTTTCCATGGCGCCTGGAGCGCCGCTGGCGTCAACAGCAACCTGACCGGCGACTGGGAGGGCAAGACCACGCCCAAGGCGTCGGGCGTGTTCGGCTGGACCAATGCCGACCACACCTTCGGCTGGGTCGCCTCGGCCACGTACTACAAGCGCAAGGACACCCAGCTCAATACCCAGGCCAGCTCCTGGTACGTCAATCAGGACATCTCCACGTCGACCGGGGCCAACGACACCCACGTCGCGGTGCCGGAAACGCTGGCCAGCAACGTCATCGACGAAACGCGCACACGCAAGGGCCTCAGCGGCGCCATCGACTGGAAGCCGATCGACCAGCTGACGGTGCAGTTCGACACGCTGTATTCCAGCTACAAGGTCGACCCGCTGGAGCACGAGTTCGGCGAATACGGCAATACCGGCGACATCAAGTCGATCACCACCGACGGCAACGGCACCGCGCTCAATTTCGTGCGCAACAGCTCCGGCCCGAACGTCATGGCGAACGACTACGTCATGTCGTACAACCCGAGCTACGAAAAGAGCACGCAGAACGGCCTGAATCTCGGTTTCGATTTTGACGAGTCGACCAAGCTCAGTCTCGATATCTCCAATTCCAAGGCCTGGAACAAGCAAAGCCCGAATGGCTACTTCCTGGTGATCGGCACCAAGAATTTCGGCACCAATCCGACCTGGACCAACAACGGCGACAGCCAGCCGCCGACGTATTCGAACATTCTTTCCACCACCAACATGGGCACCTTGAGCGCCCACTGCTGCAATGCGGGCGCGGGAAACAACGTCACCAACCAGGTCAATAACTACGAGCTCAAGCTGAGCAAGAGCTTCAAGGACGGCGTGCTCTCCCAGCTGGAGTTCGGCGGCCAGGTCACCAACAATTCGGTGAAGTCGATCAGCTGGGGCACGCCGAACGGCATCCTGTGCAACGCCTATTGCGGTTATGTCGTCAACGTTCCGGCCGATGCGGTGGGCGCTTATATCTATACGGCGCCCGACAAGATCCATGGCGTTTCCTCGCCGGGCATGCCGGCGCAGTGGATCCAGTACGACCCGCGCGCCTATCTGGCCTGGCTCGCCACGCCGGCGGCCTACAACCAGATCACCGACCCCGCCAAGCGCGCCGCGCTGCTGGCCGGCCTGGCCGCCAATGGCGGCACCTTCAATGCCGCTCCCAATCCGGGCAGCTACAACAAGGTGACCGAGAACGCGAAGTCGTTCTTCGCCAAGGCGGTGTTCGAGGGCTCGATGTGGGAGAAGCCGTGGGCGCTGGATGTCGGCGTGCGCTACCTCGACATCAATTCCACTTCGACGGCAGTCAACCAGCCGCCGATCAGCTATTACGTGGACCCGAACGACACCAGCAACGGCCAGGTCACCTACGGGCCGCTGGCGCCGCAGTCGGCCAAGGGCGGCTATCACAAGTGGCTGCCGTCGCTGAACTTCAAGCTCAGCCTGCTCGACAACCTGGTCTACCGCTTCTCCGCCTCCAAGACGCTGACCCCGCCCGAGCTCAGCAATCTTTACTACAACAAGAGCTTCGGCACGCGGCCGAACTCGCTGACCATCTCGCAAGGTAACCCGCAGCTCCAGCCCTACACCTCGCGCAACTTCGACATGGGCCTGGAGTGGTATATCGATGACGCCAGCTATATCGCGCTGGAAGGCTTCTACAAGAAGGTCAGCAACTTCAGCACGCTGGTGAGCACGCCGGTGCCGTACCTGACCAACCAGAATACGGGACAGCCCTTTATCTGGTCGCTCACCCAGCCGATCAACCTGAATTCGTCGAACATCTACGGCGAAGAGCTCACCGTCAATTACCAGTTCACCCACGTATTGCCGGATCCGTTCGACGGCCTGGGCGTGGCTTTCAACTACACCCACGTTTCCAGCAGCACATCGCTGAGTCCGGGTGTGATCGCGACCTCGGGCAGGTTCGCCGTGCCCGGCATCGGCAATTCGGCCAACTTCAGTACGTATTATGAAAAGGGCCCCGTGCAGGTGCGCCTGGCCTACAACTGGCGCGGCTCGTATCTGGAGAGCATCTCCTATGGTTCGGGCGCGCAGCCGGCGACCCGCACCTCGTATGGCCAGCTGGACCTGAGCGCGAGCTATGAACTCAACAAGCATCTGTCGGTGTTCCTGTCGGGCACCAACTTGACTCATCAGCACCTTTACGACTACTCGGTCTATTCGAACCGGTTCCTCTATGCCGAAGCGGATGGCACGGTGTACACGGTGGGTGTGCGCGGCACGTTCTGACCTGCCGCTCCGAGTATCCGCACGACGAAAACGCCAGCGCGATGCTGGCGTTTTCTTTTATGGGTCTTGCCAGTGACTTATCGAGCGCGCTTCGCAGCGGCGCCAGGGTGCTTGCCGCGCGCCTTCTTCTGCGCGTCGACCTCGTGCGCAATCAGCGAGCCGGCCTCCGCGATGATGGCTTTCATCGCCGCGCTGGCGCGCGCTTCGTCGCGGTCCTTGATGGCGTCGAATACACGCCGGTGCGCCGGAATACTGGCCGTGTGCCCCTTGATGCGATTGGTGACGCGGATGGATATTTTCAGCGCCGTGGTAATCAACTCGTCCAGCTGCGCATAGAACGGATTGTCCGTCGCGTACAGCACGGCCACATGGAAGGCGACGTCGGCCTCCAGGTGGTCGTCCTTGCCCTGCCCCGCATCCACCATGCGCTGCAATCCCTGCTCGATGGCTTTCAAGGCAGCCGGCGTGGCATGCCTGGCCGCCAGCGCGGCAGCCTCCGGCTCCAGGCCCAGGCGCATCTCGGTGAAATGGCGCAGCAGATCGTGCGAAAACTTTTTCTCGAGCATCCAGCGCAGGACGTCCGGATCGAGCAGGCTCCAGCGCTCCGGCGGCTGCGCGGTAATGCCGCTGCGCGGCCTGGCCTGCAGCATGCCCTTGGCGGTGAGCATTTTCACCGCTTCGCGCGTAACGCTGCGGCTGGTCTGGAACAGCTGCGAGATCTCGGCTTCCGTGGGGAAGCTGCCGGCGTCGAATTTCCCGGCCACGATCGCCTGCCCCAATTGCTCCAGCACCTGCTCCGTCAGGGTAAGGCGGCGGCCGCGGCGCGAGCGAGCGAACTTCGTGCTGATCTCCATGCCGGCGAGGCTAGCAACGCGAATAGCGCTTTACAATGAGGGCGATATGAAAACCCGGCCGCCGGGATCATCGGCCGCGCGGCTTCTGCATCAGCCGCGGGCCGAACTGGCCTTCTGCATATTGGTGCGCGATTCCTCGACCATGGCCAGCATCGCGCGGCGGGCCGCATCGGGCTCGCTGCGGCGGATCGCATCCAGCACTTCGCCGTGCAGCGGCAGTGCGTCCTTGAAGTTCCTGGCGGTGCGCGCGGACAGCGCGAAGAACGTGGCGAGCGCGCTCTCGATCACCGAGAACAGCGACACCATCAGCTCGTTATTGGTGGCGCTCAGCACCGCCTCATGGAAGGCCAGGTCGGCATCCGTCCACTCGTCCAGGTCGACGGCCGCTTCCATCGCCGCATAGGCTTGCTCGATGGACTGCAACTGCTCGTACGTGCGGTATTTCGCGGCGGCGGCAGCGGCCGACGGTTCGATCACCTCGCGCATATCGGCTAGCTTGCGCACGAAGTCCTCGGTCGGCATCAATTCGCAGCGCCAGGCCAGGATGTCGGCATCGAGCTGATGCCAGGCGCGTGCATCGCGCACGCGGGTGCCGACCTTGGGCCGCGATTCCACCAGCCCTTTCGCGGACAGAACTTTCATTCCCTCGCGCAGCGCGGTGCGGCTTACCCGCAGCTCTTCCGCCAGCAGTTCCTCGCGCGGCAGCAGCTCACCCGGTTTGATGCCGCCTTCGATAATGCGCCGGCCGAGTTCGTGGACTACATGGCCATACAGGCTGCGCGAGGAAGTAATGGAGGCCGAGGGGCGGCGCAGCGGGATCCGCGGGGACGGAGCGGAACGTTTGGTCATGGGGCGTGCGCCTCTGCGCGGCTGTCGAGCTAATTGTCACACAAGAAACTTTATCGCAAAGCCTCCAATGCGTGGAACTTGATTTAATAATCATACAAAATAACCAACGCACTGGCGACTCACACGCCAGCCGCCGCATAGAGACACGACATGATCGAATTGAACGGCACGGCGCTGGCGGCAGGTATCTGCCCATCGTTCGGCGGCGGCATGGCTTATCTGGACGCATGCATGGCCGGCAGCAGGATTCCGCTGCTGCGCCCGCTGCGGCCGCCCACCATGCCGGCGACGCCGTTCGAGCCGAACCGCCTGGCCTGCTATCCACTGGTGCCGTGGAGCAACCGCATCGATCACGGCGGTTTCGAGATGGAAGGCGTGCGCATCGCGCTGCCGCGTAACCGCGATGACGACGCCTGGCCGATCCATGGCACCGGCTGGCAGCGCGCGTGGCGGATCGAACGGCAGACGCCGGAAGACATGCTGCTTGCACTGGAAGACGCGACACCAGGCGCCTATGCCTACGAAGCGCAGCAGCGCTATACGCTGCGCGGCGACACTCTCCGCGTGGCGCTGGCCGTGCGCAACACCGGCGGGGCGGCATTGCCGTTCGGACTGGGTCTGCATCCGTTCTTCCTGCATCACGGCGACGCGCGCCTGCGCGCCGCGGCGACTCAGGTCTGGCTCAACGATGGCCATTCGCCCATCCCGACCGAACGCGCGGCGGTGCCGCCCGCCTGGGATTTCCGCGACAGCCGCGAGTTGCCGCCGGCGGAACTCAACCACTGCTTCGTCGGCTGGGATGGCGATGGGACGATCGAATGGCCAGGGCTGAGCCTGGCGCTGGACATCGCTGCCGACGTGGATGCCTTCATTCTCTACACGCCGGCAGCTGCCGGCTTCTTTTGTTTCGAGCCGGTAGACCATGCCATCGACGCCGTGCATCGCCCGGGTGGCGCATTCGCCAACGGCATGACACGGTTGGCGCCAGGCGAACGGCTGGCTCGGCATTTCGCCTTCCGCGTGCGCCCACTGGCCGCCGCTGCCACGCCGTTCCCCCTGATGCCATGAGGCCGCCATCCATGAACGCCACCGCCCATGATTTCACCGCGACCGGCGTGCCGCGCCTGCACGGCAAGCGTGCCCTGATCACCGGCGCGGGCAGCGGCATCGGCAGCGCCATTGCCGAGCTGTTCGCGCGCGAAGGCGCGGATCTCGCCCTGCTGGACCTCACCGCCGCCCCCGCCCGGGCGGTTGGCGAGCAGTTGGCGCAGGCCACCGGGCGCCACGTGATCGCGGTGGGCGCGGACGTCGCTTCATCAGAACAAGTGGACGCCGCGTTCGCCCGGGCGCTCGACGCCTTGGGCGGACTGGACATCCTGATCAACTGCGCCGGCGTGAATGTCTTCGGCGATCCTTTGCACACCACCGAACAGGACTGGCGCCGCTGCCTCGATACCAACCTCGCGGGTGCGTGGCACTGCATTCGCGCGGCACTGCCGTCGATGCTCGCAGCAGGCTATGGACATATCGTCAATATCGCTTCCGTTCACGGACACAAGATCATCCCTGGCGCCTTCCCCTACCCCGTCGCCAAGCACGGCTTGATCGGGCTGACCCGTTCACTGGGCATCGAGTACGCCGCGCGCGGCATCCGCGTGAACTCGATTTCGCCGGGCCTGATCGTGACGCCCGCGGCCGAGCGCTATTTCCAGTCCTGCGCCGATCCGGAAGCGGAGCGCCGCCGCCAGGCCGAGCTGCTGCCGTGCAAGCGCATCGGCCGGCCGGAGGAGGTCGCGTACGCGGCGCTGTTCCTTGCCGGCGACGAAGCCCGCTTCATCAACGCCACCGACCTGCTGATCGATGGCGGACGCAGCCAGATCTATCACGACTGAGCGTCCACCCGCTCAGTCGCCGCGCCCCGTCAATCGCGCCTCCATCGCCTCCAGCGCCACGCCGGAGGTTTCCGGCACGCGCCGCAGAATAAATACGAAGCCGGCCGCGCAGATCAGCCCATAGGTCCAGAAACTGCCCGCGGCCCCAAGGCGCGCATTGAGCCAGGGAAAGGTGTAGGTCAGCACGAAACAGGCCGTCCACAGCGAGAACACGCCCAGCGAGACGGCTTGTGCGCGAATGCGGTCCGGGAAGATCTCAGCCAGCAGGACCCAGGTCACCGGCGCCAGCGTGGTCGCATACACCGCGATCGCCGCGAGCACGAGCAGCAGCACCGGCAAGCCCATCACATGCGCGGCGTAGGTGCCGCCGATCAGCGCGTAGATCACCGCCAGCGCGCCCGCGCCAACCAGCATCAGCCGGCGGCGTCCCCAACTGTCGACCAGCTGCAAGGCAAGCACGGTGAACACCAGGTTCACCGCGCCGGTAGCGACGATGGATTTCAGCGCATCGTTCACGTCGAAGCCGGCCGACGCGAAAATATCCTGCGCATAGTTGAAGATCACATTGATGCCGCACCATTGCTGGAACACCGCCAGCACCACGCCGATCACCAGGATCGGCCGCAGTTCCGGCGCCCACAGCGAGGCACGGCCGCCACCCACCTTGCGATGATCGTGTGCCGCGCGAATCGCAGCCAGCACGTCGCGTGCGTAATCCGCACCACCGATGCGCTCCAGCACCGATGCGGCCTGCGCGTCGCGGCCGCGGCGGCTCAGCCAGCGCGGCGATTCGGGGATGGTCAGCGCGAGCAGCAGGAACAGCACCGCGGGCACGCCGCCGGACAGGAACATCCAGCGCCAGCCGTGCTGCACGTTCCACGACTGCAGCAGCGCCGCGGCATCCATCTGCGGCGGTACCGGGCGCGCGATCCACAGATTCACCATCTGCGCGAGCAGCACGCCGATCACGATGGTCAGCTGATTGACCGCCACCAGGCGGCCGCGGCTCGCCGCCGGACTCACTTCGGCGATGTACATCGGCGACAGCCCCGAGGCCAGGCCGATGCCCATGCCGCCGACGATGCGGAACGCTGCGAACGCGAATGCACTGTTCGCCATGGCGGCGCCGATCGCGCTGGCCACGAACAGGATCGAGGCCACGATCAAGGCAGGACGCCGGCCATGGCGGTCGGCCAGCATGCCCGCGCACATCGCGCCGGCAATGCAGCCGACCAGGGCCGAACTCATCAGCCATCCCGACATCGCCGGATCGTGCACGCCGAAGTAAGCCTCGTAGAACGGCTTGGCGCCACCGATCACCACCCAGTCGTAGCCGAACAGCAGGCCGCCGAGCGCCGCCACCAGGCAGATCAGCCACAGATAGCGGGTGGGTGCGGCGATGGCGTGCTCGGGCAGTGCTCCCGGCGTCGAGAAATCACTATGCATGAGGCATCGGTTCCGCGGATGAGGCGCGCGGTAAATTGTCATACAAGTAGACAGGATGCAAATGTACTCCAGGGCTTGCGTGCTGCGGAGTGTCTTGAGAATTATCATACAATATGCTTGCATCCGGCTTCGACTCGAATCGGGGAACGGCGAGTGATGCGACATTCCATGGGCAAGGTGTACAGCGTGGCGCTGGTGCTGGGTTTGCTGTTGGGCGCAGCCGCACCCGCTGCGGCAAAGGCGGCAAGCACCGCGCCGACGATCCGTTACGACGCCGCACATAAGCTGTTCCGCATTGACGCGGCACAAGTCACCTACGCCTTCGGCGTCGACCCCGACGGCATGCTGCAGACGGTCTACTGGGGCTCGCGGCTCGCGGCCAACGATCCACTGGGTCCGGCCCGCGTTTCTCCTGGCCATGCTTCGTTCGATTCACCCGGCAGCACCTCGCCGCAGGAATACGCCGGCTGGGGCGGACGCATCACCATCCAGCCGGATCTCAAGGCGCATTTCGCCGATGGCAACCGCGACCTGGTGCTGCACTACGCCGGCCATCGCATCGATGGCGACGCACTGGAAGTAGAGTTGCGCGATATCCGCCTCGACGTGTCGGTGACGCTGCGCTACACCGCCGATCCAGCCACGGGCATCATCGGCCGCTCCGCACGCATCGAGAACCATACCGCGCAAGCCATGACCGTCGACGAGGCATCGGCAGCGAGCTGGAACCTGCCCGCCGGCGACAACTATTCGCTGCGCTACCTCACCGGCGCCTGGGCGCGCGAGTGGCGCCTGCAGACCCGCGCGATCGTGCCGGGCGCCATCGAGATCGGCAGCCGCCGCGGCAGCACCGGCGACCAGAACAACCCGTGGTTCGCCATCGAGCGCGGCGGGCAGTGGAACGAAGAGCATGGCGAGGTATGGTTCGGCGCCCTCGGCTGGAGCGGCTCCTGGCGCATGCGCATCGACCAGGACGTGCTGCACCAGGTGCGTATCACCGGCGGCTTCAATCCGTTCGACTTCGCTTATCGGCTGGCGCCCGGGCAATCACTGCAGACGCCGGTGTTCTACGCCGGCTATACGGCTGACGGTATCGGCGAAGCGTCGCGGCTCATGCACCGCTTCGAGATCGATTCGGTACTGCCCGCACGCGCCGACACCAAGCTGCGGCCGGTGCTTTACAACTCCTGGGAAGCCACCGAGTTCAAGGTCGACGAAGCCGGCCAGGAAAAACTGGCCGAGGCTGCGGCCAAACTCGGCGTGGAACGCTTCGTGATCGACGACGGCTGGTTCGGCGCGCGCAACAGCGACCATGCCGGCCTGGGCGACTGGACCGTCAACCGCGACAAGTTTCCGCATGGCCTCACGCCGCTGATCGGCAAGGTGCACGGCCTGGGCATGAGCTTCGGCCTGTGGGTGGAGCCGGAGATGGTCAACCCCGACAGCGATCTGTATCGCGCGCATCCGGACTGGGCCCTGCATTTCGACGGCCGCCCGCGCAGCGAAGGCCGCAACCAGCTCGTGCTCAACCTGGCGCGCAAGGATGTGGCCGACTACGTCTACGGCGTGCTCGATCGCCTGCTGTCGGAAAACGATATCCAGTTCCTCAAATGGGATTACAACCGCAACTGGACCGAGCCGGGCTGGCCGGAAGTGGCGCCCGAGGAACAGCAGAAGGTCTATGTCGCCTTCGTCGACAACCTGTACGACATCATCCGCCGCCTGCGCGCGCGGCACCCCGGCGTGGAAATCGAATCCTGCTCCGGCGGCGGTGCGCGTGTGGACCTGGGCATCATGGGCCTGACCGACGAGGTGTGGCCGTCGGACAACACCGATCCATCCGACCGCCTGTCGATCCAGGACGGGTTTACCTACGCCTACGCACCCGGCGTGATGATGGCCTGGGTCACCGGCTCGCCGAATTGGGTGAACCAGCGCAGCAGCTCGCTGGACTTCCGCTTCCTGTCATCGATGCAGGGCGGATTGGGCATCGGCGCGAATATCCTCGAATGGACGCCGGAAGAAAACGCCACCGCGCAGCGCTACGTGGCCGAATACAAGCGTATCCGCGCCACCGTGCAGCGCGGCCTGCTGTACCGCCTGCTGTCGCCGCGCGATGACTCGCCGCGCTCGGCCACGGCGTCGGTGGCGGCCGACGGCCGCCAAGCCGTGCTGTTCGCATTCCAACGGCAAGGCCATGAAGCGGAGACCTACCCTGCCCTGCGCCTGCGCGGGCTGGATCCGAAGGCGCGCTATCGCTATCGCCTGATCCACGGCGAAGCCGTGGAAGGCACGCCGGCCGAAGCCAGCGGCGCGTATTGGATGAACCAGGGTATCGAGCTGAAAATCCGCGGCGATCTGCAGGCGGCGGGGGTGGTGTTCGAACGCGTGGGAGCTTGATGGCCGGAAGCAGGCTGGCTCTGCACTCAGCGCGCCGGCCCGCATCGCACGGGCCGGCGCTTATTCAGCGGATCAATGCTCGATCAGGCTGAGGCTGGTGCGGTAGTACGAGTCGCTGGTGTAAGGCGACTTGCGCCCGATCCCCAGCGACACCGACACATTCTGTCCCGCCGTCAGATTGCTTAGCGGGAAATAATGCGTGGCGATAATCCCGCCCGGGCACCAGTTGCGCGGATTGCTGCTGGTGTTGTTCTGGAAGATGCCCGGATTGCCATCGGGGCTGTACTGCGCCAGATCCGAGCAGTTCACCGCGGTATTGAGGCTGCCGACCTGGGTGCCGTTGACGGAAACGGTGACCGTGGTATTCGAGTATTCCTCGCCGCCGTTGGACGAACCATAAGCACCGATCACCAGGGCCACGTCGCCGCTCTTGTGCGCGACGCTCTGCGTGGTGGTGCTGGCATTGACCTGGTTCGTGGTCTGGTTGGAGCCGGACAGCATGGTGTCGATATGGCGGTCCAGCACTGTCTGCACTTGCGACGACACCAGGTCCAGCGAATAGGTGAAACCCACCGCCTTGAAATCCGTGCTCAGCCCGCTATGCGAATCGCAGGGGTCGCCGCCATACGGATTGGAGCCGCTGCCGATGCCCACCCAGATATCGCGGTTCGGATCCGACATGGCATCGGCATACGAAGACAGGTCGCCATCGTTATAGACATAGGTGGCCTTGGTGCCGCGCCAGTAATCGCTGAAGGGCGTGATGAAATCCTGCAGGGTGATCCGCGGCGTGGTGGCGACCGGCGCCTGGCCCTTGGGCATGCTGATATAGAACACGGTGCCGATGCGGTCGTAGTTGTCGCACTGCGCGTGATAGGTCACCCGCGCGCGCAGGTCGTCGCCGATCAGTGCCTTCTCCGTATCGCTCAGCTTGCGCGCGAATTCGGTGCCGCGGTTCCACATCAATACGCCGGATGGCGGCGTATAGCCGGCCGGGTCGGTGCTGGTGTAGATGCCGTACATCGGAATGCGATCGAACACCGCGATCGATCCGCCCGGTTGCGTGCCATTGCCGTTGACCTGGAATTCGTAGATGCGCGCGGCCGTATCGGTGGTCTGCGTCGGCGTGGTGATATTGAGCCTGGCGTAGCGCGCGGTGGACGGCGTGATCGTATGCGTGCTGGTATTGGCGGTGTTGTTGCTCACCGTGACCACCGTGAACCAGTTCTGGCCATCCTGCGACAGCTGGATATTGAAGGCCTTGGTGTTGTAAGTACTCGATTCGCCGCCGGCACCCGCATGGGCGATGGTGAAGCTGTCGACGGTAACCAGCGCGCCCAGGTCCACCTGCAGCCAGCGGCTGGAGGCCTGCGTGCAGAACTTGTCGTAGTTGCCGAGGTTGGTGCTGCCGTTCACCGCGCGCTGCGGACCTTCGGTACTGCCGCACGGAGTCGAGCCCGTGGCCAGATGATTGAGCGCGAGATTGACGTCGGCGGCTGAGGCCGAGGATGCGGACGATACCCAGAGCATGGCGGCGGCTACCGCCAGCAGGCTATAGCGATATGGCGGGCGCCGGTGCGTGGCGCTTTGCTTGGAGCGACGGACTTCAGGCATGCGATTGACGACCATCTCGATTTCCCTCGATGCGGGTGCCGACAGCGCGGCACGATCATTCCCCTGAGCTGCGCCCGCTCCGCGGGCGACCTGACGACATGCAATCAAGAGCTGCGCCGATCACGCCCGCGTGGGCGTGACCGGTCATGCGTACCGCTACTTTTCCCTGCCGGGCCGCGATGGGCGAAGCCGCCGGCGCCGTGGATGTTCACTCGCGAACGGATAGTTCATATTTACTTGGATCGAGGCAAGTTGCGGTGCGATAGGAGAATTTCCTATTTGTCGGACGATGTGAGGCACGTGCCGCCGCGGCCACAAAATTTGTTTGGCCATCCGCGAAAAAGATTCGACTTACCCGCGCGCCGTGGCGAATGCAGACTGCCCCGCCTTGCCACGGAGCCTCTTTATGCAGTCCCTTGTCTCGCTTTTTATCTGGGCGGCCGTCGCCAGCTCTTCCGCCGCTGCGGTTTCGAATCCATCCGCTGATGAAGCCGCGATCCGCGGCGCCGTCGACGATTATTTCCGCGCCAATGACCAGAGACGTCCGGATCTGCTTTATCAGGCGTTCCAACCCAGCCTGGTGATGTACAGCGTGAAGCCGGACGGCTCGTTGACCGGGCTGGATCTGGCGCGATGGGCGGCGAGGCTTGCCGAGGCTTCATCGGTGAAGCCCGCGCAGAAGCGCAGCATCGAATGGCTTGAAGTACACGGCGACGCCGCGAGCGCGGAGACGCTGAGCGTTTTTGAAGACCATCAGTTCCGCGACTTTCTATCCCTGCTCAAAGTGCAGGGCCGCTGGCGCATCGTGGGAAAGGTTTATGCGAGCGAGCCCGCCGGCACCGCCGCGACGGAAAATCCACCTGACGTCCAGGCCGTGCGTGCGCTGATCGAAGCCCAGTTCCAGGCCATGGATCGCCAGGACGGCCAGCGCCTCGCGCCGCTGTACGACCCTCGCGCACTGAGCTACTCCGTCACCCGCGGCGAGCTGGTCGCGGTAGCCATCGGCGAATGGGTGGGCCGCTTCGACGAAGCGGCGGCGCGCAAGGAGTTTCCGCAAGGCGCAGTGCGGACCATCGACCGTGTGGTCGTGCGCGGCCATGTGGCGTGGGCGCGATTCAGCCATCGCATGGGCAAGCGCGTGGTGGTGGACAACGCGCTCTTCGCCAAGGTGCATGGAAAATGGCAGGCGGTGAACCTGACCTACGTCGTAACCACGCAGTAATCCGGCGCTGAAGGCGCGCCATGCACAGGCATGGCGCGCCAACCATCAGGCTTACTTCTGATCGGCCCCGAACTTCGCGCTCACGCCGCCGTTGAACGGCGTCGGATCGCTGGTGACCAGGCAGTTGTAATCCTTGCCCTGATTGAGCACCAGGATCGAGGACTTCGCGCCCTTGAAGTCCGTGCCCATGGAGTACAGCACATAGGTATCGGGCAGCGCCGTAGGACGGAACGCGCCGAACGCGTACTGCCCTTCGATGCCCAGCGGCGCCAGCTTGATGGTGAGCATCACCGGCTTGGTGGCCACCGGCGACGGCAGCATCGACGAGGCGCTCATGATCAGCGACTGCGGGTCGACCGAGTAGCGCGTGGTGACGGTAATGCCCAGATAGCGGGAGTTGGGCGACGAGACCTGCTTGCGGCAGGCGGCGATATCTTCCGGCTTCGTATCGGTCTGTCCGTTCTGCAGGGTCGCGAAGACGTGCGTCAGCTTGACCTTGGCCGTGCCGGTGACCGGCGCCGCGAAAGCAGCACCCGCGGCGGCCAGCGACAGCGCGCCGCAAGCCAGAAGATAAGCGAGGCGATTATGTTTAATGCGCATATGGGCTATTTCCTTGTTGTTGAAATGCTGTTGTCGGCTCTATTTCGATGATATTCGAGCGAACGCAGGCCCAGTGCACCGACCGTCTCATTTGCCCGCCTGCCGGGTTTTGCGGAAAGCAGGCAGTCGCAGCCGATCGGACTTTCTCCGATCGCCGCAAAAGCACGATGAAAACACGCCAGCGTAGAGCCAGAGTCAGGCCAGCCAATGGAAATACCAGATGGGCGCCGGACGATCCGGCGGCCATGATGCAATGCAGAAAATGGCCGATCCTGGCCGATGAAAATAAGTTCCTGGATTCCCCGAAAAGCGGCGGCGACGCTATCACGCAAGTATGTGCAAATAGCGTGAATAATCGAGCGGGAGATAAAACCCCATCCCGAAATAATCGAATCGCGAAAAGCCTCTTATATGGTCGACCCGATAACCAGGGTGGCGTGCCGGTCAAAATCGCAAAACTTCTCGATACACCGGCGTGGCGAATCGCGCCCGGCTAGCTCCGGCGATACCGCCCCATCTTGAATTCCGTGCCGCAGGTTTCCATCGCGCACCAGCGCCTGCGCTGGTTCTTGCTGGTATCGAAGAACAGCCAGCCGCAGGTGGCCGTGTTATCGCAACGACGCAGCTGTGCCACCGACGGCCCGTTGAGCAGATCCAAGGCATCCAGCGCGATCCGCTGCAGCGGCAGCAGCACGTCGCGGGCATCGCTGCGCCAATGCATCCTGCCGTCGGTGCCGAGCACCTGATTGGCCCAGGCGCGATGCAGCCACCGGTCGACGCCCTGCACCGCCTCGTCCGCCGGCACCACGCCATCGATCCGCGCCGCCAGCAGCGCATGCAGGTGATCGCGCAGCGGCCGCAGCTTGCGCATCAAGGCAGCGCGCGGCCCGGCGCCCGCAGGCGCGGCGATGTTCTCTCCGGGGCGAATGGCGCCGGCACGCCGGCACCATTCGATAAAGCGCTCGGGATCGGCGATGTAATCCTCGGCCGGTACGGCGTAGCGGTCGTGGATGGTATTGACGAAGTCCAGGCACAGACGCCCTCCGTCCAGCCGGACGGTGGCGACCGGACGTGGTTGCGGAATGCTGTTTTCGATCGGCATGGAGCGCTGCTGTCTCTGGCGGCAAGAACTTGACGTTACCGTCAAAGTTAGTTTAGACAGTAGCCCGCCGTGGAATCAATCCGGAGAGTGCAGATGGGCAGCGCAACCGCGTCCAACGAGTCCGCCACCGCTCGTGGAGCGTCCGGTACGCTGCGCCGCAAGCTGGCGATCTGGATCGTCATGGCCAGCCTGCTCGCACTGATCGGCACCACGGCGGTCATCGCCATCGGCGGCCGGGCCGACCCTGCCGAGGTGCGCGCCGCCTCGCCATTGCTCGGCGGCCCATGGCGATTCCATCTGGGCGACGATCCCCGCTGGGCCGGTGCCGGCGTCGACGACAGCGCCTGGGAAACCATGGATCTCAGCGCGCCGGCAAGCAGCATCGATGGCGACGTCGGCCTGCCCAACTATGTGCGCGGCTGGATGGCGCACGGCCACCCCGGCTATCAAGGCTATGCCTGGTATCGGCGCACGGTGGCGGTGCCGGCGGGCGATCGCGCCTGGGATATCGTCGGCCCCACTCTCGTCGAGGATGGCTACGAGCTGTACTGGAACGGCAAGCTGCTGGGCGGATCGGGACGAATCGGCGCATCGCCCAGGGTGGTCGGCACACGGCCGCTGATCTTCGCGCTACCCGCCGACGCCGCCGGCACCCGGGGCGTGCTCGCCATCCGCACCTTCATGCAACCGGGCAACGACGCCAGCGCCGAAAGCGGCGGCATCCACGTCGCGCCGACGCTGGCGCCGCGTCCCGAGAGCTACGCGCTGTACCGTGCGGAATGGTGGCGCAGCATTGCCGGCTACATCGTCGAAGCAGTCGAACCGCTGGCGATGTTCGCGCTGATCGGCCTGGCGCTGGCGATCCGCAAGCGCAGCAGCCATCCGGCTTTCATCGTATTCGCCTGCATCGCGCTCGCGCTTTCCGGAGTGAAGCGCCTCGACAACGCGATCGTCTCGTGGACCGACCTGATGAGCCTGCCCACTTACGCATGGCTGTCCAAGGTGCTGTGGATGCCACTCAGCCTCGCCGCCTGGGCGCTGGCCTGGAACCGCTGGAACGCGCGCGCGTCGCGCGCCATCGATGGCGCGATCCTGCTGCTCACCCTCCTGGGCATCGCGGGCGCACTGATGAAACTCGCTCCGATGACGCAGATCTTCCGGCTCGGCGTACTCGCTCTTTTCGCGGTGATCGCCGTGCGCATGATCCGCCATGGTCCCATGCGCAGCCTGGCCATCGCCACGCTCGCCGCCATCCTCGTCTCGCAATACGCCGGCGAACTGGGCTCGCTCGGCGTGCCCGCCATCTGGTTCCCGTTCGGCATCGGTGTGACGCTGACGCAATACGTCTATGCCATCGCCATACCGCTGCTGGCCGTACTGATCGTGTGGACCACGCCATCGACCAAGGCACGATGAGCCAGGCCATGCGGCTACGCCATCGCCACCATTTCTTGCGAATGGCGCTTCCCATCGCTTGAAGGCGCTTCACCCGCCGATCACGCCCCAACGCACGTCCGCACGCTTTGCCGCGTACTGAAAAGGTTTACTTCGCGCGCTGTCACGCCGCTGTTGCTGGAAAGTCACCGGGTGCCGCCAACCTGCGCTGCTTTTCATCCAACAACCAGGAGTAGATCCATGCGTGGACGACGTGTTCTGGCGAAATTACCTGCGGCGACGGCGCTATTCGCACTGGCGGCCAACCCCGCGTTCGCCGCCACCAGCGGCAACCTGATCGTGGGCGGTGACGGCGAGGCGGGCACCTGCACCACCGATTGGTCGGCGGTCACCACGGTGCCGGGTTGGACGGTGACCCAGGGCAATCCGTCCGTGGCCTGCTACAGCATCGGCAGCTTCAGCACGCCGGCTGGCGCAACGCCGGGGCGTGCCTTTATCGCGGATGGCCCGTATGGCGATTCGGCGTTGCGCCAGGTGGTGGACGTGTCGTCGGCGGCTGCGGCGATCGATGGCGGCGGCGTGAGTTTCAATCTGTCGGGTTGGCTTGGCGGCTACGGCGCCTATAACGGCCAGGCCGTGCTGACGGCCAGTTTTCTCGATGCCGCGGGCAAGCCGCTGGGCAATCCGGCGCAGTTGTCCGGCGTGAACGCCTCGGCACGCGGCAGCCAGAGCGGATTTCTTGCGCGAGCCGCCACCGGCGCCGTGCCGGCCGGCACGCGTTCGATCGCGGTGCTGCTGCAGTTCACCGACACCTCGGCCTCCTACAACATCGGCTATGCGGACAATCTCTCGCTGACCTTGTCCACACCGGTCAATGCACCTTCGCTGCGACCGCCTTCGTCCAACGTGCCGGCCTTCGACCATGTCTTCGTGATCATGATGGAGAACACCGACTACGCGCAGGTGATCGGCGACACCACGAACGCGCCCTACATCAACAGCCTCGCCAACCAGGGCGTACTGCTGGTCAACCACAGCGGCGTCTATCACCCCAGCGACGAGAACTACCTGGCCATCGCCGGCGGCGATACCTTCGTCAAGGGCGCCATCTACTACCCGAACATCCACGTGACGGCGCCCAGCATCGCCGACGAAATCGAGGCCAAGGGCAAGACCTGGAAAGCCTACGAGCAAGGCATGGGCACGCCCTGCAACACCAGCAACAACAACGACAGCTACTACGAGCCGGACGACGCGCCGTTCATCAACTTCAGCAATATCGCCTCCGATCCCACGCGCTGCGCCGCCCATCTGGTGGACACGAACCAGCTGAGCGCCGACCTGCAGTCCGCCGCCACCACGCCCAACTTTGCCTGGATCGCCGCGGACGATTACTACGACGGTGAAGCGTCGGGCAACGGTTCCGCCACCAGCCTGAAGACACAGGACGGCTGGCTGAAGCAGACCCTGCAGCCGATCTTCAACTCGCCGGCGTGGACGACGCAGCGTTCGCTGGTGGTGCTGACCTGGGACGAGTCGGCATCGAGCAGCGGCAACCATATCGCCACCGTGCTGCTCGGTTCGCAGGGTCTGGTACGCGCGGGCAAGACCAGCAATGCCAGCTATAACCACTACAGCATCGGGCGCACGATCGAAGCGGCCTTGGGCCTCGGTGCGCTGACGGCCAACGACCAGTATGGGCAGCCGATCAACGACGCTTTCGTCGCGACTTCCGGCACGGGCGCTGCGTCGTTGTCGACGACCATGCCATCGATAAGCAAGGGCCAGTTCATCGCCTTCGCCTTCGACACGCCGTTCGCCCAGGTCAGCGCGAAGAACTGGATCGGCATCTATCCGCAGGGCGTCAGTCCGGGGCATGGTTCGTCCACCAGTTGGCAGTACACGCCGGCAGCGAGCGGCACGGCTACGTTCGATACCTCGGGACTGGCGCCGGCCAATTACACGGCGTGGTATTGCAATAACGATGGCTATACGGTGATCGCTGGGCCGGTGTCCTTTACCGTGCACTGAGTGAACGGAAAGCTTTTCCGTTTCACCCGTAGAAACCGGGAAGAACTTTGCGAAGTGGAAGCGCAACTTCGCAGGGTTCTTCCCGCTTGTTTTCGCCGCAGCTTTCTTTACCCCGACGCGTATTGCATCGAGCCCGCGAATCCGCCTATAACGCGCTTCGCGCAGTGTGGTGTGGCACAAGTGCTGCAACGTTCCGGACGACGCTGAGCCCCTCTCCCAATGGGAGAGGGGTTGGGGTGAGGGTACGGGCGGAGCGCAAGAGTGATGTGTATCGCTCCGCCCGAACCCTCATCCGGCTGCCGCCACCTTCTCCCGGTGGGAGAAGGGCTGAGCCTTGGATGTTGTCTGCATGCACGCACATTCGATAGCGATCCATCTTTCAACACTGCCGCGCGCCACCAGGGAGACAGGGTATGGAACGATCGATTCAAGCTGGCAGCGGCGCTTTTGCCTCCGACGTATCCAGCACAATGCCCATGCGTCCGGCACACATAGCGTTCGCCATCGTGATGGCGGCACTCGGCATCCTCGGCCTGGTCTACGGCGACGTCGCCCTGGTATGGCAACGCATCCCCATCGAGAACATGCCCGGACAGCATCTGCTTGCCTACGCGTTTGCACTGATCGAACTGCTCGCCGGCATCGGCCTGCTGATCCGCCCTTTCGCCAAGCCCGCAGCCGCCGTGTTGTTCGTCTACATGGCGCTTTGGGCCGTACTGCTGAAACTGCCTGCCGTCATCGCGGTGCCGCAGATGGAGGCGACGTGGCTGGGCTTCGGCGAGATTGCCGTGATTCTTGCCGGGGCCTGGGTGATCTACGCCCGGCTGGCGAACAACAAGGCCTTCCTTGCCGGCCCCAAGGGCCTCCGCGACGCGCGCCTGCTGTTCGCCCTCTCGCTCCCGATGATCGGCCTCTCCCACTTCTTCTATAGCCAGCAGACCGTGGAATTCGTCCCCGCCTGGCTGCCTTCGCCGCTGAGCTGGGCATACATCACCGGCGCTGGAAGTATCGCGGCCTGCCTCGGCGTCTTGTTCGGCATCTTTCCGCGGCTGGCGGCCACGCTCGAAGCGGCCATGCTTGCCGTGATCACGCTGCTGGTGTGGGGGCCGAAGCTGTTCGCGATGCCGCTTGATCGCACAGCGCTCACTGCCTTCGTGATTTCCGCAGCCATCGCCTGCGGCGCGTGGCTCATCGCCGAGTCGTACAAAGGCCAGCCGTGGCTGGCCCCCGGCGCTCCCGCATGGAAGACACCGTCCGCCGCATCGGCCTGACGGTGTCTCGATGGACTAAGTCCCTTTCTTCTTGGCCGTCGCCGCCTTCTTCGCCGCCGGCGCGGCGACCGCCATCGGCTTGAGATCGACGGCCTTGGTGTCCCGCCGATCCGACTTGTCCATGATCAGCGAACACAGCGAATCGAAGCGGCAGCAGCATTCGTTGTAAGCGCCCTGCACGCCAAGGCAGCCCAGCACCGCCTGGTGATGCATGCCGCTGGAACGGACCAGCGCGGCCGTGCCATCCGGCGCCTGCGGCCAGTCCAAGGTGCCGTTGCCGGCGACGCGGGCGGGGATCACCCAGTAATCGCCGTTGGCATAGAGGCCGCCGGCCTGGAAGCTGATCTGCACGCCGTCTTCCAGCTCGATGGTCTGGCCTTCCAGCAGCGGCACGCAGCCTTGGCCGTCGAGGTCCCCGCTCTGGTCCCAACGTCGTAGCAAGGGATGCCTTGCCGGGTCGTTGCTGACGGCATACGGCGTGACGTTCTTGGGCACGGTCAGCGTCACGATGCCCTGGGCCACGTCGATCGCCATGACCTGCAGCAGCGGCGCGGCCATCTGCGCCAGCGTGTACTCGTCGTCGACCAGTTCCACCCAGTCGTTCACCGCCAGTCCCAGCCGCTGGTCGCGGCCCAGCGTGGCCAGCGACACCGCCAGCTGCGCGCTGCCATCGTTCTGCGGCGTGCTGATGGCGCCGATGATCGGGAAGATCACCGAACCGTTCTCGCGCGACCATTTGAAATTGGTGCCCGAAGGCGAACCCGCCGTACCCGCGGCGCCGCCCTGGTGGATCTCCACGCGGTACAGCTGGTTCTCGCAGCCGCGGTAGCGCGCGTCGGCGGCGATCACGCAGGGATCGCTGTCGGAAGGGATCGGGCCGAGCTGGGCGCGCAGCTGCGGCCACGCATAGGCGGCGCGCGCCCCGAGCAGCTGGCGCAGCGAGGGGCATGGGTCGCCGTTATTGGTGGCGCCGCCGCCGGCCGCGATGCTGTTGCGCAGCTGGGCGACGTCGTTGATCTGCTGCTTGATCGCCGCCTGGTCGCTGCTGCTGACCGCCGCTTCCAGGCGCACTTTCAATGCCGCCGTCACCGCATCCAGCCGGGCGGTAAGTGTCGTCGGGTCGAGGTTGAGCAGGCGCACCTGCCATACCGTCTGCGCACGCGAGGCAGTGTCCACGCCATGGAGCGCCAGGTCGGCGATTTCCGGCGCCTCGATCGCGCTCAGGTGCCGTTCCCACACGTCCAGCCACAGCGCGAAATTATTCGGCGGCTTGTTCCAGTCGTCGCCGGCATCGGCCGGCGCGGGCGCATAGGGCTGGCTGTCCAGCGTGCACATCGCCTCGTTCTGGCACAGGATGCCGTCCACGTAGAAGTGGCCCGGCGCCAGTTGCCAATCCGCCAGATGCTGCTGGGTGGTGATCGCAAAGCCGCTGCCCGGCGCCCAGCAGGGGCCGACCAGGTCCGCGATCATCGTGCGCAGCAGGAACAGCTGGATGCCGGCCTGCTCGTTCCAGTCCGCCTCCAGCGTCACCCGGCCCTGCTGCTGCATGACCTGGCTGTAGTGTCGTGCCGGGTCGAACGTGACCCGCGCAAAGTCGCCTTTCATGGTCGATCTCCTAACTTGCGAAAAGAATTCCGGCATCGGTATCGGCGGGTGTGTATTCCTGCAGCCGCCAGGCCAGGTTGGCCTCGCGCTGCGGCTCGTACAGGTCGTGGTACACGCCCATCGCCGACTGGTCGGATGCGCCCGCGCGGATTTCCCCGCAGGTGCCGTCGTCCAGCCGCGCGTAGTCGGGCGTGCCGTAGCGCAGGCTGCGGAACTGCGGCACCACGCGCAGCGTTTCCTGCGGCTGCTGCGCCTTCGGCACGGCGTCCAGCGCCAGGTCCGGCTGGCAATGGAAGCGCTGCGGCGTGCGCGAACCCGGCGGCACGTAGCAGAAGCGCACGCAGCCGGACTGGCGGCGCAGCACGCGCACGTTGCTGGCGAAGATGCAGTCCTCGGCCAGCGGCATGGTGTGCGCCTGCACCTCGCCGATCACCGTGCAGCGCTGGAAGCTCGCCTGCACGTAGGCCACCGCCTCGTCCGGCGCACCCAGCGCAACGCGCTCGATGCCGGTGGCATCCACCACGCTGTCGCAGATCTGCAGCGCCGGCGGCTCGCCACGGCGCACCGGACTGACCACCGAGATCGCACCGACGATGCTCTGCTCGATGCGCAGCGAAGCACGCGTACCGTCCAGGGTGACGCTGGGCTCACCCGGGCGCTTCGGATCGCAATCGCATTGCAGCGCCCAGCCGGGCACCAGGGTGCAATGGCGGATCACCAGCTCGCACAGGTCCGGCTGCGGCTCGCTGCTTTCGGTGTCCTCCGGCCCGTGCACTTCCACGCCGCGGCCGACGATCAGCAAGCCGTCCAGCAGCACGCGGCTGCCGTTGGCGCCGCCGATATTCAGCGCATCCGGCTGGCTGGCCCGCACGTCGAGCAGGCGCAGGATCGGCCGCGTGCGTTCGGCCGCACGCAGCTGGATCGCCTCGCCGGCTTCGAGCTGCAGATCGATCGCGCCTTCGTAGATGCCGCTTTCGGCCAGCTCGATGATCAAGGCGCGCAGCGACGGATCCGCCGCCTTGGCCTGCGTCCATGCGTCCAGCGCATCGGCAATGCTGTTGAAATGCCCAGGCGGCAGCGGCGCCGGGCCGGCCACCGGCAGCACGGCGTGCACGATGTAGCGCGTGGCGTTCTCCAGCTCCGGCACCGGCCGCGCATACTCGCCGCCGCCAAGATCCGCGGCGAAGCCGTAGCTGTAGGAAACCCACACGCCACGCTTCGGCCGCTGGTTCGCCGGGAACAGCAGGCGCCCGGTTTCCGGATCGACCGCCACGCGTCCGCGCGGCACCTGGTAGCGCCAGGCGGAGAGGTCGGCCGGGATCAGCGCCTCGATCGGCACCGGCATGCCCTGCCCCTTCGCCGGCCAGTCGGGCGCGTAGACCAGCACACTCTTGCCGGGGCCGTACAAGGCCGGCGACACATTGGCGTAATCCGCCAGCGGGCCGCGCCGCGCAAAACGGTAGCGGCGCAAAGGCACCGGCAGGTTGTGCTCGCGGGCGATATGCGTGGCTTGCGTTTCGGCCTCGGGCCGCTGGAACAGCGGCGTGTCGTTGCCGAGCACGCTGAAGCTGAAGCACTGCGGCCCGCGCTCTTCCAGGCAATACGCCGGCGTGGTGGTGACCGCATAGCTGCGCAGGCGGAACACGAACAGGCCGACGTCGGGAATGGCGTAGCGGCCGCGCTGGTGGGCGCTGCCGAAGCGGCGCACGTCCACGCTGTGCGCGAGCGGATCGAAAGCGCCGCCCGCCCAGCTGATGCGCTGCATCACGCCAGGGTCGCGCAGATCGGCCGTGCCGCCGCGGTGCGGATGCTGGTGATCCAGATGCTGCGTCCAGCCCAGCAGGCGGTAGAACTCCACTGCGCGCGCCGGCCAGCCGGCGGCGTCGCGCGCCAGGTCTTCCAGCAGCGACAGCGTGCCCTTGCGGCGGCGCGCATCGATGGTGTTGGCCACGTCGGCGCGCGGCGCGAGCACGCGTCCCAGCCGGGCGCCGTGCACGCTGCCGTCGGCCAGCGTCGCCGCCTCCGGCAGCAGCGAGTAGCCCAGCAGGTCGCCGATATACGGCACCACCCAGTCGTCGCAGGTCTCGATAAACCAGTTGTCGTACAGCCGCGCGATGTCCCGCTCCAGCACATTGGCCTGGGTCGACAGCACGCGCAGCAGGTCGCGCAGCGGATAGCCCTGGTCCGCATCGCGCATGCGGTACACCACCGGCATCAGTTCGTACAGGCGGTCGGGATTGGCGCTCATGGCGTGGCCTCCTGCAGCAGCAGCGTGTCGGGCACGGTGGGCAGGAAACAGGCGATCTGCGCCGGCAGCGGCAGCCCGTCATCGTCGTAGCGCGCCGGCAGCGCCTGCACGCGCTGGTTGACCAGGGACTGGCCGCAGGAGCCATGGGCCGAACCGCTGGTATGGAGGAACGACAGCTTGCCGATGCCTTCGCCCTTGTCGCCGTTCTTGTCGCCGCCGACGCCGAAGCCGGCCAGCACCGCCGCCTCGTCTAGATACCCGAAGGCATCCGCATCCACCCAGGCCACGCCGCGTACCGCCTGGATGCAGGCGACGATCTCGCTGAGATAAACGTTCTGCGCCAGGCCGCGCCGCTCGAAGCCGAAGCGCTCCAGCAAGGCCACGCGCACCTGCGGCTCCACCGCTTCCCAGTGGTAGTCGGGCGCCAGGCCGATCTTCGCGCTCAGCGTCAGCGCCAGCAGCTCGCGCACGTCCAGGCTCACCGGCAAGGACGGATCGCCGTACTGCCGCAGCGCCTGCAGCAGGTTGCGGTACAGGTCGGAGGTGACATCCACGGCGACATCCGCGGCACCGGCAATGGTCACCCGCACCTGGGTGCCCAGCTTCGCCGCCGCGGCCTTGCCGACGCCGCCGAAGGTGCGGGCGAAGTCGGCGTAGTCGGTGACCGACACCAGCCGGTCCAGCGCAAGCACCGCCAGCGGCACGTTGGCGCGGGCCTGGTCGCGCGTTTCCGGATCGGCGCCGCCGGACGCGCGCAGCGGGTTGATCACGTTCTTCACGCCCAGCGGCTTGGTGGTGAGCAGGCTGATCTGCCCGGCCTGCACATTGCCGGCGGCGCCGATGCCGTTGCGGTACACCGCGGTGATGTTCTCCACCCCGGTGGGCAGGCGCGCGCCATGCGCACCGTCGCCGAAGCTCACGCTGGTCTTGCCGCTGTCGTCGGTGGCGGTGACGAAACGGCGCGCATTGCCGTCGACAAAGGCCAGGTTGCGCACCTCGTGCCATTCCACCTGGTTGACCCGCACGGAGAGCGTGCTCAGCACGCCGTCCACCGTCGCGGCCGACACATACGTGAGCGGCGGCTGCTTGAGCGCGAACACCTGCATCGGCACGCTGCCGTCGCCGCTGCCCAGCACCTCGTTGCGCGTCTCGCCGTTGGTGGCGCGCACCACGTTGGCGAAGATCGACACGGTGCCGCGCTTGTAGGTATAGGCCAGGCCCTGATTGGCGAACACCAGGGTGCTGTGCACGGTGTCGCCCGGCAGGTCCGGCGGCACGTCCTGCTCCACCGCCAGCAACATCACCAGTTCGGAGGCGATGACCGCATCGGTGCCGGGCACGTCGGTGCGCTGGCCCTGCACGATCACCCAGCGGCCGGGCTTCAGCCCATCCACCGGCGCTTCCAGCGTGACCCGCGTGGGGCCGTCGTTCGGAATGCCGGCGCTGGTGGCGGCGACGTTGCCCATGTCGTCGGCTATCGAAAGCACGGCCAGCGGCAGCAGCTCGCTCTGCGCATGTACCAGGCTGCCGCGCAGCGTCGCTTCATTGGGTGCCGGCCAGGTCGCGCCGGTGGCGTTGGAGGAGCCGGCCAGCACGATCTGCGTGCTCTTGCCGCTCATGCCGTAGTCGCTGTGCGGCAGCGTGTGCGCCGCCTGGACCCGGCCGATCACGGGCAGATCCTTGCCTGTGGTGTGGATCATCACGTAGCCGCCGGCGCTGACGCCGTCGTAGGCATTGTCCAGCCACAGCACGTTGTCCTTCTCGTCCATGGTCAGCGCGCCGGGCTGCGGTGTGGAAGTCCATTGGGTGTGGGCGCTGTCGTAGGTCTGCACGATGCTCACCGGCGCCGGCGCGTTGTAGCCGAACAGCGGCGCCGCCACCCGCATGGCGTACACGCCCTTGAGCGCGGGCGAAGGCTCGCCGTGCTGCACCTGGGTCCAGGCGTTGTAGAAGCTGTCCATCAGCGGCCTGGCGAAGTTCAGCAGCAGCTGCGGCCGCGCATCGCTGGTCAGGCCCAGCGCGGTGGCCAGGTTGCGCTGCAGGCGCAGGCTGTTGGCCGGCTGCACGGTCACCGGCTGGATCAGCGCCTCGAACAGCGCACCGAAATCCGCATAGTCCGAACCGCCGTTGCCGCTGTTGCCGAAGGCCTGCTGCACGGTCTGCATGAAATCGATCACCGGCTGCGGCGCGGTCTGGTAGCCCTCCAGTTCGCTGAAATCGTGCGCGAAACTGGTGAAGCTTCCGGTGTTGCCCACTTCGAGCAGCAGCTTCTGGCGCACCGATTCGATGCTGTCCAGCCAGCCGGTGTTGGTATAGGCCAGCAGGCCGATCGCCTTGTTCGCCGCCGTCAGTATCTGCACGGTCACCGCATCCACCGGCTGCAGCACCACGCGGCTGCGCTGCTGCTCCGGCGGCAGCACGGCGCCGGTGGCCGGGTCGCGCTGCTGCACCTCCACCGACTGCACCCGCCGTATGGCGCTGACGCCGGTGCCCAGCTCGCCGAACAGGAACAGCAGCGGGTCGTTCAATTTCAGCTGCGTGTTGGCGCTGGCCACCCACAGCTCGCCGAGGCCGCCGATGGTGGCCAGCGAGATGTTCTGCGGCTGGGTCAGGCGCGGCCGCAAGGTGTTCCACTCGCGGCGCGCATCCAGCGCCTCGGCCGTCTCGAAGGTCTGCATCTGCTCGCCCGGCGCCGGCACCGACTGCGCCTTGGCGCCCGGCGGGATGGTCACCGCGGTCGAGTTGTCGTCGATGGTGTAGGCCAGGTAGACGCTGGCCGCCACGCCGGGACGCAGGCGGTAATCCACCAGCCGGCCCAGCTGCAGCACGGAGCAGCGCTCCGTGGCGGTGCGCAGATAGCCTTCGTTGGCGATGCGCTCCTGGTAGAAGCTCAGCACGTCGGCGCCGATCGCCCAGGCATCGAGCAGGGCCATCGAGGGATCGTCCAGCTCGCGCGTGCGCAGGCCCTGCAAGGCAGGCAGCGCCGCATCGCTGAGATCCAGCTGCATGGTGGCGCGGAAGTCCGCATAGGTGCCGACGCGGTAGACCAGGCTGTCCAGCCCGGGCCGGTTGTAGAGGGATCGCGGCGTGCGCGCGCCGGCGCCGCATCCGCAGGCGCAGGCGTGCTGGCCGCAGGCGCTGCAGCAACTCATCGGCCACCTCCCATGATGAACGCGATGCTGCCGTGGTCGGGATGGTCCGGATCGTTGTCGACCTGGGCCAGTTCGGTGCCTGCCAGATGCAGCAGGCCGTCGTCCGGCGCGCCGCTGGCGGCGTCATCGTCCATGCGCAGCAAGGTGCGCACTTCGACGTGCGCCACGCCGACCACCGCCTGTGCCTCGGCCATCAGCGCGCTGACGCTGACGGCGGCGCCCAGGCGCAGCCGGTCCGGATGGAAAAAGCCCGGCGTGCCGTCGCTGCGCAGGCCGGCGCTGAAGCGCTCGATCAGCGCCGCCTCGACGTGCGCCGTGAGGAAATCCGGCAGCACGCAGACGAACAGTTCGATACGCAGCGGCACGTAGCGCGCGGGCAGCACCGCCACGTCGTGGCCGATGCGGCGGTACGGCTGCAGGTCGGCCAGCACGCGCGCGGCGAGGCTGGGCGGCAGCGTGTCGCGGCCCAGCGGATCGATCACCACGTCGGCTTCGTACCAGCTGCCGTTCCACGCCATGGCGCAGGCGGCGCCCTGCACGGCCGGCTCGCGCGCCGCGAACTGCGCGTAGTCGTCGGCGACGATCGCGCGCAGCGGATGGGCGCGAAACGCGCCCGGCGCATACAGCTTCACCTCGGCCAGCGTTTCCGGCGCCTGCCCGCCGCCGGCCGCCAGCGGATTGCGCGGCACCAGCCCGTCCGGCACCACGCCGTTGCGCAGCGCTATCCACACGATGCTTTCGCGGCCGACATTGCCAGCGGTGCCGTTGCCGATGCGCGTGCGCGCGCGGAAGAAATCGCCGGCCTGCGGCTGGCGGCCGAGCACGCCGTCGCCGAAGCGCAGATGCGCCGCGCCGTCGTCGTCCATTTCGACCACGAAGTGGCGGTCGTCCGCGCCGCTTTCCAGCAGGTCCTGGCGCGAATCCCAGCGCCACTGCGCATCCGGCGCGCCGGCCACCAGAATGTCGCCGAGCGCACCGCCGTAGACGTCGAGCTGCGGCAGCGCCGCGCGCGGATCGCGCGCCAACAGCTGGCAGACCGGCGCATTCGGCGTGGCCGGCAAAGGCTCGGCCCAGGTCAGCGGCGTACCCGGCACGACATGGCCGGTCTCCGCAGGCGGGCGCCGCACGTCCAGCACCGCGCCATCGCAGCGGCAGCAGCCATACCCGGTGCTGCCGGGCACCAGCCAGCAATCCTCGGCCAAGGCATCGCAGCGCTGGCAGGCATCGGGCATGGCGGCGCGCGCGGTGGCCAGCCCCGGATAGTCGTCGTCGCCCTGCCCGGGCGGCGTGCACAGCGCCGAGCAATCGCACTTGCCGGGCACGTGGTCGCCATGATCGACCAGCAGCACATTGCCGCGCGCCAGGCTGACATCGTGCAGCCACGCGCAATCGGGCGATGGCTTGCGCACCGACAGGCACAGGTCGAACGGCAGCGCATCGCAGGGATCCCAACCCACCTGCAGCAGCAAGGTGCCGTCGAGCGGATCGGCGATGGGCTGCACGGACGTGAGCCGCACGGCGTGGCGATGCTCCGGGTTGGCATCCGCCGGATTGCCGGTGACCGGGCCGAGCACTTCCTCGAAGATCAGCAGATCGCCGACCTGCAGCGTCAAGGCACGCTGCGGCGCGGCCACCGCAGCGCGTGCCACCTCCACCGCCGGCGTATTGCCGCCATCGCCGGTTCCTGGCGTGGTCGCCGGACCCGGCGGCGCCGCCGGCGGATCCACCAGCACCGCCTGCGTGCTTCCGCGCGGCAGGCAGCACAGCTCGTCGCCCCAGGTGTAGAAGCGGATCGCGCAATGGGCGGCGCTCACCGTGATCGTGGTGGCGCCGTCCAGCGCCATCGGCTCGAACACCAGCGCCCCTTGCGCCCGCGCCTTCTCCAGCTGGTCGGCATTCAAGCCGCCCGGCGTGGCATCGGCTTGCGCCGGCGGCGGCACCAGCAGCAGCAGATTGTCGAGATCGAGCGTCGCCTCGCCCGCCGGCAGCTGCAAGGCCACCAGCGCGCGCGCATTGCAGCCTTCGTGCATGCGGTAGTCGACCAGCCGCGCATGCCGCCGCACCGAAATGCGCCGGCGCGCGGTGGCCAGATACGCCTCGGTCGCGACGGCGTCCTGGTAATAGCTCAGGTAATCGGCGGTATAGGCCAGCGTCTCGACCAGGGCGATGCCGATATCCGGCACGTGGCGTTCCTGCCACGCCGGCGCATCCAGCGCCATGCGGTCGAGGAACAGCTGGCGGAAGCTCGCATAGTCCTTCGCCAGATAGTTGATCTCCGGCGGCGGCTCGGGCGTTTCCACGCAAGGCGCGACGGCGGCGCAGTCCAGCTCCTTGGCGCAGCCCAGGCGGAAGCGCAGGCCCACGCAGGCATAGCGCGGATCGAAGCCGGGGTAAGCCATCCACCCGGCAGGATCGTTGCCGGACGCGGCGTCGACCAGGCACAGGCAATACGGCGAGTGGTCGCCTTCGCGGTCCAGCACCACGCGCAGGCAGGCGTCGTCGTGCATCTCCGGCTCGTTCTCCTCGCTTACCGCGAGCACGCGCAGGCCGGTGATGCGGTCGCCACCGCTGATCCGCACGTTGGCTACGCCAATGCCTTCCGGTATCGGCCCGAACAGATGCACGCACAGCGTGACGCCGTCATCGCCGACTTCCACGAAGTCGATGCCATTGAGCTGCCCGCCCAGGCGCAGGCGCTCGCGCCGCGCCTCCAGCGAACAGGACGGCGGCAGGCCGCAGCCGATGGGAACGGGAAGCAGCGTCGCGTCGGTGCTCATGTCGCGCTCCCGCGGATGCTGGCGGTGCGCACGTCGCCGGTGGCCAGCACGGTGTAGCTGAGATCCACCTGCAAGGTGGCGTCGTCGCTGGTCACCTCCAGCGAGCCCACATTGATCACGTCGCCCAGATAGCGCTGCAGCGCCGCCTGCAAGGTGAACTGCAGGGCTGCGGCGATCTCCGGGCTGTTCGGCGCGAACACCATCTGCAGCAGGCCGCTGCCGAAGTCCGGCCGGTTCACCCGTTCGCCCGGACGGGTGAACAGCAACTGCTCGATCATGTCGCGCACGTGGTCGTCGTCATCGGTGAGCGCGGTGCGGCCGCGGCGGTCGAAGGCGAATGGAAAGTCGATGTTGATGGCAGGATCCATGACGTCCTCACATGGCGGTGACGCGCATCTGGCTGGCGACGATCAGCAGCGGCGTCGCCGTCGGCGCGCACAGCGCCTGGCTGTCGAAGCACAGCAGCGGCTGTCCGTTGGAAGTGACCCGGGTCGCGCTGGTCATGAACTGCGCGCTGACGCAGGGGCCGTTGGCCGCGGGCGGCGGCGGGAAGGTGCAGCCGGCCACCACCCACGGCCCGGGCATGGCGACCGTGGGCTGGCCGCTCACCGTCACGCGCGGATTCGGCACCGTGGCCTGCGCCTGTCCGCCGTGCGAACAGAGCACGCTGGCGCCGACATGGATAAGGAAGCCCGGCATCGTCATCCTCCTCAGGTCACGACCAGCGCGCCGTTGTTGATGGTGACGGTGGGCCCCGCCAGCACGATGGTGGCGCCCTGCCCGTTGGAGATGGTGATGCCGATCTCGTTGACCATGATCATGGCGCCCGTCACGGCCTTGAGCAGGATGCCGCCGGTGGGACCCGGCAGGTCGCTGATCGAGATCGTGTTCTGCAGGCCCGACTGCAGCACCACGCTGGGGCTGGCGGGATTGCCCGCCAGTGCCAGGGCCGGCACCTCTGCGGCGATGCCCCAGAAACCGCCGGTCCAGATGGGGTAATCCGGATCGCCCTGCTCGAATTCGATCCACACGCCCGCGCCGATCTGCGGCACCACGTACACGCCGTTCTGCTTGCCGGCGAACGGCACGCACGGCATGGCCCAGCTCGAGGGCAGCAGGCCGGACACGTCCGGCACCGTCGCCTGGATGCGCCCGAGCTGTTCGGGGTCGATGTTCTGCAGCACGGTGCCGCGGTATTTGCCGTAGTACTTGGTCATGACGGCACCCGCGGCACGGTGGAGATCAGGCCCTTGCGCGACAGGCTGAAGCTCTGCTTGTACTCGCCGCGCTTGATGGTGTGGCGCACCTCGCTCACGTAATGCAGGCCGTCGAAGGCCGGCCCCACGCCGCGCACGCCGACCAGCTGGCGCGCCTTCAGCACGCGGCCGTAGCGCGACACGTCCAGGTTGCCGCGGCCGGTGACGGTGTCGGCGGACTTGGCCGCCTCCGCCATGCCCAGCAGCAGCGCGCGCACCGGCGAATACTTGGCCGTTTCGGTCAACGGGTTGAAGCGCTGCGGCGGCGGGTCGAGCAGGCCCAGCGGCGGATTCAGCGGACCGACGTCGGGGATCGGAATCGGGATCGGAATCTTGGTCTGCGGATTCTGGATATAGACGATCGGCAGGCTGCGCGCATTGCCGTTGTAGCTGAAGCTGAGGCTTTCCACGTTGCTGGCCGCATCCATGTCGGCATTCAGCGCCGGCTGCGGCACGCCTACTTTAATCTTCGGCCCCCAGTACGCGGTGCTCATGCCCGGCGCGGGGCCCGGTTCGATATAGAACACGTAGCCCACGCGGCTGGCCAGCATGCGGATGTATTCCAGGTCCGTGCCCTGCTGGGTGGGAATGCGGTCGGTGGGAATCGGCACGTCGATGGCGATGCTGGGAATCACCAGCGGCACCACGCCTAAAAATGCGTACTTGGCCAGCAGCAGCGCCACGATGCCTTCGGCCGGCATGGCCGGATACGGCAGCCCCGGCAGGCCGGAGAACTCCAGCTTCTGCATCACCGTGGTGAGATCGTCGCCGCTCACCTGCAAGCTGGTGTGGCGCTGGTCGGCGCCGGGCATCACTTCGGTCTTGGTCACCACGCCGTCGATCAGCACCTCCGGCGTGCCGTTCACCGTGACGATCACGATCACCCGCAGCAGCGGCACCACGTCGCCGCCGCTCAGCAGGAACAGGGTATGCAGCGGCGACTGCACGCTCAGGGTGAACTGCAAGGTGAAAGCGCCGGCCTGCTCGTCGGGCTGCACCACCTCGATCTGGGTCAGCGCATCCAGCACCACCTGCGGCACCGGCACCGGCACCACGGGCCCGACCAGCAATGTCAGGTGCACGCCCTTAAGCACGCGGCACCCCCGGAATACCCTCGGGCAAGGTGATGGCGAGCTTGCGGCCGATGGTTTCGGTCAGCTCGTCCGGGCGCAGCGCGCGATTGGCATCGCACAGCCGCCAGAACTGCTCGGGATCGCCCAGGTAGTGCGCGGCGATATTGTCCAGCCGCTCGCCCTGCACCACGCGATGCCACTGCAGCAGTGCGAACTTCTCCGGCGCCGGTACGAAGCGGCGCTTGAGATAGGCGATCGGCGTGCCGTCGGCGCGCACGAAGGTGCCGGTGGGGGTCAGCGCATAGCGGCTGGTCGGAGGAAAGGCGATGGCCATCAGGGCACTCCCGTTATGCCGAGCGCGGACAAGGGCATGGCCGGCGCCATGCCGGACAGCCGTTCCTTGTTTTGCAGATAGCTCATGAACAGGCTGGCCGCCTTGTGTCCCGGCGGCACGTCGTTCACCGACAGCACGCGCAGGCCCAGGCTGACCTTGGCGCGGATCGGATTGAGCGCGGTGTCGAAGGCCTCCTCGGTGATGCTCAGCTCCGTGACGCGCACCGGCAGGATGCGCGTCTGGCTCCACACGAACAGGGCCAGCGGCGTTTCCATCGGAATGATTTCCAGCGTGCCGGCCTGGGACATCGCATCGTTGGCGTTCAACTGCGCGCTGGTCGGATAGATCATGGTTTCCAGCGCGGCCAGCTGGGCGAACACGCCGGTCTGCGTGGCGACGCGGTTGCGGTCGGGAAATTCCAGCTGGTCGGTGGCGTCGATCTCCGCCTCCAGCTTGATGGTTTCCACCGGCGGCCCTTTCAGGCGCAGCACCTCGGAGCGGTCGCCGCCGTCGGCGCTGATCGCCTGCACCTGCAGCGAGCGGGTGATCGAGTCGGGGTTGTACTGCAGGGCGATCACGCGCAGCACGGCGGAGGTGTCCGGGTCGATCAGCACCAGGCCACCCTTGAGGATGCGCGGCGAGCCGGGAAATCCGCTCATGGCACGTGTCCGTAGCCGAGCAGCTTGTCCATGCGGCTGAGCACATAGGAGAAGCCCTGCACGTTGGGGCTGCGGTTGCCCTCGATGGTGTAGAGCATGCCGTCCTGCACCGAGTGCACCAGGCCGGTGTGGCCCAGCCAGCCGGCCAGGCTCACCCGCCACCACACCACGATGTCGCCCGGCTGCGGCATGTAGCCATCGCCCGGCGTCGAGGCCCAGCCCTTGTCCTTGAATTCCGCCAGCAGGCTGCGTGCGCTGGCCACGTATGGGAACGGCATCTTCGCCCGGTCGCCGCCCGCGCCCTGCAGGAAGCAATAGCTCACGAAGGAAGCGCACCACGGATTGCCTTCCGGCAATCCTGCCGGCGCCAGGTACTTGCGCACGAACGGACCGCGGTTGTCGCCGCCCTGTTCGCCGGCGCCGGCCTTCAGCTCCGCGATGGCCGAGGCTAGCGCCGCCCTGCCCCGCGCGCTGCCGCCGGTGGCGGGCAGCACGGTGTAATCCACCGCGCTCGGCGTAACGATGGCCGGCTTGGGATTCTGCAGGCTCCACCAGGTCAGCGGCCCGGCCACGCCATCCACCACCAGCGGCTGGCCGTGCTGGTCGAGGTTCTGGATCTGGAACGCGCGCAGGGCCTGCCAGGTGCGCGTATCGAACACGCCCGTGCCCGGCGCCGCATAGCCGCGCCGGGTCAGCAGCTGCTGCAGCTGGCTGACCTGTGGCCCCTGGTCGCCTTTACGCAAGGTGTCCATGCTCAATGCTCCATCCCGATGGCGCGTGCGAGCGCGCACGATTGATCGTGTTTCAAGCGGTATCTCCGTTGACCGGATCCCAATGCGTCGCCGCCGGCGCGCTCAGGTCCATCGCCCCGCCCGGCAGCGCCGCATTGCGGCAGGCGGTATCGCAGTCGTCGCCATTGCTGCCGAAGCCGCGGCCCAGCCGCTGGTTGTTGATGTCCTGCGCGTAGCTGTCGTGCGGGCGGCTGTCGATGTACTCGCGGTAGAACTCGCGCGAACTGCCGGCCAGCCTGGCGGTGAAGGCGCCGCAGCGCTTGGTCGAGGCGCAGGCGATCCAGCAGTGGCCGAAGGCGTCCCACACATTGCTCGAAATCGGCGCGTGGGTCTGGTTGTAGTACCAGAGCCGGAAGCCGCCGGTGCGGTTCACCGGATCGCCGAAAGTGGCGTCGTACATCGGACGCTCCAGCGGCGTCAGGCAGTGATAGGCCCATGCCGCGTAGAGCGCGGCGCCGACGCCGACCACGCCGGCCGCCACCAGCGGCCAGCCGCGGCGCAAGGTGGCGGACGGATCGGTGCCGACCATCGGCGCCACCGACGAGACCGGCCGCGTCAGCACGTCCATCGCCGTGCGGTCGGCCTCGTGCTCGAAGGCATCGTTGCGGTTGCCGATCGCCTGCGGGCGGACGTCCTGCTGGCGCTGCTGCATTACGTGCGAGAGTTCGTGCGCGAGCAGGAAGCTGCCCATCAGCGATTCCGGCGCGTACTTGCCGTCGGCGAACACGATATGCCGCCCGGCGGTATAGGCCTGCGCATCCACGTCCCTGGCCGAGCGCGCGGCGCTGCCGTCGGTATGGATGCGCACGCCGCCGAGGTTCCGGCCGAAGCGCGGCTCGAAGAAGCGGCGGGCGCGATCGTCCAGCGGACGGCCGCCGCTGGCCAGCGCATCGTGGACGGAAGCCGGCACCGGTTCGGCGGCCGCGTGTTCCGCATGCGGCCCAGCCTCGCGCTCGCTGCAGGCGCGGCATTGGCCGCCGCCCGGGGTATGCGTGCCGCAGGCGCATTTGCGCTGCAGCAGGTGGCCCGCCGCCGCACCGTTCGCCGCCGTGCTCTTCACGGCCTGCGCGGCCTGGCTCTTGGCGGCGCGCTCGCTCATGGCCGGCCCTCCTCGTGCAGCAGCTGGTCGAGCAGCCGCACGGTGGCGGCGTCGGCCTGGCCGGACTGCTTCCACTGGAGCAGCAGCGCCTGGTCGCGCGGCTTCGGCACATAGGCATACGCATACAGCGCGTACAGGCTCAGCGGCAGCTTGCCGAGGCGGATGAAATGCTCCAGCGATGCGCGCACTTCGGCGGCGATGGGACGCTGCAGCAGCAACAGCGGAAACGGCTGGCCGGTGCTGGTCATGCCCACCAGCTCCCGCGCCAGCGCGGCCTGATCCACCGGCAGCAGCCACAGGCCGGCGTCGCAGGCTTCGGTCAGTTCCTTGTCCGCGCGTTCCAGCACGGCCAGAAGGCGCCGGTACAACGCGTCGGTGAGGCAGCGCGAAAGCAGGATCACCGCGACGCGCGCGAGCGCGGGCTCGGGCTGGTGCTCCAGGTAATCGAGCAGTTGCTCGCCGGCCGTGCCGTCGGCGAGCAGCTCGCGCACGCGGGGCAGCGCGAAGAAGGCATCCAGGCCCGTGCGCAGGGCGAACGGATCCGGCAGGTCCTGTCGCAGGACTTCCAGGCGGGCTTGCATGGACGACGGTGCGTTCATGGCTGCGCCTCAGGGCCGCTCGCGCGCGTCGCCGCCGTAGTCGTCGGGGCGGCGCGGCAGGGCCGGCGAGTGCTCGGCGGCGATGTCGCGTTCGACGTCGACGGCGTGCTGTTCCGACGGCGGCGTGCCGCCCGGCGGCGTCGGGCCGCGCGCCGCATGCGTGCCCTGCATCTTCGGCAGTGCGTGCCCGCAGACTTCGTGGGCGAAGATCAGATGGAACGGAATATCCACCCAGCGTCCGTTGATCTTGTACTGGCCCTGGAAGCGCGGATCGACATTGACGGTCGGACTGGTGCGGCGCCCCGCCTCACCCTGCACGCGCCCTTGCTGATCGACCGTGCGGCTGGTGCCCGGCGGCCCGGCCTGAAAGGCAATCGTGGTGGTTTCGGTGTTGTTGATGACGTCGCACAGACAACGGCAACCCACCGGCGTGCTGGAATTGGCCGGCGATTTCGCCGGAGCGGCCGGCGCAGGCGTGGCGCAGAAATTGGCCGCGCCCGCGCTGGCCACGCCGGTCGCCGGATCCACCACGAACTGGCCGTCGGGGCAGACTTCGTGCATCAGGTTCTGCACCGCATTGGTCAAGGGTTGCTCCGGCCCCGCCGCGCCCGCCGGCATCGGAATCGAATCGCCGGGATTGACCACCAGCCGCCGGCGCAGGATCGGCGCACGCGCCAGGCTCAGCGGCGCCGCGGCAAACCCGGCGCCCGCATTGGCACCGCTCATCACCCGGTGCGCCGCCGCATCCGCCTCGCCTTCCAGCGGATCGTCCGCGCTGCCGATGCGCAGGCCGTTGCCGCCAGCCATCGACGGCGTGTCGCCCACCTGCCCGCCGGAGCGCTGCAGGCTCTGCGCACCGCCCTGCTGCACCACGTGCGCCAGTTCATGCGCAAGCAGCTGGCGGCCCGTATGCGTCGACGGCGCATAGCCGCCCTGACCGAACACGATATGCGGCCCCACGGTGTACGCGGAGGCGCCGACGTCGGCCGCCGTTTCCGCGGCCTGCGGCGAGGCATGCACGCGCACGTGGCTGAAGTCGTGGCCGAAGCGCGGCTCCATGAAGCTACGCGTGGCGCGATCCAGCGGCTGTCCGCCGCGGGCCAGTTCCGCATGCACGCTGGCCGGGGCGACGCCGCCGGCCACGTCGCGCTGCGCGCGCCGCTGCAGGCTGGCCTTCTTCTGCGCGCACTCGCTGCACTGGCCGCCGCCCGGCGTGGATTTGCCGCAGCCGCATTTGCGGTGCAGACCGACCGGCGCGCGGGTGAGCGCAGGCGTAAAGCTCTGCCTGGCGATCGCTGATTTGTCGGCGCTTGGCATCGTGGCGGCCCTCTCAAGGCTTGGTGGTTTCGACCACGGTGGACGGCGCGATGCCGAAGGCCTTGCGCGCCGCATTGATCACTTTCTCGTCGCACGCGACCGGGTCGCGCGTGACTTCCTCGGGTTTTGCCGGCTTGAACTCCTGGGTCACCTTGCTGCCGACCAGGGTGATGTCGGCGCGCCGCATGAAATCGAAGGCCTGGTCGCGCTGCGCCTTGAACGGCTGCGCCTTGAACGCATCGCGCTCGGGGCCGGCCTTGGGCGCCGTCGGATCGGCCGTGCTGCCGGGCTTCTCGCCCAGGTACTCCTTCACCGCGTCTTCTTCCATCGGGCGGCCCACCGGCTCGGGCTTCTGCTTGCCCTGCAGCGGCGGCAGCTCGCTCTGGCCGTCCGCCTTGACGCCCGAGGTATCGCAATGCGGGCATACCTTCGGATCCTGCAGCCAGCGGAGCGCCGCTTCCGCGCGCTTCACCGACAGGCGGTCGTTGCCGATAAAGGACGGCTCGTGCTCGCGCCCGCGCGGGCCTTCCGGCGAGGTGAAGCCCTGCACCGCGGTGACGCGGTAGCCCTTGGCGGCCAGCGTCTCGATGTCGTCGGGCAGGTGGAAATCCTGGCGGATGGTGTCCTTGGCATAGTCGAAGTACACGCGCCGCACTTGAGTATCCGGACCCTTGAGCTCGGGCTGTCCGGGGTCGGCCGGCTTGCGCGTGACCTTGGCGCAGGCCAGGGTCACGTAGTGGCGCACGGTGTGGCAGTCGACGTTCTTCGGCTTGTCGCCAGGCGTGTAGCTGAAGCTGATGCCGCCCTGCTTCTGCTCCGCGTCGTACTGGCCCTGCGCGCCGAAGCCGCCGTACGGCGTCTTGACCTGCACGCCGCCGCCATAGGTCGGCTTGCCGGATACGCCGGCGGTGATGGTGGGGCCGATGGTGACGGTGACCTTGTCGCTGACCGCGACCTCGATGCCGAGCCCCGCGGTGAGCCGGCCGCTCTTGACCGGATCCTTGCCCGACAGCACGTTGCCGATCGCCTGCGCCACGGTAGCGGGCAGGCTGGCGGAGGGCGAGATGGTGACGCTGGTCTTGCCGCGGCAGTAAGTGATGTCGACGAAGACGTTCTGCGAGTCGTAGCCGGGCACCGCGGAAATCGTGGTCTTGGGCTCGGGCTTGTCGGTGGAATCGACCATGGTCACTTCGGTTTCCGACATGTCCGGGCAGCGCACCACTTTCTGCATGTCGTCCTTGCCGGCGCTGGCATAGCACTCGGCGATCTGCCGGCGGATCACGCCGCCGGCTGCCGGCGCCACGTAGGCGCGCCGGCCCTGCGCCACCGCATCCGCGGCGCGGTCGGCGGCGCGCTCGCTGGCGTCGTCGGCCGCACCCAGCTGCAGCTTCGGATGCAGCCCGCCGCCGCCCGCATCCTGGATGGTGTGGGCCAGCTCGTGCGCAAGCAGATGCCGGCCGTCCGGCGTATGCGGCGCGTACTGCCGGTGGTCGAACACCAGGTGCTGGCCCACGGCATACGCCCGTGCGCCGACCGAACGCGCGGACGCCGCCGCCTGCCCATCCGTATGCACGCGCACGCCGCTGAAATCGTGGCCGAAGCGCGGCTCCATCCAGGCGCGCGCCGCGGCATCCAGCGGCCGCCCGGGCGTGCCCAGCACGTCGTGCACGATCCCCGGCACCGCCGCCTGCTGCGCGGATGCCCCGGCGCGCTCCTTGCGATGCACACGCTGCTTGCAGCTCTCGCATTCGCCGCCGGCCGCATGGCTGCCGCAGGCGCATTTGCGCCGCAGCACGGGGCTGGCGACAGCGGCGGATGGAGCCGGCGCGAGCTTTGCGTTGGCAAGAGGCCGGTTCATGTCCGCTCCACCGCCGGCAAGGCGGCGGCGAGGCTTTGCCCCACTGCCGCGGCGAGGCGGGAACCAAGCCGCTCCTGACCTCGAACCGGCACGGGCAGCGCCGCGGAAGGCAGCGCGCTGACGGCGCCGACATGGCGCAGCGCATCCATCGCTCCCGGCTGCGCGAGTTGCCGCGCCAGTTCCCGTTCAAGCAGCAGCCGCACGTCGGCGGCGCGTTCGCCGCCCAGCACGGCCTCGTCGATCACCAGCCGCTCGATATGCAGGGCGATGCTCACGGCTGTCCTCCCGCACTGCCCAGCCAGCGGAAGTCCGCTTCGTTGACCGGCTTCTCCAGCTTGCGGAACTCGTTGCGCGCGGCGTCCAGCAGCAGCGGCATGGTCACCTGCACGCCGTGCCTGGCGGCCAGGAACGCTGCGTTCAAGGCGATGCCCTGGATGCTGCCGCCGGTCAGCGCCAGCTTGGCCAGGCGCTCGATGTCCAGCGCGGCGGTGGCCACCTTGGCGGGAAAGGCCGAGGCCCACATCGCCTTGCGCTCGGCCACGCCGGGGAACGGGAAGTTCACCACGAAACGGATGCGGCGCAGAAAAGCCGTGTCCAGCGCGCTCTTCATGTTGGTGGCCAGGATGGCCAGGCCGCGGAAGCTCTCCAGCCGCTGCAGCAGGTAGTTCACTTCGATATTGGCGTAGCGGTCGTGGCTGTCCTTCACTTCGCTGCGGCGTCCGAACAGCGCGTCGGCCTCGTCGAAGAACAGGATCGCGCCGCCCTCTTCCGCCGCGTCGAACAGCTTGCGCAGGTTCTTCTCGGTGTCGCCGATGTACTTGCTGACCACGGCCGAGAGATCGATGCGGTACAGCGGCAGGCCCAGTTCGTTGGCGATCACTTCGGCCGCCATGGTCTTGCCGGTGCCGCTCTCGCCGGCGAACAGCGCGCTGATGGAAAGCCCGCGGTTCATGCGTTCGCGGAAGCCCCAGTCGTCGTAGACCACGCTGCGCTGCGCGACCTGGTCGGCGATTTCGCGCAGCAGGTTCTTCTCGCTGTCCGGCAGCTTGAGGTCGTCCCAGCCCGCCTTGGGCTCGATGCGCTGCGCCAGCTGGTCCAGCGCCGGCCGCGTGCGCGCCAGCGCGCCCTGCCACAGCGCTTCGCCCAGGCCTTCGGCCTTCTGTCCGGTCGCGGCCAGCGCGGTATGCGCGATCTGCCCGATCTTGCCGAGATTGAAATCGAAATGGCTGGCCAGCTGGCGCGAATGCTGCTCCGCGCCTTCGCCCAGCAGGTGCTGCCACACGCTGCGCTGTTCCAGCGAGGTGGGTCGGGTCACGTCGGCACTCAATGCATGTGTGCCGTTGTCGTTCCACGGCTCGCGCGTATCGATGAACAGCAGGCCGCCGGCGCGCGCCAGGAAACGGCGGATCGGGCCGGAAGCCGCATCCGCGCCGTCGATGGCGGAAGCGTCGATATACAGCGCCACCGGCATCAGCAGGCTCTCGCGCCGCCACAGGCGCACCAGGGCCTCCTGTTCGGCGATGCCCTGCGGCAGCAGCTGCGCCGACAGACGAAACGCCTGCGCACCGAAGCCGGCCGCCACCGTCTGTGCGATCGCCTGCTTGCTGGTGCTGTCCACGCCGACCAGCTGCACCGTGGGCAAGGGTTCGCCGAACGGCACGTGGCGCAGGTTGTCGAGCAGGCGGTCGGCCACGGCTTGCTGCGAAGGCGGCAGGCTGTCCGTGTTCAACGGCGTCAGCAGCGGCATCAGGCGGTCGTCGACGTAGTTCAGGCCCTTGGCGAAATTGACGATGCGCTCGTCCGCGCTCAGCGCGGCGCCGATCAGCGGCTGCGGCCCCGGCTGGTGGATCTCCAGCAGGCGCCAGTAGCGCAGCGGGCGTTCGGGCGAGAGCGCGTCCCAGCTCGGCTGGTCCAGCACGGCGAAGGCGAGCGCGAAGGTCGGCCAGGGCTTGGCGGGATCGTGCTGGGCCTGCGCGCACAGCGCGGGCATGCGCGTGTCCAGTTCCATGCCGATGCACAGCAGCAGCAGGTCGCGCTCGAAGTCGGACAGGCCCAGGCGCTGGGCCAGCAGTTGCAGCGCGGGGGCGAAGGCCGGCGCCTGCGCCGGATCGGCCGCGGTGTCGACGGCGATCGCCGGGGGCGGCGGTTCGGCCGCCTGCAGCTCCGGTGGCGCCGTGTCCGTCGTTGCCAATGGCGCAGCCTGCGCAGCCGGGTGCTCGCCGAACACGCGGGACAACCATGACGTATGCCGAGCTGCAGTGGCTTCGGGCGCCGGCGCCACCGTCGCGGGAATCGCCGGCACGTTGCGCGCGCCATTCGACGGCGCTGCCTCCTGCCCCGCGGCGCGCTGCAGCCGCGCGCGCAGGTCGGCCAGCGCATCGGCCAGGTATTTATCGTTCTCGGCGAGCCATTGCGCGTAATCGCTCATGACACCACCACTTGCTGAAGGCTGTCGAAGGCCGGCAACGGGCCGCTGAAATCGACCGGAATGCTGTCGGCGCCGTCGACGCGCAGGCGCACCGTATAGGTGCCGGCAGCCACGCCTGGCACGTCGAAAACCAGCGCGGTGGGCTGGGCCGGATCGGCCGGGTTGGTGATGCTGGTCGGCGTCACCAGCTGGTCGCCGAACAGCAGGAACACGCGCTGCCCGTCGCGGATGCGCGGCAGGCAGGTCAGATTCAGATGCTGCGTGCCGGGCGAACCGGTGCGCGGCGTCAGCGTGATCGCGGGCGCCAGCGCCAGCGGCAGTTCGTTGCTGAGCAGCGCGGGCAGGCCCGGCGACTGCACCAGCAGCGACAGCGTGTAGATGCCCGGCGCCCAGCGCGACGGCGCCTGCGCATCCTCGGCGCTGTCGGCCAGATGCACCTGCAAGGTGCCCGCTGTTGCGCCCGCGGCCGGCACCACGTCCACCGGCGCATCGAGCCGCAGGCTGTTGAAGCGCGCCACCGCGTTGGCGGTGCTGAGCTGGCTGCCGCTGAGCACCAGATCGTCGCCGAGCCTGGCCGCCGCCTGCGCATTCGGCAGCGCCACGCTGCTGAGTGCCGGCGCCGTGGATGCCGTGCTGGTCACGCCGCGATCCTGCGGCCCGCGGCGCAGCACCGGCAGGCTGGCGCGCGATGGCGCCTGGCTGTCGATCAGCAGCACGGTAGCCTCGTAGGCGGCGGAGACGCGGTAGTTGGTCTGGAACGCGGTCCACAGCTTGGAGAGCTCTTCCACACTCTGCGGCAGCGGCGTCAGGCGCACGCGTTCGATCTGGTCGGCCAGGTCGTTGCCGAGCAAGGCGTTGCGGATGTCGTCGGCGTCGAGCAGCGGGCGGTCGTGCAGCGTGCTCATCGCCGCCGCCAGCACGCGGTGGCTGACCGCGTCGTTGTCGCTGTCGCCGCGGCCCCAGGCGGTGATCAGGTAATGCAGATTCAGCGCCAGCGCCGGCTGCGCCGTTTCGCCGGGGCGCACGCGGCCGGGCATGTCCATATTGCGCCAGCCGGCGTTGTAGATGACCTGGTACAGGAACAGATTGAGCTGGGCCTTGGTGATGCCTTTGCGCGCGACGTCCAGCGGCTGCAGGGTCACTTCCAGGTCGCCCAGGTCGGTATCCAGCAGCGGCATGCGGGCCAGCAGCACATTGCGCAAGGTGCGGGTGGCGGCGGCGATGGCGAGGACATTGCTCATGGCGTGCTTCCGCCGCGCTGGCGCAGGTAGTCGTCGAGCGCGCTGGGACGTGACGGCGCCGCAGCGCGCGGCGCCGTGGCGTTCGTGGGTGCGGCGCGCACTTCCAGCCGGCCGATGCTGACGTGCACGGCCGGTTCGCTGGACGGCGGCGCCGTGCTGGCCGGTGCTTTCGCCGGTGCGGGCGACGATGCGTTCGTGCGCCGCGCGTCGGCTTCGGGCCAGGTGGCGAAGACGGGCTGGCCCGGCGGCAACAGTTCGCCGGGCGCTTCCTCGTGCGAGGTCTCGATGGTGGTGCGTTCGCGCAGGATGCGGGTTTCTTTCAGCGGCTGAAGCTCGCCGGTGGAGGCAGGCTCCTGGCGCGACACCGTCCGCGGCGATGCCGGCTCGATGGCCGCTTCGCGCATGGACGGCTTGCTCGCAGAAAACAAGCGCACTTCTTCCGTGACGATGCTGTGCTCGTGCCTGTCGGCCTGCGCCGTAGAAGCGTGCGCAGATGAGCGCGCCGGCGCCAGTTCCGGTGCCTCCGCGAGCACTTTGCTCTCGATCCGGCGCACGTTCGGCACGGCCTGCTCCTGCGTTCGCTCGACCGCCGGCGCCGCCTGGATCTGCACCGGCTCCTCCGTCACCGCCGCTCCACCCCGACCCGCCGGCTCGAACAGCGACGGCAGCCGCGGCGACAGCATCGATTCGCTGCCGAGCGCACGCGTAGCGACACGGTCGAGGAAATCGCTCACGGCGCGCATTGCTCCAGGTAGGCCTGGCGGCGGCGCGGCGTCATCGCGAGGATGTCCGCTTCGCTCCAGTGGTAGTGGCGTGCCAGCGTGTCCACGTCGCGCAGCAGGCGCAGCGCCCAGGCGTGCAGTTCCTGCCACAGGAAGCGGGCGATATCGAAGGCCGGTTCCCAGTCGTGCGCGCATTCGGGGCAATGGAAGGCCAGCTGCAGGTCGGCCTGCGGATCGGCGGCGGCCATGGCCTGGGCCAGTTCCGCCTGCAGCGATTCCGGCAGGCTCGCCGGGGCAGCGCTCGACAGCTTCGTCGTTTCGATCACGCAGCGTTGCAGCAGCAGGCCGCGGGCATCGATCACGTCGGCGCAATCCTGCAGTGCCAGCAGGTCGGCGCAGTTCACCGGGCGAAAACGCACGCGCAGGTCGTGCGCCGCCGATTGCAGTTCGAATACACCGGCGGAGGTGTCGTCGCCGGCATCCGGCCCGGTCAGCAGCGCATGCGCATCGAAGCTGACCTCGACCACCGCCTTGCACGCCGGGCAGCGCGCCACGCCATCCAGCCGCCGCCCGAACAGCCTCGCGTGCAGGCGCAGCAGCAAGGCATCGCGCCGCCCCAATGGCAACTGCAGCAGCGCGTCCTCGTCCGTGGCCTGGTCGCCCGCGCCGAGCAGATAGAGGCTGCGCGCCGCGGCGGAGGCATCCCCGCCGCGTTCCCAGGCGCGCAACCAGTCGGCGGCGGTCGGCATGCGCACGGCCTCAGCCCGCCGGCACCGTGAAGCTGGGTTCGGTCGGTTCCTGCACGCTGACGTCGCGGTCCCAGCCTTCGTTTTCCAGTTTCAGATGCTGGATGGCCACGGCATTGGCATTGGCGTCCAGGTCCGGCAGCGCCTGGTATTCCGACACCCAGCAGCGATACAGGTGATAGGACAGCACCAGCTGGCCGGCCTCGTTGTAGACCTCCAGGATCAGGTCCTTGCGGAAGTCCTTGAGCGACACTTCGGCGCCCAGGCCGGCGCCGAAGTGCCAGACCTTGTTCGCCCACTTCTCGAATTCGAGATCGTGGGTGACGCCGCGTTCGATGGTGATCGCCTCGTACTCGGTACGCCCCGGCGACTTGCGGCTGCTGCTGGGGTCGCCGCCTTCGCGGTGCTTCACCACTTCGGTGGTGCGCTTCAGGCCCGAGACCTTGCTGATGCCGGCCACGTAGCGGCCGTCCCACTTCAGCCTGAACTTGAAGTTCTTGTACGGATCGAAGCGCTGGGCATTGACGCTGAACTGAGCCATGGTGTTGTCCTCAGGTCTGGATCTGGCCGGCCATCTGCTGCAGCTGGATGACCACGAACTCGGCGGGCTTGAGCGGCGCGAAGCCGACCACGATGTTGACGATGCCCAGGTTGATGTCGTTCTGCGTGGTGGTTTCGCCATCGCATTTGACGAAGTACGCGTCGGTCGGCGACTTGCCCTGGAACGCGCCCTGGCGGAACAGGTTCTGCATGAAGGCGCCGACGTTGAGGCGGATCTGCGCCCACAGCGGTTCGTCGTTGGGTTCGAACACCACCCACTGCGTGCCGCGGAACAGGCTTTCCTCGATGTACAGCGCCAGGCGCCGCACCGGGATGTACTTGTAGTCGTCGGCCAGCAGGTCGGCGCCGCGCAAGGTGCGCGAACCCCACACCACCGGCCCCGCGTTCGGGAAGTTGCGCAGGCAGTTGACGCCCAGCGGATTGAGCATGCCGTTCTCGGCATCGGTCATCACCGTGGACAGGCCCTGCACGCCGTTCAAGGATGCATCCAGGCCCGCCGGCGCCTTCCACACGCCGCGCTGCGTGTCGGTGCGCGCCATGATGCCGGCCACGATGCCGCAGGGCACGAAGGTGTCGAGCTGGCCCTGCCGCGCCGGGTCGGACTGGATCACCCGCGGGAAGAACAGCGCCGCGTTGCGCGCGGCGGTGCCGGTCAGGCCCAGGCCGGACACGGTGCCGGCATTGATCGAGCTGGGCGTGGTCCATGCACCGGGCGCATCCACGATCAGCAGCGCGCGGCGGTCGACGCACAAGGCCATTGCCGCCTGGTACACACCATTGCTGGTATCGCCGCCGCGCACGTCGGCGGGGATGCACAGCAGGTTGAACAGATCCACCTTCTTCAGCGCATAGATGCCGGTCTTGGCGTCCTGGTTGCCGAGGTAATCGGCATCGGCGGAGAGCTTCTCGCTGTCCTGCGCCACGGTGGTCACGGCTACCGAGGTGGCGGCGGCGGGCGTGCTGCCGTTGTCGTCCCAGATGGTCTTGCCGGCGTCGGTGGTGTCCGACATCGCCGACGGCGGCTTCGCGCCCAGGGTGGCGCCGGCCTGCAGGCGGATCAGCGCGGAGCTGGCCTTCAGCACGCGGTCGACGCGGCGCGGGCTCTCCACCACGGTGACGTTGAGGAAGCTTTCCTGCGCGCCGCTGGCCGTGTCGCGCACGGTGAGGTTGAACAGGTCGGCCGGGGTGAGGCCGTACAAGGCGGCCACGTCGGCCGACACGTGGTTGTCCACCCGCACGCGCAGCTTGTTGGCCCAGGCGCCCGGCGAGGCAGCTTCCAGCAGCAGCGCGACGGCGGGCGGGGTCAGGCCGGGCGCGGTGATCTGCGCCTTGGCGCCGGCCGCGCCGGCCTTGTACAGGCGCACGATCACCGCCTGCGCACCGCCGTTGAGGAAGAAGTCGCGCACCGCATAGCCCATGGGATACGCCGGATCGAGCGCGCCGAAGATGCGCTCATAGTCGCCGTAGCTGTTGATGGTGACCGGGCCGTCGGCGTCGGCATCGACCGGCCCTTTCGCGGCGCGGCCGACGAAGGCGGCGATCGAGGTGGCCACGCCGGTGATGGTGCGGACACCGCTGGGAATCTCCTCGATATAGACGCCTGGATAACTCAGGGTGGCAGGCATGGCTGTTTCCTCAAGGGTTGGCGGGATGCGTCGGTCAATGCAGCGGCGCCGGGTCCGCGCGGTTCAGCGCGTACAGCACGGCGCCGCCGGGAAGGCGGTCGCGCCGCAGCTGGCCGCGCTCGACCAGGTGGCTCAGCGCTTGCTCGATGCGTCGGCGTTCGGTGACGTAGCGCTGCTGCGGCAGCCACCAGCTCACGATGCCGTCGAGCGTGTCGGCGGCATCGGGATGCTGCGTGAGATAAGCCAGCACCGCGCCTTCCACTTCGCGCCAGCCGTTCTCCGGGTTCTGCCGAGGATTCATGCGTCACCTCCACGTCGAGGAGGACTGAGGCAAGCGCCGTGCCAGCGTTCACCCTGCTCGAAAATGGCTTGAAACAAGGGGTTTGCGCGTGGACCCGGATGCCAGCCGGGTGAGCTTTGCCCCGGTCCGCGGGCGCGGGTGGGTCAAAGCGCACCCGAGTTCCGCGGCATGCCGCGGGCTAGCGGAAGCCGCCGGTCTCGATGCCGTGCTTCTTCAGCAGCTTGCCGAGCTGCCTGCGCTCCGTGCCGGAAAGACGCGCCGCGGCGCTGATATTGCCGGCGGTGCGCTTCATCAGCCCGAGCAGATAACTGCGCTCGAACGCGCACATGGCGTTCTTCTTCGCGGACAGGTAATGCAGGTCGCCGTCTTCGAGGAAGATGTCCGCCGACTCCTCGGATGAAACATAGGCCGCGGGCGCGATCAGCCCGTCGAGAATGGAGGCGCCGATCATCGCGCCCTCGGTACCGAGATAAGCGCGCAGCACCACGTTCTCCAGCTCGCGCACATTGCCCGGCCAGCCGTGCGCGTCGAGCACGCGCAGGGCTTCGTCCGTCCAGCGCTTGGCCGGACGATCCAGCCGCTGCGCCAGCTGGGCGAGGAAATGCTGCGCCAGCATCGGAATGTCGCCGGCGCGCTCGCGCAGCGGCGGCAGGCATACATGCAGCGCATTGAGCCGGTATTGCAGATCGCGCCGGAACAGGCCGGCCGCGACGCGCGCGTCGAGGCAGGCATTGGTGGCCGCCACCACGCGCGCGCTCGACACGCGCGCCGCGCCGCCGCCGACGGGACGGTATTCGTTGTTTTCCAGAAAGCGCAGCAGCGTCACCTGCGCCTTGCTCGACAGCGAGTCCACTTCGTCCAGGAACAGGGTGCCGCCGCGCGCATGGTCGATCAGCCCGGGCTGCGCGCTCTTGGCGTCGGTATAGGCGCCGCGCTCGTGCCCGAACAGTTCGTTCTCGATCAGATTGTCCGGCAGCGCGCCGCAGTTGACCGGCACGAACGGCCGCTCGCTGCGCGCGCTGGCGTAATGGATTTCCCGCGCGGCGAGCTCCTTCCCGGTACCCGTCTCGCCTTCGATCAGCACCTGCACATCGCAGCCGGCGTAGCGATGCAGCTGCGCACGCATCAGCTCGAACGCCTTGGATTGCCCCAGCATGGCCGGCATCGTCCCTTCTCCCTAGGATCCCATCGCCGTCGACACGTCGCGCCGCCCGATGAGTTTTACTCCCCGGAGATCAAGGGCTTGGGCGGCCACCTCGGCGAGTATGCATGGCAGCGCGCAGCGTTTCCCATCGGTAGAAAGTTATAGGAGTGTGCGCTGGTGTGCATTTACTCCCTGGCCTTGTTTGCTAGTGCTTTGTGGCGATGTAACGCGGTTCCGTGCACGCCGGGTCAAGACGGCAGTGCAGCGATATGGCGTTTGCGCGGCGGGAGCGATACCGGCGCTTTCGCGCCGCTTACTTGGGCGCACCCTTGGGCGCCGGCACCAGCACGTCGTCGTCCTTGCTCCACGCCGGCGTGGTGATGGCGTAGAACTTCAGCACTTCGCCCTTGCTGGCGCGGATGGAACGCACGACGGCGGGTGGGATCAGGATGTAGTCGCCGGGGCCTACCGCGTGCGCCACGCTGCCGGTCCACACTTCGCCATGTCCTTCGAGGATGAAGAACGATTCCTCGCCGGCCTTGTTGTGGCTCCATGCGCTGGCATGGCCCGGATCGAGTTCGAACAGCGCGACGCTGCCCAGCGTGGAGCGTGCACCGGCCGGGGCGGCGCGTCCGGTGAGTTCCTTCAGCCGGACGCCTGCGGAGACCTTGATGAAAGGCAGCTCGGAGGGCGCGATGACTTTCGCGCTGTCGTCCGCCTTGGCGGCGACGGGAGCAAGCGTAGCCAGGGAAGCGGAAAGTGCCAGCAGCAGTGCGGCCTTGGGCTGCATAGGTGGGGACCTTTGAGTTCTTGGCGGCGAAGAGTAGCGCACAAATCGCCTTGCGCACGTTGCATGAAGCCCAAGGCCGCCATCGGCGGCCGTCATCCCGGCGCAGGCCGGGATGACGGCCAAGCCCCAGGCTTCAGGGACTGGCGCCCGCACGTATCGTTTCTTCGTTGATCGCGCGCACCTTGGCCTCGTCCACCTTCTCGACCTTGCGGTCGTAGGTGTACAGCCCGTTGTGCTCGCCCTCCACGTCGGTGATCTGCGTATACACGCTGCCGGACATGCCCTTGGGCACACCCTTGTCGCGCAGCACCGCGGTGTTGGCGACGTAGCCGGCGTTCAGCGCAGCGCGGTCCTTTACCGCGCCGTACGGATTGATGGCGGTATTGGGCCACACGTGACCGGGCACGCCCAGGGTGAGGCCGCCATGCTCGCCGTCGATGGCGGCGCGTTCCGCATCGGGGCTGGGCAGGCCGGGGCCTTGGTAGTCGTGCACGTCGTAGACGTCGCCCGCATGCGGGTCGCCCTTCATGTCGCAGCAGTTGGCGCCGCTGCGCGCGTCGACCAGGCGCGAGGGATCGAGCTGCTTGATCTGCGCGGACAGCTCGGCGGCGGCGGGGATGCTCCACTGGCCCCAGCCTTCGTTGAACGGAATCCAGCCGATGATGGAGGTGACGCCGCGCAGCTGTTCGACGATGGCGGAAACGTCGGCGCGGAAGCTGGCCTTGTCGGCTTCGCTGAGCTTGTCGTTGCGGTCGGTGGGCAGCGCCGGCATGTCCTGCCACACCATCAGGCCGATGCGGTCGGTCCAGTAGTACCAGCGCGCCGGCTCGACCTTGATGTGCTTGCGGATGGTGTTGAAGCCGAGGTCCTTGGTCTTCTGGATATCGAACTTCAGCGCCGCGTCGGTGGGCGCGGTGTGGATGCCGTCGGGCCAATAGCCCTGGTCCAGCGTGGCCAGCAGGAAGGTCGGCTTGCCGTTCAGCACGATGCGGTTGCGGCCACCGACCTTTTCGACCGCGACGGTGCGCAGGCCGGCGTAGCTGGTGACTTCGTCATGCTGGTCGCCCAGGGTGAGCGTGGCCTTGAAGGTGTAGAGGAAGGGATCCTGCGGGCTCCACAGGTGCGGATGCGCGATGGCCAGCTTCAGCGGCTGGCCGGCCGCGCCGCTCGCCTCGCCCACGGTCTTGCCGTCCGCGTAGGCGGTGACGCGCAGCGTGGCGTCTTTCGCGTCGCCTTGCAGCTTCGCGCTGACGGTGAACGCATCGAGGCTGCGCGCGGGCGTGAATTCGAGCTGCGCCAGGCTGGTGGCAGGCACCGGCTCCAGCCATACCGATTGCCAGATGCCCGAGGCCGCGGTGTAGAAGATGCCTTCGGGCCTCAGCCGCTGCTTGCCGACCATGATGTTGGCGGCATCCACCGGCGCATGCACGGCGACCACGATCTCCTGCGGCCCTTTCGCGCGCAGCGCCGAGGTGATGTCCGCGCCGAAGGACGTATAGCCGCCCGTATGCTTGGCCACCTGCGTGCCGTTGACGTAAACGGTCGCCTCGTGGCTCACCGCGCCGAAGTTCAGCCGCACGTGCTGGCCGTTGGCCGTATAGGCGGCCGGAATATCCACCGTGCGGCGATAGAACATGTAGTCGGCATGCTGCTGCACGCCCGAGAGCACCGACTCGACCGGATACGGCACCAGCACCTGCGCCTTCAACGCCTGGCCGAACGGCGGCTTGCCCTGCCCGTCATCCGCCGCGTATTGCCACAGGCCGTTCAGGCTCATCCATTGCGGATGCTCCAGCGATGGGCGGGCGAGCTGCGGACGCGGGTATTCGGGCAGCGCGTTCTTCGGCGAAACCGCGGCCGTCCACGGCGTGGCCAGCGGCGCCGGCTTGCCGTTCCACACTTTCGTCGGCTGCTCCGCTGCCATCGCCGCGGAAGCGAGGCTCATGGCCGCGATCGTGCCGACCCAGGCGCCCGCGCGCCGTACCAGGAGGTTGTTCGTCATCCGCCCTTCCCTCATCGGTTGCGTTGGAGAACGGGAGAATGACTAATTGTCGGACAAATGTCCAAGCGCGCCGCCGCACGGTGTGAAACCGCCCGCCGTTTGATCGAGCGCCACCATATGGCTGAGCACACCGGCGAGGCTGCGCAGGTCTTGTGCGTTGTGCTTCAGCACGCGATAGAGATCGGTGGGATCGCCCGCGCGCAGGAAGCGCAGCCACGCGGCCGGCGCCTGCGATCCCGGCAGGTCGTCTTCGCGGACGACGCCGAGCAGCTGGCGCTCGGTGGTGGCGAGCTTGCAGTTCGGCCAGTGCGCGCGCCAGCGCCGGCGCACGGGATGCAGCAGGTCGATATGCCGCAGCCCTTGCAGCGGGCTGCTCATGCGTTCGAGGCGAAAGCGCGTATTCAACAAGGGAGCGTCGTAGCTCTTGCCGTTATAGGTGCCGAGCACCGTTGCCGGCGTGATCCATGCGCGTAGCTGCTCCAGCATCGCGGCCTCGCCGGCCAGCGCGGTGATGGTGAGCTGGCTCAGCACGAACCGCGCGCCGTGCCAGCGCGCCACGCCGATCATGAAGGCGCGGGTGCCGGTGCCGCCGGCCAGTCCGGTGGTTTCCGTGTCGAGGAACAGCATGTCCGCGGGGTCGATCCGCTCGGGGATCTTGGCGAACGAGGCATCGAACGGCAGCGGCACGGAAGGCCAGTCCGTCGTTGCTTCGGCGAGCCATAGCCCTGGCGCCAACTCACTGCCCAAACCAGTCGGCATATTCGTGACAGACCGCTGCCGTGCCGGCGTGGAACGGCGAACAGCCAGCAGGCGCGACAGGTCGGCGGGCAATCGCGGGGCCGGAGCAGCGGCGCCGCCGGCCATACCCGCCTGCCCGCGCAGCCGCCGCAAACGTGCGGCGAGATCCGTCACAGGTCGGCCAGCAGGGCGAGCACCATCGCGCCGAGATCCTTCATGGAACGCGCGGCGGTTTCGTCCGAAGCCAGCACCGGCCCGACGCAGGCGGGACAGCCGAGCCGGCAATCGCACAGCTCGATCAGCTGGCGCGCTTTTTCCACCAGCTCGGCGCGGCGCTCGAACAAGGGCGCGCTGAGTCCCACGCCACCGGGAAAAGCGTCATACAGATAGAGAGTCGGGATAAACGGCGCGTGCGGGTCCTGCACTTCCTCGCCCCACCCCGTATGCACGCGTGCATGCCCAGAGCTGTCCGGCACCGCGAACCACGCGCCGTCGCCGCTGCCCACCGCCTTCTGCAGATCGCGCCCCTCGGCCATCACCGCCACGGTGGCGACGGTATGCAGCGCGGTGGAGGCGGCGAGAAAACCATCGAGCGCGTCCTGGCGCCGCTCGAACGCATCGTCCAGCGTGCGCTGCGCCAAGGCCCACCACACCGAAGTCGTGTGCAGTTCGCTGTCCGGCAGGTTGACGTTGCCGTAGCCGATGTTCTCGTGCGTGTAGTAGCGGATCTTCTTGTAGCCGGCGACGCGCCGCACCACGTGCACTTCGCCGTGATGGCATTCGCCGCGTCCGGAAGAAGACGAGTCGAACCGGTCCAGCACCTTCAGCCTGGTGTAGTCGATCGCATCCGTGTAGTAGTCGGCTTCGGTGCGCGTGACATAGGCCTTGCGCCCGGTCCAGTCCAGGCGCTCCACCTGGTACGGCACCGACTGCACCATATGGATGGCGCCTTCGTACAGCGTGAGCGGCGCCGCGCTGTAGTCGACCTCGGCGATGATGGTCTGGCGTCCGCCCGTGCGGTTGACCACCACGAAGTTGCCTTCCGCCACCGAGCGCAGCGACACCGCATTGGCCGGATAGCTGTCGGCGATCCACTCGAAGCGTTGGCCTTCGCGATGCAGCACGCCTTCTTCGGCCAGCACTTCCAGCCAGGGTTCCACCATCTGGCCGCCGAAGGCGTCGCCGGCGCGGAACGGCAGCTCGAACGCCGCGCAGCGGATATGGTCGAGCAGGATCAGCGGCTGGTCCTGGGCAATCCGCGCGTGCTCTGGCGAGGCATCGCGGAAATATTCCGGATGGCGCACCAGGTACTGGTCCAGCGGCTCGCTCGATGCCACCAGGATGCCCAGCGAAGGCTGCTGGCGGCGGCCGGCGCGGCCGAAGCGCTGCCACGTCGCCGCCACCGAACCCGGATAGCCGTTGAGCACGGTGACGTCCAGCGCACCGATGTCGACGCCCAGCTCCAGCGCCGAGGTGCTGACGATGCCGTCCACTTCGCCCGCGCGCATGTCGCGCTCGGCCTGGCGGCGCTCGGTAGGCAGATAGCCGCCGCGGTAGGCGCGGATGCGCGGCCGCTTGCGCGGGTCGTGGTCGAACACGTCCTTCAGGTACTTGGTCAGCACCTCGACCATCAGCCGGCTCTGTGCGAACACCAGGGTCTTCAGGCCCGCGCGGATCGCCGTGCGCGCGATGCGGTTGGTCTGGCTGCGCGCCGAGGCGCGCAGGCCGAGATCCGCATTGAGCACCGGCGGATTCCACAGCAGCACGTGCTTGGGGCCGGTGGGCGCGCCGCTTTCCAGGATCGGCGTCACCGGCTGCTCGATCAGCGCCGCCGCATGCTCGGCCGGATTGCCGATCGTCGCCGAGCACAGAATGAATTGCGGCGACACGCCGTAGAACGCACAGACCCGGCGCAGCCGCCGCAGCACATTGGCCACGTGCGAGCCGAATACGCCGCGATAGGTGTGCACCTCGTCGATCACCACATAGCGCAGGTTCTCGAAGAACTGCGCCCACTTGGTGTGATGCGGCAGGATGGCCTGGTGCAGCATGTCCGGATTGCTCACCACCACGTCGCCATGCAGGCGGATGGCCTGGCGCGCATCGCCCGGCGTGTCGCCGTCGAAGGTGAAGGCGCGCACGCCCAGCTCGCCGGCCGCATTGAGTTCCAGCAGCTCGGCCACCTGGTCCTGGGCCAGCGCCTTGGTCGGGAACAGGTACAGCGCCTTCTTGCCCGCCGTCATCACCGAAGTCACCACCGGCAGGGTGAAGCACAGCGATTTGCCGGAGGCAGTGGGCGTGGCCACCACGATGTTTTCGCCGCGCGCGGTGGCCGCCCAGGCCCGGCCCTGGTGCTCGTACAGCCGGGCCACGCCGCGGGCGCGCAGCGCGGCGGCCAGCGGCGCGGGCAGGTCCTCGGGCAGCGGCACATAGCGGCCCTCCTTGCCCTCGACCACGAACTGGCCGGTGACGCGGTCGCCGTAGCGCTGGACCAGCCGCCCGGCCAGCTCCGCGCCGCTCAGCCGCAGCAGGCGCTGGTCGTCCTCGTCCACGATGGGGGCCGGCAAGGGGGCGCGCATGGATAGTCTCCGGGGAAAGCCGCCGCATTCGAATGCCTTCGCGTCTCACGGATTGAGACCGGCGCCGGAGACCAGGCCGACCGGGACTTGAAGGCGGCGAAGCGCCTGCGGCAGCATCGCCGGTTCCAGTCCCCGCTGGACCGCGCCAACCCAGGCGCCCCGTATGCCAACCGCCCCGAGGAATTCGCGATGAAGCTGCGCACCCACGTTGTCGCTTCGACCATCCTGCTGCTGGCCACCCTGCCCGCCCTGGCGCAGCAGGATGGCCGCAAGCACATCGTCATCGGCCGCACGCCGGCGGAAGTGGCCAAGTCGCCGTGGAGCGATGCGGTGCTGGTCGGCAACACCTTGTATCTGTCCGGCTATATCGGCGTGGATGCGCACAACCAGGTGCCCAAGTCGGCGGAAGAGGAAACCCGGCTGGCCATGGAAGAACTCAAGCACACGGTGGAAGCCGCCGGCATGAGCATGGAAGACATCGTGAAGATCGACGTGCTGTGCACCGACCTGAGCCTGTTCCCGCCATTCAATTCGGTCTATCGCACCTACTTCAAGAACGGTTTCCCGGCGCGTACTTTCACCGGCAGTTCCCAGCTGCTGCTGGGCGCGCATTTCGAAATCACCGGCGTGGCGATCAAGGCCGGGAAATAAGCCGCCGCGGCGGGCCGTCGACTTGACGCCCGCCGCACCCTTGGGCCACTTTCCGGCCATTGCATCGAAGCCAAGCCACTGCCGCCATGCGCCGCGAGATCGCCATCGTCGTTTTTCCGGGATTCCAGCTGCTGGACGCGGCCGGCCCGGTGGCCGTGTTCGAGATGGCGGAACGCTTCCGGCCGGACAGCTATGCGATCAGCGTGCTTTCTCCCGGCGGCGGCGTGGTGCGCAGTTCGTCCGGCGTGAGCCTGGCGGCCACGCCGATCGAGCCCCGGCATTTCGACACGGTGATCGTCTCCGGCGGCAACCTGGCGCAGGTGGAGGAAAGCCACGCGGACATCGTCGCCTGCCTGGGCGCCGAAGCCTGGCGGCGCGTGGCGGGCGTCTGTTCCGGCGCGTTCTTCCTGGCCCAGGCCGGCCTGCTCGATGGCCGGCGCGCCACCACGCATTGGGCCGCCGCCGAGCGCTTCCGCCGGCTGTATCCGCAGGTGAAGCTGGATGCGGACCGCATGTTCGTCCGCGACGGCGAAGTGTGGACCTCGGCGGGCATCGCCGCCGGCATCGACCTGGCGCTGGCCCTGGTGGAAGACGACCTCGGCCCCGGCATCGCGCGGCGCGCCGCCCAGCAGCTGGTGGTGCATCAACGGCGCCATGCAGGGCAATCGCAGTACTCGGTACTGGTCGAACAAGGCGGCAAGACCGGCCGCTTCGGCGACCTGATCGGCTGGATGCGCAAGCGCCTGGCCGAGCCGATGACCGTGGAACGCCTGGCCGCGCGGGCCGCGATGAGCCCGCGCAACTTCGCCCGCGCCTTTACCGCGGAGATCGGCGCCACGCCCGCCAAGGTGGTGGAAGGCCTGCGCCTGGAAGCCGCGCGCGTCGCGGTCGAGACCAGCCATATGCAGCTGGACCATATCGCCGCTTCCACCGGCTTCGGCGATTCCAGCCGCATGCGCCGCGCCTTCGTGCGCAGCTTCGGCATGTCGCCGCAGTCGCTGCGCCGCAGCGCGGGCGCCTGAAAGCCGCTGGCGGTTTTTGTCCGGAAATTGTCCTTGCCGGTGCCGGCCGGACCGACCATAAAGAGCGCCACCGGGCGGCCCCGATAAGGCGGCGCGCCCGCAGCATCGCTCCATTCTTCGCCATGAGGTTCCGCATGCGCCCGACCCTGATCGCCTCGGCCTGCCTGCTGTCGGCAGGCCTTGCCCACGCCGCACCCGCACCGGCTCCGACCCGGCTCGACCATATCCTGCTGTGGGGGCACGGCATCGACCAGATCACCTCGGTGATGGCGGTGAAGCTGGGTTTCCAGGTCCGCCCCGGACGCGATCCCGACGGCGTCGCCAACCGCTATATCCGCCTGGCGGACAGCAGCTTTATCGAAATCCTCGGCATCACCAGGCCGAACCCCAAGTTCGATCCGGGCATGAAGGAAGACCAGGAAGCGCTGAAGGGCGGCCCCGGTTCGCGCGCCTTCGGTTTCCGCAGCTCCCGGCTCGACGCCATCCGCAGCACGCTGCAGGCCAAGCAATATGCGGTGACGCCGTTCTTCTCCGGCCCCGACAGCGCCAAGCCCGGCTGGCGGCTGTTCGCCTTCGACAAGGCGCCGCTGTCGAGCAATACCTTCTTTATCGATTACAAGGCCGATTACGCGCCGGACCAGTTCGACCCCGCCAATACCGCGGATTATCGGGTAACGCGCGAACACCCCAACGGCGCGCGCGAGCTTTCCTCGATCTGGCTGGTGTCGGCGGATGCGGATGCCGATCGCAAGCAACTGGAGAACATGGGCTTCGGCCATGCGGTGCCGGTGAAGCTGCCGGAGCTGGGTGCGAAGGGGTTCTGCGTGCCGGTGGGGCCGACGGCATTGCTGGCGTTGCAGCCGGATGGCGCCGGACTGGCGGCACAGGCGATGGCTGCGGGGCCGCGCATTCTCGGCGTCAGCTATGGGGTGACCGATCTTGGGCGTGCGCAGCGGTGGGTGGAGCGGGGGTATCAGCAGAAGCTGACGACGTATCGCGGCTTGTCTGGCGAGTCGGTGCTGGCGCCGACCGTGGACGATCTGGGCTTGTCGGTGGAATTCCATGCGCTGAAGCCGGGCGGTTCGCCCTGCCCGGCTGCGTAAGTCGTCCGGTGATCGGCGCCCCTGCGGGCGCCGGTCGATCACTCGCCCCTGGCCAGCAGCGCGGCCTTCGCCACCTTCGCGGTGTGGTGGTCGCCGTCGTGGCTCCAGCCCGGCGGCATGATCAGGTACAGCAGCTTGTTGTGCAGCCCTGGCGCGCGCCACACGTCGCGGCCCAGCAGCCAGAATTCGCCGAGATAGGCATCGAGCACGCTGTAGCGCTTCACTGGCCGCGTGATGCCGTATTCGATCCGGATATCGTCGCGCGCATCCATGTAGGTGCCGAACACGCGGTCCCAGATCGGCAGCAGATTGCAGAAATTCGTATCCATGTAGAGCACGTTGCGCGCGTGGTGGACGCGGTGATGCGAAGGCGTCAGCAGCACGCGATGCAGCGGGCCCAGCTTGCCCTTGGGCAGCACGTTCTCGCCCAGGTGGATCAGCTGGCCCCAGAAGCTGTCGATGATCATGATCAGGATCAGCAGCGGCGGGCTCACCCCCAGCAGCATGCAGATGCTGGTGCGTACGAAATCGGCGTACGGGCCTTCCAGAAAGATATGCGCGTAATTCACCGACAGGTTCATGGCCACCGGCGCGTGGTGCGTGGAATGCAGGCACCACAGCAGCCGCACCTTGTGCGCCAGGAAGTGATAGACGAAATGCGCCAGCTCCCACACCACATAGCCATAAATCAGTCCGTACCAGGTCAAGCCCGCCTGGAAGGGCGCGAACCGGTTGAACAGGCCGATGCAGAAACCGACCATGGCGATGGTGAGAAAGCTGCCGATAAAACGGTTCAGCACCATCACCAGCAGCGGCACCTGGTAATCCTCGCGCCGGGTGCGGCGCAGGATCACGCCGCGCACCAGCTCGAACACCAGCAGCAGCGGGATGATCGGACCCAGCAGCTTGCCGAAGCCATCGACGGTGAGCAGGCTCCGGTAGTTGCCGGACGCAATCACGTCCAGCCAGGCGCCCAGGCCGAAGAAATCGGCCAGCTGATGGCGGATCCAGTCCAGGACAAGCATGCAGCCCCTCGGCGGTGACGGCGCAGGCGTCGATCGCACGCTAACTTGTCACGATCCAATCCTGCATACAAGCAAGCTGAGCCCTCCACGCGCCGCCGCTGCGCGCGGTGCGCGGCGTTGCGGACCGCGCGGCGGCAGCGCTATCGTGCCGCCCTTTGCAGCGGGGCCCGCATGCGCGCGGCGCCTTCCTGCCCATCCGCATGGGAGCAAGCCATGAAGCGAGTCACCGGCATCGGCGGCATCTTCTTCAAAGCCAAGGATCCGAAGGCGCTCGGCGCCTGGTACAAGACCCATCTGGGCATCGACGTGCAGGCCTGGGGCGGCGCCGCCTTTCGCTGGAAGGGACCGGACAATCCCGATGGCGGCGGCACCACGGCGTGGAGCCTGTTCGCCGCGGACACCGATCACTTCGCCCCGGGCCAGTCCTCTTTCATGATCAATTACCGCGTCGACGACCTGCATGCGCTGCTCGCCGCGCTGCGTGCCGAAGGCGTGCAGGTCGAGGACAAGGTGGACGAGTCGGACTACGGCAAGTTCGGCTGGATCGTCGATCCGGAGGGCAACAAGGTGGAGTTGTGGGAACCGCCGGCCGGCATGTAGTTCCGGGATTTTTTAATCTTTAAAGTCAATAAATTACAATAATAATTGAATGTAGTTTAGCCTGGTCGTGCAACCGCTCGTGCGCAAGGATGCGCACCGCCCGTTCGTGGCGGTACTCAAGTCCGCCGCGCATCGGCCGATGCAGACTGCGTAGCCTGAGCAGGAACCCGAGTGAACGTCAGTTTCAGTTTGTCCGGCGCGATCGCGCCCTTCCCCGTCAAACCCGGCGGCGCCGCCACGGCGCAGGCCGCCAGCTCGCCGAAGAGCCATTCCGTCACCGCCACGCTCAGCGCCGCGACCTCCGGCACGCGCCCGTCGGCCAGCAAGAGCAGCAGCGATTCGGACAGCGGCAGCATCACGGTGCAGACGCTGCGCAAGCAGCTCGAACGCCTGCAGAAGCAGCTCGCGCAGCAGGAACGCCAGCTGCGCTCGGCGGTGGCGCGCGACAAGGACAACGATCCGGCCAATGCGCCGCGCATCGCCGCGCTGCAGTCCGCCGTGGCCACCACCATGGGGCAGATCGCCGAGACGGTGGCCAGGCTGGCCGCGGCGATCATGGCCGAGAGCGGCAGCAGCAGCGGCGGGCTGGTCAGTTCGGCGGCCTGAGCGCCCCGCGCGCTCGCCCCGGCGGAAAAAACATAAGGCGGCATGGCCGATATCTGATAAGCCTTGGGCTTCGTCAGATGCCGGCGATGCGCGATGATCGGGCGCCTCGCCTTTCCCACTGAGGGGTTCGAACATGCCCGATACTTACTCGTTGCCGCGCCGCCTTGGCCTTGTGCTCGCACTCACCCTGGCCTGCTCCCCGTTGCTTGCCGCGGATGCACCGCCGGTGGCGACCGTCGCCACCGGCCGCCTTGCCGGCATCCACGACGCGAAAACCGGCCTGAACGAGTTCAAGGGCATTCCCTACGCCGCGCCGCCCGTCGGCCCGCTGCGCTGGAAACCGCCGCAACCGGCGCTGGCATGGAAGGACGCACGCAAGGCCGACCGCTTCGGCCCGCGCTGCATGCAGCGCCCGATCTTCAGCGACATGGTGTTCCGCTCCGACGGCATGAGCGAGGACTGCCTGTACCTCAATGTGTGGGCGCCCGCGAACGGTGCCGGCAAGAAGCTGCCGGTGCTGGTGTATTTCTACGGCGGCGGCTTCGTCGGCGGCGACGGCTCGGAGCCGCGCTACGACGGTGCGGCGCTGGCCCAGCGCGGCATCGTGACCGTCACGGTCAACTACCGCCTGGACGTGTTCGGCTTTCTTGCCACGCCGGAGCTGGCCGCCGAATCGCCGCAGCACGCCGCCGGCAACTATGGCCTGCTCGACCAGGCCGCGGCGCTGGCCTGGGTGAAGCAGAACATCGCCGCGTTCGGCGGCGATCCGGACCAGGTCACCATCGGCGGCGAGTCGGCCGGCTCCATGTCGGTGTCGGCGCTGATGGCGTCACCGTTGTCGAAAGGCCTGATGCGCGGGGCGATCGGCGAAAGCGGCTCCGTGCTCGGCAATCTCGAGCCACGCCCGCTGGCGCAGACGCTGCAGGAAGGCAGCGCATTCGCGCGGCGCGTCAACGCAAGCTCGCTGCAGCAGTTGCGCAAGGCCAGCGCACAGTCGCTGCTCGATGCCGCCGGCCAGAAGGACGTGCCGGAATTCGGCCCCACCGTCGACGGCTATTTCTTGCCCCGCTCGCCCACGGCCATCTATGCGGCCGGCGAGCAGGCGCATATCCCGCTGCTGCTCGGCGCCAACTCGCAGGAAGGCAGCTACGTCAACCTGCTCGACAAGGCCGCGCCGGATCCGGCCCATTACCGCGCCGCGGTACAGAAGCAGTTCGGCGAACACGCCGATGCCGCGCTCAAGCTCTATCCCGGCACGAACGAGGCGCAGATCAAGGCCAATGGCACGGCGCTCGCGGGCGACAAGTTCATCGCCTACTCGACCTGGGCGTGGATGCGCGCCCATCGCCAGACCGGACAGGCGCCGGTGTTCTATTACTTCTTCAACCAGGCACGCCCGGCCAAGCGCGACGGCAGCGCCGGCCCGAATGCCGGCGCGGTGCACAGCGGCGAAATCGAGTACGCGCTGGGCAATCTGCCGGGCAATGCCGTGTATGCGTGGACGCAGACCGATCGCCAGGTCTCCGAAACCATGCAGGGCTATTGGGCGCAGTTCATCAAGACCGGCACGCCGAACGGCCCCGGCCTGCCGCACTGGCCGGCCGCGGCGGACAAGGATGGCGGCCTGCTGCGCCAGACCATCGGCGCGGACACGCGTACGCAGGTCGATCGCGATGCGGCGCGCTACGAGTTCCTGCAGCGCGCGCTGGCCGGCGAGCATCTCTAGGGTTGGGGTGAGCGCAGCGAACCCCAACGTTGCGGCAAGCTGCGGTGTTTGTTGGGGTTCGCCTTTGGCTCACCCCAACCTGCGGGCGGCGGAGGGAGTCTCAGTCCGCGTAGTCTTCCGCGTGGCTCACATCGTCGGTCGGCCACCAATAGCGGCCGTTGTCAGCCGGCGACAGGTTGGTATTGCCGTCGCCGGGCCGCGCCTGGTAGACGTTGTTGCGCCACACCGATCCCTGCGCCATGCCGCCCCACAGGCCGCCGTACACCGGACCCCACAGTTCCTTCAGCTCCGCCGAGAACACATTGCCGGTCACCGTGAGGTTGGTGGCGTTGTTCTTCACGCCGAAGCTCAGCGCATAGCCATAGCCGGACACATAGTTGTTGGTGAAGCTGATGCGGTCGTAGACGCCGTCGCCCTGCAGCGCCAGCGCATTGGTATTGCCCAGCGAGGCGATGGTGTTGTGGTCGATGATCATCGGCCCGCCGTCGCCCTCGCTCTGCGGCCCGATGCCGTCGTGGTGGTAGACGTTGTGCGAGGTGTCGGCCGCGTCGTGGATGTAGTTGTTGGTCCACGTCGACGGGCGGTCCGGAAAGCCCGTGGTCATCTCCAGGCCCGCATTGCCCCAGATATCGTTGTGATCCATCGTCGCCACCGCTTCGTTCATGGTGGTGACCAGCTGCCAGGACTGCTTGAACGGCGTGCCGGGCGTGGTGTGCGAGGAGGACACCGTGCCGTCGTTGCCCGGCGGCAGCGCATAGGCGCTGGGCTTGAAGGTGGAATAGCGGAAGGTGACGCTGCTGGCCGCATACAGCTGCACCAGATTGTCGTTCGGGCTCTTGCCCTCGAACAGGCAGCCGACGAAGGTGAGGTCGTCGCCGTAGATCACCACTTTCGAGGCCAGGAAGCGGGTGAAGGCGATCACGCTGTGATCCGGATAAGTGACGATGATCGGCTTGCTCGCGCTCATGCTCGCGGCGTAGTCGGTGAGGTGTCCCGGATACGCGCCCAGCCCCAGGCCGCCGGTATTCGCGGGCGTATTGGCATAGCCGGTATTGGAGAAGTCGGGCCAGTAGCCGGAGCCGTCGTTGGGCCGCGCCGTGAGCGCGGTGGCGGCAGTCGCGTAGCGGCTCAGCGGATCGGAGCCGGGCGGCGCCGCATGCGCCGCGAAGGGTATCTGCGTCAGCAGAACGGCGGTGAACAGCTGGGAACAGGCAACGGTACGCGCTGAGTGCATGGCTGATTCCTTGTGGACTTCAAGGTGGGAACACGGCGCGGCGAACCGCCGGCCTTGGATGAAGACTTCCAACCACGGATGTACGGCGCTTCGCGGCAAGCGGCTGCCGCGAAACTGATGACTGGACGAGACAGCGGCCTTGCCTGTGACAGGCAAGGCGACATGAGCGGTATGGATGGCCCCCGCGGGCTTGGTGAAGCCCGAGTCAAAATGACTATACACAGTGTATATGTGGGGCCGGGCGGCCTGGCTGTCGACGCGCTCACACATTCCGCGAAGCGCATTTTTCCGTCGATTACATCCGGGTGGTGGCAAGCGCCAGCTTCAATCCGAGGACGGCGAAACCCAGGGCAAACACGCGTCGCAACCACGTCGTCACTCGCGGGCGCTCGAGCACGTGCGCCCGCATGAAGGACGCGAACGCGCCATAGATCGCGAACACGATCAGGGTCATCAGCATGAAGATGCCACCGAGTTGCAGCAGGCTGGCGACCGGCGATGCATCGTCCCTGGCCATGAACTGCGGCAGGAAGGCCAGGAAGAAGATCGGCAGCTTCGGGTTGAGCAGGTTCAGCAGGATCGCCGAGGCCACGATGCGCAATGGCGAGCGCGCGGCGGTGGCGTTATCAGGATCGAGCGCACTGCGATCCCGCCACGTGCGCCACGCCATGTACAGCAGATAAGCCGCGCCGGCGTACTTGAGCAGCTCGAACGTCACGGCGCTGGCCTTGAACACCGCCGCCAGGCCACATACCGCGGCCGCCATATGCGGCACGATGCCCAGCGTGCAGCCGAGCGCGGCCAGCAGGCTGGCCCGCGTACCGCGCGACAGTCCGGTCGACACCGTGTAGAGCACGCCGGTGCCGGGCGATGCCACCACCAGCAATGAAGTGAGCAGGAATGCAACGCTCATGCAGCCTCTCCTTGAACGAGGGAGGCGCGACCATCGCAAAGGAAGCGCGGACGGTCTTGAAGAAAATTGCGCGCTCAGCGCAGCGCGTCGCGGTAGCGCCCCGGCGTGATGCCGAACTGGCGCAGGAAGGCGCGGGTCAGATGGCTTTGATCGGCAAAGCCGGCGAGCTGCGCGGCTTCGGCCAAGGCATGGCCCTGGCGCAGGTAGCGGCGCGCCAGGCGCACGCGCCACTGGATGCGGTAAGCATGCGGCGTGGTGCCGACGTCGCGCAGAAAACCGCGGATCAGCTGGAAGCGGCTCACGTCGCACGCGGCCGCCAGCTCCGACAGCGAGGTCTCGGCAGCGGGCTCGGCGTCGATCCATTCCAAGGCACGCGCCACCGAGGGCGAAGCGCAGGCCAGTCGTGGCCCGCTGAGGCGATGCTGCTTCACCACCCGCACCAGGCAGGCCAGCAGGAGTTCGTCGGCGTGGCCGCCCGGCGATGGCAGCGCTTCCAGCAGCTGCGTCACTTGCTGCGCCAGGCCGCGGTCGTGCGCCACCGGCTGGAGCACGACGTCGCTGCCGCCGAATTCCGCTGCCAGTTCCCGCGCCACCAGCGCGGGCTCCAGATAGGCGATCCGCCAGCCGCGCGGCCCATCGATCGGCGCCCCGTCATGCACCTCGCCGGGATTGACCATGATCACGTCGCCCGCCACCGACTGCACCGCGCCGACCACGCTCCAGGACTTCTGTGCGCCCGCGGTGATCACGCCGAGGCCGAATTGATCGTGGGCATGACGGGGGAAGCTGTGCTCGCTGAGCAGGGACAGAGCTTCCACGCCGGGAAGGACGGAGCGGAGTTGCACTACCTGGTGGATTTTCTTCGGCACGAGGCGATCGGGCGCTGCGGCGATAGAACCTAAGCATAGGCTTTCTCGGCCCTCAGCTCACGGCTCCGCCCGGCCCCTCACCCCAACCCTCTCCCCGGCGGGGAGAGGGGGATGGAGGGCGCGGCGACAATCGAGCGAAGAGCACGCGGCGCAGCCGCGGCGTTCCGCTGTTGCTCTTGATCTACCGGGTCCCCTTGGCGCCGGCGGTGAGGGCTGGACGAAAAGGCCCCCGCAGGGGG
>NZ_JAAOYS010000017.1:0-75351 GCF_011759495.1 Dyella sp. SG562
GCCGCCTTGCGGTCGATCCTGCCTTGCTCATCGCCTCTCCCGGTCATCAACACTATGGGTGTTGCATTGACCCGTTGAAACCGCCGGCCCAAAGAAAAAGTAACCCAAAAGAAATGGCCTGAGAGCCAAGGCTCGCGACGCGACTAGAAGGAGCGGTGGGCGGCTGCGGTAACCTGATTAACCTGGGTCTACACGAAACCACAGTGCGTTTACGTAGCGGGTGCTTCAACGTGCCGTGGCGAAGAGGATGTTCAAGGACTGGCGCCAGCCTTTGCTCTTCGTTCCTGCTTACCTCACGCCATCACCCCTCTCCCCTCCGGGGAGAGGGCAGGGTGAGGGGCCGGGGCTCGCGGTAACGCCGCATCGGGCGCTACTTCACCTCTTCCGCATCCGGCGCAAACTTTCCCTCCTCAGCCAGCCGCGCGAACAGGCCGCCGCGCCGGATCAGTTCGTCGAAACGGCCCTGCTCGACCAATCTTCCCTGATCCAGTACCAGAATCAGATCGGCGTTGCGCACTGTGGAAAGGCGGTGGGCGATGACGAAGGTGGTGCGGCCGCGGGTCAGTGCGTCGAGTGCTTTCTGGATGCGGGCTTCGGTGGTGTTGTCCAGGGCGCTGGTTGCTTCGTCCAGCACAAGGATCGGTGCGTTCTTCAGCATCGCTCGTGCGATAGCAAGGCGCTGGCGTTCGCCGCCGGACAGTGAGCGGCCGCGTTCGGCCACCATTGTTTCGTAGCCTTCGGGTTTGCGTGCGATGAATGCGGCTGCTTCCGCGGCAACTACGGCGGCCTCGATTTCGGCGTGGTCGGCGTCGGGTTTGCCTACGCGCAGGTTGTCCAGGATGGAGCGGTAGAACATGCCGGGGTCCTGGAATACCACGCCTACGTTCCAGCGCAGGGATTCCAGGGTGATGTCGCGGATGTCGTGGCCGTCGATGGTGATGCGGCCGCCGCTGGGGTCGTAGGCGCGGTACAGCAGGCTGAGTGCGGTGGTCTTGCCGGCGCCGGTGGGGCCGACCAGGGCAATAGTGGTGCCGGGTTCGGCGCGGAAGCTCAGGTCGTGCAGCGCGGGCTGTACGGGGTCGTAGCCGAAGCTCACGTGTTCGAATGCTACTTCGCCGCGCACCGCGGGCAGGTCCTTCGCGCCGATGGCGTCGACCACGCCGGGGCGTTCGTCCAGCACGGCGAAGTAATCGCGCAGCGACTGGCTCTGGAAGAACAGGCCGGAAATGAAATTCGCCAGCTGCTCCAGGCGGCCGATCAGCATCATCGAGAAACCCACGAAGCTGACGATGCCGCCCACCGTCACCTCGCCGCGCGCATGCAGCGCGCTGCCCAGCGCGAAGATCGCCACGATGGTGAGCGTGCTCGCCGCGCGGTTGAGCACCGACAGGATGGCCCAGCCGCGCAGCACCGGATACTGCGCATCCAGCACGCGGCGCATCATGTCTTTCAAAGCAGCCGATTCGGCGGCCAGGCGGGTGAAGCTCTGTACCACCGTCACGTTGCCGAACACGTCGCCGGCGCGGGTGGCGATCTCGTGGTGCAGTTCCTCCACTTCACCTTGCGCGCGGTGCGTGCGGCGCACCGCCACCGCGTTGAAGGTGGCGAAGCTCAGCATCAGCGCCACCATCAGCAGCGCCAGTTTCCAGTTCATCCACAGCGCCAGCGGGATCATCACCACGATCGCCAGCAAGGTGGCCAGCTGCTCGCGGAAGAAGCCCAGCCACAGGCCGAACAGATTGCCCACGCCGTTGTTCATGATGCGCGCGAGGCGGCCGGTGTGGTGCTCGCTGTGGAAACCCAGCGAGAGCGCCGCCGCATGCTCGAAGAACAGCGCGATCGCCGCGAGGCGGCGGCGGTGCGCGAGGCGGTCCGCATGCAGCGACACCCACACGCCGGCCAGCACGCCGCCGAAGCCGACCACGGCCCACCAGGCGATCAGGCGCGGCGCGCTTTTGGCTGAAGGCGCGGCCAGCGCATCGACCACCCGGCCGAACAGCACCGGCTCCAGGAAGAACACGCCGGCCAGCGCGAGATTGGCCAGCGCCAGCGATATGGCCAGCTTGCGCTCCGGCGCCAGCAGGCCGAGCACGCGCAGGTAGAGGCGCAGGAAGGACAAGGCGACGGCTTCCCGTAAGGCGCGGTATCGCGTGGCGCGTAGCATCGCATGGGGCGGCGCGCGGCCGGAATTCGGCCACATCGGCTAGGGCTGGTGGTTACCATAACTTTCAAGCTGAAGTCCTTCTCCCTCCGGCGACCCGAAGGTAGTCCCCGTGGGAGAGAAGGTGGCGGCAGCCGGATGAGGGTTCGGCCGGAGCGGTGCACTTCACCCTTGCGCTCCGCCCGTACCCTCACCCCAACCCCTCTCTCCCACGGGGACTACCTGCGGGTCGCCGGAGGGAGAGGGGCTCAGCGTCGTGGCACCACCGACGCCGCGGTATTCCTCGACACTCAAGGTGGAACCCTTCTCCCTCCGGGAGAAGGTGGCGGCAGCCGGATGAGGGTTCGGCCGGAGCGGTGCACATCACTCTTGCGCTCCGCCCGTACCCTCACCCCAACCCCTCTCCCGGAGGGAGAGGGGCTCAGCGTCGTGGCACCACCGACGCCGCGGTATTCCTCGACATTCAAGGTGAAACCCCTCTCCCTCCGGCGACCCGAAGGTAGTCCCCGTGGGAGAGAAGGTGGCGGCAGCCGGATGAGGGTTCGGCCGGAGCGGAGCACATCACTCTTGCGCTCCGCCCGTACCCTCACCCCAACCCCTCTCTCAGAGGGAGAGGGGCTTTGCACCCCGCACTCTGTGACGCACACATCACCTCCGCGTCACAAACCCCCTCTAACCTTCGGCGCTTTCGCCACCCGTTTTGGGCGGCTTTCTGGGGGCGGCCCGTCCGCCGAACAAAGGGAAAAGGAACGACATGAACGTCAGTCCGCGCGCGCGGCTGTTGCCGCTGCTCATTGCCTCGCTGCTGGCCGCTCCGGCCTTCGCGCAGAACACCTCCTCCTCGCTCAGCGGCCGCGCGCTCGACGCGGCCGGCCAGCCCGTGGCCGGCGCGCGCGTGCAGATCGTGCACGTGCCCTCCGGTACCACCCAGGTGGTGAGCACCGATGCCGACGGCCGCTACAAGGCACAGGGCCTGCGCGTCGGCGGTCCGTTCGACGTCACGGTGAGCAAGGACGGCCAGGCTTCCGCCGAGAAGGACGGCGTGTACCTGCAGCTGGCGCAGGAGACCACGCTGGACCTGAGCCTGGGCGCCGCCGCGGCCAATGCCACCAACCTGCAGGGTGTGCAGGTCAGCGCCGACAGCTCGGCGGTGGCGATGGCGCAGATCTTCCAGCCGGACGCCAAGGGCATCAGCACCCATGTCTCGCAGCGCGAGCTGAAGGTGCTGCCGATTCCCAACCGCTCGATCCAGGACATCGCGCGGATGGACCCGATGATCACGGTGACCAACAAGAGCAAGGGCGAGATCTCCGCGCTCGGCCAGAACAGCCGCTACAACAACATCAGCATCGACGCGGTGCCGACCAACGACTCGTTCGGCCTGGAAGACAACGGCCTGCCGGCGCTCAACCAGCCGGTGGCGCTGGACGCGATCGAGGAATACAACATCTCCACCGCCAACTACGACGTGGCCAACAAGCGCGCGGTGGGCGCGGCGATCAATATCGTCACCAAGAGCGGCACCAACGATTTCCACGGCTCGGCCTATTACGCCTACCGCAACGCGGACGGCTGGGTGGGCAAGGACCGCGCCGGCAACCCGTTCACCGGCTACAAGCGCCAGTGGACCGGCGGCGCCACCTTCGGCGGCCCGATCATCAAGGACAAGCTGTTCTTCTTTGCCAACGTCGAGGAATCCAAGACCATCGCCGCCGCGCCGAACTTCGGGCCGCAGGGCTCGGGCAAGGGCAACATCGTGCCGATCGCCCAGGCCGACATCGACCGCATCAGCCAGATCGCCAGCCAGCTCGGCATGAAGCCCGGCGTGGTCAATGCCGCCGGCGCCGACCAGGACGAGAAGCGCGCGCTGTTCAAGCTGGACTGGAACATCGCCGACGGCCACCGCGTGAGCTTCCGCTTCGACCGCGTCAAGAGCACCCAGCCCAACCTCAACGGCTACAGCACCTCGTCCACCACGCCGAGCCTGAGCCTTTCCAGCTACTGGTTCACCAAGCACCGCCAGAGCAAGCAGTACGTGCTCAATGCTTACGACGCCTGGACCGACAGCTTCTCCACCGAGGCGGCGGTGTCCTACACCACCTATGACGCCACGCCGGTGCCGTTCGCGCAGCAGCCGCAGGTGCGCGTGTTCACCAATGGCAACATCAGCGGCAGCACCATCACCGGCCCGAGCGTGTACCTGGGCGAGGAAGAGTTCCGCCACTACAACATCCTCAACATCAAGAGCCTCAACACCTTCTTCGCCGGCACCTGGGCGCTGGGCGACCACAGCGTGAAGGTGGGCTTCGACTTCCAGCGCGACAAGTTCTACAACCTGTTCGGCCGCACCGAGTTCGGCGCGTACACCTTCCCCAGCATCGACGCCTTCGCGGCCGGCAACTGGTTCCAGTACTCCGTGTTCCGGCCCACCGACGGCAACCTGCAGAGCATCGCCGCGCGCTGGACACTCAACCAGTGGGGCTTCTTCGCGCAGGACACCTGGCAGATCGGCAACCTGTCGTTGCAGTACGGCTTCCGCTACGACCTGCCCAAGGTGAGCAGCACGCCGCTGGCCAATCCGGTGTTCAATGCCGCTTATCCGGGCACGCCGAACAATGCCAGCTTCGACGGCAACGGCCTGTTCGAGCCGCGCATCTCCTTCAACTACAGCTTCGACGGCGAGCGCGCGATGCAGCTGCGCGGCGGCGTGGGCTTGTCCGAAGGCGCGCCTCCGGGCGTGTGGCTGTCCAACCCGTACACCAATAACGGCGTGTCGCTCACCAGCTACTCGGCCTCCAATGGCGTGGGCTTCTCGGCCGATCCGAACAACCCGCTGATTCCGGCCGGCGCGCGCAAGGGCGGTTCGCCGGAAGTGGACGTGACCGATGCCCGCTTCCGCATGCCCTCGGTGTGGAAGGCCAGCCTGGGCTTCGATCGCCAGCTGCCGTGGTGGAACACGGTGTTCACCGCCGAGGTGGAGCATCTGTCCACGCGCGACGGCGTGTACTTCCAGGACCTCAACCTCGGCCGCGCCAACGGCGCCCTGCCGGACGGCCGCCTGAGCTACTGGAACACCACCGACCCGAACGCCTTCCTGGTCACCGGCAAGAGCCCCTCCGGCCAGTCGCTGTGCGCCACTGTCGACCGCAGCTGCGCGGTGGCGCGCGCCAACCGCGACCAGCGCTTCGGCAACGTCATCTATCTGAGCAATACGCGCAACGGCTCGGCCGATTACCTGACGCTGAAGCTCACCCGCCCGTTCACCGCCGACTCCGACTGGTCCGGCTCGCTGGGCGTGGTGTTCGGCCGCTCCACCGACGTCAGCTCCGGCAACGAGAAAGTGGCCGCCAGCACCTGGGCGAACGACGCGGTGTATCAGCCGAACGCGGACAAGGCCAGCCACAGCAACTTCGAGATCGCGCGCCGCGTGATCGCCTCGCTGACCTGGCAGCACCGTTTCTTCGGCGACTACACCACCAGCATCAGCGCGTTCTACGACGGCCATACCGGTCAGCCGTACAGCTGGGTGTTCGGCAACGACGTCAGCGGCATCAAGCCGGCCGGCCTCTCGGCGCCGCCGGGGCTGATGTATATCCCGCGTCCGGGCGAGGTGCAGTTCCAGAAGGGCACGCCGCAGCAGGCGATCGACCAGTTCTATGCGTTCATTCAGCGCGACGACTACCTGCGCGACCACCAGGGCAAGGTGGCGGGCCGCAACGGCGCGCACTCGCCATGGGTGAACGAGCTGGATCTGGCCTTCCGCCAGGAGATCCCCGGCCTGTTCAAGGGCAACAAGGGCGAGCTGCGGCTGGACCTGTTCAACGTGCTGAACATGGTGAACAAGCGCTGGGGCCAGGTGCGCGACGTGGGCTATCCGTACATGCGCAGCCTTGCCAACTTCGCGGGTGTCGATCCGGCGACCGGCAAGTACGTGTATGCGCTGCCCACCGACAAGAACGGCAACTTCAACAGCGGCGGCTATGTGCTGGAAGACGACCGCGCGCAGTCGCGGTGGTCGGTGCAGGCGACGCTGCGGTACACGTTCTGAGCCAAGCTGCAGGCTCGCCCCACGTAGGTTGGGGTGAGCCGAAGGCAAACTCCAGCCATCCGATGCACCCGACCTTGGGGTTCGCCTGCGGCTCACCCCAACCTGCGCCGGCGCGCTATTTCAGCGAGGCCTGGGGGCCGGGTGTCGCCATCTATTCGCAAGAAATTGCCCGCGGCGCGCGAGAGCGGTAAACCCGTTTTGAGCAGAAAGCGGCACGCAGCCGGTGCCGCTTCCCTCCATGCTCGGGCCATGTTCGGAAAAGACCTGCGCCCGTCTACGGCCATTTTACCCCCGTGCCGTTAGTCCAGTTGACCGAGCTGTCATTTCGGTTCAATAATGAGAATGATCGTTCACTCTTGTTCTGCCGCCCCTCCCCATCGGCAGGGACCGAGGTCTCTCATGTCTTCAAATCGCATTTTCTTGCGCGGCCTGGCCCTGACGGCCCTGGCCGCTTCCGTCCTTACCCTGGCCGCCTGCAAGGGCCAGCAGGCGGCGCCGCAGCAGGGCGGTCCCGCCGAAGTCACGGTGGTGACGCTCAAGCCGCAGGCGGTCACCGTCACGCGCGAACTGCCGGGGCGCACCAGTGCGTTCCAGATCGCCGAAGTGCGGCCGCAGGTGAACGGCATCGTCAAGCAGCGCCTGTTCGAGGAAGGCGCGCTGGTGAAGGCGGGCCAGCCGCTGTACCAGCTGGATGACGCGGTGTATCGCGCGGAAAACAACAACGCCAAGGCCACGCTGGCGAAAGCGAAGGCCGCGCTGTATTCGGCGCAGCTCAACGCCAGGCGCACCAGCGAGCTGGCGCGCATCGACGCGGTGAGCAAGCAGGACGACGAAACCGCCACCGCGACCTGGCGCCAGGCCGAGGCCGACGTCGCCGCCGGCCAGGCGCAGGTGGAAAGCACCGGCGTGAACCTGGCCTTCGCGCGCATCGTGTCGCCGATCACCGGGCGCATCGGCAAGTCCGCGGTGACGCCGGGCGCGCTGGTCACCGCCAACCAGGCCGAGCCGATGGCGCGCGTGCAGCAGATGGACCCGATCTTTATCGACGTCACCCAGTCCAGCGGCGAGCTGCTCGATCTGCGCAAGCGCATCGCCGCCGGCTCGCTGAAGGAAGCCGGCGGCACGCCGGTGAAGATCCTGCTCGAAGACGGCAGCACCTACGCGCACGACGGCAAGCTGCAGTTCGCCGACGTCAGCGTCGACCCCACCACCGGCAGCTTCGCGCTGCGCGTGATCGTGCCCAATCCGGAAGGCGTGCTGCTGCCGGGCATGTACGTGCGCGCGGTGCTCGACAAGGGCAGCAATCCGCGCGGGCTGCTGGTGCCGCAGGCGGGTATTTCGCGCGATCCCAAGGGCGGCGCCACCGCCATGGTCGTCGGCAAGGACGGCAAGGCGGAACTGCGCGAAGTGCAGGTCGGCCGCACCGTCGGCGACCAGTGGCTGGTCGAAGGCGGCCTGGCCGCCGGCGACAAGGTGATCGTCGAAGGCCTGCAGACGATCCAGCCCGGCACGCCCGTGCACGCCAGCGAAGCCGGCGCAGCCGCTGCCGCCGCCGGCGGACACGCGGCCGCCGCGGCGCACTGAGGACTCATACCCATGGCACGCTTTTTTATCGATCGCCCCATCTTCGCCTGGGTGATCGCCATCATCGTGATGCTGGCCGGCACGCTGTCGCTGCTGCGCCTGCCGGTATCGCAATACCCGGTGATCGCGCCGCCGCAGGTCACCATCAACGCCAACTATCCCGGCGCGTCGGCGCAGGCGGCGGAAGACTCGGTGACGCAGATCATCGAGCAGAACATGAAGGGCCTGGACGGCCTGCTGTACATGTCCGCCACCAGCGATTCCGACGGCGCGGTGCAGGTCACGCTCACCTTCGAGAACGGCACCAACCCGGACATCGCCCAGGTGCAGGTGCAGAACAAGCTGCAGCTGGCCACGCCGCTGCTGCCGCAGATCGTGCAGCAGCAGGGCATCAACGTGGTGAAGTCCAGCTCCGGCTTCCTGATGGTGGTGGGCTTCGTGTCCGAGGATGGCCGCCTGGACGGCGAAGACATCTCCGACTTCGTCAATGCCCATCTGGTCGACCCGCTCAGCCGCGTCGCCGGCGTGGGCAATATCGAAGTGTTCGGTTCCAAGTACGCCATGCGCATCTGGCTGGACCCGAACAAGCTCGACACCTACAAGCTGACGCCGCCCGAAGTGGTGGCCGCGCTGCGCGCGCAGAACCAGCAGGTGGCGGTGGGCCAGATCGGCGGCAACCCCGCGGTGAAGGGCCAGCAGATCAACGCCTCGGTGATCGCGCAGCAGCGCCTGCAGACGCCGGAGCAGTTCCGCCAGATCGTGATCCGCAGCAATACCGACGGCTCGGTGCTGACCCTGGGCGACGTCGCGCGCGTGGAGCTGGGCCTGCAGGACTACGGCTCGGCCAGCAAGTACAACGGCAAGTCCGCCACCGGCATCGCCGTCTCGCTCACCTCCGGCGCCAACGCGCTGGCCACGGCCGAGCGTGTGAAGGCCGCGCTCAAGCAGATGGAGCCCTCGTTCCCGCGCGGCGTGAAGTCGGTGATCGCGTTCGACACCACGCCGTTCGTGCGCGTGTCGATCGAAGGCGTGATCAAGACCCTGCTCGAAGCGATCGTGCTGGTGTTCCTGGTGATGTACCTGTTCCTGCAGAACTTCCGCGCCACGCTGATCCCGACCATCGCGGTGCCGGTGGTGCTGCTGGGCACCTTCGGCGTGCTCGCGGCGATGGGTTATTCGATCAACATGCTCACCATGTTCGCCATGGTGCTGGCGATCGGCCTGCTGGTGGACGACGCCATCGTGGTGGTGGAGAACGTCGAGCGCGTGATGAGCGAGGAGGGGCTGTCGCCGCTGGAAGCCACGCGCAAGTCGATGTCGCAGATCACCGGCGCGCTGGTGGGCATCGCCCTGGTGCTGTCGGCGGTGTTCGTGCCGATGGCTTTCCTGAGCGGTTCCACCGGCGTGATCTACCGGCAGTTCTCGGTGACCATCGTGTCGTCGATGGCCTTGTCGGTGCTGGTGGCGATCGTGCTGACGCCGGCGCTGTGCGCCACCTTGCTGAAGCCGATCGCCAAGGGCCATCACGCCTCCGATCGCGGCTTCTTCGGCTGGTTCAACCGCCGCTTCGACCAGGGCACGCGCAAGTACCAGGGCGTGGTGGGCGCGATCATCGCGCGCGGCCGGCGCTTCCTGCTGGTGTTCGTGGCGATGAGCGCGGCGATGGTGGTGGTGTTCCTGCGCCTGCCCACCTCGTTCCTGCCGATGGAGGACCAGGGCTTTCTGTTCACCATGGTGCAGGCGCCGGTGGGCGCCACCACCGAACGCACGGCGCGCGTGATGGGCCGCATCGAGCAGCATTTCATGGCCGACCCGGCGGTGGACTCGGTGTTCTCCGTGCTCGGCTTCAGCTTCGCCGGCAACGGCCAGAACGCCGGCATGGCCTTCGTGCAGCTGAAGGACTGGAGCGAGCGCCATGGCGAAGCCGCCAGCCTCAATGCGGTGGCCGGCAATGCCATGGGCGCCTTCAGCCAATACAAGGACGCGCTGGCCTTCGCCTTCGCGCCGCCGGCGGTGCCGGAGCTGGGCAATTCGGCGGGCTTCGATTTCTATCTGAAGGACAACGCCGGCCTGGGCCACGAAGCGCTGGTGGCGGCGCGCAACCAGTTCCTGCAGGAAGCCGCGCAGAGCAAGCTGCTGGCCAATGTGCGCGCCAACGGCCAGGACGACACGCCGCAGTTCCGCATCGACGTGGACTACAGGAAGGCCGCGGCGCAGGGCCTGTCGATCGGCGATCTCAACGACACGCTGACCATGGCCTGGGGCGGCCAGTACATCGACGACTTCATGGACCGCGGCCGCGTCAAGCGTGTGTTCGTGCAGGCCGATGCGCCGTTCCGCATGGCGCCGGAGGATTTCGAGAAGTGGTCGGTGCGCAATGCCGCCGGCGCGATGGTGCCGTTCCGCGCCTTCGCCAGCACGCGCTGGGATTTCGGTTCGCCCCGCCTGGAACGCTACAACGGCGTGTCCGCCATGCAGATCAATGGCGAAGCCGCGCCGGGCGTGAGCTCGGGCGACGCCATGGCCGAAGTGGAAAAACTGGTGGCCAGGCTGCCGGCCGGCGTCGGCCTGGAATGGACCGGGCAGTCGTACCAGGAGCGCGAGGCCGGTGCGCAGGCGCCGATGCTGTACACGCTGTCGGTGCTGGTGGTGTTCCTGTGCCTGGCCGCGCTGTACGAGAGCTGGTCGATTCCCACCTCGGTGCTGCTGGTGGCGCCGCTGGGCATTCTGGGCACGGTGCTGGCGGCGTACTTCCGCGGGCTGGATCGCGACGTGTACTTCCAGGTGGCGATGCTCACCACGGTGGGCCTGTCGAGCAAGAACGCGATCCTGATCGTGGAGTTCGCCAAGGAGAACGTGGAGAAGGGCATGGCCCTGCTCGACGCCACCTTGCTGGCGGTGCGCACGCGCCTGCGGCCGATCCTGATGACCTCGCTGGCCTTCGGCCTGGGCGTGCTGCCGCTGGCGCTGGCCAACGGCGCCGGTTCCGGCGCGCAGCGCGCGATCGGCACCGGCGTGCTGGGCGGCATGGTCGCCGGTACGGCGCTGGGCCTGTTCTTCGTGCCGCTGTTCTTCGTGCTGGTGCAGCGGCTGTTCGGGCGGCGCAAGCGCGCCGTGGGCGGCGTGGCCGTCGCCGGAGATACCTCGCATGAATAAGTCTTTCATTTTGAGTTGTGCGGTCACGCTCGCCTTGGGCCTGAGCGGCTGCGTAAGCCTGGCGCCGAAGGTGCCGGCCGCGCAGCCGGATGTTCCGGCAAGCTGGCCGTTGCCCGAGAACAGCGTGGCGCCCGACGCTTCGGCTCCGGCCGGCAGCCAGGGCCGCACCGCGGATATCGGCTGGCGCCAGTTCTATGTCGATCCGCGCCTGTCCGCGCTGATCGAACGGGCGCTGCACAACAACCGCGATCTGCGCGTGGCCGTGCTCAACGTGGAGAAGGCGCGCGCGCAGTACCGCATCCAGCGCGCGGACCGCCTGCCGTCGATCGCCGCCACCGCGTTGCTGCAGCGCAGCCGCGACATCAACCAGCCGCAGCCGATCACCCAGCAATACCGCGCCGAACTGGGCACTACCCAGTTCGAGCTGGACCTGTTCGGCCGCGTCGCCTCGCTGAGCACCGGCGCGCTGGAGCGCTACCTGGCCGAAGGCGAGGCCAGCCGCAGCGCGCAGCTGAGCCTGATCGCCGAAGTGGCCAATGCCTGGCTGACGCTGGCGGCGGACCGCGAGTCGCTGAAGGTGGCGCAGGCCACGCGCGACACGCAGGAGGCTTCATTCCAATTGACTGAACAACGCCATGCGCTCGGCGCGGCCTCGAGCCTGGATGTCAGCCAGGCGCAGACCACGGTCGAAACCGCGCGCGCCGACATGGCGCGCTACACCGGCCAGGTGGCGCAGGACATCAATGCGCTGCGCCTGCTGGCGGGCGGCGCGCTGGACGAAGCGCTGCTGCCCGCCGGCCTGGGCGACGACGCCACCATGCTCGGCGCGCTGCCGGCGGAGTTGCCCTCGGATGTACTGCTGCGCCGCCCGGACATCCTGCAGTCGGAACATCTGCTGCGCGCGGCCAATGCCGATATCGGCGCGGCGCGCGCGGCGTTCTTCCCGTCCATCCTGCTGACCGGCAGCGTGGGCACGGCCAGCGGACAGCTCAACAATCTGTTCGACAGCGGCACCCGCGTGTGGAGCTTCGCGCCGCAGATCAGCCTGCCGATCTTCCAGGGCGGCCGCCTGCGCGCGCAGCTGGCCGGCGCCAAGGCCGATCAGCAGATCGCGCTGGCGCAATACGAGAAGGCCATCCAGGCCGGCTTCCGCGAAGTGGCCGACGCGCTGGCGCTTACTTCCACCCTGGCCGGGCAGCGCCAGGCGCAGGAGGCGCTGGTGGGCGCGGCGGCGCGGGCGGACGAGCTGTCGCGGGCGCGCTACAAGGCCGGCAAGGACAGCTACCTGGTGGCGCTGGATGCGCAGCGTGCGCTGTACGCCGCGCAGCAGCAGCTGATCGCGACGCGGCTGGCCGAGCAGACCAACCGGGTCACTTTGTATAAAGTGCTGGGCGGCGGCTGGAACGAGCGCAGCCCTATCCCCGGTACCCCATGAGCCGCGACGACAAGAACGACGAAACCCCCTTGAGCCCGCGCGCGCGCGAACAGCGCGAGCGCATCCTGGCCGCGGCGCAGCACTGCTTCGTGAAATACGGCTTCCATGCCGCCAGCATGGCGAACATCGCCGAAGCGGCGGCGATGAGCGCCGGCCTGATCTACCGCTACTTCCCGAACAAGAGCTCGATCGTGCTGGCCATCATCGAGCGCCAGAGCGAGATGGAGCTGGAGGACATCCGCGCGCTCGGCGCCTCGACCGATCCGGTCGACGCGCTGATGGAATGCTTCGTGGAATGGAGCCGGCCACGTCCGGACATGCGCATCATGAATGCCGCGTTGTTCCTGGAAACCAGCGCGGAGGCCACCCGCGACAAGCAGGTGGCCACCGCGATCCATCACGCGGACGAGCTGGCCTGCACCGAGTTTCGCCAATGGCTGGAGAAGCCCGCGGAGGAAGGCGGCATCGGCATGTCGCCGGCGATCAGCGAGCGGCGTTCGCTGGCATTGATGCTGCTGGTCGAGGGGCTGGCGGTGCGTGCGGCGAGGGATCCGAAGCTGGATACGGAGTTGTTGCGGGAGGCGTTGGCTGAGGTTGTGCACAAGTTGATGGAAGAGTAAGTACATGGAGCCCTTCGCCCCTCCGGGGAGAAGGTGGCGGCGGCCGGATGAGGGGCGGCCCTTGCGGGGCCATTGCTACGAAGCGAAGAAAAGCTTTTAGCCTTTCTCGACCCTCCGCTCACCGCTCCGCCCGGACCCTCACCCCGGCCCTCTCCCCGGAGGGGAGAGGGGGAAAGGCGGCGTGCTTGTTCGCGGTCGACGGACGCGCCAAGCTTGGCCTTTCCCCATCGAGGACTGGCCGTGGACTGGGTCGACCTGCGCAGCGATACCGTGACCAAGCCCACCCGCGCCATGCGCGAGGCCATGTTGCTGGCCGAGGTGGGCGACGACGTCTACGGCGAAGATCCCACGGTCAACGCCTTGCAGGCGAAACTGGCCGATGAACTCGGCTTCGAGGCGGCGCTGTTCGTGCCGACCGGTACGCAGTCGAACCTGCTGGCGCTGATGTCGCACTGCGAGCGCGGCGACGAATACCTGGTCGGCGCCGACGCGCACACTTACAAGTTCGAAGGCGGCGGCGCCGCGGTGCTGGGTTCGATCCAGCCGCAGCCGATTCCGCATGAGGCAGACGGCAGCCTGGCGCTGGACAAGCTGGCCGCGGCGATCAAACCGGTCGATCCGCACTTCGCGCGCACGAAGCTGCTGGCCCTGGAAAACACCTGGCACGGCCGCGCGCTCCCGCTGGATTACCTGCACGCCGCGCAGAAATTCGCGCGCGAACGCGGACTGGGTTTCCATCTCGACGGCGCGCGGCTGTTCAACGCCGCCGTGGCCAGCGGCGTGCACGCGCGCGAGATCGCGAGCCTGTTCGATACCGTCTCGGTCTGCCTGTCGAAGGGGCTGGGCGCGCCGGTGGGTTCGGTGCTGCTCGGTCCCGGCGCACTCGTGGAGAAGGCGCGGCGCTGGCGCAAGGTGGCCGGCGGCGGCTGGCGCCAGGCCGGCATGCTCGCGGCGGCGGCCATCCATGCGCTGGATCATCACGTGGCGCGCCTGGCCGAGGATCACGCGCGCGCCGCCACGCTGGCGGCACGCATGGGCGAGATTCCCGGGGTGAAGCTATTGGGCCATCACACCAATATGGTGTTCGTGGACGTGCCGGCGGCGCATCTGCGCGAACTCGACGTGCATCTGCGCGAAGCCAGGGTGCGCATCAGCATCGGCTATCTGCCGACCTTGCGGCTGGTCACGCATCTGGATATCGACGACGACGGCGTGGAACGCACCGTCGATGCGTTCCGCGCGTTTTTCCGGCATTGAGGCCTCAGGCCGGCGGCTGGTCGAAGCGCTTGATGAAATCGCGCACCTGCGGATAGACCACTTCGCGCCAGCGGCGGCCGCTGAAGATGCCGTAATGGCCGGCGCCTTCGATCACCTTGTGCGCGCGCCGGTCGGTGGGGATCCCGCTGCACAGCGTATGCGCCGCCTGGGTCTGGCCAAGGCCGGAGATATCGTCCAGCTCGCCTTCCACGGTGAGCAGGGCGCTCTTGGTGATCGCGGCCGGCGTCACGCGCTCGCCGCGCACGTCCCATAGCCCGCGCGGCAGCAGGAACTGCTGGAACACGGTGTGGATGGTGTCGAGGTAATACTCGGCCGGCATGTCCAGCACGGCGTTGTACTCGTCGTAGAACTTGCGGTGCGCCTGGGCGTCGTCCAGGTCGCCGCGCAGCAGGTCGAGATAGAAATCCCAGTGCGAATTCAGATGGCGGCTGGGGTTCATCGCCACGAAGCCCGCATGCTGCAGGAAGCCCGGATACACCTCGCGGCCATGGCCGGGGTAGTTCGGCGGCACGGTGTGGATCAGGTTGCCCTTGAACCAGCTCAGCGGCTGCGTGGTGGCCAGGCTGTTGACGCCGGTGGGATTGCTGCGCGGCTCGATCGGGCCGCCCATCATGGTCAGGCTAAGCGGCGTGGTTTCGCCGCGCGCGGCCATCAGCGACACCGCGGCCAGCACCGGCACCGTCGGCTGGCACACCGAGATCACGTGCAGGCGATGCGCGCCGATATGGCGGATGAACTCCTGCACGTATTCGACGTAGTCATCCAGATGGAACGCGCCTTGCTCGGCCGGCACCATGCGCGCGTCGACCCAGTCGGTGATGTACACCTTGTGGTCGCGCAGCAGGGTGCGCACGGTGTCGCGCAGCAGGGTGGCGTGGTGGCCGGACAGCGGTGCGACGACCAGCACCGACGGCTCGTTCTTCAGGCGCTCGATGGTGTCCTGGTCGTCGCTGTAGCGCTTGAAGCGCTTGAGCTCGCAGAACGGCTTGGCCAGCACGGTGCGCTCGACGATGGCGATGTCCTGCCCGTGCGATTGCACCTGGTGGATATCGAACGCGGGCTTCTCGTATTCCTTGCCCAGCCGGTGCAGCAGTTCGTAGCCGGCGGCCATGCGCTGCGCGCCGGGCACCTGGGCGAACGGGCCCGAAGGATCGGTCAGCATCTTCGCGCTGGCATCGGCGTAGTGGCTGAGCGGGCCGAGGAAGGCGCGCTGCCATTCGTGAATCTGATAGAGCATGCGGGAAAGCCGGGCGGGCGGAAAAATCCGATTCTACCTGCTCCCGCGCTTCCGTGCTGCGATGCCGCAAGATTGTTATGCCAACGTAATCAGCGCCTTGCGTAGGTTGGGGTGAGCCGGCAGGCGAACCCCAACATCGCGACCTCCGGGAGCTCCGCATCGTTGGGGTTCGCCTGCCGGCTCACCCCAACCTACGGTTTGCGGCAGACGAGCAGGATTTCGTCCACGCCCGTGGTGTCGCCCAGCCCCGCGCGCCACTGCAGCGGCTTCTGCATGCGCACCGCGATCGGCATGAACACGCGGTTGTACCACCACATCGCGCGCTCCCTTTTATGCGTGAGATACCACTGGCCGATCTCGAGCAGGCGCGAGGATTTCGGCTGCATGCCGTAGACCGCGCTCTGCTCGATGCGGAAGCCGTGTTGCGCCAGGCGCGCATGGATGTCGTCCGGCTCGTAGCGGCGGCAATGGCCGACGAATTCGTCGAACGGCGTCCACGCCGCGGTATGCAGCGGCACCGACAGCAGCAAGGTGGCGCCGGGCGCGGCGACGCGGGCGAGTTCCTTCAGTGCGCCGATGTCGTCCGCCACGTGCTCCAGGATGTCGAACGCGCAGACCAGGTCGAACTGTGCATCGGCATAGGGCAGGGCGCCGATGGTGCCGTGCACCGCGCTGGCGCCGTGGCGGCGCAGCTTGCGCAGCGCCTCGGCGCTGAGGTCGACGAAGCAGGTGTCCTGCAGCGGCAGGCGCGGGCGCAGCCCCGGTGCAATCTCCAGCCGGCGCGTGGATGCGGCGGCCAGTTCGCGCACCAGCGGCCAGGTATTGAAGCGCTCCGGGGGCACCAGCCGGGCTTGCGCCCACAGGGGTTCGTAGAAGCCGCGGTTGGCGGCGGCCAGGTCGGCGTCGCTGCGCGGCGCAGGCGCGAAGTGGGTGGGCATCGGGCTAGTGTGGCGCGGGCCCGGCTGACAAGCGAGTGAATGCGGGCGTGAGTTCTTGCGTCAGCCGATGCGCACCACTTCGGTGCCGGCGATCACGTCGTGCAGCGCGCGCCGGCGCGCATTGGTCAGCGCCCAGGCGAAGTAAATGACCCAGGCAATAAGCACCGCCCACAGCGCCACCGACGTGCTGGATACGCGGGCCAGTTCCAGCAGCAGCAGCGGCGCGGCACCCGCCAGCAGACGGATCAGCGCCTGCGCGAAACGCACCCGTCCGCCATCCACGCGCACCAGCCGCAGGCGCCACGGCCGCATGCCCAGCGTCTGTCCGCCGCGCAGCCACGAGGCGATGAAATACGCCGACAGCACCAGCCCCTGCAGCGGCTGGTACCACCATGCCGTTTCCACGTGGCCGGCGGTGGCGATCAGCTGGCCGCCGGTGGCGCGCTGGCAGGCGTAGCCCACCATGGCAAGGATGGCGATTACCGCCCACAGGTCGTAGAACAGCGCCAGCAGCCGGCGCGGCAAGGTGGCGGGCATAAGCGAAGGATTCGGGATGCTCGGGTTCATTCGTCGGCTTGCGTCCGGCGCGCGCTATGCCCAGCATCTCGCGCATGTCAGAGAAAGCCGCAAGTATCGCCGAAGCCGACCAGCGCAGCATCGCCGCCTTCCTGGAGCGCGTGTGGTCGGAGGACGGCCTGTCCGACCGCACCCTCGATGCCTACCGCCGCGATCTCGAAGGCCTGGCCCGCTGGCTGGCCGGGCGGAACTTGAGCCTGAACCAGGCGCGGCGCCAGCATCTGTCCGAATACCACGGCGCGCAGCCGGTGGCGGTGCGCTCGATGGCACGGCGGCAGTCCTCGTTCCGCCGCTACTACGGCTTCGTGGCGCGCAACGAGCCGGGCTTCGAAGATCCCACCCTGCTGATCGAACGCCCGCGCACGCCGCGCAGCCTGCCCAAGGCCCTGGCGGAGCGCGAGATCGAAGGCCTGCTGCAGGCGCCGGACCTGGACACCACCCTGGGCCTGCGCGACCGCGCGATGCTGGAGCTGATGTACGCCTCGGGCCTGCGCGTGTCCGAACTGGTCGAGCTGCCGCTGGCCTCGCTCAATCTGCGCCAGGGCGTGCTGCGCGTCACCGGCAAGGGCGGCAAGGACCGCCTGGTGCCGGTGGGCGAGCTGGCGCTGGAGCGGATCGAGGCTTACCTCGCGGCGGCGCGCCCGGTGCTGGCCAAGGGGCGCCAGCCGGCGGCGCTGTTCCTGAGCAAGCGCGGCGAAGGCATGACGCGGCAGATGTTCTGGACCCTGGTCAAGCGCTATGCGCTGCGCGTGGGCATCGTGGCCAAGCGCATCTCGCCGCATGTGCTGCGGCATTCCTTCGCCACCCATCTGCTCAACCACGGCGCCGACCTGCGCGCGCTGCAGATGCTGCTGGGCCACAGCGCGCTCAGCACCACGCAGATCTACACGCTGGTGGCCAAGGAAGGACTCAAGCGGCTGCATGCGCAGCACCATCCGCGCGGTTGAGACAGGCCCGACGGAGCGTTTAGGCGGCCTGTGCGAGAATCCGGCCATCCCCCGATCATTCCGTGCCGAACGGAAGCCAGTGAGGTTTGCGATGCTCAAGAATGGATGGCTGGCCCTGTGCGCCAGCGTGGTTTGCGCGGTGGCGTTCGCCCAACCGGCGCGCGCCGCCGACGATGCGGCCAAGGCCGGTCCCGAGGACACCGTGCGCCAGGCGGTGCTGGGCCTCGCCAGCAAGGTGAAGATCGAATCGATCAGGCCGGCGCCGCTGCCGGGCTTCTACCAGGTGATCGCCTCCGGCCAGCTGGTCTATGTGAGCGCCGATGGCAAGTACATGCTCACCGGCAACCTGATCGACCTGTCCAGCAAGAAGGATATGAGCGACCTGGTCTGGGCCGACTTCCGCAAGGCGCAGCTGGACAAGCTGCCGGTGTCCGACCGCATCGTGTTCGGCCCGGCCAAGCCGCGCTACAAGGTCACCGTGTTCACCGACGTCAACTGCGGCTACTGCCGCGCGCTGCATCAGCACGTGGACGACTTCACCAAGGCCGGCATTGCCCTGGAATACGTGGCCTGGCCGCGCGAAGGCGTGACCAGCACCGCGGGCAACCCCACCCCGACCTATACCGAAATGGTCTCGGTATGGTGCGCGGCGGACCGCAAGGCCGCCTTCAGCGCCGCCAAGGAGGGCAAGCAGCCCAAGTCGGCCACCTGCGCCAACCCGGTGAAGGACGAGTTCGACCTGGGCGTGCGCTTAGGCGTCACCGGCACCCCGACCATCGTGGCCGAGGACGGCACCGTGCTCGGCGGCTACATGACCCCCGATCAGCTGATCGAAGCCCTGCAGAAGCGCGGTATCAAGCCGATCGGGGGCTGAGTCTCCGCGGCGTAGAGCCCCTCTCCCGCCGGGAGAGGGGTTGGGGTGAGGGTACGGGCGGAGCGTAACGCTGCGCTCCGCCCGTACCCTCATCCGGCTGCCGCCACCTTCTCCCGGAGGGAGAAGGGAGGCACTCCAGGAGGCTGAGGGGATGCCTGTCCACCCTCCCCGATGTTGTCCTGCAGCATGGAGTAGAATGGACGGCTTCTCCGCATAGCTCCCGTTCCCCGCCATGATCGCTCTCGACGGGCAGGCCGCCCTTTCCCCGTTCCGCCTCGAACGCCTCAATGCCCGCCTGGATGCCCTGCATCGCGGCGCCCGCGTGCAGGCTTCCTGGTTCGTCTACTTCATCGACGCCGACGCCGCCCCGGAAGGCGAGGCGCGCCAGCGCCTGCTGGAAGTGCTGGAGGCGAAGGAAAGCGCCACCGAGAACGCCTCGCTGTGGGTGGTGCCCCGCCTGGGCACGATCTCGCCCTGGTCGAGCAAGGCCACCGACATCCTCCACGGCGCCGGTTTCGCGGTGCGCCGGGTGGAGCGCGGCGTGGCCTATCAGATCGCCGGCCTGCCCGAGCCGGGCGCGCCCGAATACGACGCGATGATGGCGGTGCTGTGCGACGCCATGACGCAGTCGGTGCTCCACCGCATCGGCGAGGCCAAGGGCCTGTTCCTGGCCGGCAAGCCCGGCGACCTGGTGCACATCCCGCTGGGCGGCGACCCGCGCGCGGCCCTGGCCAAGGCCAATGCCGAACTGGGCCTGGCGCTGGCCGAGGACGAGATCGACTACCTGGCCGAGCGCTACGCCGAGCTGGGCCGCGATCCCACCGACGCCGAACTCTTCATGTTCGCCCAGGCCAATTCCGAGCACTGCCGCCACAAGGTGTTCAACGCCAGCTGGACGCTGGACGGCCAGCCGCAGGACAAGAGCCTGTTCGGCATGATCAAGAACACCCACCAGCACTCGCCCGCCTACACGCTGTCCGCCTACAAGGACAACGCCGCGGTGATCGAGGGCAGCGACGGCAAGCGCTTCTTCAGCGGCGCCGACGGCGTGTGGCGCCGCAGCGGCGAGCGCATCGACTACGCGATCAAGGTGGAAACGCATAACCATCCCACCGCGATCGCACCCTGGCCGGGCGCGGCCACCGGCGCCGGCGGCGAGATCCGCGACGAAGGCGCCACCGGCCGCGGCGCCAAGCCGAAGGCGGGGCTCAGCGGCTTCTCGGTGTCCGACCTGCGCATTCCCGGCCATCCGCAGCCGTGGGAAGTGGAGCGCCCGCTGCCGCCGCGCATGGCCAGCGCGTTCGAGATCATGCGCGACGGCCCGCTCGGCGCCGCCGCGTTCAACAACGAATTCGGCCGCCCCTGCCTGGGCGGCTATTTCCGCACCTACGAGCACGAGACCGGCGAAGCCGGCGTGCGCCGCGGCTACGACAAGCCGATCATGATCGCCGGCGGCCTGGCCAATATCCGCTCCGGCCACGTGCAGAAGCTGGAGATCCAGCCCGGCCACAAGGTGATCGTGCTGGGCGGCCCGGCCATGCTGATCGGCCTGGGCGGCGGCGCCGCCTCGTCGGTGGCTTCCGGCACCTCCAGCGCGGAGCTGGATTTCGCCTCCGTGCAGCGCGACAACGCCGAGATGGAGCGCCGCTGCCAGCAGGTGATCGACAGCTGCTGGTCGCTGGGCGAGAACAACCCCATCGTGAGCATCCACGACGTCGGCGCGGGCGGTCTCTCCAACGCCATTCCCGAACTGCTCAACGATGCGGGCGTGGGCGGCGTGATCGATCTCTCGAAGGTGCCGTGCGACGACCCGTCGCTGTCGCCGATGCAGGTGTGGAGCAACGAATCGCAGGAGCGCTACGTGCTCGGCATCGCCGCCGAGCGCCTGGCCGAGTTCGAAGCGTTCTGCGTGCGCGAGCGCTGCCCCTACGCGGTGGTCGGCGACGCCACCGAAGAGCGCCGCCTGCTGGTCACCGACCCGCGCCGCGAGCTCACCGTTATCGACCTGCCGATGGACGTCCTGTTCGGCAAGGCGCCGCGCATGCACCGCGACGCCAGGCGCGTGAAGCCGCGCATCGACGTGGTGCCGGATCTGTCCGGCATCAGCATGGACGAGGCCCTGCGCCGCGTGCTGCGCCTGCCCACCGTGGGCAGCAAGAGCTTCCTGGTCACCATCGGCGACCGCACCGTGGGCGGCTTGAATCATCGCGATCCGATGGTCGGCCCCTGGCAGGTGCCGGTGGCCGATTGCGCCGTGACCATCGCCGATTTCGACGGCTACGCCGGCGAAGCCATGGCCATGGCCGAGCGCGCGCCGGTAGCGCTGCTGAGCAGCGCGGACGCCGCGCGCCTGGCGGTGGGCGAGGCCATCACCAACCTGGCCGCCGCGCCGATCCGTTCGCTGGGCGAAGTGCGCCTGTCGGCGAACTGGATGGCCGCGGTGAACCACCCCGGCGAAGACGCGGCCCTGTTCGATGCGGTCAAAGCCGTGGGCATGGAACTGTGCCCGGAGCTGGACATCTCCATCCCGGTGGGCAAGGACTCGCTGTCCATGCAGACGGTGTGGACCGACGGCGACCAGCCGCAGCGCACGATCGCGCCGGTGTCGCTGGTGGTCACGGGTTTTGCGCGCGTGCACGACGTGCGCCGCACGCTCACCCCGCAGTTGCGCCTGGACCGCGGCGATTCCGACCTGTGGCTGCTGGACCTCGGCGGCGGCCGCGACCGCCTCGGCGGTTCCGCGCTGACCCAGGTGTTCAACCGCGGCGGCGGCGTGCCGCCGGACCTGGACGACGCCGGGCATCTGAAGGGCCTGTTCGACCTGGTGCAGGAAGCCAATGCGGCCGGCCTGCTGCTGGCTTATCACGACCGTTCCGATGGCGGCGCCATCGTCACCCTGCTGGAAATGGCCTTCGCCGGCCATTGCGGCCTGGAAATCCAGCTCGAAGGCTGGGCCGAGGCCGCGCTGCGCGCGCTGTTCAATGAGGAACTGGGCGCCGTGGTGCAGGTGGCGCAGGCCAACCGCGAAGCGTTCGAGGCGCTGCTGGTCAAGCACGGCCTGGCCGGCATGAGCTATCGCATCGGCCATCCGAAGGAAAAGCTCGGCATCAAGCTGTTCCACGGCGGCGAGAAGCAGTTCGCCTGGAAGTGGACCGAGCTGTTCGCCGCGTGGAACGAAACCAGCCACCACATGCAGCGCCTGCGCGACAACCCGCTCAGCGCCGACGCGGAACTGGAATGGCGCCTGGACGATGCCGACCCGGGCATCAGCCCCAAGCTCAGCTTCGACCCGTCCGAGGACGTGGCCGCGCCGCTGATCGCCAAGGGCGCGCGTCCGCGCGTGGCGATCCTGCGCGAGCAGGGCGTCAACGGCCAGGTGGAAATGGCCGCGGCATTCGACCGCGCCGGCTTCGAGGCGGTGGACGTGCACATGTCCGACCTGGCCAGCGGCCGCATCAGGCTGGCGGATTTCCGCGGTTTCGCGGCCTGCGGCGGTTTCTCGTACGGCGACGTGCTGGGCGCCGGCCGCGGCTGGGCCACCTCGATCATGTACAACGAAATGCTGCGCGCGGAATTCACCGCGTTCTTCGCCGACACCAGCAAGTTCGCGCTGGGCGTGTGCAACGGCTGCCAGATGCTGTCGCAGCTGAAGGAGATCATCCCGGGCGCGCAGCATTGGCCGAAGTTTTTGCGCAATGCGTCCGAGCAGTACGAAGGCCGCGTCGCCACGCTGGAAGTGCTCGATTCGCCCAGCATCTTCTTCAAGGGCATGGCCGGTTCGCGCATCCCGGTGGCGGTGGCGCACGGCGAAGGCCGCGTGAGCTTCCCGCAGGTGTGCAGCCCGTCGAAGTCCGGCGGCGCGGTGCGCTTCGTCGACAACCGCGGCCGTCCGACCGAGCACTACCCGCTTAACCCGAACGGCTCGCCGGGTGGCCTGGCCGGCTTCACCGCGGCCGACGGCCGCGTGACGATCATGATGCCGCACCCCGAGCGCGTGTTCCGCAGCGCGCAGATGAGCTGGCATCCGGATCACTGGGGCGAGGACTCGCCGTGGATGCGCATGTTCCGCAACGCCAGGGTGTGGTGCGGCTGACAGCCCGCCATAAGCTTGCGACCGGGCGCGCCGCATGAATGCGCCCGGCCAGCGTTTCGCGCGCTGGCTGCTGCTGGCCGGATGGGCGGTACTGCTGGCGCTGCTGCCGTGGTGGCTGGGATGGGCGTTGCTGGTCGTGCTTGCCGCGGGTGCGGTGATCTATGCGCGCCGCTCCCATCCTCGAGGTGAACTCTGCCGCAGCGGCCTGAAGTGGGGCCTGCCGGGCATGCTGTTCGCCGTGCAGCGTGCGCTCGGCGGCGACCTCATTGCCTGGGGCGCGGCCTTGCTCGGCGCCCTGGTCGGCTACTCGCTGGTGGCATTGCTGGAATCGCTGCTGCTGCATCGCGTGCGGCGCACGTCGGCGCCGATGCCGGAGTGGAGCGAGCTGGCGATGGCGCCGGTGGGGCCGCCGGCGCGCATCATCGAGCTGGCGCCGGTGCAATGGCGCGATGCGGCCGACGTGCCCGAGCTGCACTACGAAGCCACCGGCCAGGACGAAGGCAACTATCGCCTCGCCGATGGGCACACACTGCGGCGCCTGGGTCCGCGCTGCAGCTTCAGTCCGCAGGGCCGCTGGTTCGCGGCGAACCCGGCCGGCGGCAGCGGCGAGCTGCTGTTCGAGTTCGCACGCGGCAGGCAGCACCGCCTGCGCGGCTGGGAACTGTGCGGCTGGGACCAGGACGATGCTCCGTGGCTGGCGCGCCATGCCGACGGCGTGCCGGTGCCGCTGCACGAAGCGCTGGGCCAGGACGCGCCGCGCGATTGATGCTCCCTCCACCGGGATGTCGCGCCGCGGCTATGCCGTTCGCCGGCCGCTCCCCCATACTTGGCGATCATGAATTCAGCCTTCGAAACCACACCCCTCGTCAGCGTGATCGTGGTTGCCGCCGATAGCGGCCCCACGCTGCGCGAATGTGTAGGACGCGTGATGGCATGCGAGGTGCCGCTGGAATTGATCCTGGTGGACAACGGGTCGTCCGATGGCATTCCGCAGGCGATCGAGCGCGCGATGCAGCACGAGTGGCGGCTGCGTCCGCTCTACAACCACGCCAATCTCGGTTTCGGTCCCGCGGTGAATCGCGGCGCCGCGCAGGCGCGGGCCAAGTTGCTGCTGATCCTCAACCCGGACTGCATGCTCGACGACGCCAGCCTGCGGCGCCTGCTGGAACTGCAGCAGGCGCATCCGAAGGCGGGCGTGATCGGCGCGGTGGTGTGCGACGAGCAAGGCCGGCCGGATCGCGCTTCGTATCGCCGCGATCCTTATCTCGGCCGCGCGCTGCGTACCTTCATGGGGCAGGGCGAGGGCGTGAACATCGGCGGCGAGATGCCCGCCGAACCCGTGCAGGTGGAAGCGGTGTCGGGTGCGCTGATGCTGATGCCGCGCGTGGCATTCGAGAACCTCCGCGGTTTCGACGAGGAATACTTTCTGCACTGCGAAGACCTGGATCTGTGCCGCCGCGCGCGCGATGCCGGCTATCAGGTGTGGCTGGCGGGCGACGTGCGCGTGCTGCACGGAAAGGGCGGCTCCAGCCGGCACCGGCCGGTATTCGTCAGCTGGCACAAGCATCGCGGCATGTGGCGCTGGTTCCGCAAGTTCGATCCGGCGGCGCGCAACCCGGCCGTGTCCGCCGTGGTGTGGCTGGGCCTGTGGGCGCATTTCCTGCTGAAGATACCCGGCCAGTGGCTGCGCCTGCTGCGCCGCCGCCCGGCGCCCGCGGCGAGCGACGCATGAGCGCTGCGCAGGCGCGCGTCGCCACGCTGGCGACGCTGGGGCTGGTCGCGGTCACCACCATCTGGGGTTCCACGTTTTTCCTGATCAAGGATCTGGTCGGGCGCATGGCGCCGGCGGATTTCCTGGCGGTGCGCTTCCTGATCGCGGCGGTGTCGATGCTGCTCCTGTTCCATCGCTCGCTTTTGCGGCTGGGCAGGCGCGAATGGCTGCAGGGCGCGGCGCTCGGCGTGGTGTACGGCATTGCGCAGCAGCTGCAGACCACCGGGCTGGAACACACCTCCGCCAGCATCAGCGGCTTCGCCACCGGCATGTATGTGGTGTTTACGCCGCTGCTCGGCACGGTGCTGCTGCGGCAGCGTCTGCCGTCGATCACCTGGATTGCCGTGCTGCTCGCTGTCGGCGGCCTGGCCTTGCTGGCGCTGCGCGGTTTCAGCCTTGGCTATGGCGTGTGGATCACGCTGGTGTCGGCTTTGCTGTACGGCCTGCATATCGTGGGGCTGGGCGTGTGGTCGCGGCCGGGGCATGCGTTCGCGCTGTCGACGTTGCAGATGCTGGTGATCGCCGCCGTGTGCCTGCTGGCTACGCTGCCGCATGGCCCTTCCTTGCCGCCGGATGCGAAGGCATGGGTGGCGGTGGTGTACATGGCCTTGGCCGCCGGCGCCGGCGCGATGCTGGTGCAGACCTGGGCGCAGGCGCATATCAGCGCGACGCGGGCAGCGATCGTGATGACGACGGAGCCGGTATTTGCTGCCGGGTTTGCCGTGGCGTTCGGCGGGGAAGGGCTGACGTGGCGGATGCTGGCCGGCGGCGCCTTGATCCTCGGAGCGATGTATCTGGTGGAGCTCGCGCCGCGGCGCTCGAATGCTTTGCCTGCCGAGGCCGCGCACCACGAAGTGTAGGTTGGGGTGAGCCGCAGGCGAACCCCAACGATGCGACGTTACGAAGCGCTCTTCTTCGGCCGCGGCTGCATCGCAATCCGCACCAGATAAACCACGATCGCGATATTCCCCAGCAGCACCACCAGCTTCAGCCAGCTGAAGTGCGCAATCGTCTCGTAGAACTCCACCGGCACCAGCGAACCGGTGGCGATCACCGTGAACCACTCCGCCCAGTGCTTGCGCAGCCACAGCCCGGTGCCCTCGGTGGCGAAGATCGCCGCATAGGCGAGCGCCACGATCCCCACCGCCACGAACTTGCTCGGCCCCTGCTCCATCAGCAGATTCACCAGCTGCCAGCGCAGATGGTTGCTGTCCGTGAGCGACAGGTGCTCCAGCCAGTGCACCAGGTGATCGAAGCTCTCCTGCCGGTTGAGCCTGAAGGCGGCGATCGCGACCAGGATCAAGCCGACGGTCTTGAATGCCTTGTAGATGGCGATGATGCGCAGGCCGAGACTGTGCTGCGCCTCGATTTCCGAGCTGGGCCGGGTGAGATGGCGGTCTGAGTGGGTCATGGTGGCCGGGGACTTGGCGATGTCCCTATTGTCCCTGGAGCCACCTGAGCCGGGAATAGCCCAGGCGTAAGTTGCCAGCGGAGAGCCGCGGTTGTGCCGGCTTCGATGGCGCCTGCGAGCTATTGGAAAAATCCAGGCGCCCAGGCATCGGCACCCCTGCAATATCCCGCGCTTCCCCCAAAGCGCATCAGGGATCGCATCACGTGCCTACGCTCAGCAGTCATAGCGGCACCGCATCCATGCAGGCGGATACAGCCCGCCATCGTGTCCCTTTCCGGCCTCCATTCCACGCAGGCAACACCCCCGCGCAACCAGCGCAGTCCGGGTAATTCCGCGCCCCAAATGTCCTTCCTACGGCTGGCCTTCAAGGCCGCCGTCGCGTTTCCGTGATCCATGGATGGCTCGCGGCCCCAGGGGGTATTCAAAATGAGGCAATTCGCATGTCGAAATCCAATAACCATGTCCTGCGCCGCCGCGAGCTGTATGTGGCGGCCGCGCTGATCCTTCCGGCCAGCGCGTTTGCGGCGATCACGCCGGTGGCGGGCGGGGCGAACGTGCTGCCGGGCAATACGCCGGTGGTGAATATCGTTGCGCCCAACGCGGCGGGTGTATCGCACAACCGCTTCGAAGCGTTCGGTGTCAATGCGTCGGGCGTGGTGCTCAATAACAGCGTCAAGGCGGTGAAGTCGCAGCTCGCCGGCCAGATCGACGGCAATGCGAACTTCACCGGCCGCGCGGCCCAGGTGATCATCACCGAGGTTACCGGGAGGACCGCCACCGCGCTGAACGGCGCCATGGAAATCGCCGGCCAGCGCGCCACCCTGGTGGTGGCCAATCCGAACGGCATCAGCGCCGACGGCGCCAGCTTCATCAACGCCTCGCGCGTCACGCTGACCACCGGCACGCCGCAGCTGGATCGCTATGGCCGGCTGAATGCGCTGGAGGTGAATCAGGGCGTGATCAGCGTGACGGGCAAGGGGGTCGATGCGACCGGCGCCCAGCGCGCCGACTTGCTTGCACGCAGCGTGGAACTCAATGCCAAGCTGCAGGCCAGGCAGCTGAGCGTGGTCACCGGCGCGAACAAGATCGGCTATGCCAGCGGGCGCATTTCCGCGGCTGACGCCGCCGGTACGGCGCCGACGGTGGCGCTGGACGTGGCCGAGCTGGGCAGCATGTATGCCGATGCGATCCAGATGGTCGGCACCGAGCAGGGCGTGGGCGTGAACATCGCCGGCAAGATCGAAGCGGCGACTGGTTCGCTGAGCCTGGCCAATGCCGGTTCGGTGGATATTGCCGAATCGGCGACGCTGAAGACGCAGCGCTATGCGGACCTCAGCGCCGGTTTGAACGGCTGGGGTTATCCGATCGCCGACGATGCCGGCGTGAACGTGGCGGGCAAGGTCGACGCCGGTTCGCTCACGGTGAACAGCTCCGGCGCGCTGAAGGTGGCCAAGTCCGCCACGCTGACCGCGAAGAACGACGTCTATCTGCGTGCCGGCGATCGCTACGGCTATGCGGCCGACAGCGGCATCGACATGGCGGGCAAGGTGCAGGCCACCTCCGGCTCGGTGTCGGCCAGCGCGTCCGGTGCGATGAAGATCGCCGATGGCGGCAGCGTGCAGGCGCAGCGGGATCTGTATCTGTCGGCATCGAATATGGACAACGCCGGCGCGATGACTACGGTCAAGGGCAATATCTACGCGCGCGGCCCGGGCTTCTGGTCCAGCCACTCGAGCAAGTTCGCCAACACCGGCTCGATCTCCGCCGGCGGCCGGGCCTACGTCACGGGCTTCGACGACAAAACAGTGAACGGAACCATCCATACCGCCAAGGGCGACTTCCTTCTGGACGAATACGGCCATCAGCTGAAGTCGGGCACCGAGGATCACACGGGCTCGGACTTCAAGGCGAAGTGGGGCAGCTGGATGTGGTGAGCTGACATCCCGTCAGCGGTTTGAAAAAAAACGGCCGGGGCGCAACCCCGGCCGTTCTGTTTTTCACGGAAGGCCATTCAGCAGCAGCGCCCGCCCGTTCCTTTGTATCGCGCGACTTGCCGCTCGCGGAAAAACTCCGCATACGTAGGCACCGCACGCTCGGGATGATGTTCGCGCAGATGCCGCACATACACGTCGTAATCCGGAACACCGCAGCACAGCCGGGCGGTCTGCACCGCCCATTTCCGGAATGCCTGGAAGCTGGCTTTCATGGCATGGCCCTCAGCGGGTGGGAACGCCGTCCAGCGCCACGTACGGTTCCTCGTGCGCGGTGGGATGGTTGATGCGCCAGGCTTTCATGATGGCGTTGATGGCGAAGCCGGCCATGCTTACCACCAGCAGCATGAAGATGCCGGTAAGCGCGGCGTCCACGTAGTTGTTGGTGACGATGCGCTGCATTTCTTCAGCGGTCTTGGCCGGTGCCAGAAGCTTGCCGTCGGCGGCGGCCTGGGCGTATTTCTGCGCGGCGGCGGTGAAGCTGATCGAGCCGGACAGCTTGTAGTAGCCGGCCGTCAGCGTGCACACCACCAGCCAGATCGCCGGAATGCCCGGCACCCACACGTAGCGTTCGCGCTTGAGCTTCACCGTCACCACCGTGGCCAGCATCAGCGCCACCGCCGCGAGCATCTGGTTGGCGATGCCGAACAGCGGCCACAAGGTGTTGATGCCGCCCAGCGGATCGACCGCGCCCTGATACAGGAAATAACCCCACAGGCCGACGCAGATCGCGGTGGCGATGAGGTTGCCCAGCCACGATTCGGTGTGCTTCAGCGGCTCGTGCACGAGGCCGGCGATCTCCTGGATCATGAAGCGGCCCACGCGCGTGCCGGCGTCCACGGTGGTGAGGATGAACAGCGCTTCGAACAGAATCGCGTAGTGGTACCAGAACGCCATCATGCCTTCGCCCGGGATGATCCCGTGCAGCAGCTGGGCCATGCCTACCGCCAGCGTCGGCGCACCGCCGGCGCGGCTCAGGATGCTGCTCTCGCCGATGTTCTTGGCCGTGTTCAAGAGTTCATCCGGCGAGACCACGAAGCCCCACTGGCTGATGGTGGTGGCGGCCTGCTGCGCGGTGGTGCCGATCAGCGCGCCGGGCGAGTTCATCGCGAAGTACACGCCCGGATGCAGCGAGGCGGCGGCGATCAAGGCCATGATGGCGACGAAGGCCTCCATCAGCATGCCGCCGTAGCCGACCATGCGCGCCTCGCCTTCATTGCTGAGCAGCTTGGGCGTAGTGCCGGAGGCAATGATCGAGTGCCAGCCCGAGACGGCGCCGCAGGCGATGGTGATGAACAGGAACGGGAACAGGTTGCCCTGGAACACCGGGCCGCTGCCGTCGACGAACTTGGTCAGCGCAGGCATCTGCAAGGTCGGCGCGGCCAGGAAGATCGCCAGCGCAAGCAGCGCGATGGTGCCGATCTTGAGGAAGGTGCTGAGGTAATCGCGCGGCGCCAGCAGCAGCCACACCGGCAGCACCGAGGCGCAGAAGCCGTAGGCGATCAGCAGCCAGGCCAGCGCCTTGGCGTCGAAGTCGAACGCGGCGGCCCAGGCCGGCGAAGCGGCGATGAAAGCGCCGGACCAGATCGCCAGCAACAGCAGGATCAGGCCGATGATCGACACTTCGAGAATCCGGCCCGGCCGGATATAGCGCAGATACACGCCCATCAGCAGCGCGATCGGAATGGTGCAGGCCACCGTCCAGGTGCCCCAGGGGCTGTGCGTCAGCGCCTTGACCACCACCAGCGCCAGCACCGCCAGCACGATCATCATCAGCACCAGCACGCCGAACATGGCGACGATGCCGGCCACCGGCCCCAGTTCGTCGCGCAGCATGTTGCCTAGCGAGCGGCCGTCGCGGCGTACCGATAAACCGAGAATCATGAAGTCCTGTACCGCGCCGGCGAACACCACGCCGAACAGGATCCACAAGGTGCCGGGCAGATAACCCATCTGCGCCGCCAGCACGGGGCCGACCAGCGGGCCGGCGCCGGCGATCGCGGCGAAATGGTGGCCGAACACCACCCACTTGTCGGTGGGCACGTAGTCGAGCCCGTCGTTGCGCAGCACGGCCGGGGTGGCGCGGCTGGGGTCCATGCGCAGCACGTAGGCGTTGATGAACTTGCTGTAGAAGCGGTAGCCGATCACGAACACGGCGATCGAGGCGGCGACCAGCCAGATCGCATTGATCGGTTCGCCGCGGCGCAGGGCCACGACGCCTAGACACCACGCGCCGACGATGGCGATGGCGGCCCAGAGGATCTTGCCCGCTGGGCTGGGTTTGCTGACGGCGGTATGCATGAACGGACTCCCACGGATGCTCATCCGCAAGGGTCCGCTCCGCGCCGACAGGGGTCAATGCCGGCGCGCGGCCGCCGGCATTAGCCATTGGTCGAATGGTCGCGCGCGCCGCGCCATGCGGCGCTGCCGCAAAGTTCAGCCTGCCGATTCGGCCGGCGTCCTGACCAGCACCGCCGCCAGTGCCTGGGCCAGCTGCTCGCCATGCAGCGGCTTGCGCAGGAAGCCGTCCATGCCGGCGGCGTAGGCGCGGCTTTCCTCGTCGCCGCCGGAGCGCGCGGTGATGGCGATCATCGGCAGGCGGCCGTCCTGTTCGCGCGAGCGCACCAGGCCGGCCCACTGGAAGCCGTCGAGGCCGGGCAGGTCCAGGTCGACCAGGGCGGCGTCGAAGCGCTGGCGCTCCAGCGCTTCCATCGCGTGCAATGCGTTTGGCACGTGCTCCACCGCGTGGCCCTGCGCTTCGAGCAGGCCGGCGATCACCGCGGCCACGGTCGGGTCGTCCTCCAGCAACAGCAGCTGCCAGCGCGGGCCTTCGCCGCCGCGTACCGCGCTTTCCACCGGCGAGGCCGCGGCCGGCAGCGGCAGGTGCACGCGGAAGCTGCTGCCCTTGCCGGGCGCGGAATCCAGTTCGATGCGCCCGCCCATCAGGCCGGCCAGCTCGCGGCAGATCGCCAGGCCCAGGCCGCTGCCGGAACCGCGCTGCGGGCTGTCCAGCTGCTGGTAGTGCTGGAACAGCTTGGCCTGGTCGGCGGCGGCGATGCCGGGGCCGGTGTCGCTCACCACTAAGACGAGGCCGTCGCCGTCGGTGTTCAAGCTCAGCCGCACTTCGCCGCGCTCGGTGAACTTCAAGGCATTGCCGCTGAGGTTGAGCAGGATCTGCCGCACGCGCACCGCATCGCCGGATACATGCGGCGGCACGTCCGCGCCCACGTGCACGCGCAAGGCGAGCCCCTTGCTCACTGCCTTGCCGCGCTGCAGGTCCGCCACGTCGAGCAGCAAGGCGTAGGGATCGAACGGTGCGGGATGGAGCTGCAGCCGCCCGGCTTCGATGCGCGCCAGATCCAGCGCGTCGTTGACCAGGGTAAGCAGCACCTCGCCGGAGTTGCGGATGGTCTGCGCGTAGTGCCGCTCCGTCGTGCCGAGCGGGCGGCTCAGCAGCAGTTCCGCCATGCCCAGCACGCCGGTCATCGGCGTGCGGATCTCGTGGCCCAGCTCGGCCAGGAACTGCGTCTTGGCGCGGCTGGCGGCCTGGGCCAGCTGGTGTTCCTGGGTGATCAGCTCCAGCCGGTGGCGCTGCGTTTGGCGCCGGCGCATGGCGGCGAGCAGGGCGGCGAACAGCAGGGCCAGCAGCAGCGCATAGGCCAGCCAGGCCCACCAGCGCAGCCACGGTGGACTGTCGGCATGGATCGCCAGCGCCGGCGTTTCGCCCCAGGCGCCGTCGGGGCCGGCCGCCTGCACGTGCAGCACGTAGTCGCCGCCGGGCAGCTGGGTGAAGCTGCGGTCGCCGCGCGCGCCGGTCTCCACCCAGTCGCTGTCCAGGCCATCCAGGCGGAAGCGGTAGCGCGTGCGTTCCGGTGCAAGGTAGGTGAGCGCGCGCGCGTTGACGGTGAGATCGCGGTCGCTCCAGTCCAGCTGCCACGGCTGCGCATCCGCGGCCAGGCGCATCGTCTTGCCGCCGCGGCGCACGGTGCCGTCCTCCAGCCGCACGCGCGGCTCGCGCGAGTGCTCGCCGATGGACTCCGGCACGAAGATCGCGATGCCGTCGCTGGTCGCCGCGGCCACGCGTCCGTCGGCCAGCAGCACCTGGTTGACGTTGGTGAACTGGGCATCCGGCAGGCCTTGTTCCAACCCTGGCTCGCGCACGTTGCCGCTGGCCGGGTCGTAGCGCCACAGGCCGCTGCGCGAGAAGAACCACAGCCGGCCCAGGCCATCGGCGTGGATGCCGAGCAGGTCGTTGAGCGGATGCCGGCGATAGATCGGGTAACTGCCGGCCGGCGCGGCGCGCAGGCCATCCAGCCGGTAGGCGCTGAGGTTCTGCTCGTCCACCAGCCACAGCTTGCCGTCGCGCAGCGCGAGGAAATTGAACGGCGTCGCCGGCACGCCTTCGATCGCACTGGCCTGCGTATCGCCCGGCGCCCAGCGCAGCACGCCGGAGCTGGTGGCGAACCACAGCGCGCCGTCGTACAGGCGCATGTCGCTCAGCGTGAGGTCCTTGGCGTGCGGGCCGAAGCTGAGCGGCCGCGCCTTGAACGTGTCCGGGTCGTAGGCCTGGACGCCGTCGTCCATCTGCAGATACGCCGTGCCGTCGGCGCCGAACACGATGCGCTCGGCCATCGGTGCATCCAGCTCGGTGGCTTTGTCGCCGTCGACCACGAAGCTGCCGCTGGCCGAGGCGATCCACAGCCGGCCGCGCGCGTCTTCGGCGATGCAGTTGGCGCTGCGTCCTTGCGGGATATGGAAGGCCAGATGGCGCACCTTGCCGGTGGCCAGGTCCAGGCGGTCGATCGCGCCCTTGGCGCCGGCCAGCCACAGATGGTCGCCGCCGTTGCCGGCGATGGCGTAGTAGGCGCCGGGCACGATGCTGTCCGGGTTTTCCGGCACGTGCGTGACGTACTGGAAGTCGGCCCAGCGCGGCGACAGATAGGCCAGCCCGTCGTAGCTGCCGATCCACAGGCCGCCTTCGTGGTCGCGCAGCAGCTGGGTGATGAAGCCATTCGGCAGGCCGTGGCGCTGCAGCGGGCGCGGTTCGAGATGGCGGTAGCTGCCGTCGGCTTCGCGCAGATAGATGCCGTCGTGGGTGCCGATCCACAGCCGGTGCTGCGCGTCGGCGGCCAGCGCGTAGATCAGCGTCTGCGGCAGCACGTCCGGCGCCACCGGCACCGCGCTGGACGCAGCCGGCGCCAGCGCGTACAGGCCGCGGTTGCCGGCGATGTACAGCGTGCCGTCGATGCGGGCGAGCTGGTAGATCTTCAGCGGCTTGTCGCGCGACGCATCGTCGGGGCGTTCGAACGCGACGTGGCTGAGGCGGCCGTCCGGCGCGCGGCGGTCCAGGCCCTTGCCGGTGCCGATCCACAGCGTGCCGTCCGCGTCGGCCAGCAGCGAGTACACGGTGTCCGAAGCAAGAGTGGCGGGATCGTCAGGGTCGTGGCGGAAATGATCGAAGCCGCGCCCGTCGGCGCGCATGCGGTCCAGGCCGACGTCGAAATGGCCGACCCACAGCGGCCCCTGCGGCGGCTGCGCCAGCGCGGTGACGTCGTTGCTGCCGGCCGAGGCGGGGTCGGCCGGATCGTGCCGCCAGTGCTCGAAGTTCTCGTGCGCCGCGTCGTAGCGCACCAGGCCATCGCGGCTGCCGCCCCACAGCTGTCCCTGCGTGTCCACCATCAAGGTGGCCAGCGGCGCGGCGGACAGCGAGCGCGGATCGCGCGGGTCGTGCCGCCAGACGCGGAAGCGGTTGCCGTCGTAGCGCGCCAGCCCCGATTCGGTGGCTACCCACACATAGCCGCGGCCGTCCTGGGCCAGCGCGTCGATATTGCTGCTGGGCAGGCCTTCGGCCATGCCGTAGTTGCGGAAGCTCGGTGCGACCCAGGCCGGTGGCGGCGCGCCGGTTGCGGCGGCGGCCAGCAGCGTCTGCAGGATCAAAGCGGAAAACAACGGTCGGTCTCCTCGCCGGCCTGGCGGCGCTGCGCCGGAGCGGGTGGTGAATGGGCATTCGATGGCATGGCCCCGGATGCGCCCCGGCGCATCCTGCGCCAGCTTGCCCGGCCGATGATGCCGCATCGGCTGCGGGCGTGCCGTTTTCGCGTTCACACCGCTTGCACGCCGCACTAAGCTGGCGGCTCCGCCGCGCCTTGCAAAGCGAGCGCGCGGCCCTCAGTCAAAAAGCATCGTCGACGCATCGAGGCCAGCATGATCCGCGAGATTCTGAAGATGGGCGACCCGCGCCTGCTGCGCGTGGCGCCACCGGTGCCGGACGCGATGATCGGCAGCGCCGAGCTGGATGTACTCATCCAGGACATGTTCGACACCATGCACGATGCCGGCGGCGTCGGCCTGGCCGCGCCGCAGATCGGCGTGGACCTGCAGCTGGTGATCTTCGGCTTCGACCGTTCCGAGCGTTATCCGGACGCACCCGCGGTGCCGCGCACCATCCTGCTCAATCCGGTGATCCTGCCGCTGTCGCAGGACATGGAAGAAGGCTGGGAAGGCTGCCTGTCGGTGCCCGGCCTGCGCGGCGCGGTCAACCGCTACACCATGATCCGCTACCAGGGCATCGACCCGAAGGGCGAGAAGATCGACCGCGACGCGCAGGGCTTCCATGCGCGCGTGGTGCAGCACGAATGCGATCACCTGATCGGCCGGCTGTATCCCTCGCGCATCACCGATTTCGGCAAGTTCGGCTTTACCGAAGTGCTGTTCCCGGGCATGGACCCGGGCGCGGACGACTGAAGCGCGTTCAGCCCGCGCGCTGCCACGCGCTCCACGGCCGCCCGCGTGGGGCGCGCCGTTCCGCCAGCGGCGCTTCCGGCAAGTCGAACCAGAACGTGCTGCCGCGCCCCGGCGCGGAGCGCAGGCCGATGTGCGTGCCGAGCAGGCGCGCCAGGCGGTCGCCGATGGTCAGGCCCAGCCCGTAGCCGTCGCGGCGCGGGTTCTCCGTATCGGGCAGCTGCACGAATTCCTCGAAGATCTGCTGCTGGTGGTTCTCGGCAATGCCGGGTCCGTTGTCGCGCACCTCGATGCGCACGGCGTGGTTGCGCCGGCGCGCGGCGATCAGTACGCGGCCCATCGGCGCATTGGCGATGGCGTTGCTGGCCAGCTGCAGCAGCAGGCCGGCGGCCAGTTCCGCGTCGCCATGGAGACGGTGGTGGCTGCCGTGCCAGGTCAGGGTGACGCCGCGGCGGGCGGCTTCCTCGGCCAGCCAGGTGCGGTCGTGCAGGAACAGTTCCGCCGCGCTGAATTCGGCCGGGCGCACCACCACCACGCCGGCATCCAGGCGCGAGATTTCCAGCAGGCCTTCCAGCAGGCGCGTCATCGAGGCCACGCTGGTGCGCATGTGCGTGAGCAGGGCCTGCTGGTCCTGGTCGGGGCCGGGGTTGAAGTTGGCGGCGAACAGCTGCAGCGCCTGCAGCGGCTGGCGCAGGTGATGGTTGACCAAGGCAATGAAGCGCGACTTGCCGCGCGCGGCGGCATGGCGCTGGCGCATCACGTCCTGGCGCGCCGAGCGCCAGGCGCGCGGCCAGCCGTCCGCCAGGGACAGTTCCAGCGCGCGTTCCAGTTCGCCGAATTCGCGGGTGGAGGCCGTCACCGCCAGCGGCGGCAGGCGGTCTTCCTCCAGCGCGCGGCGCAGTTCGGCCAGCGGCCGCAGCACGTGGCGGCGCAGCGACCAGCGCGCCAGCCAGGCCAGCAGCAGGATGCCGCAGGCGCACAGCGCGCCGAGCAGCCAGGTGACGGCCTGGGCGCGGCGCACGGGGCCGAGCTCGGCCTGCGCGGTCAGCAAGGGGCGGTTGCCGGCGGTGCCGGCCAGCTCGCGACGGTAGTTGCCGGCGTCCTGTTCGGGCAGGGCGCTGCCGCTGTTCCATGCCGGGCCGTCCGGATAGCTCAGGGCCACCTGGCGCAGCAGGCCGTCGCGGCGGGCCTCGTCCAGGATGCCCTGCGGCGCGGCCAGCGCCTGATCCACCGCCAGCGCGCCGGCCAGCTGTTCCACGCGCAGGGCGGCGCGCGCATCCGCCCGTTCGCCTTGCATGCCGGCTACCTGCGAGGTGAGCACGGCGACCAGCACCAGGGAGGCGAGGGTGGCGGGCAGTACCGCATCCAGGAGCAGCCGGCGCAGAAGGGATTCGCTGGCCATCGGCTCAGCCTCCGCCGGCGGGGCGCCGGCCGGGCTGGCCGCCAAGCAGGACTGGAGCAGGGCACTGCGGCAGGGGCACGGCTGGAGTCGTGGACATGAACGGTCGCGGCAGCGGTTGATGGCGGGGCGCGGCGGGCGCCTTGGTGCCGGTCCATGGCATGCGGCCACTCTAGGCGAGCCCGTACGGCCATTCGATACGCTGTTCGAACTAGCTTCTCGGCGTATGGACCGAAGATGTGACGAAGCCGTGCATGACGCGGCCATGTTTTGCGGCTACCGTGCCCGGCCAGGGGCCCGCCGGGCCCGTCCTCGAGGCTCTGGAGATCGCCATGTCGACCCGTTTCCGTCCGCTGTTCGCGCTGTCCCTGCTGTGTCTGGCCGCTTCCGCGGCCGCCGTCGAACTCCCGGCCAACCTGCCCAAGCGCAAGGCCGGCCTGTGGGAGATGCAGATGGGCACGGCCGGCGGCCAGTCGCAGACCATGAAGGTGTGCCTGGACGAAGCCACCGACAAGGCGATGTACCAGATGGGCGCGCAGATGAGCGGCTCGATGTGCAGCAAGTTCTCGCTTGCCGTGAAGGACGGCGCCGTGGTCGCCGACGGCGTGTGCAGCCTGCCCGGCCCGCAGGGCAACGTCACCATGACCAGCCACAGCGAAACCCGCTTCCAGGGCAACAGCTCCTACAGCACCACCGGCCACGTGAAGTACGACCCGGCCGTGATGGGCCACAGCGAGGCCGACGTCAGCAGCAGCGGCAAGTGGGTCGGCGCCTGCGCCGCGGGCCAGAAGCCGGGCGACATGATTCTGCCGAACGGGCAGAAGGTGAATATCAACGACATGGCGGCGGCCAAGTAGGTTGGGGTGAGCCGCAGGCGAACCCCAACAGGAGCTTGGGGTTCGCCTCACCGGACATCATCGCCATCACCTGCGTAGGTTGGGGTTCGCCTGCGGCTCACCCCAACCTACGGCGACGAAATCGCCAATCGCTTCACCAGCGCCCGGTGGTCGTCATCCAGCTTCTTCAGCCGCGCATCCAGCGCCGCGCTGTTCACCCACTGCGCACCCAGCGCGCGCCGGCGCTCCAGCGTGTAGGCGATGTCCGCGAACGGCACCAGGGTGTCGTTGCCAGCGGGGGCGAAGCCGCTGATGTCGTGGATCAGCTTCAGCCTGGCCAGCTCCGCCGCGCCGTTCTTGCCCTTGGCATAGCCGGTGAAGAACGCGGCGATGCGCTGGCGCAGCTCCGGCGGCAGGTCGGTGCGCATGATCACCACCGCGTGCGGGATCAGGCTGGACTTCCACAGGATGCGCAGCCGCGCGTACTGCTCGGGGAAGCGCTGGGCGAAGCGCTCCAGGTCGGCGGTGTTGTTGGTGGCGAGGTCCGCCTCGCGGTTGGCCACGGCCAGCGCGTTGTTCTGGTGGTTGTCCACCGCGACGCTGGCGAAGAAGGTGTCCGAATCCAGCCCGCGGCCGGCGAACAGCTGGGTCTCCGGCACCACATAGCCGGACACTGACAGCGCCTCGCCGCGCGCGTAACGCCAGTGCCCGGGCTGGCGGAAGATGTCGTCCACGCCGCGGATCGGCGAGTTCTTCTCCACCAGCAGCACCGAGTAATAGCCGCGCGAACCGTCGCCGCGGGTGAGCTGGGCGAACACGCGCATGCGGTCGCGCGCCACCGCGTCCAGGGCCAGCTTGCCCGAGACGAAGGCCAGGTCGATGCGGTCCTCGGCCAAGGCTTGCGCCAGGCCTTCGTAGGTGCTGACCGACAGCGGCCGCACATGGCGGTGCAGGCTGTGCTCCATGTCGTCCAGCATCGGCCGCCAGGCTTCCAGCGACTCGGACGGCCCGCCGATGGGCAGGATGCCGAAGATGAGCGGGCGTTCCTCCGGCGCCGGCGCGGCGGCGGCGAAGCCGCTCAGCAGGCCGGCGAGCAGCGCCAGTGCGCGCGCAAAAAAGCGCACCTTGGCCGGTAGCGACCGGCCATGCCGTAAGCCTGCGGACCGTCCCTCGCGCAACGCTTTTCTCCCCCGGCGGTCGGCGAAACGGGTCGCCGTGTCGGGGCGGCTCCTCCACCCCGGATGGGGCCGAAGCATACGCCATGGGCGGCGCGCCGGAAGCGGAGCGCCGCACGCCGGCCGCACGGAAGATTCAAAGCCCGCTGATGCGCCGCGAGGCCACCACCGCCTCGACGCGGTTGCGCACGTTGAGCGCGCGGAAGATCGCCGCCAGGTGGATCTTCACCGTGCCCTCGCTGATGCCCAGGTCGCGCGCGATCAGCTTGTTCGGCTTGCCCTGCGAGAGCAGGCGCAGCACGTCGATCTGGCGCTCGGTGAGCAGCTTGCGCAGCCGCTCCTCCAGCGAGTCGATGCCGTTGGACGCGCCGGGCGGCGGCGGTACGGCGACGTGCCGTTCGTCCAGCATCATCGGCGGCACGTAGGTGCCGCCGGACAGCACCAGGCGCACGGCCGACAGCATCACCTCGGGCGAATACGCCTTCGGGATGAAGCCGCGCGCGCCGGCGGAAAGCAGTTCCTTCATCAGCGCAGGGTCTTCCGAGCCGGACAGCACGATCACCGGCAGCCCCGGCAAGGCGCGAATGGTCTCCAGTAGATGCGCCGTGCCGTGCGCGCCGGGCATGGCCAGGTCGATCAGGGCCAGGCGCAAGGTACGCGCGTCTTCGCTGCGGATCAGGTCGCGCAATTCGTCCACATCCTGCGCTACCGCGAAATCCGTCTCCGGCCCTAGCTCGGCGAGCTTGAGCTTGACTCCTTCGACGATCAGCCGATGGTCGTCCGCGATCAATATCCGCATGTCGCTCCCCATGGCGCCGGCATCCTCCCGTCCCTCGCGGCGCGCGCCAGCAACATAGTGCCAGTGCTTACCCGTCGCAACCGCGTTCTGATTCGCCATATGGCCTAGACGCTAGGTGATAGGGGCGTGAACCCCCCGGTGGAGATCGGCATGCCCCGGCCGGTCACGCGCAAGGTCACCATCGCCTCGCGCAGCTGCTCGGGCGAGACCGGCTTGTACAGCACCGGAATCCGCGCGGCCATGATGGCGCGCAGGCGGTCGCTGCGCGTCTCGCCGGTGATCAGCAGGCGCGGGAACGGTTCGAAGCCCAGCTCGGCATAGCGGCGATCCAGTTCGGCCAGCACGTCCAGGCCGCTCTCGTTGTCGCGCAGGCGCAGGTCGGACATCACCAGGTCCGGCGGCGTCACCCAGGTTTCCATTGCCTCCAGCGCCTGCACGCGGTCCTCGGCCACCGCCACGTCGCAACCCCAGCTGCGCAGCAGATAGCGGATGCCGGAAAGGATCGCCGGCTCGTCGTCGATCACCAGCACGCGCATGCCGGAAACGTCCAGCGCCGCCTCGTCCACCTCCATGCGGGTGGGGTGCTGCGGCGGCACTTCCGGCAGGTGGAAGCTGAAGACGCTGCCGCGCGCCGGCGTGGATTTCAGCAGCACGCGCGTGTCGAGCAGTTCGGCCAGGCGCTGCACGGTGGCCAGGCCCAGCCCCAGCCCGCGGCGCGGGCCCGAATCGTGTTCGCCGCTGCCGTGGTGGTCGACGCGGTAGAACTCGTCGAACACGCGCGCCTGGTGTTCCGGCTCGATGCCGCTGCCGGTGTCCCACACGTCGACGCGCACGGTGCCGTCCTGGCGGCGGCGCGCCACCACCAGCACGCCGCCTTCGTGCGTATAGCGCAGCGCATTGCTCACCAGGTTGTTGAGGATGCGCGCCAGCATGGTGCGGTCGCTGCGCACCCACAGGTGCGTGGTGCGCATCACCAGGCGCAGGCCGTGCTGCTCGGCGATCATGCGGAAGTTGCGGCTGACTTCTTCGAACACGTGGTCGAGCGGGAACTCGCTGATCTCGATCTGCATCGCGCCGGTTTCCAGGCGCGACAGGTCCAGCAGCTCGCTGAAGAGATGGTCCAGTGCTTCCACGCATTCCTGGATGTGCGCGATGCGGTCCAGGCGCACCGGGTCGCGTTCGTCCACCGACAGCGAAGACGAGAACAAGGTCAGCGCGTACAGCGGCTGGCGCAGGTCGTGCGAGGCGGCGGCGAGGAAGCGCGCCTTGGCCACGCTGGCGGCTTCCAGCGCGGCGTTCTTGCGCGCCAGTTCCACCGTGGCGTGTTCGATTTCCTGCTCCATGCCGCGCTGCACGTCGAACAGCGCGGCGGCGGCGCTGTTGAAGCCGCGCTGCAGTTCGCCGATTTCGTTTTCGTCGGTGACTTCCACTTCCACGCGGCGGTCGCCGCGCCCCAGCTTGTGCACCGCGCCGGCCAGGCGGCGCAGCGGGGCGCTGATCCAGCGCGCGGCCTGCCAGCCGATCACGCCGGCGATGAACAGCGCCAGCGCCAGCGCGATCAGCGCATTGCGCAGGCTGGCGCGCTGGGCGGCGATCGCCTCGCCCAGGCTCAGGTCGATCAGCACCGAGCCGAGCGCGGGCTGCAGCGGCTGGTCGCCGTCCTTGACGTCGCGCACCACGGTCAGCACGTCGCGCGAGCGCGGCGCGGCGTCGCCATGGCTGTCGGCCAGGATCTCGCCGTCGGCGGCGCGGATCTGCACGTGCACCACGTGCGGCAGGTTGCCGACCGATTCGGCGATGCGCTTGAGATCGCGCCGCTGCATGTTGCGGATCGCATCGGCGGATACCGAGGCGGCCTGCGTGGCGATGGCGTCGGCGGTGCTCTGCGCCATGCCGCGCAGCGTGTTGAGCTGGTAGCGCGTGAGCATCACCACCAGCAAGGCGGCGGTGACCAGGGTGGGGACCAGGGCGATGAAGGCGAGGCGCTGCATCAGCGACGTGCGCCGCCACAAGCGTACCGTCCAGTTCGCCCCCGCGACGACCATTTGGCCATTCCCCATGCGGCGCGCGGCGCCGGCGCGCTGAGCCTAGCGCGAAACGGGGGTAAGGGAGCTAGTCGGCTTGAGGAGGTAGCCCGGATGCCTGTCGCGAAGCTGTGCCGCCGCGGTGCAGCCGCCCGCGGAGCATCCGTTCGAGCAGCAGCGGCAGCAGCGCGAGCAAGGCGATGCAGCCCAGCGAAAGCAGGATCTTCGGCTGCAGCAGCACCGAGGTATCGAAGCGGCCATGCGTGCGCGCAAGCGCTTCGCCCAGGCCCGCGCCGATGGAGGTTTCGAAGATCAGCGACACCGTGCCGCCCAGCCAGCTCGCGCCGAGGAACAGCCACAGCGGACAGCGCAGCCAGGCCAGGCACACGGTGATCAGCCCGAACGGCGCCACCGGCACGAAGCGCAAGAACATGGTGTAGGCCACCGGATGGCGCTCGAAGCCATGGTGGATGCGCTCGATCAGCGCCGGCGGATGGCGGCTGCCGTTGCCGAAGGCGTAGCGGCTGGCCAGGAACAGGATCAAGGTGCCCAGGGTGAGCCCGACCGACGCATACGCGGTGCCTTCCAGCGTGCCGAACACGAAGCCGCCGGCCATGATGATCAGCACCGTGCCGGGTACGCCGGTGGACATCGCCAGCGTCAGCACGCCGATGAAGACGATGCGGCTCAGCCAGGGGCTGTCGGCGACCTGGGCGCGCAGCTGCTCCTGGTGCGCCACCAGGCGTTCCGGATGCAGCTGGTCGAAGGCGCCGGAAAAGAACAGCACGACGCCGGCCAGCACCAGCAGGAGCAGCGGCAGCGCGGCGCGCAGGCGGCTCATCCGGTGGCTCAGTAGCTCTGGCCGCGCGCGCCGTAGGCGGCCAATACGGCGCGCGCCTCGTCGCGCAGGATGTCGCGGCGCACGGCGATGCCGCGGCGTTCCAGCTCGCCCACCCAGTCGGCCGGCAGCGGGCCTTCGTCGAACGCGGTCAGCTCCATGACGTCTTCGGCGCGCGCGCCGATCAGCAGCTCGTCCACGCCGGCCCACACGGTGGCGCCGTAGCACTGGCAGCACGGCTGCGCGCTGGTGGCCAGGATGTAGCGGCCGCCGTCGCCGTTGAGGCGGAAGCTGGCCATGCGCTGCTGCGCGGCCATGTAGGCCATCATCTCGGCGTGCGCCACCGAGCAGGACTGCGGCACCACGCGGTTGACGCCGACCGAGATGACGCGGCCCTGGCCGTCGAACACCGCGGCGCCGAACGGGCCGCCGAGGCCGTGCTCGATGTTGTGGCTGGACAGCTGGATGGCCAGGTCCACGCGTTCTTCGTCGGTGAGGTAGCGCTTGCCGGTGTCGACCAGGTCGCCCAGCCACGGCGGCAGGGTCAGGTGGATCTGCAGCGGCAGCATGCTCATGCCTGCTTGGCCCAGGTGTCGCGCAGGGTGACGGTGCGGTTGAACACCGGCTGCTGCGCGCGGTGGTCGACACGGTCGGCCACGAAGTAGCCCAGGCGCTCGAACTGGAAACGCTGTTCCGGCGCGGCGGCGGCGGCGGACGGTTCCAGCCAGGCCTGCACGATGCGCTTGGCTTCCGGATTGATGTGCTCGATCCAGCTCTTGCCGTCGCTGTCGTCGTCCGGCGCGGCCACGTTGAACAGGCGGTCGTACACGCGCACTTCGGCAGCCACGGCATGGCGCGCGCTTACCCAGTGGATGGTGCCCTTCACCTTGCGGTCCGCGCCGGGCATGCCCTGGCGCGACTCGAGGTCGAGCGTGCAGCGCAGTTCGATGACGTTGCCGGCGGCGTCCTTGAGCAGTTCCTCGCACTTGACGATGCCGACGCCGCGCAGGCGCACTTCGCCCTCGGGCTTGAGGCGGTGGAAGCCCTTCGGCGGCACTTCGGCGAAGTCCTCGCGCTCGATCCACAGCTCGCGCGCGAACGGCACTTCGCGCGTGCCGAAGCTCTCGTCCTTGGGGTGGTTGGAGAAGGAGAGTTTTTCCTCGTGGCCTTCCGGCAGGTTGGTGATGGTCAGCTTGAGCGGGTCAAGCACGGCCATGCGGCGCGGCGCGCTGCCGTCGAGGTCTTCGCGCACGCAGTTCTCGAAGATGGCGTAGTCGATCACGCTGTTCTGCTTGCTCACGCCCAGGCGCTCGATCAGCAGGCGGATGCCGCCCGGCGTGAAGCCGCGGCGGCGCAGGCCGCGCAAGGTGTTCATGCGCGGGTCGTCCCAGCCGTCGACCAGGCCTTCGTTCACCAGCTGGGCGAGCTTGCGCTTGCTGGTGATGCAGTAGCTGAGGTTGAGGCGCGAGAACTCGATCTGGCGCGGCTTGGCCGGCTCGGTCTGGAAGCCGCCTTCGCGCAGGCGGGTCCACAGCTCCGGATGGTTGACCAGGTCGACCTTGTCGACGAACCAGTCGTACAGCGGGCGGTGGTCTTCGAATTCCAGCGTGCACAGCGAGTGGGTGATGCCTTCCAGCGCATCGGAAAGGCAATGCGCGTAGTCGTACATCGGGTAGATCGGCCAGGCCTCGCCGGTGTTCTGGTGCGGGATGCGGCGGATGCGGTAGATCGCCGGGTCGCGCATGTTGATGTTGCCCGAGGCCATGTCGATCTTCGCGCGCAGCGTCTTGGCGCCGTCGGCGAACTCGCCCTCGCGCATGCGGCGGAACAGGTCGAGGTTCTCGGCCACGCTGCGCTCGCGGTGCGGCGAGTTGCGGCCCGGCGCGGTGAGCGTGCCGCGGTACTCGCGCATCTCCTCGGCGTTGAGGTCGTCGACGTAGGCGTGGCCGTCCTCGATCAGCTTGACCGCGGCGAGGTAGAACACCTCGAAGTAGTCGGAGGCGTGGCGCAGGTCGTGCCACTCGTAGCCGAGCCAGCGCACGTCGTCCTTGATGCCTTCGACGAACTCGGGGTCTTCCTTGCCGGGGTTGGTGTCGTCCAGGCGCAGGTTGCACCAGCCGGCGAATTCGCGGGCGATGCCGAAATTCAGGCAGATCGCCTTGGCGTGGCCGATGTGCAGGTAGCCGTTGGGCTCGGGCGGGAAGCGCGTGCGGATGGCGTGGTGCTTGCCCGTGGCCAGGTCGTCGCGAATGATCTGGCGCACGAAGTCACGCTGGCCCTCGGCCGGGGCGGCGCTGGCGGACGTGGTTTCGGCGGCGGCGGTTTCGGTCGACATCGGGCGGGACTCGCGGGTGATTGGCTGAAACGGCCAAGTTTACCCTGGAGGGAATGGGGAATGGAGAATAGGGAACAGGAAGCACAGGCCACGGCGACGTGAAGCGCTGTGAGCGAAGCGCGAGGTTTGCATCCCCTCGCGCCCGATTTCCTAATTCTCGATTCTCTATTTCCTATTCCCTCGCGCTGCCAGGCGTGAGCCCTCAGACCGTGGCGTGCGCCACGTGGCCGCCGCTGCCGCGGGCCGGTGCCACGCAGACGCGGTTGCGGCCCTGGGCCTTGGCCCGGTACAGGGCCAGGTCGGCCTGGCGCATCCAGGCGCCGACGTCGCGGGCGTCCTCGCCCACCGAGGCCACGCCCAGGCTGATCGTCCACGGGATGTGCTGGTCGCCGCGCTCGGGGCGGCTGTTCTCGGCCAGCAGGCGGATCCGCTCGGCCACCGCGCTGGCGCGCTCCAGGTCGGTCTCCGGCAGCACGATGCCGAACTCGTCGCCGCCCAGGCGGCCGGGGGTGTCCACGTCGCGCAGGCCGCGCTGCAGCAGGCGGGCCAGGTCGCCCAGCAGCTGGTCGCCCGCGGCATGGCCGTAGCGGTCGTTGATCTGCTTGAAGCCGTCCACGTCCAGCAGGATCAGCGCGGCCGGCCGCTGGTTGCGCTGGTAGCGCAGCCATTCCACGCCGGCGGCCTCCAGCCAGTGGTTGCGGTTGTTGAGGCCGGTGAGGGCATCGGTGCGGCTGAGCTGGTCGAGCTGGCGGTTCTGCTGGCGCACTCTTTGCGCCAGGGTGAAATTCACCATGCTCATCCACACCGGGTAGATCATCAGCATGGGAATGCTGGCGGCGACATTGAGCATGGTCGACGCCGGCTGCAGGCGGAACCCGTTCAGCCACCACACCGCCAGGCACACCGCCGCCTGCAGGGCCAGCGACTTCAGCACCAGGCGCAAGCCGCCGGCGCTGATCCGGTCCATCGCCATCATCGCCACCAGCAGGGCGCTCGGCAGCAGGTTGAACTGCATCAGCGCGACCCAGGCGCCGCCCATCGCGGCATCGATCACCAGGTTGCCGTGCTCGGTGTCGATCGGCCGCGCCGAGCGCGAGGCGCGCAAATGCGCCAGATGCGGCCAGACCAGAGCGTTCACGCCGAGCAGGCCCCACAGCCACCACGCGGCGTGCAGCTGATACAGCACGCTGGCGACTGGCAGCGCGCCCAGGGCGAGCCCGAGCAGGCGGAGGCGGTAGACCCGCGTCACGAACCTGAGGTGTCCTTCCACTGCCGCCTTCGACATGCCGCCTCTTCCCCAAAAGAGTCGTGATACGAGGGCGACCTTAAAGCAGCGTCCGCGGGGTTGCCACTAGGCCGCACGGCCGGCCGGCAAGCTCTTGCGGCACCGGCGGGCGGGGGGTAGCTTGCCGGCCATGCGCATCGCCTACCGAGCCGAGACCCTGATCGACGCCCACCTGGTGAAGGACGCGCTGGAAAGCGCGGAGATTCCCGCCTTCGTCGCCGGCGAATACCTTACCGGCGCGGTCGGCAACCTGCCGGCGCTCGACTACGTGGCCGTGCTGGTGCCCGAAGCGAGCCTGCCCGCGGCGATGGCGGTGGTGCGCGAGGTGGAGCGCGAGCTGATCGATGCGCGCCTTGCGCTGGACGAGCAGTACGGCGAAGAGCAGGCCGGCGACGACGCGCCCTCGTTCATGCCGGCCTGAAGCACGCCGCGCGCTATGCTTGCGCGCTCCCTTCGTACAGGCAGCGCGCGTTCCCATGGCATCGAACATCCGACAGATCGAGGCGCTGATCCGCGCCGTTCCCGATTTTCCGCAGGCTGGCGTGGTATTCCGCGACATCACGCCGCTGCTGGCCGATGCCGGCGGCTTCGCCCGCTGCATCGATGCGCTGGCCGAGCCGTGGCAGGGCAGCGGGGTGCAGGCGGTGTGCGGGATCGAATCGCGCGGCTTCATCTTCGGCGCCGCGCTGGCGCAGAAGCTGCACGCCGGCTTCGTGCCGCTGCGCAAGCCGAACAAGCTGCCGCCGCCGGTGGTGTCGGTGGACTACGCGCTGGAATACGGCAAGGACCGGCTGGAGGCACGTAACGATGCGCTGCGTCCGGGCGAAAGAGTGTTGATCGTCGACGACGTGCTCGCCACCGGCGGCACCCTGGACGCGGCCTGCCGGCTGGTGGAAACGCTGGGCGCGGTGCGCGTGGGGGCCAGCGTGGTGATCGAACTGGAGGCCCTGCAAGGCCGCCACCGCCTGCCCGCAGATACGCCCCTGCACGCGCTGCTGCGCTACTGAGCAGTGCGGCGCGGAGTGTTGAGAAGCACGCCGGCCGACGCCATTTTGTCCACTCTCGAACGCAGGAGTATCACGATGCTCGGTATCGGTGCCTGGAAACAACGCATGCCCCGCCGCGAGGACGCGCTGCCTGGACGCACGCAGCCGATCGCGCCCCCCTCCGCCCATCACGTACACGGCCGGCCCCTGACGCCGGAGGCCTTCCCCGGCAGCGAAGTACTGCAGGTCGGCATGGGCTGCTTCTGGGGCGCGGAACGCAAGTTCTGGCAACTGCCCGGCGTGCTGACCACGGCGGTCGGCTATGCCGGCGGCTATACCCCCAATGCCAGCTACCGCGAAGTGTGCTCGGGCGAAACCGGGCATACGGAAGTGGTGCAGGTGGTGTACGACCCGGCCCAGGTCAGCCTGGATACGCTGCTGCGCACGTTCTGGGAGAACCACGACCCCACCCAGGGCATGCAGCAGGGCAATGACGTGGGGACGCAGTACCGTTCGGCCATCTATACGTCCACGCCGGCACAGCGCGAAGCGGCGGAAGCGTCGTTGCAGCGTTATCAGGCGGAACTGGACCGCGCCGGGCATGGGCGGATCACTACCGAGATTGCCGACGCCGGCCCGTTCTATTACGCGGAGGCGGAGCATCAGCAGTATTTGTCGAAGAATCCGGCGGGGTATTGCGGGCTGGGTGGGACGGGTGTGAGTTGCCCGATCGGCCTCACCGGCGCCTGAATGATTGCCCCCTCTCCCCTCCGGGGAGAGGGTTGGGGTGAGGGGCCGGGCGGAGCGTGGCGTTGATGATCGCCGCAAGCTCAAGAGCGTTTTTGCTTCGTAGGTGCGTCTTGGCGAGCCCCGACCCCTCATCTGCCTGCCGGCATCTTCCTCGCTCCTCAAAGCCGCGCACATCCCTGTGCGCTCCCCGCGTACTCCCCGGCGGGGAAAAGAGTTCGCTTATTTGACGCCGCGCGAACGCCAAGTCTTCCAATACCCCCACAACGTGGGGTGATACCACTGCTTCGACACCCCTTCGCCCATACGCGGCGCCAGCTTCCCTTCCGCCGCATCGTTCAACGCCGCCTTCATCAGCGGCAAGGCCGCCGCCAACTGCAACACCGGATACGTAGCGAAGCTGTCCTCTTCCTCCGGCTCGATGCGTGCCTGGTAAAGCACGCCCCCCGTATCCACCCCTTCATCCACCAGATGCACGGTAACCCCGCAACGCTCGCGGTCATCGTTCGCCAGCGCCCAGTAACCGCCATGCACTCCGCGATACGCCGGCGTGATTCCCATATGCGTATTGATGAACGGCGCATCCACCGCGGCGAGCAGCTTCTTCGACAGGATGCGCGTGCCGTTCACCACCACCGCCTGCGGCTCCAGCTTTTTCAGCAGCGCAGCCACGCGCCTGTGGTTGGCGCTTTCGACTTGAGTGACGGCGATGCCGGGTATCGGCGTATCCGACAAGCCATGGCGGTGCATCAGCATGGCGATGCGCATGTCCGCGGCGCGCGCCAGCAGCCGGCTGTACAGGATGAAGCAGAACTGCCCGAAGGTTTCCGTCCAGCCCAGCGTGCGTGCACGGTAGCGCAGCATCTTCAGCGCCGAGGGCTTGCGCTCGACGATCACCGCGACGATCTCGAACTCCTCGCGCAAGCCGTTGTAGATGGCGCTGGTCGACCAGCCTTCGCCCGCGAGCAGGGCGATCCTAGGCCTGGCCGGCATGCATGTCCTCCAGCAAGGTGGCTACTTCGCCCATGTTGAGCGACTGCATGCCGTAGCGCTCGCGCAGGTAACCGTAGTAGCCGAGCACCTCGGTGAGGCAGGCCAGGTTGTGCTGGATATCCGCGCCGAAGTTGTGTGGATGCCACCACAGGTGGAACAGCCGCTCGCCGGTGGCCGCGTCGAGCATGGCCCGCTTGATGCGGCGCAGGCGCAGGCTTTCCAGCAGCGCCAGCGGGCGCGAATACGGGCGCAGGAAACGGCTGGACGGAATATTGAACGGACGGCTGCGCGCGCAATCCTGCAGCGCATAGGTGTGGTAGCCGCTGAGGTTCACGTAGGCATCGAGCAGGCGCGAGGCGCGCACGATCAGGTTCTGTTCGCGCTGGTTGCGCGGTGCGTAGAACGCCGCGTTCTCGTTGCCGCGATAGCAGGCGATGCCGAGTTCGTCGAGCACGGCCAGGTATTCCGGATTGCTCTGGTTGCGCGGGAACACCAGGCTGGCGGTAGGAATGCCGTGCGCCTGCGCCGCGGCCAGCGCGGCTTTCAGGTCGGCGCGGAAGGCCTCCAGCGTCTGCCCGTCTTCCAGGCAGTAGTAGTGCGAAAACGTATGCGTGCCGATTTCCTGGCCGTCGTAATCGCGGATCAGCTGGACCATCTCCGGCGCGAAGTGGAAATGATCGTCGTCGCTGCCCCAGGCGTGTTCCTGCAGGTAGCGGTAGGAGGAAAGCTGTTGGCGGCGGTAATCGGGAAGCACGTCCGGCAGGTGGTGCCGCAGTTCCTCGGCGTCCTTGTAGAACAGGAAGCCCAGGGTGGCCCAGGTGGCATGGATGTCGTGTTCTTCGAACAGCTCCAGCATGCCGCGGATGGCTTCGCGCTCGCCGCGCAGGTTGGACTCGTAGCTCTCGATGCTGCGCGCGTCGCGCACGCCCCAGTAGAGCTCGAGATCCAGCGAGACGGTGAAGATGCCCGGCATTGTCTGCACTCAAACCTCGTGATCTGGTTCGCCGCCCAGTCCTGCCGCGCTATCGGCTACCGCGCCGCTCGGCGCGGCGTGGGTCGATCCCGGCAGTCCATCTGCCCCCCTTTGTTCAGCCTCGAGGCGTGCGTCGAGCGAACAATCTCGCGGATTGTTCTGGCCGAAATATGAAGCTTCCATGAGGGGGCGGGCGCGAGCGAATCCGCCGTTTAGGTGGCCGTTTGTGTGCGGCCGCACATCCTGCGGCAACAGGCTCTTACGCGTGTTTATGCCGATGCGCGCGGGCGGCTGGCCGGTTTCGATTCGTTAAGTTCCGGGCGCAGCAGTTCGGCCGGCATGCTGCGGATGACTTCCGCAAAGCGCTTAAGAAAATTTCCTACCGACGAACTCTTGCGCCATACCAGCGCGATCCGCCGGCTGGGCGGATGGCCGGCGAATTCCACCAGGTGCACGTTGTCGGTGCGCGCCACCGGCGGCTTGATCGCCAGGGTCGGCAACAGGGTGATGCCGACATTGGCGGCGACCATCTGGCGCAGCGTTTCCAGGCTGGTGGCGCGGAAGCCCGAGCGTTCGCCCGCGCCGGCCAGCTGGCAGACCTCCAGCGCCTGGTCGCGCATGCAATGGCCGTCTTCCAGCAGCAGCAGGCTTTCGTCCTCCAGATCGCCGAGCTTGAGACGATGCTTCTTATGCGCCAGCGGGTGGCTTTCCGGCACCGCCAGTACGAAAGGTTCCTCGAACAGGAACTCGGCATGCAGGCTGTCTTCGTGCAGCGGCAGGGCGAGCACGCCGACGTCCAGCGAGCCTTCGCGCAGCATGCGGATCACCTGCTCGGTCTTTTCCTCCACCAGCAGCAGTTCCAGCCGCGGGAAGCGTTGGCGCACCAGCGGCACCAGGTGAGGCAGCAGGTAGGGGCCGAGGGTAGGGAAGATGCCTAAGCGCAAGGTGCCCGATTCCGGGTCGCGCGTGCGCTGCGCGATGGCCTTGATCTCGTCGATCTCCGACAGCACGCCGCGCGCGCGGCGGGCGATCTCGCGGCCGGTTTCGGTGAGCAGCACCTTGCGCGGCGTGCGTTCGACCAGCGGCACGCCCAGTTCGTCTTCCAGCTTCTTGATCTGGGTCGACAGCGTGGGCTGGCTGACGAAGCTGGCCTCGGCCGCGCGGCCGAAGTGGCGGTGCTCGGCCAGGGCGACGAGGTACTGGAGATCGCGCAGATTCATGGGAATGGCCGTAGTCGGCGAAGACAATAGCCAAAATCTATCACGATCATGAGAACAATCAATTGGAGCAATCCGCACGGGACGCCTAAAGTTCACCTCACCCACCGGTTGCTCCACCCGCGCGCCATCCTTGCCCTCCCCCCGCGGGCGCGCGGTTCCCCACCGGCGGCGAAGCCCCCCCTTCGCCGCCGGTTTTTTCATGGGCGGCTTTCGCTGCGTCGTGCTTGTCCATGCTGCGCAGCAACGGGACGGGCATGTCTTCTGGCACTGTGTCCGAAGTCATGCCAGCTCCTAGCTTGCAAGGCTCTTTGTGTCCCCTGGGGAAATTCTCATGCGTCGTTTCGTCCGCCCGCTCGTGCTGAGCGTCCTTGCCGCGTCCTGCGGCGCTGCTCTTGCCGCCGCTCCCGCCGCTTCCGACCAGCCGCAAGGCAAGCTGCCGCGCTGGGCGATGCCGGAGTCCTATCAGCTGGCCTTCAAGGTGGACCCGAAGCAGCAGGATTTCACCGGCACTACTTCCATCAAATTGAAGTTGGAACAGGCCTCGGACCACATCTGGATGCACGGCCGCGAACTGAAGGTGAGCAAGGTCACCATCACCGACGCCAAGGGCAAGACGCACGCCGGCAAGTACGTGGAGGCCGCGCCGAAGGAAGGCGTGGTGCGCATCGATCTCGGCGCCACCATGCAGCCGCAGGAACTGACCGTGGCGATCGAGTACACCGCGCCGCTCAACCAGCAGCTGCAGGGCCTGTACAAGGTCAGCCACGAAGGGCAGCCGTACGCGATGACGCAGATGGAGCCGATCAGCGCGCGCTTCGCCTTCCCCGGTTTCGACGAGCCCTCGTTCAAGACGCCGTTCGATCTGAAGCTGACCATCCCCACCGATGAAGTCGGCATCGCCAACACCAAGCAGGTGAAGGAAGAGAAAGCCGCCGCCGGCTGGAAGACCCTGACCTTCGCCACCACCCAGCCGCTGCCCACCTACCTGGTGGCGTTCGGCGTCGGTCCGTGGGACGTGGTCAACGGCCCGACCATCCCCGCTTCCGAATACCGCAAGCAGGCCACCGACCTGCGCGGCATCGCCGCCAAGGGCGAAGGCCATCGCATGCAGCACGTGCTGGGCGAGACGCCGAGCATCATCAAGGCGCTGGAGGACTACTACGGCTTCGGCTATCCGTTCGACAAGCTCGACCTGCTCGCCGCCCCGGACTTCTCCGCCGGCGCGATGGAGAACCCGGGCCTGGTCACCTTCCGCGACTGGCTGCTGCTGCTCGACAAGGATTCCGCCGCCCAGTACGTGCGCGGCTCCTTCAATGTCACCGCGCATGAGCTGGCGCACCAGTGGACCGGCGACACCGTGACCATGGGCTGGTGGGACGACCTGTGGCTCAACGAGGCGTTCGCCACCTGGATGCAGCAGAAGGTGACGCAGAAGGTGCATCCGGAATACCGCGCCGATCTCGACCGCGTGCGCGGCGCGCAGGGCGCGATGAACGGCGACAGCCTGGTCACCACGCGCAAGATCCGCCAGCCGATCACCGGCAACGGCGACATCGAAACCGCGTTCGACGGCATTACCTACCAGAAGGGTGCCGCGGTGCTGGGCATGTTCGAGGGTTACGTCAGCGAGCCGGTGTTCCAGAAGGGCATGCGCGGCTATATCCAGGAGCACAAGTTCGGCAACGCCACCGCCGAGGACCTGATCGATTCGATCGCCAAGGCCGCCGACAAGGGCGAAGACTTCAAGAACGCCTTCAAGAGCTTCCTCAACCAGCCCGGCGTGCCCTACGTGCAGACCAAGCTGGCGCAGGAAGGCGGCAAGACCGTGCTGCACTTGACCCAGAGCCGCTACCTGCCGCTGGGCAGCACCGGCGATGCCAACCACGTGTGGGGCGTGCCGGTGTGCGTGCGCTACGCCACCGCCGACGGCAGCAAGGTGGCCTGCGAGCTGCTCGACAAGGCGCAGGGCACCATGGCGCTGCCGGGCGCCACCGCGCAGAGCTGGGTGATGCCCAATGCCAATGGCTCGGGCTATTACCGCTTCAGCATGGACAAGGCCGACCTGGCCAACCTCGGCAAGCAGATCGGCAAGCTGGCCGATGCCGAGCAGCTGGCCTACGGCGATGCGGTGAATGCGGCGTTCCGCCGCGGCGACATCGACGCCGGCTCCGCGCTGGCCGCGCTCAAGCCGCTCACCGGTTCGAAGGTGCGCGAGGTGTCCACCGCGCCGATGAACACCTTCGGCTGGATCTACGACCAGCTCGCCACCACCGATGCGCAGCGCGCCAAGCTGGTGGCCTGGGCCAAGTCCTCCTATCTGCCGGAACTGCAGAGCCTGGGCTACAAGCACAAGGACGGCGAGCCGGACGGCGACTCCCTGCAGCGCGCCACCCTGGCCAACTTCCTCGGCCTGGACGTGAAGCTGCCGGAAGTGCGCGCCGAACTGCTCAAGCAGGGCGACGCCGTGCTCAAGGGCAAGGCCGACGGCAGCCTGGACTTCGCCGCCGCCGACTCCAACCTGCTCGGCAGCGCGCTCGGCGTGTCGGTGCAGGAACACGGCAAGAGCGCGGTCGACACGCTGATCGCCCAGCTGCCGAAGACCAGCGACCCGGCGCAGCGCAACGCCATCCTGGCCGGCCTGGCCGAGGCCAGCGATGCGGCGCAGGCCGAGCGCGTGCGCGACCTGTCGCTGGACAAGTCGGTGAAGGTGGGCGAGATGGCCGCGCTGCTGCGCGGCAACCGCGACACCCAGGCCGGCCGCGACGCGGTGTGGAAGTGGTCGGTGGCGAACTACGACAAGATCGTGGCGCGCACCGGCAGCTTCGCCGGCGGCCGGCTGCCGGGCCTGATGGGCGGCGGCGGCTGCTCCAAGGCCGAGGCGGACCGCCTGCAGGAGTTCTTCAAGACCCGCGCCAAGGAAGTCACCGGCGCCGAACGCGGCCTGGCTCAGACCACCGAGTCCACGCTGCTGTGCTCCGCGCTGAAGGCCAAGCAGGATCCGGCGGCGATCTTGCGTTGATCCAGCGGCACTGATTGTCACGACAGCAGTGACGAACCGGGCGGCGCAAGCCGCCCGGTTTTTTTATGCCTGGCGCCAACCCCGCATCGCCAAACCCCGCGTTGCACCCTTCACGGCGTTGTCACCGATGGCGCCGTTCCACCACACTGCGTCGCGGCCACTGACGGCCCAAGGGAGACAGGTATGCGTCGATGGGGATGGCTGTTGGGTCTGTGGGCGCTCGCGGCGCCTGTGCTGGCGCAGGAGGTGCCGCCGCCGCTGCGCAATTGGCAGGACTGGGTGTTGCACGACGTGCCGCAGCATGCCTGTCCGTTTCTCGCCAACCAGGGGCCGGGCAATGTGCAATGCGCCTGGCCCGGCCGGCTGGGCGTGGATGCCGGCAAGGACGGCGGCCGCTTCTCCCTCGACGTGCATGTGGATGCGCCCAGCTGGGTGACCCTCCCCGGCGATGCGCGCAGCTGGCCGCAGCAGGTGGCCGCCGGCGCGAAGGCGCTGGCGGTACTCGAGCGCGGCGGTGAACCGTCGGTGTGGCTGGAGCCGGGCGACTACAGCATTCATGGCGTGCTGCCGTGGACCTCGCGGCCCGCGCGTCTGCGCGTGCCGGCTTCGATCGGCCTGGTGGCCTTGAACGTGGATGGCGCCGCGGTCACCCGCGTCGAACGCAACGGCGACCAGCTCACGCTCGGGGAAGCCGCCGCGGCGCAGCGCGCGGCCGATGCCTTGTCCTTGCGCGTCTATCGCCGGCTGGAAGACGGCCTGCCGTCGACGCTGGAAACGCATCTGCAGATCAATGTCACCGGCAGCGCGCGCGAGCAGCTGCTCGGCCCGGCGCTGCCGCAGGGCTTCGTCGCCACCGCCTTAAGCAGCAACCTGCCGGCGCGCCTGGAGAGCGACGGCCGGCTGCGCATCCAGTTGCGCCCGGGCCAGTGGACGCTGGACCTCACCTCGCGCGGTACCGATGTGCTCAAGCAGGTGGCGCTGAAGCTGCCGGCCGAGCCCTGGCCGCGCCAGGAAATCTGGAGCTACCAGGACAACACCGAACTGCGCAGCACGCGCGTGGAAGGCCAGCCCACCGACGCCGCGCAGGCCGGCGTGCCGGACGACTGGCGCGAGCTGCCGGCGTTTGCGCTGGACGACAACCAGGGCCTCGCCATCGAGCAGGGCACGCGTGGCAGCGAAGGCGGGCAGGGCGACCAGGTGCAGGTGCAGCGGCAGATCTGGCTGGACTTCGACGGCCGCGGACTCAATGTCAGCGACCGCCTCACCGGCACGCTGCGCAAGAGCCAGCGCCTGGACGTGAGCGCGCCTTGGCAGTTGCAGCGCGCGGCGCAGGGCGAAACCCCGCTGCTGGTCACCGGCGGCGAGAACGGACGCAGCGGCGTGGAGCTGCGCGAATCGCAATTGAATCTGAGCGCGGGCCTGCGCCTGCCGCACGGTGGCTCGCTGCCGAGCGGCGGCTGGCAGTTGCCGCTGGAGAACATCGAGGCGACCTTGCATCTGCCGTATGGCTATCGCCTGCTCGGTGCATCCGGTGCGGATCGTTCGCCCGATTCGTGGATTGCGCAGTGGAGCCTGCTCGATCTGTTCGTGGTCGCGTTGATCGCCTTGCTGGCAGGGCGCCTGATGGGCTGGCCGTGGGCGTTGCTGGCGATCGCTTTCCTTGCCTTGTCGCAGCATGAATCCGGCGCGCCGCGCTGGACGCTCGGCGTCGCGCTCGCATTGGCTTTGCTTGCGCGTGCATTGCCGGAAGGCAAGCTGCGCCTGGGTTCGCGTATCGGCGCGGGTGCCGTGCTGGCGCTGGCGGTGCTGTGGTCCTTGCCGTTCGCGGCGACGCAGATGGATTACGTGCTGCATCCGCAACTGGAACAGGGCGAGGCGATGCCGGTTGCCGTCGGCTGGGCCGCGCCGAAGCCCGCACCGTCGCTGGACGCGATGGAGCCGATGGACAAGGCTCAGGCGCGCCGTCAGCCTGCGCCTGAGCCTGCTCCTGCCGTCGAAGAAGCATCCAGCGAAGCGGTTCCGGAAGCGCTGCCGGCACCTCCTGCGCCGCCCGCGCCGCCTTACGACGCGAACGTCTCCGAGGGCTATGCCGGCAAGGCGAAAGCCTTGAGCGGCATCGTCGTGTCCGCGTCGGCGCTCCCGCCCGGCAACCGCTTCTCGCAGCAGGCCGACACCCGCAACATCATCCAGGCCGGTCACGGCGAACCGGGCTGGAACGTCGGCAACAACTATCGCCTGGGCTGGTCCGGGCCCGTGACCGCGGAGCAGACCACGCGCCTGGTGATCGCACCGTCCTGGCTGGTACGGCTGCTGCGCTTCGCCATGCTGGTGCTGCTGGCCGCTCTGCTCGCGCGCATCGTGTTGCGTGTGTTCCGTCCGGGCGATGGCGGCATGCCGCGCTGGCCGTTCGCGCGTGCGGGCGCTGCGCTGCTGCTGATCGCGCTGGTGCCGCAGATCACCCATGCGCAGGATGCACTGCCGAACGAAGCGTTGTTGCAGCAGTTGCGCCAGCGCCTGACCGAAGCGCCGAAGTGCGTGCCGAACTGCGCGGCGGTGGCTGCCGCGCAGATCCAGGCGAACGGCGATCAGATCGATGTCGATCTGGAATTGCACGTGGGTGCGCCGGTGGCGGTGCCGCTGCCGCAGGCCGATGCCTCCCTGCAGTTGCAGAGCGTCGGCGTCGATGGCCACGCCGACGCGGCGCTGGCGCAGCGCGGAGCGCAGACCCTGGTGCGTATCGAGCGCGGCGTGCATCGCCTGTCGCTGCGCTATCGCGCGGTGGCGGCCGATACGGTGAGCCTGCGCTTCGCGCTGCATCCGCAGCGCGTGGCCTTCGCAGGGCAGGGCTGGGCGGTCGATGGCGTGGATGAAGGGCGCGCCCTGGGCGACAGCCTTTCGCTGCACCGCGTGCGCGCCGGCGCCGATGGCAAGGAAGTCACCGCCAACAGCCAGGCTTTCCCGCCTTACGTCACCGTGCAGCGCGTGCTGGTGCTGGGCGTGGACTGGACGGTTGAGACTACGGTGACGCGTGTTGCGCCGAGCGACGGCGGCTTCAGCCTCGACCTGCCGCTGCTGCCGGGCGAGCACCCGCTGGGCGACGACATCCGCGTGCACGACGGACTGATCGGCGTGACCTTCAACGGCAACCAGCAGGAGGTGAGCTGGACCAGCCGCCTCGATCATGCCGACAAGCTGGAACTGAAGGCGCCCGCGCTCGGCGAGCGTGCGGAGTACTGGGAAGTGCAGGCCGCGCCGATGTGGCATGTGGACGGCGACGGTGTGCCGGCCAGCCAGAACGACGGCGCGCTGGCGTTCCGTCCTCTGCCGGGCGAGGCGCTGCATCTGGCGGTGACCCAGCCCAAGGCGGTAGCGGGCGACAGTCTCGCCTTCGACTCGGTGAGCTTGAACAGCACGGTGGGCGATCGCGCCACCGAGACCACCATGAAGCTGCAGGCGCGCAGCACGCGTGGCGGCGAGCACGTCATCGTGCTGCCGGCCGGCGCGGAGCTGCTGGAAGCCAGGCGCGACGGTCAGCCGCTGAGCCTGGCCGTGCGCGACGGCAAGCTGAGCCTGCCGCTGCTGCCGGGCGCGCACTGGTTCGAACTGCGCCTGCGCGAACCGCACGGCATTGCCGCGGCGACGCGCAGCGCGCAGCTGGGACTGGGCGCATCCGCGGCCAACCTGTACCTGGGCGTGAAGCTGCCGGAAGACCGCTGGGTGCTGTGGACCTGGGGTCCGACCGCCGGCCCCGCCGTGCTGTACTGGTCGCAGCTGGTGGTGCTGTTGCTGGTGGCCTGGCTGCTGGCGCGCTACGCACCGACGCCGCTGCGCTTCCATCACTGGCTGCTGCTGGGCCTTGGGTTCTCCGCCTTTGCCTGGAGCGCGTATGCGCTCGTGGTGGTGTGGCTGATCGCGTTGGGCCTGCGTGCGCGCAAGGCGCCGCCGGAGCGGCTTGGCGCGGTGGGCTTCAACCTGCTGCAGATCGCGCTGGCGTTCTTTACGGTGATCGCGCTGGTGGTGCTGATCTCGGCGGTGCCGAAGGGGCTGCTCGGCCTGCCGGACATGCATGTCGCCGGCAACGGTTCCACGGCCTGGCAGTTGCGCTGGTTTGCCGACCAGACCACCGACGTGCTGCCGCGCGGCGGCGTGTTCAGCGTGTCGCTGTGGGCCTACAAGATCGCCATGCTGCTGTGGGCGCTGTGGCTGGCCAATGCGCTGATCGGCTGGCTGCGCTGGGGCTTCGAGGCGTGGACGCGCGAAGGCTACTGGCGCAAGGGAGAGCCGAAGCCGGCGCGTCCCGCCGCGATGCCGCCCGAACTGCCGCCGCAGCAGCCGGAACGCCATGATGGTTGATGTGCGCGGCGCGCTGGCTGCGGCGACGCAGCGCCTCGGCGAACGGATCGATGCCGAGGCGCTGCTGCTGCACGCGCTGGACAAGCCGCGCGCCTGGCTGATCGCGCACGACACCGACGTCCTGGATGACGCCACCCGCGCGGCCTTCGAAGCGATGGTCGCGCGGCGCGAGGCAGGCGAGCCGGTGGCTTACATCACCGGCCGCCGCGGCTTCTGGTCGCTGGAGCTGGATGTCACGCCGGCCACGCTGATTCCGCGGCCGGAAACCGAACTGCTGGTGGAGCTGGCGCTGGAGCGGCTGCCGTCCGATGGCGTTTGCCGCGTGGTGGATCTGGGCACGGGCAGCGGTGCGATTGCGCTGGCCATTGCGAAGGAGCGCCCGCGGGCGGAAGTGGCGGCGGTGGACCTGAGCGTGGATGCGCTCGCGGTGGCGCGCGGCAATGCGCAGCGGCTGGGCCTGGGGCGCGTGCGCTTTCTGCATGGGACATGGATGACACCGTTGTCCGGCGAGCGCTTCGATCTGGTCGTTTCCAACCCGCCCTACATCGAATCCGCCGATCCGCATCTCGACGAGGGCGATCTGCGCTACGAACCCGCCACTGCCCTCGCTTCGGGCGCCGATGGACTGGACGCGATCCGCGAGATCGTCACCGGTGCGCCGGACCATCTCGTCCGGGGTGGCTGGTTGCTGCTGGAACACGGCTGGAATCAAGGTGCGCCGGTGCGTGCCCTGCTGGAGCAGGCCGGCTACGCCGACGTCTTCACCGCCACCGACCTGGAAGGCCGCGACCGCGTCTCCGGCGGCCGCCGCTAGCGCTCCGCTTACCTGGTTTTCACCGGGCCACCACGCCAGGGGCGTGGTGGCCGTGCGGGCGTATCGCAAAAACGTGCTCTTCCGCGCAGTCTTTCGCAGGACAGGATTGACAACGTTGTCAGACAGGAGTCCAGTGCAGCGGCTGGCGCCTGGGCGCCAGTGCTGATGGGGAGCCGGGGAGGGCGCCACATCGTCGGGAGGGAGGCGGGCATCCGGTGGGGGCCGGGCATCCGTTCTTCGGGCGGCGCGCATGACGGCGCTGCGCCAGCGCATCCGGCGTTCCAGCGTCATCGCATCCGGCGTTCGAATCCTTTCGATCACGGAGTCGTGTCATGCGCAACCTGTTGAGGGTTCTCCTGCTGCTGGCCATGCTGCCGGCAGCACTGTGGAGTGGAGCGGTCGGCGCGCAGAGCGCAAGCTGCGCGGGCGTGGCGGCGTGGAACGCCACCACCATCTACAACGCGGGCGACAAGATGGTCTACAACAATCATCTGTATCAGGCGTCCACGCAGATCTGGAATACGCCGCCGGACTACTGTCCGAGCTGCGGCTGGTATCAGGACCTCGGTCAGTGCGGGTCCAGCAGCAACCAGCCGCCTTCGGTGGCTCTCACATCGCCGGCCAATGGCGCCACGTTCACCGCTGGCGCAAACATCACACTGAGCGCCAATGCCAGCGACAGCGACGGCACGGTCAGCAAGGTCGAGTTCTTCAACGGCTCCGCGTCGCTGGGCGCGAAAACCACGACACCGTATTCGGTGACCTGGAGCAACGTGCCGGCCGGCAGTTACACGCTCAAAGCCGTGGCTACCGATAACGGCGGACTGTCCACCACCTCGTCCACCGTCAGCATCACGGTCAATCCCAACAGCGGCGGTGACACCACGCCGCCGAGCGTGCCGCAGGGCCTGGTTTCGCCGTCGCAGACGGCCAGCACCGTATCGCTGAGCTGGAGCGCTTCCACCGACAACAGCGGCGGCAGCGGCGTGGCCGGCTACGACGTGTACCGCAACGGCACACTGGTCGGCTCCACATCCGCCACCAGCTATACCGACACCGGCCTGGCCGCGAGCACCACCTACAGCTACGCGGTGCGTGCGCGCGACAACGCCGGCAATGCCTCCGCGCAGAGCTCCGCGATCAACGCCAAGACCAGTGCGGGCGGCGGCGGTGGCGGCAAGCGGGTGATCGGCTACTTCACCCAGTGGGGCATCTACGGCCGCAACTACCAGGTGAAGAACATCGACACCAGCGGCTCGGCCGCGGTGCTCACCCACATCAACTACGCCTTCGGCAACGTGCGCAACAACAAGTGCGAAGTGGGCGTGACCCAGGCTTCCGATCCGAACACCGGCGTCGGCGGCGATGCCTATGCCGACTACACCAAGTCGTACGACGCCGGCAGCAGCGTCAGCGGCGTGGGCGACACCTGGAACCAGCCGCTGCGCGGCAACTGGAACCAGCTGAAGGAACTGAAGGCGAAGTATCCCAACCTGAAGGTGCTGATCTCGCTGGGCGGCTGGACCTGGTCGCGCGGTTTCGCCAGCGCGGCGCAGCCGGCCAATCGCCAGGCCTTCGTGGCCTCGTGCATCGACGCCTACATCAAGGGCAACCTGCCGGTGACCGACAGTGCCGGCGGTACGGGCGCGGCAGCCGGCGTGTTCGACGGCATCGATATCGACTGGGAGTATCCGGCCGCCTGCGGCCTGAGCTGCGGCGGCAGCGAGGACACCGCGAACTTCACCGCCCTGCTGGCCGAGTTCCGCCGCCAGCTCGATGCGGTGCGCCCGGGCCTGCTGCTGACCATCGCCGGCGGCGCGGGCGTGGACAAGATCCGCGTGACCCAGCCCAGCCAGTACGCTTCGTCGATCGATTTCGTCAACCTGATGACGTACGACTTCCACGGCGCCTGGGAAAGCCCGACCAACTTCCACTCCGCGCTGTACAAGCCGGCGGGGGATCCCTCCACCGGCGACGCGGCCAAGTACAACACCAACGACGCCATCCAGGCTTTGATCGCCGCGGGCATGCCGGCCGCCAAGATCAACCTGGGCATCGGCTTCTATGGCCGCGGCTGGAGCAACGTGCCTAACAGCAACAACGGCCTGTTCCAGCCCAGCACCACGGCGGCGCCTGGCACTTACGAGGCGGGCATCGAGGACTACAAGGTGCTCAAGAACCTGGGCTATCCCAGCTACGACGACACCGCGGCCGGCGCGCACTGGATCTTCAACGGCAGCACGTTCTGGAGCTTCGACGATCCGGCCAATATCCAGCGCAAGATGAACTACGTGAAGGCACAGTCGCTGGGCGGCGCGTTCTCGTGGGAATTCAGCGGGGACGATGCGAACGGTACGTTGATCAAAGCTATTTCAAATGGATTGAAGTAAGCGGGTTTGCGAAAACGAAAAGGCCGCCCCGCGTCAGCGGGGTGGCCTTTTCTTCGCTCGTCATTCCGGCGCAGGCCGGAATCCAGTAGCGATGCGGTTTGGTTTGGCGAAATAGCCACAGCGTTCGCTTTGAAAAGCAGCACACCGGCGTCCACGCGACAATCCAGCGATGTCGCTACTGGATGATTCGCTTCGCTCACCCCTTCGGGGCCGCCCTGCGGGCGTTCTTCGCGCTACGCGCTCGTCCGGCCTGCGCCGGAATGACGGCGGTGAGGCAGGTTTCTACGGATCAGGCCGAAGCGGCAGCAGCAAACTGGGGAAATCGCGCGCGGATCGCGTTGCGGATCCCCGGCAGGTCCAGCCCCGCCATGGTCAGCACTTCCTCGCGGCTGCCGTGTTCCAGGTACACGTCGGGCAGGCCCAGGTGCAGGATCGGCAAGGTCACGCCGTGCGCGGCCAGGCACTCGGCCACACCCGAACCGGCGCCGCCGGCGATGGCGTTGTCTTCCAGGGTGACGAAGGCTTCATGCGTTTTGGCCAGCTCCAGGATCATCGCCTCGTCCAGCGGTTTGACGAAGCGCATGTTCACCAGGGTGGCGTCCAGCTCCGCGGCGATCTCCACCGCCGGCGCCAGCATCGCGCCGAAGCTGAGCAGGGCCAGGCGGCGGCCGCGGCGGCGCAGTTCCGCCTTGCCCAGCGGCAGCGTGTCCAGTTCCTTGCGCAGCGCCACGCCGGGGCCGGTGCCGCGCGGATAGCGCACCGCGGCCGGGCCGTCGTAGGCGAAGCCGGTGCTGAGCATCATGCGGCACTCGTTCTCGTCGGCCGGCGCCATGATCACCATGTTCGGCAGGCAGCGCAGGAACGAAAGATCGAAGCTGCCCGCATGGGTGGCGCCGTCCGGGCCGACCACGCCGGCGCGGTCGATGGCGAAAGTCACGTCCAGGTTCTGCAGCGCCACGTCGTGGATGGCCTGGTCGTAGGCGCGCTGCAGGAAGGTGGAGTAGATCGCCACCACCGGCTTGGCACCTTCGCAGGCCATGCCCGCGGCCAGGGTCACCGCGTGTTGCTCGGCGATCGCCACGTCGAAATAGCGCTGCGGGTATTCCTTGGAGAAGCGCACCAGGCCCGAGCCTTCGCGCATCGCCGGGGTGATGCCCAGCAGGCGTTCGTCGGCGGCGGCCTGGTCGCACAGCCAGTCGCTGAAGACGTCGGTGTAGGTCGGCTTGGCCGGGCCGGACTTTTTCACCAGGCCGGCCTGCGGGTCGAACGGGCCGACCGCGTGGTATTCGATCTGCGCCTGCTCGGCCGGGGCATAGCCCTTGCCCTTGGTGGTGACCACGTGCAGCAGCTGCGGGCCGGGCAGGTCCTTCACCATGCGCAGCGCGTGCAGCAGCTGCGGGATGTTGTGGCCGTCGATCGGGCCGGTGTAGTGGAAGCCCAGTTCTTCGAACAGCGTGCTGGGCACGAACATGCCCTTGGCGTGCTCTTCCCAGCGCTTGAAGAAGCGGCCGAAGAACGACTGCTTCGGAATCGCCCGCTTGGCCCGCTCGCGCCAGGCATTGAGCGTGTGGCTGGCCATGGCGCGGGCCATCATCTTGGTCAGCGCGCCGACGTTCTCGCTGATCGACATGCCGTTGTCGTTGAACACGACCAGCATGTTCGGCTCGACGTCGCCACCGTGGTTGAGCGCCTCGAAGGCCATGCCGGCGGTCATCGCGCCGTCGCCGATCACCGCCACGACCTTGCGGTTGTCGCCCTTGCGCTGCGCGGCGATGGCCATGCCCAGCGCGGCCGAGATCGAGGTGGACGAGTGGCCGACGCCGAAGGTGTCGTACTCGCTTTCCTCGCGGCGCGGGAACGGGGCCAGGCCGTCCTTCTTCTTGATCGTGGTAATGCGGTCGCGGCGGCCGGTGAGAATCTTGTGCGGATAGCACTGATGGCCGACGTCCCAGACCAGCCGGTCGCGCGGCGTGTCGAACACGCGATGCAGCGCCACGGTCAGCTCGACCACGCCCAGCCCCGCCCCGAAATGCCCGCCCGAGCTGGCCACGGACTCGATCAGGTACTGGCGCAGCTCATCGGCGACGGCCGGCAGGTCCTCGTCGGAGACGCGGCGCAGGTCGGCCGGCGTCTCGATGGCCGCCAGGTGGGAAAACCGGGTAGGAATATTCATAGCTGCGTATTGTTGAACCAGCCGGGGGGCGGGGCAAGGGCAGGACCGTGAAAGAAAGCTGTCCGAGGGGTTTGGCCCGGGGCCGATCTCACGCCGTGCCGACGCCGCGGCGGCCAGTGTGGTTCCGTTCAAGCTGAAGGAGCCTGTGATGAGCCGACAGACGGCATTCCGCCGCTTCGCCGAGGCCACCGCCCACTACGCCGGCAAGCCGGCGGCCTTCCTGCTGGCGGTGCTGCTGATCGCCGGCTGGGCGGTTACCGGCCCGATCTTCCACTTCAACGACACCTGGCAGCTGGTGATCAATACCGGCACCACCATCATTACCTTCCTGATGGTGTTCCTGATCCAGAGCACCCAGAACCGCGACACCGCGGCCCTGCAGATCAAGCTGGACGAGCTGATCTGCAGCAGCAAGGCGCACAACGCCTTGCTGAACCTGGAAAACCTGGACGACCAGCAGCTGGAGCGCATCCGCCGCCATTACGCCCGCCTGGCTGAGAGCGCCCGCGACGACCTCAGCCAGTTCGAGGAAGTGGTGGAGGAGGCGCGGGAGCAAGCGAAGGGCCGCCGCCAGGGCCTCAGCCCATCAGGTGGCGGCGGTCGCGCGGCAGGTGGCTGACCAGGAATTCCATCTGGTCGGCCAGGATGTTGCGGTTGGACAGGATCAGGTGTTCCACCCAGCTCGGGCGGTACGGCACCGCCAGCAGCGGCATATTGGCCTGCTGCGGGGTGCGGTTGCTCTTCTTGAGATTGCAGGCCAGGCAGGCGCTGACCACGTTCTCCCACTCGTCCTTGCCCTTCTTGGAGATCGGCAGCACGTGGTCGCGGGTCAGCTCGCCGCGGCTGAAATGGTCGCCGCAGTACAGGCAGATATAGCGATCGCGGGCGAACAGGGCGGTATTGGTCAGGGTCGGCGCCGGGTCCACCGCGTGCTCGCGGCAGTGGCCGGAGCTGGCCACGATCGGGTGCAGCTGCAGCGAGCTGCGCCGGCCCAGGTCACGGTTGTGGCCGCCGTAGACGGTCAGGCAGGGATCGCCCAGGGTCCAGGCGACGGCGTCGCGGACGTACAGGCAGACGGCGTCCTGCCAGCTGATCCAGTCGAGAATGCGGCCCGCCGCGTCCAGGGAGAGGATGCGGGTCGAATGCAGATCGGCGACCTTTCCTGGTCCGTCGATCAGCCGCATGGGAACTTCCATCGGCATGTGTTCCGTCCTTCAAGGCGACTCGAGGAGCGTCCGGCGTTGCATAGGCGCTGGTTCGCCCGAGCATAAACCATGTTTCGTTGCAAAATGCGTGCAAATGCCTGTCGCCGCTGAAAAGTCGGCCTCCGGAGCGGCCTATTTACGCTTCGCCGCGGGCCTGCGATATAGTGCCCATTCATCTGTAGACCCGACGCCGGGTTTGGGAGGGGAAGCCTGGGTGGCGACCCCGGCACGGCGGGGCAGAGGTAAACGACGTGGCTGAAGTTCTTTTCTACGAGCGCCCGGTGCCGCTCAACCGTACCCAACACAAGGATCTGCGCCTGAAGGGCATCCCGAGCCTGCGTTTCGCGGCCGGCGTGCACTCGGTGCCGCTGACCGGCGTGGAATTCCCCGCCGCGGCGCGTGACCTGCCGATCCTGTTCGCCGGCAGCAGCATGGAAGAAGCCGGCCCGATGGCCCTGCTGGGCCTGCGCCAGAACGAGAACCTGTTCGTCGACGCCGACGGCCAGTGGGCAGCCAACACCTACGTGCCGGCCTTCGTGCGCCGCTATCCGTTCGTGCTGGCGGAAAAGCCGGCGGGCGAGGAAGGCGACGACTTCACCGTGTTCCTGGACGAGGCCTACGAAGGCTTCGGCAGCGACGAGGGCGAGCGCCTGTTCCAGGAAGACGGTACCGACAGCGAGATGCTGAAGAACGCCGTGAACTTCCTCGGCGAATTCCAGCAGCACGTGGGCCGCACGCAGTGGTTCATGGAGCAGATCCGCAAGCACGACCTGCTCGAGCCGCGCAACATCCGCCTGGAGAAGGACGGCAAGGCGATCAACCTCAACGGCCTGTACGTGGTCAGCGAGGAGAAGCTGCGCAAGCTCGACGCCAAGACCGCGCAGGAATTCCTGCAGGAAGGCGTGTTCGGCTGGATCTACGCGCACCTGCTGTCGCTGTCCAACATCGACCGCGTGGCGCAGCGCCTGGACCAGCTCGAGCAGGTCGAGAGCAAGTCCACCAGGAACTGAGCGCGCTTGCGCGATCGAGAAAACGGCGCCCTCGCGGCGCCGTTTTTTTTTGGCGGCGCATCTAAGCGGCCACTAAGGCCCTGCCGGGAAGATGCGCGGCATGCGACATGCTCTGTTACGCGCCCTCGGCGCCATCGTCCTGGCCGCGCTCGCCGGTTGCGCGCATTACCAGGCGCGGCCCATCGATCCCGTCGCCACCGCCGCGCAGTGGCAGGCTCGCCGCCTGGACGATCCGGCGCTGGCCGCGCGCCTCGCTCCCGCCGTGGCCTGGCCGCCCGCGCGCTACGGGCGCGGCGAACTGCTGCTCGCCGCGCTGGTGCTCAATCCCGACCTTGCCGAAGCGCGCGCGCATCTGGCCGAAGCGGATGCCGCGGTGCGCACCGCCAAGGCCTGGCCCAATCCTTCGGTGAACCTGGCGCTGGAGCGCTATGCGCAGGACCAGGCCGGCAGCAGTCCCTGGCTGTGGGGCGTCAGCACCAACTGGCTGATCGACACCGCCGTGCGCCGCCGCCTGCGCGCCGATCTGGCCGACGCCGGCGTGCGCGGCGCGCGGATCGATTACGCCGAGAAGGTGTGGGAAGTGCGCCGCACGCTGCGCACCGCGCTGGCCGACCTGCTGCTGGGCGAACGCCAGCACGCACTGGCCGAAGATGCGGTGGCCAAGGCGGCCGCGCTGCAAGCCGCGCAGGAACGCCGCCGCGCCCTGGGCGAAGCGGTGCCGGCGGACGTATTGCAGGTGGCGCTGGTGCTCGCGCAGGCGCGCGATGCCTCGGCTACGGCGGCGCAGCGCGTAGCCGATGCGCATGCGCGCCTGGCCCGCGCCGTCGGCGTGCCGGTGCATGCCTTGGATGGCGTCGTACTGGCGTGGGACGGCCTTGAATCACCGCCAGCTCTTTCCGCCACGCAACTCGATCAACTGGCGACCCAGGCGCGCCTCTCGCGCCCCGACCTGGAACGCGCCCTTGTCGACTACGCCGCGCGCGAAACGGAACTGCGCCAGCAGGTGCGCATGCAATACCCGCAGATCAGCATCGGCCCCGGCTACACCTACGACCACGGCGTGCGCAAACTGCAGTTCAACCTCGGCGCCACGCTGCCGCTGTTCGACCAGAACCAGGGGCCCATCGCCGAAGCCGAAGCGCGGCGCGAAGCCGCCGGCCGCCACGTCGAAGCCGTGCAGGCCGGCATCGACAGCGAGATCGAAGGCGCCACCGCGAAACTGGCCGCCGCACGCCAGGCGCTGGATGCCGCCACGCACGGCCGCGGCGCCGCCGAACGCCTGCAGCAGCAGACCGCCGCCGGCTATGCGCACGGCGAGGACGACCGCCTCGCCGTGCTCAACGCGCAACTGGCCACCGCCACCGCTGCACAGGCGCAGCTCGCCGCCGCCGACCAGGCCCAGCAGGCGCTGGGCGCGCTGGAAGACGCCGTGCGCACACCGCTGGAAGGCAACGAGGCCGAGCTGCTGCGCGCAGCCGGCCATGCTGGAGATACCCCATGAACGCCGTTCGCTCCTTGCTGCTGGCAGCATCGCTTGCACTGGCCGCCGCCGATGCCGCGGCGACCGAAGTGGATGCCGCCACGCAGAACCGCCTCGGTCTCGCGCTGGTCGAACTGCGCGCCGCGCAGGCGCCGGTCGAGCTGGCGGCTGCCGCGGAAGTGCTGGATCCATCCACGCTGGCAAAGGCCGCCGACGATATCGCCGCGCTGCAGGCCACGGCCGACGCCTCGAACGCGGAAGCGCGCCGTGTGCAGGCGCTGTTCGCGGCCGACGGCAATATGTCGCGCAAGGCGGTGGAAGCGGCGCACGCGCAGGCCGCGGTCGACCAGGCGAAGCTGCAGCAGGCTCGCACCCAGTTGCGCATGGATTGGGGCAGCGCCATTGCCGCGCTCGATGCGCACGCGCTGCATGCGCGCGCGGAAAGCCTGCTCGATGGCCGCACGGCCTGGCTCAAGGCCGAGCCGCTCGCCGCGCCCGCGCCCGGATTCCAGGCCGCCGGCGCACAGCTGGGCGATGTCGCCGCGCACGTGCTCGGACCGCTGCCGCGCAGCACCTCGGGTCTTGCCGGTGGCTGGCTGCTCGAAGCGCCGGGTGCGGGCCTGATGCCTGGCATGGCGCTCACTGCGCGGCTGCGCGGCGCGGCTGCCGGCGCCGCGGGCGTGCTGCTGCCGCGCAGCGCGGTGGTGCGCTGGAACGGCGTGTCCTGGGCTTATATCGCCACCGATGCCACGCACTTCGAACGCCGTGCGGTGAGCGCGCTGGCGATTACGGCGGACGGCTGGATCGTCGGCGCACCGTTCAAGGCCGGCGAGAAAGCGGTGGCGCGCGGCGCGGAAACGCTGATCGCGCTCGATGCCGCGCCCGTTCCCGCGGCCGCTGACGCAGGCAAGCCGGGCGACGACTGAACCATGCTGACTTTTATCGTCCGCGGCGCCCTGCGCCATCCATGGTGGATCGCGCTGCTCGCCACGCTGCTGCTCGTGGTCGGCGCCGCCCATCTGCGCACCGCGCGCTACGACGTGTTTCCCGACTTCGTGCCGGCCGAACTCACCATCCAGGTCGAGTCGCCCGGCTTCACCGCGCTGCAGGTGGAGCAGCGCGTCACGCAGCCGATCGAGAACGCCGTCAACGGCGGCACCGACGTCGACGTGGTGCGCTCGCAGTCGATCCAGGGCCTGGCCGTCATCACGGTGGTCTTCAAGGAAGGCAGCGATCCGTTCCGCGACCGCCAGCTGCTGGCCGAGCGCATCGCCGAAGCATCCGCGCGCCTGCCGCAGGGCGTGCAGGCGCCGACCATCAGCCCGATGGTGTCCTCCACCATGGACCTGCTGAAGTTCGGCCTGCTCAGCGACAAGCTCGATCCGCTCGCCTTGCGCTCGCTCGCCGACTGGACGGTGAAGCCGCGCCTGCTGGCGGTGGCCGGCGTGGCCGACGCCACCGTGTTCGGTGGCGGCGTGCGCGAGTGGCAGGTGCGCGTGCATCCGGATCGGCTGGCCGCCTTCGGATTGACGCTGGAGGACGTGCGAGCGGCTGCCGCGGCGGCAAGCGGCGTGCGTGGCGCAGGCTATGTGGACACGCCGGCGCAGCGCGTCGTGCTGGAAGCCGATGGCACGCTCGCCACGCCAACCCAGCTCGGCCAGGCGGTGATCACGCAGCACGCGGGGCGCAACGTCACGCTCGCCGATGTGGCGGATGTCGCCGAACAGGCGGCGCCTGCCTTCGGCGACTCGCGCATCATGGCCAGACCCGGCGTGCTGGTCGCACTGAACAGCCAGTACGGCGCCAATACGCTGGAAGTCACCCACGCGGTGGAAGCCGCGCTGGACGAACTCAAGCCGATGCTCGCCGCGCAGGGCGTGACCCTGGTGCCCGCGCTGCATCGCCCGGCCACCTTCGTGGAAGTGGCGCTGGCCCGTATGCGCGGCGCGCTGCTGCTCGGCGCGGTGCTGGTGCTGGCCGTGCTGGTGCTGTTCCTGCGCGACTGGCGCACCGCGCTGATCTCCTTCCTCAGCATTCCGCTGTCGCTCGCCGTCGCCGTCATGGTGTTTCCGTGGTTCGGCTGGACCATCAACACCATGACCCTCGGCGGCCTGGCGGTGGCGCTGGGCGTGGTGGTGGACGACGCCATCATCGACGTGGAGAACGTGATGCGCCGCCTGCGCCGCGCCGGCTCCACCGCGGTGCGTGCGGAAGTGATCCTCGACGCTTCGCTGGAAGTGCGCCGTCCGGTGGTGCTGGCCACCGTGGTGGTCGGGCTGGTGTTCCTGCCCATCCTGCTGCTGCCCGGCCTGCAGGGCAGTTTCTTCGCGCCGCTGGCCGGCGCCTTCCTGCTGGCGACGTTCGCCTCGCTGCTGGTGGCGCTCACGGTGACGCCCGCGCTGTGCCTGTTGCTGCTGCGCGCCGACCGCCGCCATCGCGAGCCGCGCTGGCTCAAGCGCGCCAAGCTGGCGCAGCACCGGCTGCTGGAGCGCGCGCTGCCGCATGGCCGCGCGTGGCTGATCGGCGCCTTGCTGCTGGGCGCGGCGGCGGTGGCGGTGCTGCCGCTGTTCGGCGCGGCGCTGCTGCCGGAATTCCGCGAAGGGCATTTTGTGATCCAGCTGCAGGGGCCTGGCGGCACCTCGCTGGAGGAGATGGCGCGCATCGGCGAGCACATGGGCAAGGACGTGCTGGCGATTCCCGGCGTGGCCACCGTATCGCAGCAGGTCGGCCGCGCCGAAGCGGTGCAGGACACCTGGCCGCCGAATCAGAGCGAATTCCACGTCGAGCTGAAGCCGGGCCTGGGCGCGGCCGATCAGGTGCGCATCGAAACCGCGTTGAAGAACGTGGTAGATGGCTATCCGGGTTTCAGCGGCGAGGTGGTGACCTTCCTCGGCGACCGCATCGGCGAATCGCTGTCCGGCGAAACCGCGCCGGTGACGATCAGCATCTACGGCAACGACCTGGATACGCTCGACCGGCTCGCCGACAAGGTGAAGCAGTCGATGCAGTCTGTGCCCGGCAACGGCAGCGTGCGCTTATCCGATACGCCCACCGTGCCGACCCTGCGTATCGCACCGCAAGCGGAACGCCTCGCCGCCTACGGCCTGCGTATGACCGACGTGCTGGATGCGGTGGCCGCCGCACACCAGGGCGTGGTGGCGGGCGAAGTGTTCGACGGGGTGCAGCCGATCGCCGTGCGCCTGCGGCTCGATCCTTCGGCGCAGCGCGATCCGGAGACGGTGGGCCAGCTGCTGCTGCGCAGTCCCGCCGGACGCAACGTGCCGCTGTCCGCCGTGGCCGATACCGACCTGCTCGAAGGCCGCGCCAACGTGCTGCACGAAGGCGGCCGCCGCCGGCTGGTGCTGGCGGTGTATCCGGCCACCGCCGACGTGGTCGGCTTCGTCGACCAGGCGCGCGCCGCGCTTGCGAAGAGTGTGCCGCTGCCGGCCGGCTATTACCTCGAATTCGGCGGCACCGCCGAAGGCGCTGCGCAGGCGCGCCACGACCTGCTGCTGCATGGCGGGCTGGCCGGCGTGGGCATCGTCGCGCTGCTGCTCGCCGCGTTTCCGGACCGGCGCAGCGTGGCCCTGGTACTGGCCAACGTGCCGTTCGCGCTGGTGGGCGGCGTGATCGCCGCGGGCCTGGCCGGCGGCGTGCTGTCGATCGGTGCGCTGGTGGGTTTCGTCACGCTGTTCGGCATCTCCGCGCGCAACAGCATCATGCTGGTCTCGCACTACGAGCACCTGGTGAGCGTGGAGGGCGCGCACTGGAATCGCCACACCGTGCTGCGCGGCGCGCGCGAGCGGCTGACGCCGATCCTGATGACCGCCCTGGTGACCGCGCTGGGCCTGCTGCCGCTGGCGCTGGGCAACGGCGAACCGGGACGCGAGGTGGAGGGGCCGATGGCGATCGTGATCCTCGGCGGCCTGGCCAGCTCCACCGTGCTCAACCTGCTGGTGCTGCCGGCGCTGGCCGGGCGCTATCTGCGCCTGGCCAGGCCGTAGCGTTCAGCGCACCGGCTTGGCCAGGCGCAGCAGGTCGGCGCCGTAGCCGGCTTCCTCGTAGATCTTGCGCGCGCGCTCGTTGCCGGGGAACACGGCCAGGGTGATCAGGTGGCAGCGGTGTTCGCGCGCCCAGGTTTCGGCGTGGTCGAGCAGGGCGCGGCCGACGCCCTGGCCTTCGTGGGTCTGCGCGACGGCGAGGTCGGAGATGTGGCAGTTCACGCGCCCGGTGAAGTAGTCCTGGGTCTTCTGCAGGTGGACGAAGCCGACCGGGTGGCCGTCTTCGTCTTCGGCGACGAACAGGAAGCTGTTGGCGGGTTGTTCTTCCAGGTGGCGCGAGAGGTCCTTGCGGATGCCGTCGATGCATTCGTGGCGTTTGCGCCAGTTCGGCAGGTGGAAATCGACGAAGCGGGGGACCAGGCCGAGGATGAAGTCGTCGTCGTCTTCGGCTAGACGGATCAGGAACGAGGGGTCGCTCATGCGCTTGGGCGTGTTGGGGGCCGGGGGTCGGTTCTACACCCGGAGTGTGGGTGGGCGGAAGTACCGCCCGGGGCTCGTCATCCTGGCGTAGGCCGGACGAGCGCGTAGCGCGAAGAACGCCCGCAGGGCGGCCCCGAAGGGGTGAGCGAAGCGAATCATCCAGTGGCGGTATCGCTCGGTTGTCGCGTTGACGGTTGGGTGTCTCGCCTTTGGCGAGGGTTTCGTGCCGCTGCCGCGGCCCGAGTTACTTTTTCTCTGCGTGCCCAGAGAAAAAGTAACCAAAAAGAGAGGGCACCCTGCTTGGCGCCCTCAGCAGCGCAGCTGCTGAGGGTCCGTGAGGGCTGGCCGGGCTTTTTGACAGGGCATCCATGCCCTGATCAAAAAGGCGAGGACTCCTGTCCTCGCCCCCTGCGGGGCCTTTTCGTCCAGCCCTCACCGCCGGCGCCAAGGGGCCCGGTAGATCAAGAGCAACAGCGGAACGCCGCGGCTGCGCCGCGAGCTCTTCGTTCGGTTTTCGCGTTAATCGACATCCCCCTCTCCCCTCCGGGGAGAGGGCCGGGGTGAGGGGGCGGGCGGAGCGGTGAGCTGATGCTCACCGCAACCTGAGCGGGACAACAGCCTCAGCCAACCGCCGCCAGCGTGCCCACGCCCGCCTCGATCGCCGCCTTGTGCGTCAGGCAACGCGGCAGCATCCGTGCGAAGTAGAACGACGCCGTGTCGCGCTTGGCCTGCTTGAACGCTTCCGGCTGGCCGCTCGCATTCGCCGCGGCGACGCTGCGTGCCCACAGATAGGCCAGCGTCGCGTAGCCGGAGTAGTACAGGTAATCGATGGCGGCGGCGCCGAGTTCCTCCGGATTGCCCTGCACGCGCGCGGCCAGGGCCAGGGTCAGGTCGGCCCATTCCTTGGCGGTCTTGGCCAGGGGGGCGATCAGCGGGAGCAGGGCGGGGTCCTGGGCGTGCTGCTGGCAGAAGGCCTGGATTTCCTGCAGGAACAGCTTGAAGCCGGCGCCTTGCAGCTGGAGGATCTTGCGGCCCAGCAGGTCGGCGGCCTGGATGCCGGTGGTGCCTTCGTACAGGGTGATGATGCGGGCGTCGCGCACGAACTGCTCCACGCCGCTTTCCACGATATAGCCGTGGCCGCCGTAGACCTGCAGCGCTTCCTTGGTCGACTCCTGCGCCAGCTCGGTGACCAGGCCCTTGGCGATCGGGATCAGGAAGGCGACCAGGTCGCTGGCGTTCTTGCGCGTGGCTTCGTCGGTGGCGCGCGCTTCCACGTCGGTCTGCAGCGCGGTGTACAGCAGCAGGGCGCGCGAGCCTTCCACGATGGCGCGCTGGGTCAGCAGCATGCGGCGCACGTCCGGCTGCACCAGCAGGTTGTCGGCGGGCTTGTCGGGGAACTTCGGACCCGACAGCGCGCGGCCCTGCAGGCGCTCGCGCGCATAGTTCGAGCTGTTCTGCAGCGCGCGCTCGGCCAGCGCCAGGCCCTGCACGCCGACGCCCAGGCGCGCGGCATTCATCATGGTGAACATCGCGGCCAGGCCCTTGTGCGGCTGGCCGATCAGGTACCCCTCGGCGGCGTCGAAATTCATCACGCAGGTGGCCGAGCCGCGCAGGCCCATCTTGTGCTCGATATTGCTGGCCACCACGGTGTTGCGCGCGCCCAGCGAGCCATCCGCATTCACCTTGAACTTCGGCACGATGAACATCGAGATGCCGCGGCTGCCGGCCGGCGCGTCGGGCAGGCGGGCCAGCACCAGGTGGATGATGTTCTCGGCCAGGTCGTGCTCGCCGGCGCTGATGAAGATCTTGGTGCCACTGATCTTATAGGCGCCATCCTTGTAGCTGCCGTTGTCGGCAGGTTCGGCGCGCGTCTTCAGCAGGCCGAGGTCCGAGCCGGCCTGCGGCTCGGTCAGGCACATGGTGCCGGTCCAGCGGCCTTCGACGATGGGCTTGAGGTAGGTGTTCTGCTGTTCTTCGGTGCCGTGCAGCTCCATCGCGTGGCAGGCGCCTTCGGACAGCAGCGGGTACAGGCTCCACGACAGGTTGCCGGCCTGGAAGATCTCGGTGGTGGCGGTGCCCACCGTATTGGGCAGCGCCTGGCCGCCGAAATGCTCGGCCTGGGTCAGGCCGGTCCAGCCGCCTTCGGCGAAGGCCTTGAAGGCTTCCTTGAAGCCCTTGGGCGTGGTCACCGTCTGCGTGGCCTTGTCGTACTTGCAGCCTTCCTCGTCGCCGCTGGCGTTGAACGGCGCGAGCAGCGCCTCGCTCAGGCGGCCGGCTTCTTCCAGCACCGCGTCGAGCAGGTCGCGCGTGTGGCCTTCGCCGCCCTGCAGCCTGGTCAGGGTCGCTTCCGCGCCCAGCACGTCGTAAAGGGCGAAGCGCAGATCGTCGAGGGGAGCCTTGTAGATGGTCATTGCGGGTTCCTGCTTGGAATGCGGTGATGAAATGGGTGAAAAGCGCGGCGCTTGCTCAGCGCCAGGTGTTGGCGATGCCCGGCACCGGCGAGAGCCAGTCGTTGCCGTGGAATTCGAAATCGCGGGCCTGGTCTTCCTGTTCCGGCTTGGCGCTGGCGCGGCCCACCACGCTGTACGGCACCGAGCCGCCGCTGCCCTTGGCCGCCGCCGCGGCGAGCGCCTGGCTCATTTCCGGCGTGGGCAGCACAGTGATTCGGGTGATGTCGCCGGCGAAGGCGGGGATGTCCAGGTCGAACCTGGCGTGCAGGCGCACCGGCACCAGCTCGGCCAGCTTCAGTTCGCCGTCGACCGAGCGGAAATTCATGCCGCCGTAGCTGTTGTTCTGGATGCGCACGGTGAGCTGCCACTGCCCGTCCGGCCGCACCGTCATCTCCTGGATGCTGATGGTGGGCGGGAACACGCTCTTGCGCGGCGGGCCGCAGGCGACCATCCCCAGCGAGAGCAGGCCAAGCAACAGCAGCAGCGGGATCAGGCGGTACAGCCGACGCGACATGGCCACTCCAAACGATCGTTTGAATGGCGATTCTGCCATGAGATGGGGAACGGGGAACAGGGAACGGGGAGCGGGAAGCTTGTAGACCGATGTGAGGTGGGGCTCGCGATTTCCTTCATGTTCCCCGTTCCCTGTTCCCCGTTCCCTGCTCCCCCCGAACAAGGCATCATCCCCATTTCCCCGAGCCAGGTCCCTCCCCATGTCCCGTCGTTTCGTCGCCCGCCGCTCCCCGATCCACGGCAATGGCGTGTTCGCCACCGCGCCGATCAAGAAGGGCGAGGAGATCGTCGAGTACAAGGGCACGCTGATGACGCACCAGGACGCCGACGTGATGTACGGCGACGGCGGCGAAACCGGCCACACCTTCCTGTTCACCCTCAACGACGAATACCTGATCGACGCCAACCGCAAAGGCAATACGGCGCGCTGGATCAACCACAGCTGCGCCCCCAACTGCCAGGCCCTGGTCCTGGAAGCCGAAGGCGATGACCGCCGCAAGGACCGGGTCTTCATCGAAGCCATCCGCAACATCAAGCCCGGCGAAGAACTCACCTACGACTACGGCATCATCCTGGACGTGCCCCACACCGCCCGCCTGAAAAAGGTCTGGAAGTGCCTGTGCGGCTCCCCCAAGTGCATCGGCACCATGCTGAAACCCAAGCGCGGCCGCTGAGCCCCGCAGGCCAAGAAAAAAGCCGCGTGCGGAACACGCGGCTTTTTTCATGCCCGTACGCAAGCGATGAGCCCCTCTTGCAGCGCAGAAAGCAAAGGCCAAGCTCAGTCCTCGATCGACCTTCCGCCCCTCGCTCCGCCCGGCCCCTCACCCTGCCCTCTCCCCGGAGGGGAGAGGGGTGTAGTGGTGAGGTAGGCAGGAACGAAGGACCAAAGCTGGCTCCGGTTCTTGAACGTCCTCTCGGCAACGGCACGTTGAAGCACGCGTTACGTAAACGCACTGCCGTTTCGTGTAGACCCAGGTTAATCAGGTTACCGC
>NZ_JAAOYS010000018.1:0-61962 GCF_011759495.1 Dyella sp. SG562
TCTCTTTGGTTACTTTCTCTTTGGGCCAGCAAAGAGAAAGTGACCCGGGCGCCGGCAGGCGCACGGAATGCCCGCTGCATAAGCGGCCAAATCGCGGCCACGCGACAACCGAGCGATACAGAAACCGGATCCCGGCCTACGCCGGGATGACGAGTAGGAGTGGCCACGCCAGGATCACGAGCGCCCCACATCTCGCCAACACAAAAAAGAGGCCCGCTTACGCGGGCCCCAAAACCAAAACCATCCAAATAACCGTTACGCCCCGTGCGCCTTCAGCCACGCATCGATCGCGGGCAACCGCTCACCCTTCACCTTGACGCGATACTCAATATTCGCCACCGCCGTATCCGCATCCCGACGCGACCCCGCCGCCACATACTTCTCCGCGTAAGCCTTCACCTTGGCGATCATCGAAGGATCCAGCGACCGCGAAGCCAGCTGCGGGTAATAGCGGCTGCTTGCGCTGGAATCCACCTTCTTGTCCACCTCGGCCTTGTGCGCCACGGCGAAATCGAACGCCAGCTCCGGATGCTGCCCGGACACCACGCTGATCATGCTGGCGCTGTTGGTGGCGCCGGGCTCGTCGGTCAGCGCCAGGTCCAGCGCCTTCTGCGCCAGCGCCTTGTCGCGGCTGATCGACAGCAGCGTGTACAGCTGGTCCTTCACCAGCGGGGTCTTCTCGGCCTTGGCCATGGCGTGCAGGCGGTCCCAGGTGGCGGCGTCCGCGTTGCGGGCGACCACGCCCAGGATGGTGCGGCGCAGGGCGGCCGGCATCGCCTTGGGATCCTTGTCCTGCGCATCGAAGCGGCGCTGCGCTTCCTTGAGCACGGCCGGATCGCCGAGGTTGCCGAGCGTGCCGATCAGTTCCATGCGCTGGATCTTGACCGGATCGGCCTCGCCTTCCTTCGGCTCCCAGCCGACCTTGGCGAACACCGGCGCCAGCTTGGCCACGGCGAACTTGCGGAACGCGGCCTGGCGCGCGGCATCGCCCTGGTAATAGCCGTCCAGACCGCTGAGGTCACCGGCGATATCGCCCCAGATCTGCGGATCGGCGTCGGTCGGCGTCGCCTGCACCAGGTCGAGGAAGTCCGAGGACGGACGCTTGCCGGCCATGCCCAGCGCCCAGGTGTCGCCCAGCGTACCGAGCTGGTCGATCGGCTGCAGCTTGGCGAAGTTGTCCTTCAGCGCGGCGAACTGCTCGGCGCCGTACAGCGTGCGGTAGTAGCCGCTCTGGCCGGCGTTGACCACCACCGGGCCGCAGCCGGGCACTTCCAGCGTGGCCTTGCCGCCGGTCACCAGCGTGCGCGCGGGGGCCCCGCCGACGGTCTGCGCGATCACCGGCACGCGCCAGGACAGCGGCTTCTTGTCGGGGCGGTCGCGGGTGAATTCGCCCTGGCTCAGCTTCAGCGTGGTCTTGCCGCCGGCGCAGCTGGCGGAGTCGACGGTAATGAGCGGAATGCCCGGCTGCAGGGTGAAGTCGTGCGCGACGTCGGAGATCGGCTTCTTCGAAGCCTGCTCCACCGCGCGCCACAGATCGTCGGACACCGTGTTGCCGTAGGCGTGCTGCTTCATGTACAGGCGCACGCCGTCGCGCCATGCGTCGGAACCGACGTAGCCCTCGAGCATGCCGATCACCGCCTGGCCCTTGGAATAGGTGATGGCGTCGAAGGCCTGGCTGGCCTGCTCCACCGTCTCCACGTGCTGCACGATCGGATGCGTGGTGGCGATGGCGTCGCGATTCATCGCGCCTTCGCGCACATTGACCTGTTCCAGCTTGGTGTTCCATTCCGGATGCAGCTTCTCGGTGGTGCGCGCTTCCATCCACGAGGCGAAGCCTTCGTTGAGCCACAGGTCGTCCCACCAGCGCATGGTGACCAGGTCGCCGAACCACTGGTGCGCCATCTCGTGCGCCTGCACCGAGAACACGTTCTGCTTGTCGGCCTGGGTGGAGATGGTGGGGTCCAGCAGCAGCACGTATTCGAAGGTGTAGATCGCGCCCCAGTTTTCCATCGCGCCGAAGAACTGGCTGCGGCCCGGCGAGGCGATGTTGTCCAGCTTGGGCAGCGGATACGGCGTGCCGAAGTAGTCGTTGTACTCGGCCAGGATGGTCTTGGCCGAATCCAGCGCGAAGTTGGCCTGCGACAGCATGCCCTTCTGCGTGACCACGCCGACCTCGGTCTTGCCGGCCATCGCGGTGGCGCGCTCGAATTCGCCCACGCCGAAGAACAGCAGGTAGGTGGACATCTTCGGCGAGGGCTGGAACTGGATCGTCACCAGGCCGTTGCCGGCGTCGCTCTTCTTCGCCACCGGCATGTTGCTCACCGCCATGTCATCCGCCGGAACCGTGGCGGTGAGGCTGAAGGTGGCCTTGTAGTTCGGCTCGTCCCAGGACGGGATGAAGCGGCGGGCGTCGGAGTTCTCGAACTGCGTGTACAGCGCGCGCTTCTTGCCGGCCTTGGTGTCGTAGTCGATGGCGAACAGGCCGTTGGCCTGGGTGCCGATCTTGCCGGTATAGGTCATCGCCAGCGTGTAGCTGCCCTTGGGCAGCGGCTTGTCGAAGCTGAAGGTGGCGGTCTGCTTGTCTTCGTCCACGGCCACCTTGGCCGCCTGCGCCTTGCCGCCGGCCGCGGCCAGGGTGACTTCGGAGAAGCTCATGCCCATCGCGTTGAGGGTGATGCTGCTGGTCGGCTCCAGCACGTCCACCTTGATGGCGACCTTGCCGTCGAAGCTCAGCTTGTCCGCGTGCGGCGTCACCGCCACGTCGTAATGCGTGGGGCGCACGTTGCGCGGCAGCTGGGTGGTGGTCTGCTCGACGGCGTGCTTGGCCGCGGGGACGGCGGCGGCAGCGCTCATGGAAGCGCTTGCGAGCGCCAGGACGATCGCGGAAACCAGGGTGGAACGGCGCATGTCAGCTCCTTGGGAAAGGCGTGGGGTCCGGCGGGTGCCGGCGAGGCATTCGGGAGGCGGCCGGCGAAGCTCCCCTTCTACGGCACGTCCCCATGATGGTCGCCGGCCATGCCGGGCGGGAGCACGGCCCGGAAGTCATGGCGGGGTGCGGCGATGCTCGCGGGAGGGGCCGTCGGCAAAAAACGCGCGGCCACTGAAAAATCGACTTAGCGCGGGCTTAGCAAATACTTAGGCGGAGTTTGCGCGAAGCATTCGAATAAATAAGCGCCGTGCGCCATATCGCTATTTTTGAAACGCAATTAATTGCCCATCTAAAACGATTACGCAAAAAATCCATGCACACCGCTTTCACCGGCCGCGAAAGCTTCGCGCAACCCTGAAAACAGGCCGGCGTGCGCAACCGCGCGACGACTGGCGCGCCACCGCAATGAAAATAGCTTTGCGAAGCATTATCTGCGCAAGAAACCCGCGCACGAACTTGCGCAATTTCACGGAAATTAATCGCAACAAAAAGCCGGAAAAAATGCCCTGAAAATCCAATTGACCGGTGCTCCGCCGGTATTTATATCGTCGTCAATTCGCCGGCCCGGGGAGGGGTTGACGAATATCCCGGTGGAGGCGCCGCTGTGGCACGCGTCGGCTCGCCGCGCCAAGGGAAGCGGACCGGGATCCGCGGGGAGCAAGGCCGAAACCAGGTCCGGCCCAAGCCGGGCATCCACTTGTGCATGGGGTCCGAGCGGCCGCATCGGGCGCGCTTGTCCCCAGAAATCTCAACCGGGGAGTCATTCATGAAGACGTGTTCCATCGCAGTGACCGCCATGACCGCGCTGCTCGCCCTGAGCGGCGGCGCCATCGCGGCCGGCGGCAGTCCCGCCGCGGCTGGCCAGGCCGCCAGCAGCCAGGTCGCCAATCCTTACGCGCCCAACTACGACCACCCATACCGCCACGGCGCCGTGCCGACGCGCGAAGCGCACGCGCAGATGAAGCAATGGGCGGCCTTCCATCTGGCCACGCCCGCGGCCACCGGCACGCAGACGCTGAGCTACGGCGGCGGCATCGACGGCATCGGCGTCACCAGCGGTACGCCCAAGGTCTACCTGGTGGTGTACGGCAGCCAGTGGGGCACCGCCGGCACCGACGCCAACGGCAACATGACCTTGTCCGGCGACTCCGCCGGCGCCGTGCCCTACCTGCAGCAGATGTTCAAGGGACTGGGCACCAACGGCGAGCTGTGGTCCGGCGTGATGACGCAGTACTGCGACGGCGCCGGCGTGTCCTCCGGCGCCACCGCCTGTCCCACCGGCGCCTCGTATGTCGGCTATCCCACCGGCGGCGCCACCCTCGCCGGCGTGTGGTACGACAACTCGGCAGCTTCGCCGAGCAATGCCACCGCCGCGCAGCTCGGCCAGGAAGCGGTGAAGGCCGCGGGCCACTTCGGCAATACCACCGCCGCATCCAACCGCTATGTGCAATACGTGATCCTGTCGCCCACCGGCACGCATCCGGACGGCTTCAACACGTCCAGCGGCCAATTCTGTGCGTGGCACGACTACAACGGCGACGTGGGCGTGAGCTCCTCGTACGGCGACATCGCGTTCACCAACATGCCCTATGTGCTCGACATGGGTTCCAGCTGCGGACAGAACTTCGTCAACAGCGGCAGCGCCGGCAATCTCGACGGCTTCTCGCTGGTGAACGGCCACGAATACGCCGAGACCATCAGCGACCAGAACCCGGCCGGCGGCTGGACCAACCACACCGGCTCCAGCTACAACGGCCAGGAAAACGCGGACGAATGCGCGTGGCTCAGCTCCGGCCAGGGCGCCAGCGCGAACGTGGCGATGAGCACCGGCAACTTCGCCATGCAGAGCACCTGGTCCAACGACACCAATCGCTGCGACCTGGCGCATCCGGTAGTCGGCGGCGGCGGCGGTGGCGGCGGCACGCCCACGGCCAACTTCAGCTACACCACCAACGGCCTGACCGCGAACTTCACCGACAGCTCCACCGACAGCGGCGGCAGCATCACCGCGCACGCGTGGACCTTCGGCGACGGCGGCACCTCCAGCGCCACCAACCCGAGCCACACCTACGCGGCCAACGGCACCTACAGCGTGACTGAGACCGTGACCGACGGCGGCAGCGGCAAGACCAGCAGCAAGACGGCGTCGGTGGCGGTGTCCAGCGGCGGTGGTGGCGGCAGCCAGCTGATCGTCAACCCCGGCTTCGAGACCGGCACGGCTTCGCCGTGGTCGATGAGCTCCGGCGTGCTGTGCAGCAACTCCAGCTGCAGCGGTGAAACCGCGCATGGCGGCACCTGGTTCGCGTGGCTGGACGGCTATGGCAGCAGCCATACCGACACCGTCTCGCAGAGCGTGGCCATTCCCAGCGGCAAGACCAGCGCGACGCTGACGTTCTACCTGCACATCGACACCGCCGAGACCACCACCACCACGGCGTACGACAAGCTGACGGTGCAGGTGCTCAACAGCAGCGGCACCGTGCTGAAGACGCTGGCGACGTACTCCAACCTCAACAAAGCGTCGGGCTATACGCAGCGTTCGTTCGACCTGAGCGCGTACATCGGCCAGAGCGTGACCATCAAGTTCACGGGCACCGAGGACAGCTCGCTGCAGACCTCGTTCGTGCTGGACGACGTCAACCTCAACGTGCAGTAAGACGCAAAGCTGGGGCATGAAACGCGACGGGCCCGGTCCATGACCGGGCCCGTTCTGCGTCGATGGAAGCGGTCTAGGTCTGGTCTGACTTTATGGCCGAACAGGCCTCCGGCCGACCGCGCCGGCCTTAATCTGACCTGCCCTTCCGAGCACGCCAGCCCCTTCGCCATGCGATCACCGGCGAGAGCCAGGCAATAGGTCGGGGCAAATTTCGTTTATTTCGTATATTGCATTTATTTCGATTTTGGAGGAGCATCCGCCATGAACGTAGTCAGGATCGACCGCTGGAGAGCTCCCATGACCATGCCGCGCCAAGACATCCCCTCGCTGCCACCCACCCCCGAAGAAGCCGAAGCCGCCCGCGCCAGCGGCCGCCTGCTGGCCGCCTACCTCGGCGACGGCGGCAACGGACGCATCAAGGTCATCGACGGCGACGCCACCATCGACGTGCCGGTCAGCGCCCTGCGCATGCTGGTGGAAATCCTCGCCAACATGGCCGAGGGCAAGGCGGTCAGCATCATTCCGGTGAAGGCTGAGCTGACCACCCAGCAGGCGGCCGACTTCCTCAACGTGTCCCGGCCGCATCTGGTCTCGCTGCTCGAAGCCGGCGACATCGCCTTCCACAAGACCGGCACGCATCGGCGCATCTACGCCAGCGACCTGCTGGCCTATCGGCACAAGCGCGATGCGGCGAGCAGGAACGCCCTCGACGAGCTGGCCGCGCAGGCGCAAGAGCTGGGCCTTGGATACTGACCGTGCCCTTTCCGGTGATTTACGACGCCTGTGTGCTGTACCCGGCACCCTTGCGCGACCTGCTCATGCGCCTGGCGCTTACGGGCCTGTTCCGCGCGCACTGGACCGAGCGCATCCATCACGAATGGATGCGCTCGGTGCTGGCCAGGCGTCCAGAGCTGAAGCCGGAAGCGCTGCAGCGCACGCGCGAGCTGATGGACTCAGCCGTGCCCGACTGCCTGGTCGCGGGCTACGAACAGCTCGAGGCAGGTCTGGCGCTTAAAGACCCGGACGACCGCCACGTGCTGGCCGCGGCCATCCGATGCCATGCCGGCGTGATCGTCACGTTCAACCTCAGGGACTTTCCGCAGCACGCGCTCGAACCCTTCCACATCGAAGCGCAGCATCCCGACGAATTCATCCATCACCTGTTCGACCTGCAGCGCGGCAGCGTCTGCGCGGCGGTCAAAGCTCAACGCGAAGCGCTGAAGAACCCGCCGAGAACCGTCGAGGAATGCCTGGCTACGCTGCTGGCGCAGGGGCTGCCGACCACCGTGGCGGCGCTGCGCCCGATGACGGCCTTGCTGTAAGCACGCGCAGCGGCTTACTCCCTCCCTGCCCGCAGCACCGCCAGGCCAAGCGCCGCGAACGGCGCCAGCACGGCCTCTGCCGTATCGCCCTCCACCACCAGGGTCTGCGCGGCCTGCACCGGCGCGATCACATACGGCGAGGCCGCGTGCAGTTTCTCCGCCGAAGCGAGCACCACCACTTCGGCCGCGCGTTCGATCAGCGCACGCTTCACGCTGGCTTCCTCGAAATCGCCGGTGCTCAGGCCAGCGGTGGGATGCACGCCGGTGACGCCCATGAAGTACAGGTCGACGCGCACGCGCCCGATCGCCTCCATCGCCGCGGCGCCCACCGCCACCACCGAATGCTTGAACAGGCGTCCGCCGATCAGCACCACCTCGATGCCCGCGTGATCCACCAGTTCCACCGCGATGCTGGGACTGTGCGTGACCACCGTGGCGCGCAGCGCCTGCGGCAGGCTGCAGGCGAGCTGCACGCAGGTGGTGCCGCCGTCGATGAAGACCACCTGCCCGGGCAGCACCATCTGCGCCGCGCGGTGCGCGATGGCGGATTTCGCCTCCGGGCCGATGTGCTGGCGATGGCCGAAGTCCGCCATCGCCGGCGAGGCTGGCAGCGCGCCACCATGCACGCGTTGCAGCAGGCCTTCGGCGGCCAGCTCGCGCAGGTCGCGGCGCACGGTGTCTTCGGACACGCCGAAGGTTTCGCTCATCGCTTTGGCGACGACCTGCCCGTCCCGTTGCAGGGCGGCGAGGATGGCTTGCTTGCGCTGGCTGGTCAGCATGGCGTTTGCACGAATTTAATTGACTTTGCACGAAACTGCACGATACGGTAACCAGTGTCCCCTGTCCAGCTGGATTCCCCCATGTCCACCACCGCCGACCGGGTCCGCGTGATCGACAGCCAGGTGCTGTCGAACGACTGGTACCTGCTCAAGAAGACCATTTACGACTTCCGCCGCGCCGACGGCAGCTGGCAGCGCCAGCAGCGCGAGACCTACGACCGCGGCAACGGCGCCGCCCTGCTGCTGTACCAGCGCGAGACGCGAAGCGTGGTGCTGGTGCGGCAATTCCGCTTCCCCTGCTTCGTCAACGGCCACGACGGCATGCTGATCGAAGCACCCGCCGGCCTGCTCGACCAGGCCACACCCGAGCAGCGCATCCGCGCCGAAGCAGAGGAGGAGACCGGCTACCGCGTCGGCGAAGTGCGCAAGGTGTTCGAGGCTTTCATGAGTCCCGGCTCGGTCACCGAGAAGCTGCATTTCTTCGTCGCCGAATACGACGCCTCGCAGAAGGTGGGCGACGGCGGCGGGCTGCCCGGCGAAGGCGAGGACATCGAAGTGCTGGAGCTGCCGTTCGACGACGCCATGGCCATGCTCCGCCGCGGCGAGATCGTCGACGGCAAGACCATCATGCTGCTGCAGTACGCGGCGATGCATGTATTCGGGACTTGAGCGAACGCGGCGCGAAAAAAAAGCAGGGTCGCCGTAGCGGCCCTGCTTCTGCCGGAATAGGTCCGTCGCGCGTGGGTGGCATCGCTCGGGTAACGATGCCCGCGTGACGGAGGGGAGAAACCATGCGCGAGCCAAGAGCACAGACGCACTCCGGCCCGCTGACCATCTCCGGCCGCCTGGAGCCGACCATGGCTGCGCGCAACCTTAGGTTGCGATCGATGCCTCGACTTATATCCAGCTCACAAAGCGGCCAAGAACCGGCGCGGTGGGGCTTGCAATGGTTGTGATTGTGCAGGGGCGCACATCCGGTTCACGCGCTGGATCGCATCGGTCTTCACGGCGCCTTACCGCGCGCTGCGCAGAACACGCAGGCTATACGGATAGGCGCAGCGTCCGTTCGTCATCTGTCGCGCCACGCCTTGACCCGTACGCCGGACTGATAGCTGTCGCCCACGCCCGGCTCCGGCAGCTCGCCATCCGGATCGACCGCACGCCCAAGCATCTGACTGCCCGCATCGTCGTCGAACGAGCGATGCGCCCTCGCCTGCCCCGTGCCGCTGCGCCGGCCGACACCGCCCTCCGGGGCGATCGCACGCTCCGGCGGCGTCGCCGCGCTCGCCGTGGACGACTCACCGTCACCGCCGGTCGAGCCCGACTCGTCTTCGTCCTCGTCTTCGCGCGGCAGCTGCTTGGTGGGCAATTCGCCTCCCTGCTTCGGCTCGTCCTCGGGGGCGGTATCGCGGCGGGGATGCTTGTTGTCTGCGTTGGCCATGGCATGCGCTCCTGCTGCGGAGGGCTCATGGTCCAACCTGGATGATCAGCACGGCGTGGAAGCGGCGTGGTGATTGCGGAACGGCACAGTGAACGCGCTGCTTGAGTCCATAAAAAAAGCCCCGCATTGGCGGGGCTTTCTTCGTGTCGGGCAAGCACGCCCGATCAGGCAAACGGATCATCCAGCACAATCGTGTCGTCACGATCCGCACCCGTCGCCACGATCGCCAGGCGGCAACCGGAAAGCTCTTCCACGGCGCGCAGGTAAGCACGCGCCGCGGCCGGCAGCTTGTTCCAGTCGCGGATGCCGGCGGTGGATTCTTCCCAACCCGGGAATTCCAGATACACCGGCTTGCATTCCGCCCAGCCGTCCGCGTCCAGCGGGGCCAGCTCGCGGCGCTTGCCGCGGTATTCGTAGGCGATGCAGACCTTGATGCTGGGCAGGCCGTCGAGCACGTCGAGCTTGGTGATGGCCAGGCCGTTGATGCCGTTGATCTGCACCGCGCGCTTGAGCGCCACCAGGTCGATCCAGCCGCAGCGGCGCGGACGGCCGGTGCTGGCGCCGAACTCGTTGCCGACCTTGCGCAGGCGCTCGCCCATCTCGTCGTGCAGCTCGGTGGGGAACGGACCGCCGCCGACGCGCGTCGCATAGGCCTTGCAGATGCCCAGCACGTAGTCGATGTCGCCCGCGCCCACGCCGGTGCCGGCCAGCGCGCCGCCGACCGTGGTGTTGGACGAGGTGACGTAGGGATAGGTGCCGTGGTCAATATCCAGCAGCGCGCCCTGGGCGCCTTCATACAGGATGTGGCCGCCTTCCTTGCGCACGTCGTGCAGGATGGTGGCGACGTCGTCGACCATCGGGCGGATGAACTCGCCATAGGCCAGCGCGTCATCCAGCACCTGCTGGTAGTCGACCGCCTCGGCCTTCAGCCACTGGGTGAGGATGAAGTTGTGGTACTCGACCGCGGTCTTCACCTTCTCCGGCAGCTCGTGCGGATACATCAGGTCGGCCACGCGGATGGAGCGGCGGGCGACCTTGTCCTCGTAGGCCGGGCCGATGCCGCGGCCGGTGGTGCCGATCGCGCTCTTGCCGGCGGCGGCTTCGCGCGCCTTATCCACGGCGATGTGGTACGGCATGATCAGCGGGGTGGCCGGGCTGATCTTCAGGCGCGAGCGCACTTCCACGCCCTGCGCTTCCAGTTCCTCGATCTCGGTCTTCAGCGCCTGCGGTGACAGCACCACGCCATTGCCGATCAGGCAGAGCGCGTCGTCGCGCAGGATGCCGGACGGAATCAGGTGCAGCACGGTCTTCTTGCCGCCGATGACCAGCGTGTGGCCGGCATTGTGGCCGCCCTGGAAGCGTGCGACCGCCCGCACCTGCTCGGTCAGCAGGTCGACGATCTTGCCCTTGCCTTCGTCGCCCCATTGCGCGCCGAGGATTACGACTGACTTGCCCATGATCTTTCTCGCTCGTAGGTCGTGGCCCCATCGGGGGGCCGGAGGATGTTGAATCGAAAACGTTGCAGGCAACCGCGCGTCAATGCACCAGCTGCAGGAACAGCAGTCCGGCCGCCATGACCACCGCGCCGCAGATGCGCAGGCTCCGCGGCTCCATCTTCAGCGCCTCGCGCACCATGCTCTGCCAGCCGCGCGGCGAGGCGAACAGCACCAGTCCCTCGATCACCAGGACGAGGCACAGCGCGGCGGCGAGGTCGTGCGACATGCCCGGGCTGCCTCAGCGCTTGCTCGCGCCGTCGTTGAAATACTTCAGGAACTCCGAATCCGGCTTCAGCACCAGCACGCCCTTGCCGTCGTCGAACGACTTACGGTACGCGCCGAGGCTGCGGTAGAAGGCGAAGAATTCCGGATCCTGCCCGTAGGCCTGCGCGTAGATCGCCGCGGCCTGCGCGTCGCCTTCGCCGCGGATCTTGGCCGCGTCGCGCTCGGCTTCGGCGCGGATCACCTGGCCCTGGCGGTCGGCGTCGGCCTGGATGGTTTCGGCGGCCTGGCGGCCGGTGGAGCGCAATTCGTTGGCCAGCTGCAGGCGCTCGGCGCGCATGCGCTTGTACACCGACTCGCTCACTTCGTCCGGCAGGTCGATGCGCTTGATGCGCACGTCGACCACGGCGATGCCGAGGCTCTTGCGCGCGGTGGCGTCGGTCTGCTTGCGCACGCGCTCGGTGATGTCCTTGCGGCCGCCGGCGATCAGTTCCTGCAGGGTGCGGCCGTTGAACTCGAAGCGCAGGGCGTCTTTCACGATCGGCGACAGGCGGTTGGCGGCCTGCAGCTCGGCGCCGGCGGTGGCGCGGTAATAGGCGGCGTTGTCGGCGATGCGCCACTTCACGTAGAAGTCGACGTTGACGCTCTTCTTCTCGGAGGTGAAGTAGCGCTCCGGCTGCGCCTCCAGGGTGAGGATGCGGTTGTCGAACAGGATGGCCTGCTGGATCAGCGGCAGCTTGAAGTGCAGGCCCGGCGTGTCGCCCGTGCGCACGATGCGGCCGAACTGCAGCACCAGCGCGCTCTGCCCTTCGTGCACCACGTAGGCGCTGTTGAAACCGAGCAGGACGGCGATGACGACGATGATGCCGGCGAGGAATTTCATCACTGCTTCTCCTTGCCCGAGTCGGCGGCCGGCGCCACCGTGCCCACGCCCGGCAGGTCGCGCACGGCGGCGCGGTCCAGCGGCAGGTAGATCATGTTGCGGCCGCCGGTGCCGTCCAGCACCTTGGGATTGTTGGACATCACGTCCTCGACGGTTTCCAGCCACAGGCGGCGGCGGGTCACTTCGGGCGCGCCGCGGTATTCCTTGAGGATGAGATTGAAGCGGTCGGCGTCGCCGGTGGCGCGCGCCACGCGCTCGGCCGAGTAGCCCTGCGCCTGGGCGGCGATGCGCGAGGCTTCGCCGCGTGCTTCGGGCACCACCTTGCTGGCGTAGGCGCGGGCGTTGTTCTCGGTGCCCTGCTTGTCTTCGCGCGCGGCGTTGACGTCGTCGAAGGCGTCCTTCACTTCCTGCGGCGGCGACACGTTCTGGAAGCTCACGTCGGTGACGGCGAGGCCGGCGTCGTAGCTGTCCAGGGTGGCCTGGAGGATCTCGCGGGTCTGCTGCTGCAGCGTGTCGCGCGTCTGCGCGGCGGCGGCGGCCTGGGTCACGGCGGCCTGGGCGGCGGCGACCGGCGCGGCCGCGGTGGACGGCGCGGCGGGCACGGCGGCCTGCTCCGGCGCGGAGCTGGTGAGGATGTTGTCCATCACATTGGCGCCGACCACGGAGCGTACCGCGGCCTCGGCGGCCTGGCGCAGCGTATCTTCCGGCTGGCCGCTCAGCGAGAACAGGAATTTGCGTGCGTCCGACACCTGGTACTGCACGTTGAAGTCGACCGAGATGATGTTCTCGTCGCTGGTCAGCATGCGCACCTTGTCGGACACCGAGCGCACCTCGGTCGTGCTGACCTTGGTGACGGTCTCCAGCGGACGCGGCAGCTTGAAGTGGAAGCCCGGCTGCAGGGTGCGGGCGTACTGGCCGAAGCGCAGCACCACGCCGGCCTGGCGGGCGTCGACGATGGTGTAGCTGCTCAGCAGCAGGGAGGCCAGCAGCAGGGCGAGCACGATGGTGAGCACGCCGCCGGGGCCGCCGCCTAAGCGGGACAACCGGTTCTTCAACTGCTTGAAAGCATCGTCCAGACCGGATTTACCGGGGTTCTGGCGAGGCTTGCCCCAGGGGTCACGTTGCCCGTTACCGGGTTCGTTCCAGGCCATTGTCAGTCTCCTTGAGGCCGCTGGGAGGCCGGCAGCAATAGCCGGAAGCACCTTGGTCGGAAAGCATCATGGTGGCGAGTCGCGTCCGGGCAAGGGTCCTGCCCGGCAGGGAAGCGGCACAAACGGCGGGCATTCTAGCAGAGGCGGACGGGCGAAGGCCCGTCCCGCCTCGCTCACGGCTCGTCGCGGGGCTCGCCCAGCAGGCCGCGCAGCAGCTCGGCCTCGGCCGGGCTGCCGCCGCTCAGCGGGGCGATGACGCTGCGCGGCGCGTCGATGCGCAGGCGCCAGCCATCCTCGTCCACGTCCTCGCCGGCGATGGCGCCGGCGGCCTTCAGCCGCGCATGCAGGCGGCCGGCGGTGAGCGGCAGGCGCAGCTCGGACTGCACGCGCTCGCCGCCGAGCAGTTCGCCCAGGGCCTGGCACAGCAGGTCCAGGCCCTGCCCCGTGGCGGCCGACAGCCACACGGTGGCCGGGCGGCCTTCGTCGTCGCGGTCGATGCGCGGCTCGGTGCCGGCCAGGTCGATCTTGTTCATCACGCGCAGCTGCGGCACGTCGCCGGCGTCGATTTCCTCCAGCACGCCGTCGACCACCTTGTGCAGGTATTCGCGTTCCTCGTCGGCGGCGTCGCTCACGTGCAGCAGCAGGTCAGCGTCGCGCGCCTCGGCCAGGGTGGCGCGGAACGCGGCCACCAGGTCGTGCGGAAGATCGCGGATGAAGCCCACGGTGTCGGCCAGTACGGCCGGGCCGCAGCTGAGGTCGTCCAGCTTGCGCACGGTGGGGTCGAGCGTGGCGAACAGCAGGTCGGCGGCGAACACCTCGCCGGAAGTCAGCTTATTGAACAGCGTGGACTTGCCGGCATTGGTGTAGCCCACCAGGGCCACCCGCGGCACCGTGTTGCGCAGGCGCGCGCGGCGCTGCTGGGTGCGCTGCACCTGCACCTTCTCCAGGCGCTTGCTCAGCATCTTCACGCGCTCGGCGAGCAGGCGGCGGTCGGTTTCCAGCTGGGTTTCGCCCGGGCCGCGGTTGCCGATGGCACCGCCGCGCTGGGCGTCCAGATGGGTCCAGCCCCGCACCAGGCGGGTGGCGACGTGCTTGAGCTGGGCCAGCTCTACTTCCAGCTTGCCTTCGTGCGAGCGGGCGCGCTGGGCGAAGATGTCCAGGATCAGGCCGGCGCGGTCGACCACGCGGGTCTTCAGGTGCTTCTCGAGGTTGCGCTCCTGCACCGGGCTGAGGGTGTGGTCCACCAGCACCAGGTCGGCTTCGAGCGCGCGCACCATCTCGGCGACCTCGTCGGCCTTGCCGGAACCGATGTAGTAGCGCGGGTTGGGGTCCTCGACGCGGGCGGCGACGCTGCCCAGCACTTCGGCGCCGGCGGATTTCACCAGCTCGGTGAATTCTTCGGCGCGGCGCACGGTGTCGCCCTCGCCACGGGAATGCGGCAGCACCAGTACGGCGCGCTCGCCTTTCTTTTGTCTATCGAACACGGATGCGGAATGACCTGTGCGGAATGGGCCCGGCACCGGGCCGGACGGCCGCGACGGGGCGAATGCGAAGTGTAGCGTCGCCAGCGGCCGCGGGGGTCGGAAACGACCAAGCGGCGGGACCTTAAGGCCCGCCGCCTCTTACACATGGGTCATTCCAGGCCCGTTTCAACCTTCCGTTTCGGGCGCCGTCGTAGCCTCGACGTGGCCCTCGTGGCCGGTCCCCATCCGCACGTTGCGGCTGGGCACCACGGTGGAAATGGCGTGCTTGTAGACCATCTGGCTGACCTGGTTGCGCAGCAGCACCACGAACTGGTCGAACGACTCGATCGTGCCCTGCAGCTTGATGCCGTTGACCAGGTAGATGGCAACCGGGACGCGCTCGCGGCGCAGTGCGTTCAAAAACGGATCTTGCAATGACTGCCCTTTGGACATTGTTGTTCTCCCCTCGCATCGGACGGGCCGGATAAAAGACGCTCGCGCGCCCCGGCCCAAGGCTTCGGAATATTAACCACTTTTAAATCGTTGATGAAAGGCTCCGCGCCCGCGTTGGAAAGCCTTTCCGGCAGGCTGCCCGGGAAGCGCGAACCCGTTCGCCAAAACCGCGCGCCAACCTTAGCCGGAAGCGCCCAGGAACAGTTCCAGCGCGTCGACGGCCCGGGCCTCCAGGCCGGGGCGGTCGGGGTCGAAAGTCCGCGCGTCCAGCTCGCCGCGCAGCCAGGTGATCTGGCGCTTGGCCAACTGGCGGGTGGCGAACACGCCGCGGTCGCGGAATTGTGCGGCGTCGGTGGCGCCATCCAGATGCTCCCAGGCCTGCCGGTAGCCGACCGCGCGCATCGAGGGCAGGTCCGGATGCAGGTCGCCGCGCGCGCGCAGGCCGCGCATCTCGTCGAGGAAGCCGTCGCGCAGCATGGCGTCGAAGCGTTCGGCGATGCGCGCGTGCAGCGGCGCCCGGTCCGCCGGCAGCAGGGCCAGCTTGAGCACCCGCCAGGGAAAGCGCTCGCCGCTGCCGCCGCGCTGCTGTTCGGACAGCGGGCGGCCGGTGAGTTCGATCACTTCCAGCGCGCGCTGGATGCGCTGCGCATCGTTCGGCCCGATCCGCGCGGCGGCGGCGGCATCGGTCCGGCGCAGCCGCTCGTGCATGGCGGGCCAGCCGATCAGTCCGGCCTCTTCGGTGAGGCGTTCGCGGATCGCCGCGTCGGCCTCCGGCAAATGTGACAGCCCATGTTGCAGCGCGCGGAAGTACAAGCCCGTGCCGCCGACCAGCAGCGGAACCTTGCCGCGCGCCGTGATGTCTTTCATCGCCTGCAGGGCGTCGGCGCGGAAATCCGCCGCCGAATACGGCTCGGCCGGATCGCGGATATCGATCAGCGCGTGCGGATGGCGCGCCAGCGTCGCCGCATCCGGCTTGGCCGCGCCGATGTCCAGGCCGCGGTACACCAGCGCGGAATCCACGCTCACCAGCTCAACCGGAAAATTCTCGCTCAGCGCACACGCCAACGCGGTCTTGCCCGACGCCGTAGGGCCCATCAAGAAAATGCTGGGGTGACGCGAGTCGGCAGGCATGTACGCTTCCGGAGGGCTCAAGGTGACGTGCTGGGTCAGGCTGGCATGCAGCGTTTTCCCGCCCAACGGCAACGCAACGCCATTTGGACGGTATGGGCACGTGCCTTGCTTCACATTTTGGACGAGAATCACGGTGTCTTGCACGATCGCAACCGTGGTCAGCCACAGCGAACCGCCGAGACAACGTTGAACGGGGGGAAGTACGGAATGAACAAACGCAAGTACATGGTGGCCGAACCCGGCAACCGCGCCTCGGCACCCGCTGCCGCCGCCAAGCCCGCGCGCGCGGGCGACGATGGCGCGCCACCGGTGTGGCACAAGGACAACCGCGGTTTCTGGTTCGTGGTCTGCGTCGCGGCCAGCCTGGTTTTCGCGCTGATCTATTCGGCGCTGCGCTGAGCCGCCGTGCAGGTTGGGGGGAGCGCAGCGAACCCCAACGCGGCCGCGACGCCCGGCCTTCCCTTTGATAGGACGACCTGAAACGTCTGTTGGGGTTCGCTGCGCTCACCCCAACCTACGTTCGCCGTCGGCGCGGCATCACCGCGCCGGCACGCCCAGCTCCTTCAGCAGCCACGGCGCCGGATACACCTTGTCCATCAGCCAGCGCATGTAGCGCATGTCCACGTGGATCGCGCGCTTGTAGCGCGGATCGAACATCCAGCTCGCGCTCACCGCTTCCCAGTTGCTGTCGAAATTCAGCCCCACCAGCTGGCCGTGCGCATTGAGCACGGGCGAGCCGGAGTTGCCGCCGGTGGTGTCGAGGTTGCTGAGGAAATCCACTGGCATCACGCCGGAACGCTTGTCCAGATAGCCCTCGTAGTCGCCCTTGGCGATGGCGTCCAGCAGCGGCTTGGGCGCGTCGAACGGTTCCACCCCGGTGTTCTTCTCGACGATGCCGGCGGTGCTGGTCAGCGGCGAATAGCTCACCGCGTCGCGTGCCTTCAGCGGCGTGACCTTGCCGTAGCTGACGCGCAAGGTGGAGTTGGCATCCGGATAGACCGCCCGCCCCTGCTGCTCGCGATAGGCGATCAGCGCCTGCATATAGGCCGGGCGCAGGCGCAGCAGCTCGCCGTCGCGCTCCTTGCGCTGGTCTTCGAGGCGCAGCAGCGCCGGCTGCAGCGCCGCCGCCAGCTTGAGCAGCGCGTCGTCCGACTTCGCCACTTCGTCGGGCTGCGCCTTCAGCCAATGCAGGCGCTGCGCCTCGTCGCCGAGCTGGGTGGCGCCGTAGACGCGGTCCAGCGTGCCGGCCAGTTCGGCCGGCGTGCGGCCGAAGGCGGCGTCGAATTCCGGCACGCGCTGCGGATCGGGCAACTGCTGATAGCGGATGAGCAGAGCCGTGAGGATGCGTTTTTCCACCCCCGCGTCGTAGCGGCGCTGCACCTGCTTGAGCATGCCGGCGGTGAGGTCCTCATCGCGCTGCTGGTAGCCGGTTTCGCGGTCGGCGTCGGGCTTGGCGCGTTCGTGGGCGTAGCGCTGCAAGGTGAGCGCCGAGCGCAGCAGCTGCGTCTGCGCTTGCAGGATGGCGAAGAGCAGATCGCGCTCGCGGTTGGCATTGCCGCCGGCGATCAGCTTGGCCACCGTGTCGATGTCCGGGCGCAGCGTTCTTGCCTGCGGCTGCTTGTCCAGCCACGCCAGCATGGCGTCCTCGTCCTTGCGGCGGATGTCGACCGCGTCGCTGCGCTTGAGGCCGTCGAGTTCGCCGCTGAAACGCTTGATGCCGTTCTTCAGCGACTGCAGTTGCGAGGCGTAGCGGATCGCCGCCTGCTTGTCGGCGCGGCCGGCGTCCTCGATCACGCCCTGCACCTGCTTCATCACCTCCACCGACTTGGGCAGACGCCATTGCACCTGGTCGGCGAACTCCGCCGCCGTGCGGTGGCGATAGGTGGTGCCGGGATAGCCGGCGAGCATGACGAAGTCGCCCTCGTTCACGCCTTCGCTGGCGACCTGCAGATGCGCCGGCGGGTGGTACGGCTGGTTTTCCTTGGCATAGGCCGCCGGCCTGCCGTCGGGGCCGACATAGGCGCGCAGCACGGTGAAGTCGCCGCTGTGGCGCGGCCAGACGAAGTTGTCCACTTCGTCGCCGTAGTTGCCGATGGCGCGCGGCGGCGCGTAGACCAGGCGCACGTCGCGGATCTCCAGCTGCTTCACCAGGTAGAAATCGCGCCCGTAGAACATGTTGACCACGCTGCAGCGATAGCCCGCCTCGCGCTCGCACTCGGCCACCAGCGCCTTGCCGGCGGCGTCCACCGCGTCGTAGTAGGCGCGGCCGGTCTTGCCCCGGGCCTGGGCCAGCACCTGGTCGGTGACCTTGTCGAAGCCGGTGGTCACGCGCAGGCGGAAGTCCGGATTGGCCGGCAGCTCCTGCGCGCGGTCGCCGGCGACGAAGCCGTGCTGGATCAGGTCGCGCTGCGGGTTGCTGTTGTACTGGATGACGCCGAAGGCCACGTGGTGGTTGGTCAGCACCAGGCCGTCGCCGCTGACGAAGGCGCCGGTGGCGCCGCCCACCTTGACCACCGCGCTGAGCGGCGGCCTGGTCAGGTCCGCCAGGTCGGCCGGGTTGCCCTGGAAGCCGGCGGCGCGCAGCTGCTTGCCGATCGAGGGCAGCTGCGAGGGCATCCACATGCCCTCGTCCGCCTGCGCGCCCGGGGCCAGTCCCATCGCCATGGCCGCGGCCAGGCCCATCGTCTTCTTACGCATCCGCTGTCCCTTCTGGGTGATCGCACAAACTTGCGACCTTAGACCGAAGCGGCCGGGCCGGCAACGCTGCACTGCACGAAGACGGCCCGCCGTGCCCGCACTTTATAATCGCCGCTTTCCCCGCCCGCCTTGCGGGCCAGCCGATGGATTCCCCATGCAGCAGACGATGAAAGCCCTGGTCAAGCGCTTGCCCGAGCAGGGCATCTGGATGGAAGAAGTGCCCGTGCCGGAGGTCGGCCCCAACGAGGTGCTGATCAAGATGGAAAAAACCGCCATCTGCGGCACCGACCTGCATATCTACAAGTGGGACGAGTGGAGCCAGCGCACCATCAAGCCGGGCCTGACCATCGGCCATGAATTCGTCGGCCGCATCGTCGAGATCGGCCCTGGCGTCACCGGCTACAAGATCGGCGACCGCGTCTCGGCCGAGGGCCATATCGTATGCGGCCACTGCCGCAACTGCCGCGCCGGCCGCCAGCACCTGTGCCCGAACACGGTGGGCATCGGCGTGAACCGCAACGGCGCCTTCGCCGAATACATGGCCATGCCGGCCTCCAACCTGTGGCCGATCCCGGACCAGATCCCCTCGGAGCTGGCCGCCTTCTTCGACCCCTACGGCAACGCCGCGCACTGCGCGCTGGAGTTCGACCTGATCGGCGAGGACGTGCTGATCACCGGCGCCGGCCCGATCGGCATCATCGCCGCCGGCATCGCCAAGCACGTGGGCGCACGCAACGTGGTGGTCACCGACGTCAACGACTACCGCCTGAAGCTGGCCGCCGACATGGGCGCCACCCGCGTGGTGAACGTGGCCAACCAGTCGCTGCGCGACGTGGTGAAGGACCTGCACATCGAAGGCTTCGACGTGGGCCTGGAGATGAGCGGCAACCCGCGCGCCTTCAACGACATGCTCGACTGCATGTATCACGGCGGCAAGATCGCCATGCTCGGCATCATGCCGCGCGGCGCCGGCATCGACTGGGACAAGGTGATCTTCAAGGGCCTCACCCTGCAGGGCATCTACGGCCGCCGCATGTACGAGACCTGGTACAAGATGACCCAGATGGTGCTCACCGGCTTCCCGCTGCAGAAGGTGCTCACCCACCAGATCCACATCGACGAATTCCAGAAGGGCTTCGACCTGATGGATGCCGGCCATTGCGGCAAGGTCGTGTGTTCCTGGCTTTGATGCGGAGCCGGCTCTGATCGTGGCCTGAAGGCTCCCGCGCCGGGCGTGCGCGGGAGCCCACCGAAACGTCTCATGCACGGGTAAACTCCCCCCGCGACCGGCGCTTATGGGACTGGGTTAGGCAGTGCGCGGCCGGGGTAGGACCGCACGCCGTCGGGTCGCTTAACTGACGGAGCATCGCCCGCATGGCAGATCAGATTTCTTCCGGCAGTTCCCGGCTGGCGGCGGCGCGCACACGTGCGCTCACCGTCTACCGCTCGCGGCGCACGCGCAAGACCGCGCTGATCGCCGCCATCGTGCTGGTGCTGTTCGGCCTGTTCGGCTTTCTCGCCGCGCCGTCGATCATCCGCGGCCAGATCGAAAAACACGCCAGCGCCGCGCTGGACCGGCCAGTGACGCTGGGCAAGGTGCACCTCAACCCCTACACCTTGCGGCTGCAACTGGACCAGCTGCATATCGGTGAACGCAACGGCAAGACCAGCTTCGTCGACGTCGACCAGATCGTCGCCAATACCTCGTGGACCTCGCTGTTCCGCCTGGCGCCGGTGCTGGACGAACTCTCGCTGCAGCGCCCGCGCATCCACATCGCGCGCACGGCCGACCAGCGCTTCAATTTCTCCGACATCATCGAGCGCTACGCATCGCAACCGGCCGCGCCCGACGCCAAGCCGGCGCGCTTCGCGCTGTCCAATATCAGCGTGCACGGCGGCGACATCGTGTTCGATGATCAGGCGGCGAAAGCCAGCCACCATGTCGAGCAACTGGAACTTGGCATTCCCTTCCTCGCCAACCTGCCCAGCAGCACCGACGTGTTCGTCAAGCCGCTGCTGGCGCTGAAGGTGGACGGCAGCCCGCTGCGCATCGAAGGCCAGACCAAGCCGTTCGCCAGCAACCGCGAATCGGCGATCGGCTTCCAGCTCGACCGCCTCGACCTGCCCCGCTACCTCGGCTATGTGCCCAAGCCGCTGCCGATCGCGATTCCGAAGGGCCTGCTCAGCGGCAAGCTGGAACTCAATTTCGTGCAGACACCGGATGCGCCGCAGGTGCGCCTCACCGGCAACCTGCAGCTGGACGATTTCGCGCTGGACAGCAGCAAGGGCGAGCCGATCGCGCGCCTCGGCCATGGCACGGCGGAGTTGGCGGACGTGCAGCCGCTGGTGTCGCGCTACCGGCTCGGTGCGCTGAAGCTGGAGCAGGCCCAGGTCTATTACACGGCGAGCGAAGGCGGGCACAGCAACTACGACACATTGACGGCGCCGTCGGCGCCAGCCGATCCGGCGAAGAAAGCCGCGCCCACCGACCTGCGCATCGCCTCGATCGCGCTCACCGGCAGCGCCATCCACTACACCGACGCCACGCAGAACAAGCTCGATCTCGCCAACCTGCACGGCAGCCTGCTCGGCCTGAGCATGCTTGCCGCGCCGCCGGCGAAGCTCGATCTGGCCGGCCAGCTGTTCGGCGGCGACATCGGCGCCAAGGGCACGCTCGACCTGGCCGCGGCCACGCTGAAGGCGGCGCTGTCGCTCAAGCAGGTGGACATGGTGCCGCTGCAGGCGATGGCCGGCTCCGCCATGGCCGCGCGCGCCGCCAAGGGCAAGCTCGATGCCAACGGCCAGTTGCAGCTGGACTGGGGCAAGGCCACCAATGTGCACCTGGCGCCGGCGCAGGCCACGGTGAGCGATTTCGCGCTGGAAGCCGGCGGCAAGGGCCAGGCCGCACCGGTGGTCTGGGGCAAGCTGCAGGCGGACATCGAACAGATCGACCTGGCGTCGCGCCAGGCGCGCCTGAAAAGCCTGGTCGGCACCGGCCTTAGCCTGGACGTGCAGCGCGCGGCCAACGGCACTATTTCGCTCACCGAATTGTTCGCGCCGCCCAAGACCGCCGCCAAGGCAGCCGCGCCACGCGGCAAGGCCAGGCCGGCCGACGCCGGACCGGCGTGGCAATGGAGCATCGCCCACCTCGGCGTGGACAACGGCGCCGTGCGCTTCGCCGACCACGCGGTGGGCAACGGCAAGCCCGCGGTGGTGGAAGTGACGGCGCTCAAGGGCGGCATCGACGAGCTCAGCGACACGTTCAACCAGCAGCGCGCGATGAAGCTGGACGGCTCCATCGGCAAGGGCACGTTCTCGCTCGCCGGCAAGGTGCAGCCCTCCCCTGCCCTGGCCGAACTGGACGTCACCACCCGCGGCCTGGACATCGCCACCTTCGCGCCGTACATCAGCGTGCCGCTGAACGTGACCATCTCCAGCGCGCGCCTGAGCGGCAAGGGCAAGCTGCATTACGACGGACGCAGCGCGGAACCGAAGTTCGGCTTCAAGGGCAATGCCGCGCTGGAACGCGTGCGCGTGCAGGACAAGGTCACCGGCGACGACTTCCTGCGCTGGAGCGCGCTCAACGCCGGCAACCTCGACGTGGCCTACGGCAGCGGCACGCCGCGCATGCACGTGGGCAGCCTGGTGCTGAGCGCGTTCTATGCGCGCATGATCGTCAATGCGAATGGACGGCTGAATCTGGCTGACGTGGTGGCGAAGCCGGAGCAGGAAGCGCCGGTCTCGGTGACGCGCGCCGAAACCAATGCGCCGGCGGCACCCAAGGTGTCGAAGACGACGACGGAAACCGAGAAGCCCACCGAATCGATCGCTCCGGCGGCGGATATCCAGCTCGGCCAGATCACCCTGCTCAACGGCCAGCTCAACTACACCGACAACTTCATCAAGCCCAACTACACCGCCAACCTCACCAAGGTCACCGGCAAGATCGGCGCGTTCGGCACCGCGGGCGGCCCGCCGGCCGAGGTGGCCGTGCAGGCGCAGCTGGACGACAACTCGCCGGTGGACATCAGCGGCAGCATGAATCCGCTGGCGCCGGTGGCCTTCCTGGATATCCAGGGCAAGGCCAACGAAGTGGAGCTGACGCGCCTCAGCGCCTACTCCAGCAAGTACACCGGCTATCCGATCACCGCGGGCAAGCTCACCGTCGACGTGAAGTACAACCTCGACCAGCGCAAGCTCAAGGCCGACAACCACATCTACATCACCCAGCTCACCTTCGGCGACCGCATCGAAGCGCCCGGCATTTCGCACCTGCCGGTGAAGCTGGCGGTGGCGCTGCTGAAGGACACGCAGGGCAATATCGACGTCAACGTGCCGGTGTCCGGCTCGCTGGACGATCCGCAGTTCAGCATGGGCGGCCTGATCTGGCGCGCCATCGGCAACCTGATCGTCAAGGCGGTGACCTCGCCGTTCCGCCTGCTCGGCTCGGCCTTCGGCGGCGGCGACCACGAAGACCTCGGCTACGTGGAATTCGAACCCGGCTCGGCCGTGCTCAACGGCGCCGCGCAGGAGCGCCTGGGCAAGGTGGTGGCGATGCTCAACCAGAAGACCTCGCTGACCCTGGATATCGTCGGCCGCGCCGATCCGGCGCAGGACCAGAACGGGCTGCGCAAGGTGACCGTGCAGGACATGATCCGCAAGGAGAAGCTGCTGGACGACGGCGGCAAGAACGCCGACACCTCGCCCGCCGCGCTCGCCGCGGTGGCGATCACGCCGGACCAGGAAGAGCGCTATCTGGCGCGTGCGTACAAGCACGCCGACGACATCGACAAGCCGCGCAATGCGCTGGGACTGAAGAAGTCGCTGGAGCCCGACGAAATGCGGGCCTTGCTGGAGACCAACGTCAAGACCGACGACGCGGCGATGCGCGACCTGGCCGAGCGCCGCGCCAACGCGGTGCGCGACTGGCTGAAGGGCAAGCTGCCGGACAACCGGTATGGGCTGAAGGATCCCAAGCTCACGCCGGAGGGGATCGACGACAAGGGCAAGACGACGCGGGTGGATTTCGGCTTGCATTGACGCCTGCCGGCCTGCGCAGCCCGCGCAGGTTGGGGTGAGCCGCAGGCGAACCCCAACCGCGCCACGTCCAGACGCACCGCATCGTTGGGGTTGGCCTGCGGCTCACCCCAACCTACGCGGGCTTTTCGATCAGGCTCGGGTTTTCCGGCGGGCCGCAAAGGCTCACAATCGGCATCTTTCCCCCCAAGGGCCGATCCCGATGAGCTACTCCGACACCACCCGCGCGCGCTACGCCGCCGAACTGGATTCCATCCGCGAGCAGGGCCTGTTCAAGGGCGAGCGCGTGATCGTCTCGCCGCAGTCGGCGCAGATCGAGCTGGAGGGCGGGCGCAAGGTGCTGAACTTCTGCGCCAACAACTACCTGGGCCTGGCCGACCATCCCGACGTGATCCAGGCCGCCAAGGAGGCGCTGGACAGCCACGGCTTCGGCATGGCCTCGGTGCGCTTCATCTGCGGCACGCAGGACCTGCACAAGCAGCTGGAAAAGAAGATCGCCGAGTTCTTCGGCACCGAGGACACCATCCTCTACGCCGCCTGCTTCGACGCCAACGGCGGCCTGTACGAGCCGCTGCTGGGCGAAGAGGATGCGATCATTTCCGATGCGCTCAACCACGCCTCGATCATCGACGGCATCCGCCTGTGCAAGGCCAAGCGCTTCCGCTACGCCAATTGCGACATGGCCGACCTGGAAAAGCAGCTGCAGGCGGCCGACGCCGCGGGCGCGCGCACCAAGCTGATCACCACCGACGGTGCGTTCTCGATGGACGGCTTTATCGCGCCGCTGGACAAGATCGCCGCGCTCGCCGCCAAGTACGACGCGATGGTGCATATCGACGAATGCCACTGCACCGGCTTCCTCGGCGACAGCGGCCGCGGCTCGGCTGAAGTCAACGGCGTGATGGACAAGATCGACATCTTCACCGGCACCCTGGGCAAGGCGCTCGGCGGCGCGCTGGGCGGCTTCACCACCGGCAGCGCCGAAGTGATCGAACTGCTGCGCCAGCGCTCGCGTCCTTATCTGTTTTCCAACTCGCTGCCGCCGCACGTGGTGGCCGCGGCGCTGAAGGTGTTCGACATGCTGTCCAGCGCGGGCGAGCTGCGCCAGCGCGTGCAGGAGAACACCCGCTACTTCCGCGAGCAGATGAGCCAGGCCGGCTTCGACATCAAGCCGGGCGTGCACCCGATCGTGCCGGTGATGATCTACGACGCCAAGAAGGCGCAGGCCATGGCGGCGAAGCTGCTGGAGGAAGGCATCTACGTCACCGGCTTCTTCTATCCGGTGGTGCCACAGGGCCAGGCGCGCATCCGCACGCAGATGAGCGCGGCGCATACGCGCGAGCACCTGGACCGCGCGATCGCGGCGTTCACCAAGGTGGGCCGCGAGCTTGGGGTGATCGGCTGAGCATCGACGGGGGAGCGGTTGCGCTCCCCCGCTTTCGCTATTGCAGCGCGCTGAGTTCGGCGCGGTAGCGCCAGGTTTCGGTAGTGGCCGATTGCACGGCATCGCCGATGTCGCGCTGTGCAGCTTCGTCGTTCGCCAGCAGCGAACCGAGGCTGCGTTCGAAACCGTCATAGCTGGCCCAGCGATCGCGGGCCACCAGCAGCATGTATTGCGCCGAGTCGCCGCCGGTGACCAGGCGATACCAGGTATGGGCCGGTGCGCCGGGTTCCTGCTGCAAGGCCTGGCGTGCGACGGCCAGCGCGCGTTCGAAACGCGCCTCTATGCCAAGCCGCACGTGCACGTGCGTCACCTGCATGGTGGCGCTGGGCTTGCGGTTCTCCAGTGGCGTACCGGTGCTGGCTTCGCGCAGCAGCACATAGGTGGGCTGTCCCATCGGGATGGCATACGCAGACACGTTGGCGCGGAAATCGGCGCCGTCGCCCGCTACGTCCACCCGATGATCGAAGGCGGCGAACGGCTCGCCCACGCTGGCGTCGACGAACCAGCCGCTGCGCTCGCCGTCCTCGATGGTCCAGCCGTACCAGGACAGCGGATCGCGGTGGGCGCGATGCCATGCGAGGTGCTGGCGGTAGCCCTGCTCGAACTTATCGGCGGCGCCGGTTTGCATGCGGTAGAGGTAGAAATGTGCGGCATGGCCCGGGGTGGCCTGGCTTGGGGTGGCCTGGCCCGGGGCGGCCTGGCTCGGGGCAGCATGGGCGGGCAAGGCCAGGCACAGGGCTAGCAGAAACGGGTGGCAGCGGCTCATGGGGATTCCTGGCGGGTGGGCGGCTGCGATTCTCGGCTTGCCGCTGCCTTCGCGGCCATGCGAATCTTTTTGGGCTTGCGGCGAAAATTTTTCGCCCCTCATCCCCTCCTCGCCCAGGGTTCCGCGCATGAATGTGGAGTTGCGTTATCTGCACGCGTTCCGCGCCGTCTGCGAAGGCGGCAGCCTGCGCGCTGCCGCCGCGTCGCTGCACCGCACCGAGCAGGCGGTGAGCTACCAGCTGCGCAAGCTGGAGGAAGCGCTGGGCATGCCGCTGTTCCGCCGCGGACAGGGTCCGCTGGTGCCCAACGCCGCCGGCGAGCGGCTGCTGGCGTTCTGCCGCGACATGGGGCGCGACCTGGCCAAGGTGCACGAGGCGATGCGCGACGAGCCGGCGCAACCGCTGCGCATCGCGGCGGTGAGCGGCTTCGGGCGCTATGAACTGCTGCCGCTGTTCCGCGAAGGGCCGCTGGCGGATGTGCCGATCCGCATGAGCTTTCCCACCGCGGAAGAAGTGGTGCGGCAGGTGGAAACCGGCGCCAGCGATCTGGGCTTCGTGCATCTGATGCTGCCGCATGGCGCCTTGCGCCTGGTTGCGGTCGGCATGGAGCAGGCGGCCTTGATCGCATCCGCACGGCAGAGTTTGCCAACGCTGGATATCGCCGCGCTGGCCCAGGCCGATTACGTGACCTATGACGAGAGCGACTACGTGTTCGCCACCTGGTTCACCCAGGTGCTGGGCGAGAAGCCCGCACGGCTGCGCAGCGTGGCGCATTTCGAGGAACTGGAAGAAGTGCTGGACTGGGTGGCGGCCGGCCGGGGGCTGTCGGTCGTGCCGTATGCGTGCGCGCGGGAGGCCGAGGCGCGCGGCGACGTCGTCGCCGTGGGGCGCGAGAGCAAGCCTTGCTTCAATACGATCTATGCGGTGATGGATCCGGCGCGCACGCATCCGCTGCAGGAGCGCACGCTGGACGTGGTGCGGGAGCAGTTGCGCGGCTGATCAGCGCGATAGCGCGGCGACTTCCTCGGGGCGCAGGTGGCGCCACCGGCCCTTGGCGAGTTCGCCCAAAGGCAGCGTGCCGATGGCCACGCGGATCAGCCGCAGCACGCCGATGCCATGCGCTTCGAGCAGGCGGCGGATATGGCGGTTGCGGCCTTCGTCGAGGACGATCTCCAGCCAGGCGTTCTTTTCGCCCGTGCGCAGCAGCGTGGCCTGCTTCGCGGCAAGGCGTTCGCCTTCGTCCACTACGCCTTCGGCCAGGCGCTCCAGCAGCGCGGCGTCCGGCACGGCGTCGATCTGCACGTGGTAGGTCTTGTCAACGTGGTGGCGCGGCTCGGTGAGGCGAGCGGCCCAGGCGCTGTCGTTGCTCAGCAGCAGCAGGCCTTCGCTGGCCTTGTCCAGGCGGCCGACCGGGCCGAGCCAGGGCAGGCCGGCGTCCTTCAGCAGGTCGTAGACGGTGTCGCGGCCGCGCTCGTCGGCGGCGCTGACCACGATGCCGCGGGGTTTGTTGAGGATGATGTAGACGCGCTGCGTCTCGCTGACCGGGGCGCCGTCGAGCAGGATGCGTTGGCGGGCGGCGTCGGCGGGGCGTTCCGGGTCGAGCACCACGCGGCCGTCCACGCTGACGCGGCCTTCGCGTATGGCCTTCTCCGCCCGGCTGCGCGAGCACACGCCAAGCTTGCTGAGCACGCGGGCCAGGCCGTGCTTCGGCGCGGCTGCGGCACCGCGGCCCGGCGTGATTCGCCTGCCCTGCCCTTGCTTTCGGTCCATGCCGGTCATCGTGCCCCAGTCCGCCCAAAAGAAAAGCCCGGCTTGCGCCGGGCTTTTCCACGCGACCTTGCGGTCGTGATTACTGCTGGACCTGCAGCTCGGTGCGACGGTTACGGGCGCGGCCCGAATCCGTGTCGTTGCTGTCGATCGGGTCGTTCTTGCCGTGACCGATCGGGCCCTGCAGGCGGCTGGCGTCGACGCCGTGGCCGGTCAGGTAGTCGAACACGATCTGCGCGCGACGCTCCGACAGGCTCTGGTTGTAGGCGTCCTTACCGACCGAGTCGGTGTAGCCGGCAACCGTCACCTTCACCTGCGGGTAGCGCTGCAGGGTGTCGATGGCCTGGTCGAGGATGGCGATCGAGTCGGCGCTGGGCTCAGCCAGGGCCTTCTTGATGTCCTTCTCGCCCTTCTTCGGACGGTCGAACTTGAAGTTCACGCCGCGCAGGTCGATGACGACCTGCTTCGGGCAGCCGTCCGGACCGACGATGGTACCGGCGGGCGTACCCGGGCACTTGTCGTCGCAGTCGTTCACGCCGTCACCGTCGCTGTCCAGCTTGGAGCAGTCCGGAGCCGGCGGCGGCGGCGGGGTGGCGGCCACCGGGGCAGCCGGCGGAGCGCCGAAGCGCGACACCACGCTGAAGCCCAGGAACCAGTCGCCGTAGCCGTTCTTCTCCGGCTGGGTCTTGTCGTCCCAGTCGTAGCGGTAGCCGGCTTCCGCACGGATGTCGCTGCTGTCGGTGATCGACTTGGAGATACCGACGCCCAGCTCGGCGGCCGGCGACCAGGCCTTGTCGAAACGGCTGTGGTGGTAGCTGCCCATCACGCCGGCAAGCAGGTACGGACGCCATGCGTCGGCCGCGCCGAAGTAGTAGCGGGCGGTCACGCCGTAGTTGTTGTTGGACCAGTTGCCGCCACCGACCTTGGAGTCGATGTCGCGCTTGGTGCGATCGATGAACAGGTCGATCGAGGTGTTCGGCGCGATGAACTTGCCGACGCCCAGGCCGTAGTAAACCTGACGGCTGTTGGTGTTGCGGTCGGTGTCGTTGTAGTAGCCGCCGACGGTCGGGGCAATGTACCAACGGTCATCGAAACCGGCGGGTGCGCTGGAGCTGCTGTCCTGCGCGTGAACGGCACCCACGCCGCCCAGGGCCAGGGCAATCAGAAAATACAAGCCCTTACGATTCATCAGGTGTCTCCTCGTTTATTGGTTTTCGCGTCCGTTCCACCCCAGACGGAAATCGCGCGTCAGAACTTCAGGGTTCGACATTCGGGGGCCTCATGGCTCCCTGCTTGGCGTTCCTAACAGCAAGCGGCGCAGAGTGTAGCAAAACCGTTAAGAGATACACACGTCCCTTAACAGGTAAACGTGACAGCTTAAGCTTTTGGTGGGTTCTCGTTCAGGCAAATTCGCGTGAAAACGCGCCTCACCGAAAGTTCTTCGCACATGGCTGCGAGGCAAAAGAAAAGCCCGGCTCGCGCCGGGCTTTTCTGACGACCATGCGGTCGGTTACTGCTGGACCTGCAGCTCGGTGCGACGGTTGCGGGCGCGGCCGGCATCCGTGTCGTTGCTGTCGATCGGGTCGTTCTTGCCGTGACCGATCGGACCCTGCAGGCGGCTGGCGTCGATGCCGTGCGAGGTCAGGTAGTCGAACACGATCTGCGCGCGACGCTCCGACAGGCTCTGGTTGTAGTCGTCCTTGCCGACCGAGTCGGTATAGCCGGCGACCGTGACCTTCACGTTCGGATAGCGGCCCAGGGTGTCCACGGCCTGGTCCAGGATCGCGATCGAGTCGGCGGTCGGGGTGGCCAGGGCCTTGCCGATCTCGCCAGCCTTCACGTGGCCCTTCTTCGGATAGTCGAACTTAAAGTTCACGCCGCGCAGGTCGATCACGACCTTCTGCGGGCAACCATCCGGACCGACGATGGTGCCGGCCGGCGTACCCGGGCACTTGTCGTCGCAATCGTTCACGCCATCGCCGTCGCTGTCGAGCTTGGAGCAATCCGGCGGCGGCGGCGGGGGCGGCGTGGTGGTCGGGGCAGCCGGCGGAGCGCCGAAGCGCGACACCACGCTGAAGCCCAGGAACCAGTCGCCGTAGCCGTTCTTCTCCGGCTGGGTCTTGTCGTCCCAGTCGTAGCGGTAGCCAGCTTCCGCGCGGATGTCGCTGCTGTCGGTGATGGTCTTGGAGATACCGACGCCCAGCTCGGCGGCGGGCGACCACGCGTTGTCGAAGCGGCTGTGGTGGTAGCTGCCCATCACGCCGGCCAGCAGGTACGGACGCCATGCGTCCCACGCGCCGAAGTAGAAGCGCGCCGCGGCGCCGAAGTTGTTGTTGGACCAGTTGCCGCCACCGATCTTGGAATCGATGTCGCGCTTGGTGCGGTCGATGAACAGGTCGATCGAGGTGTTCGGCGCGATGAACTTGCCGACGCCCAGGCCGTAATAGACCTGGCGGCTGTTGGTATTGCGGTCGGTATCGTTGTAGTAGCCGCCCACGGTGGGGGCGATGTACCAGCGGCCGTCGTAAGTGGGCGTGGCGCTGGCAGTGTCCTGCGCGTGAGCGGCACCTACGCCGCCCAGGGCAAGCGCGATCACGAAGTACAAGCCCTTACGTTTCATCAGGTGTCTCCTCGTTTATTGGTTTTCGCGTCCGTTCCACCCCCAGGCGAACGACCCTGCGGGCCGTGCCGCCATGAGTCCCGGCCGATGCCGGCCTTGAAGCCAAACCACCCGAAACGGGCGCAGAGAGCTTAGCAAAAAACAAACAATTCTCCGAACGCCCGTTCAGTTTTTAGCTCACACCGTCTTTACAACGTGAAGAGTTCCAGGAATTCCTGAACAGGCATGGCGTCCAGCCTGCTCGGGTCTGCTATCGCGTGGAGGATCGCCCCGACCTTGTGCCCGGGCAAGTGCCCGCGCATCGCCGCCTCGAATTTGCCGAGCAGCACCGGGATGCCTTCCGCCCGGCGCCGGCGATGGCCGATCGGATAATCGACGGTGATCTTTTCCGTACTGCTGCCATCTTTAAAGAACACCTGCACCGAGTTGCCGATAAAGCGCTTGTCGGGGTCGTAGTAGTCGCGGGTGAAGCGCGGGTCCTCGCTGACCGCCATGCGGGCGCGCAAGGCATCGATGCGCGGGTCGGCGGCGACCTCGTCGCCGTAGTCCTCGGCGGTCAGGCGGCCGAAGATCAGCGGCACGGCCACCATGTACTGGATGCAGTGGTCGCGGTCCGCGTAGTTGGCCAGCGGGCCGGTCTTGTCGATGATGCGCGCGCCCGCCTCCTGGGTCTCGATCGCCACCTGGTCGATCTCGTCGAGGCGGCCGGCCACCTGAGGGTGCAGCCGCATGGCGCACTCCACCGCGGTCTGCGCGTGGAACTCGGCCGGGTAGCTGAGCTTGAACAGCACGTTCTCCATCACATAGCTGCCGAACGGCCGCTCGAAGCGGAAGGCGCTTCCCTTGAACGCCACGTCGTAATAGCCCCAGGTCGCCGCGCTCAGCGCGGATGGATAGCCCGCCACGCCGCGGTAGACCGCATGGATCGCATGGGTCACCGCGCGCCGGCAGGCGTCGCCCGCCGCCCAGCTCTTGCGCGGGCCGGTGTTCGGGGCGTGGCGGTAGGTGCGCAGGGCGCCGTTGTCGATCCAGCTGTGCGAGACGGCGGTGACGATCTGCTCCCTGCTGCCGCCCAGCATGGCGGCGGCCACCGCGGTGGAGGCCAGCCGGACCAGGATCACGTGGTCCTGCCCCACTCTATTGAAGCTGTTGAGCAGGGCGTAGCAGCCCTGGATCTCGTGCGCCTTGATCGCCCAGCCCAGCACCTCGCGCACGGTAAGCGCCGTGCCGCCCTCGCGCTGGGCCTTGCGGCCGAGATAGTCGGCCACGGCCAGGATCGCGCCGAGGTTGTCGGAGGGGTGGCCCCACTCGGCCGCCAGCCAGGTGTCGTTGAAATCCAGCCAGCGGATCTGCGTACCGATGGCGAATGCCGCCTGCACCGGGTCCAGCTCGTAGCTGGTGCCCGGCACGCGCGCACCGCCCGGCAGCACGGCGCCCGGCACCAGCGGGCCGAGGTGCTTGACGCATTCGGGAAACTTCATCGCCAGCATTGCCGCAGCCAGCGAATCCAGCAGCATGTAGCGCGCCGTGTCGTAGGCCTCGGCGGAATCGATGCGGTAGTCGAGGACGTAGTCGGCGACGTCGACCATCGCCTGGTCGGGCGACGGCCGCTCGGCGGAGCGGATGTCATGCGAACTCATGAAGCCCCTCTCCTGGCAAGCCTGATCGAGACCACTAACCATGTCGCCGCATCCGGCGGCAGTCAACGCCCGCCCCCGCCGAATCAGACTGCAGGCAGGCGCACCCAACCTTCCATCAGCACGCGCGCGCTGCGGCTCATCACCGCCTTGGTCACCGTCCACGCACCGCCGACCTGCGCCGCTTCGGCGCCGACCCGCAGCGTTCCCGAGGGATGGCCGAAGCGCACCGCATGGCGCTCGCCGCCGCCGGCCGCGATGTTGACCAGGGTGCCGGGAATCGCCGCCGCCGTGCCGATCGCCACCGCCGCCGTACCCATCATGGCGTGGTGCAGCTTGCCCATCGACATGGCGCGCACCAGCAGATCGATGTCGCCCGCCTTCACCGCCTTGCCGCTGGAAGCGACGTAGTCCGCCGGCGCGGCGACGAACGCCACCTTCGGCGTGTGCTGGCGCGTGGCGATCTCCTCCAGCGAACCGATCAACCCCATGCGCAACGCGCCATGCGCGCGGATGGTCTCGAACATCGCCAGCGCCTTCGGATCGCCGTTGATCGCGTCCTGCAGCTCGGTGCCGGTGTAGCCGATCGCCGCGGCCTCGACAAAGATGGTGGGGATGCCGGCATTGATCATGGTCGCCTTGAGCGTGCCGACGCCCGGCACATCCAGGTCGTCCACCACGTGGCCGGTGGGGAACATCGCCCCGCCCGCACCCTCTTCGTCCGCGGCCGGATCCATGAATTCCAGCTGCACTTCCGCCGCCGGGAACGTCACGCCGTCGAGTTCGAAATCGCCGGTCTCCTGCACCGCGCCGCCGGTCATCGGCACATGGGCAATGATCGTCTTGCCGATATTGGCCTGCCAGATGCGCACCACGGCCACGCCGTCGCGCGGCACACGTGCGGGGTCGACCAGGCCGCCCGCGATAGCGAACGGACCGACCGCCGCCGACAGGTTGCCGCAGTTGCCGCTCCAGTCGACGAAGGCCTGGTCGATCGCCACCTGGCCGAACAGGTAGTCCACGTCATGGTCGGCGCGCGTGCTGCGCGACACGATCACCGTCTTGCTGGTGCTGGAGGTGGCGCCGCCCATGCCGTCGATCTGCTTGCCGTACGGGTCGGGGCTGCCGATCACCCGCTGCAGCAGCGCATCGCGCGCGGCGCCGGGCACCTGCGCGGCTTCGGGCAGGTCCTGCAGGCGGAAGAACACGCCTTTGCTGGTGCCGCCACGCAGATACGTGGCGGGAATGCGCAGCTGGGGAGCGTGGGCCATGGTCATGCCGCCTGCGAAGCTTCGAGGAAGTCCTGCGCGAAACGCTGCAGCACGCCGCCCGCTTCGTAGATCGACACTTCTTCGGCGGTGTCGAGGCGGCAGGTCACCGGCACGTCGACGCGTTCGCCGTTGCGGCGGTGGATCACCAGCGTAAGTTCCGCACGCGGCGTGCGCGCGCCGATCACGTCGAAGGTTTCGCTGCCGTCGATGCCCAGGGTCTTGCGGTCGGTGCCGGGCTTGAACTCCAGCGGCAGCACACCCATGCCGATCAGGTTGGTGCGATGGATGCGCTCGAAGCCTTCCGCCGCGATCGCTTCCACGCCGGCCAGACGCACGCCTTTGGCAGCCCAGTCGCGCGACGAACCCTGGCCGTAGTCGGCGCCGGCGATCACGATCAGCGGCTGCTTGCGTTCCATATACGTCTCGATCGCTTCCCACATGCGCATGACCTTGCCTTCCGGCTCCACGCGCGCGAGCGAGCCCTTCTTCACCGCGCCGTCGACCACCGCCATCTCGTTGAGCAAGGTGGGATTGGCGAAGGTGGCGCGCTGCGCGGTGAGGTGGTCGCCGCGGTGGGTGGCGTAGGAATTGAAGTCTTCTTCCGGCAGGCCCATCTTCGCGAGGTATTCGCCCGCGGCGCTGTCCAGCAGGATCGCGTTGGACGGCGACAGATGGTCGGTGGTGATGTTGTCGCCCAGCACCGCCAGCGCGCGCATGCCCTTGAGCGTGCGCTCGCCGGCCAGGGCGCCCTCCCAGTACGGCGGACGGCGGATATACGTACTCTGCGCGCGCCAGTCGTACAGCGGCGCGGCCGTGGTGCCGCCCTGGCCGCTGCGCGCGAACATCGGCTCGTAGACTTTGCGGAACTGTTCCGGCTTCACGCTGGAGGACACGATCGCATCGATCTCCTCGTCGCTGGGCCAGATGTCCTTGAGCAGCACCGGCTGGCCGTTGGCGTCGACGCCGAGCACGTCCTTCTCGATATCGAAGCGGATAGTGCCGGCAATGGCGTACGCCACCACCAGCGGCGGCGAAGCGAGGAAAGCCTGCTTGGCGTACGGATGAATGCGGCCATCGAAGTTGCGGTTGCCGGAAAGCACCGCGGTGGCGTACAGGTCGCGCTCGATGATTTCCTGCTGGATCTTCGGATCCAACGCACCGGACATGCCGTTGCAGGTGGTGCAGGCGAAGGCCACGATGCCGAAGCCGAGCTGTTCCAGTTCCGGCAGCAGGTTCGCTTCCTTCAGGTACAGCTCCACCGCCTTGGAACCGGGCGCCAGCGAACTCTTCACCCACGGCTTGCGGGTAAGGCCGCGCGCATTGGCATTGCGCGCGAGCAGCGCCGCGGCGATCACGTTGCGCGGATTGCTGGTGTTGGTGCAGCTGGTGATGGCCGCGATGATCACCGCGCCATCGGGCATCTGGCCCGGCTGTTCCTGCCACTCGCCGGCGATGCCGCGCGCGGCGAGATCGGCCGTCGGCAGGCGCTTGTGCGGGTTGGACGGGCCCGCCATGTTGCGTACCACCGAGGACAGATCGAAGCTCAGCGTGCGCTCGTACTGCGCGGCGGCCAGCGTATCGGCCCACAGCCCGGCGGCCTTGGCATAGGTTTCCACCAGCTTGACCTGCTCGTCGCTGCGGCCGGTCAGGCGCAGGTAGTCGAGGGTCTGGCCGTCGATAAAGAACATCGCGGCGGTGGCGCCGTATTCGGGCGCCATGTTGGAGATGGTGGCGCGATCGCCCAGCGTCAGGCTGGCCGCGCCTTCGCCGCGGAATTCCAGGTAGGCGCCGACCACTTTCTCCTTGCGCAGGAATTCCGTCAGCGCCAGCACGATGTCGGTGGCGGTGATGCCGGGCTGGCGCTTGCCGGTCAGTTCCACGCCGACGATGTCCGGCAGGCGCATCCACGAGGCGCGGCCGAGCATCACGTTCTCTGCTTCCAGGCCGCCGACGCCGATGGCGATCACGCCCAGTGCGTCCACGTGCGGCGTGTGGCTGTCGGTGCCGACGCAGGTGTCGGGGTAAGCCACTCCCTCCTGCACCTGGATCACCGGCGACATCTTCTCCAGATTGATCTGGTGCATGATGCCGTTGCCCGGAGGAATCACGTCGACGTTCTCGAACGCTTGCTTGGTCCACTCGATGAAGTGGAAGCGGTCCTCGTTGCGGCGATCCTCGATCGCGCGGTTCTTGGCAAAGGCCTGCGGATCGAAACCGCCGCATTCCACCGCCAGCGAGTGATCGACGATCAGCTGCACCGGCACCACCGGATTGACCTTGGCCGGATCGCCGCCGCGCTCGGCGATCGCATCGCGCAGGCCGGCGAGGTCGACCAGGGCGGTCTGGCCGAGGATGTCGTGGCAGACCACGCGCGCCGGGAACCACGGGAAGTCGCGCTCGCGCTTGCGCTCGATCAGCTGCCGCAGCGAATCGGCCAGGATCGCCGGATCGCAGCGGCGCACCAGGTTCTCGGCCAGCACGCGCGAGGTGTACGGCAGCGTGTCGTAGGCGCCCGGCTGCAGCGCCTCCACGGCGGCGCGCGCATCGAAGTAATCCAGCGAGGTGCCGGGAAGGGGTTTGCGGTAGTCGCTATTCATATGTGTCGAGAACCCAGGAAGAGATTGCCCGGCCCGCGTCCGCCGGGCGGCGGCCGCTCGCGTCGATGCAAAACCGCCACATTGTAGCGAGGGAAAGCCTTTTGCTTAAGGGTGTTGGCTTGACTGGTATGCACGGCGCCACCGACAATGGCGGGCACTAATCCCAAAGGGGAGTAGTTCCGGACGCGCCGCAGCGGGCGTCCGTGCAGTGGTCGTCATCACGGGCGGAGCACCGCCCCGGTCACTGCAACGGTTCTGCCGGGAACGAGACTTTTGCGGTAATCACGAGGCTGCGTGCGCTCGTGGTTGCTGCATTCGTCCCGCGCGCAGGAACATGAACCGCCATGGATTTCCTCACCCCCGAATTCTTCTCCGGCCTGCTGGCCATCGTCCTGCTCGACCTCGTGCTGGCGGGCGATAACGCCATCGTCATCGCCATGGCCGCGCGCAACCTGCCCAAGCAGCTGCAGAAGAAGGCGGTGTTCTGGGGCAGCTTCGGCGCGGTGGCGGTGCGCGTGGCGCTGACCGCCGTGGTGGTCTACCTGCTCAAGCTGCCCGGCCTGATGCTGGTCGGCGGCCTGCTGCTGCTGCCCATCGCCTGGAAGCTGCTGCGCTCGGACGAGGGCGACGGACACCAGGTGAGCGCCGCGGCGGGATTCTGGACGGCGATCCGCACCATCGTGGTGGCCGACGCACTGATGGGCCTGGACAACGTGCTGGCGATCGCCGGCGCCTCCGGCGGCCACATGGTGCTGGTGATCATCGGCCTGGCCATCAGCGTGCCGCTGGTGGTGTGGGGCTCCACCCTGATCCTGAAGCTGATCGAACGCTTCCCGGTCATCGTCTACATCGGCGCCGGCGCGATCGCCTGGACCGCCGCGCGCATGATCGCGCACGACCACCTGCTGCACGACTGGTTCGATGCGCACGGCTGGGCGCGCTACGCGCTGGACGTGCTGCTGGTGGCCGCGGTGTGCGGCGGCGGGTGGTATGTGCAGAAGCGGCGCGCGAAGCTTGCGTGAGTCGAAAACGGGCGGCCACGAGTGTGCCGCCCACTCCAAACCCCGTCATTCCGGCGCAGGCCTGAATCCAGTGACGACGACGTCCGATGGTCGCGTCGACGCAAAAGCGGCACGTGCGGCGTGATCTCTCGATCCAGCGCGGCCGCTACTGGATTCCGGCCTGCGCCGGAATGACGAGCTTTTAGCACCGCCGCGGCGCGCTCAATACATCATCGGCACCCGCACCGTCACCGTCGCATCCGGCGTATCGCGCGTCACGCCCACGCCCAGGGTGAAGTTGAGCGTGCGCTTGTCGCTGAAGCGGTACGAGCCGCCGATCAGCAAGGTGCCCAGCACCGTCTTCACCGAACCGGCCACCCGACGGTTGTTCTGCTTGGTCACGCCTACCCAGCTCTGGTCGTAGCCGATGCTGAAGGAGGCCTTCTCGTTGAGCGCCAGGCCCATGCCCACGCTGACGTCGGCCACGTCGCCGACCTGGATCTTGCCGAGGTTCTCCTTGCCCGCCAGCACCAGGGTGCGGCTGACGTTGTTGCGCGCGAAGTTGTGCAGGTAGCTGACGTTGCCGAAGAACACCACCGGGTCGGACGGATACAGCCAGGTCACGCCCGGCTGCAGCGAGTAGAAGCCGCTGCCGGTAGGCAATTGCAATGGCAGGCCGGTGCCGGTGGCGTTCTGCACGCAGCGCTGCACGCAGTCGGTGGTGACCTCGAACGGATCGCGGCCGGTGCGCGATTTCGCGCGCAGCCAGGCCACGTAATAAGCCTTGTCGGCGCCGCCGTCGTTGAGCTGGTAGCGCAGCGTCGCCTCGATGTCGCCCAGGCCGCTGCCGCTGGCGCCGAAGGCGCGGTCGGTGGCGCTGCCGGTGAAAATCTCGCGGCTGATGGTGTCGGTGTGCCCATGCACGAAGGGAATGCGCACCTCCGCTTCCATCCGGTTGGTGATGCCGTAGCGCAGCGCGATCGCACCGGTCTGCGTGGTGGTCTTCACCTGGCGCACGTCGACCAAGCCAATCAGGATCGCCGGAATGATGGTGTAGCCCACCAGGGCCACGCGGTCCGCCGAGGAATAACCGAACTGGTACGAGGGCTCGACGATCAGCTTGCCGGGCGGCGTCAGCACGCCGGGCTGGTCGAAGATCGGCGCCACTTCGGGCGGGCGCGAGTCGCGCTGCGGCGCCTGGCCGACGGGCTGCGTGTCTTCCGGGCCCGCAGCGGCCACCGCATCGGCCGGCATCGGCAAGGCCGTGGCCGAACTGCCGGCCGCGCGGATATTGCCGGCGCGCTGACGGTCCAGCACATCCAGGCCCACTGCCTGGCGCAGCTCGCGGTATTGGGCTTCCTGCGCGGCGAGCGTGCGCTTCATCAATTCGAGCTGTTCCATCTGGGCGGCGATCTGGCTGCGCATGGCATCCAGGCGCTCGCCTTGCGCCTTCACCTGCTGGTGCAGTTCGTCGGATTCCGCTGCGGGCGCTTGCTGCGCGGCGACTGTGCTGGCCATGAGCGCCAAGCCCACGGCTGCGGCGACGCTATGCCTTACCCCACGATTCCCGATCATCACCCTCTCCCCGGTTCCTTGATTGGCACCTTCTTCTCTCACTCTCCAAGAGCAAACCCTTCTCCCTCTGGGAGAAGGTGGCGGCAGCCGGATGAGGGTTCGGGCGGAGTGGTGCGCTTCGCTCCGCGCGTACCCTCACCCCAACCCCTCTCTCCCACAGGGACTACCTTCGGGTCGCCGATGGGAGAGGGGCTCACCCTCAGCGGCCGAGCGGATTGGCCAGCGCCGATTGCAGGCTCTGGCCCAGGTTCAAGTTGCGGAACGCGCCGAGCGTGTTCACCGAAACATTGAGCGTGGTCATCGCCGCGATACGCTGGTTGTCGAGCGTGTTCTGCACCACGGTGGTCGCGGCGTTCTGGCCGAGCGCAGCCGGGTCGACCGCGTTGCCGGGTCCCACCTGCACCACGGCGGCCGTATTGATGGCTGCCGATAAAGCACTGGCCTGCGCCGGCGTGAGATGCGCGACGTCGGGAATCTGGATATGCGTGGACGCGACCAGGTTGCCGTCGACGTACACCACGCGGTCCAGCCCCAGCGACGCCACCAGGCCCGTGCCGAGATCGAAGCCGCCGCGCGCCGCATCGAGGCGCGCCTCGCTTACCGGCGTCCACTGCGCGACCACCTGTTCGTCCGCGTAGGCGCGCGGCGCCGCCAGCGCCGTCGCGACCAGCAGCGCCAACCCCAGGCCGGCGCGATGCGTGCGCATGCTCATATGTCCCCCGGCCCCCGCTTGGGGAGGGTGATGCCGTCCAGGCCGCGGCGGTCGATGCTGGTGCCGAGCGGCGCCAGCGGCGCGGCGCGCCAGTCGGACGGGCTGTTGAAGACCGCCAGCGTGCGGCGGTTGTGGATGACGAAGACCAGGCGGTTCTTCCACATCGCCTCGAAGCGTGCCCGCGGCAGCGAGCGCGTGCCCAGCGCGGGATCGCCGATCAGCACGCGGTCGTAGAGCAGGCCTTTCACCACCACGAAATGGTGATAGCCGCGCTCGTCGATCAGCACGATCGCCGGCAGGCGTTCCTGCTGCAGCTTGTCCAGCGGCACTTCGAAACCATCGGCGTCGAAGCCGTTGGCGGCCAGATAGCGCTTGATGTCCAGCAGCGAGAAGCCTTCGCGGCCGATCTTGGCGCGGTCGCCGTGCGCATACATCTGCGCGAACGCGGCTTGCTCGTCGACCGGATAGCCGTATTGATAGGTAAGCAGCGTCGCCACCGCCGCCGAGCCGCAGCTGAAGTCGTACTTCTGCCGGATGGTGTTGCGGAAGCGCGCTTCCTTCAGGCTAGTGAGCCTGAGGCTGAGGCTCTGCCCCTGCGCGCCCGGCACCGTGATCGACGCAGCCGGCGCCGCGCCGTGCCAGCACAGCGCGGACAGCAGCAGCACCGGCAGCCATGGCCTCATGGCGCTACTGCCGGAACTGCACGTTGATGATGGTGGCGTTCTGGATCAGCACATTGTTGCCGGTGTTCTGGATCACCATCGGCACGCCGGCGGCCCCCTGGAAGGAGCCTGCGCTGATCGAGTTGGCGCCGGTGGCCACGTCGTCGGCCTGGTTGTTGCTCACCGTGCCGTCGAGGGTCATTTTCGCGCTGACGTCGGCGCCGCCGCTCAAGCTCGCGAGCACCTTGCTGTCGACGCGCGCGCCCAAGCCGTTCACTTCATCGGGATGCGCTGCCGCGGCCGCGCGATAGGCCGATGCGGGCGAGGCGGACAGATACGTGGGCGCCGCTTGCGCCTGCGCCAGCCCCCATGCACCCAGCGACAGGCACGCCATGCCGACGCCGCATGCAGCTGTGATCTTCCTCATGGCGGTTCTCCCTTGCGCGAACGTGGCGGGGCGCGGGCCCCGCCACGCGGTTGCACATCAATGGCCGACGTTGAGGTTGGCCTGCACGTTCACGCTCTGCTGCGTGAGCGCGGCCACGCCGCTGTTCTGCGCCATCACGGTCACGCCTGCCGCCGCTGCCGCGGCGCCTTCCATGTGGTTGGACATGTCGAAGGTGCCCGCCGTAGCCCACGACGCGCCGCCCGCCGCGCCCGCGCCGCCGGCGCCGCCGGCCGCACCGCCGCCCGTGCCCACGCCGCCCTCGCCGCCCATGCCGCCCGCACCCGCGGTGGCATCGGCCGCGCCGCTCGCGCCGCCGGTGGCGGTGGCGCTGCCGCTGGTCGAAGTCGAGGTGCCGCCCGTCGCCGAGCCGCCGGCCCATGCGCCGCTGCCGCCGGTCGAGGTGCCGCCGGTGCTGTTGCGGCGCGCATCCGCGCTGGCGTTGCCGTAGTTGTCGCCGTCGCTTCCGCCGCCCCACGCGCCCGCGCCTGCCGCTGCGCCGCCGCTGGTGCCCGAGCTGTCGCCGACGCGGCCGCTGCGCGCATGCGCGTTGCCGCCGCTGCCGCCTGAGCCGCCGCCGCCGCCCGTGCCGTAGCCGCCATAGGCATCGCCGCCGGAACCGCCGCGTGCGCCATTGGCATTGCCCCAGTTCTGCGCGACGTTGCCGATGCCGCTGACCTGGATATCGGTCACCGTGCCGTCGAGCCGGCTGACCGCCACCGCCTTGCTGTTATTGAACGAGTTGGTGACCGCCGAAGTGGCCGTGCCGCCGTTGTTGGCGGATGCCGCGCCCACTGCCGATGCATTGGCATCGCCCACGTTGTTGCGGTCGTTGCCCTGGCTCGAATTGGTCCGGGTATGAGTGGAGCTGTTGTTGTGCGAGTTGGTCGAATTGTCGTCGTCTGCCATGGCGGGTAGCGTCAAGCCGATGCCAAGCAGAATTGCCGTGGCGATGAGTGTCTTGCGCATGGACTCTCTCCTGCGGAACAGTGGCCCCCTGGTACGCCGAGCTACGCGGCTTCCAGACGTGGCAACATGCATGCCACTGGCTTCCACCGTTTCGCATCGCGCGAAATCCTTGCGCGCAGTCAAGCACTTGCATGGCGCGAAACCGATCGCGCCGCTGAACGCCGGGAATGGCAGCGGGTCCGAGTGCATCAATCGTGTTACGCCGCGCAGACGCGCGCAGGCCCCAAAGGGCTGAAAACAAGGGCGCACGCAGCCCGCCACCACTCGGTGCAGGCCACGCTTCGCTACGCTGTAACAGCGGCGTTACGCCCTGTGCCTGCCGGTCAGCAACAAAGCATTACGCGCCGCGAAGAAAGCGGCGCTGATCCCGCTGCCGGATAAAAACATCCGCGGGCGCCGCAACCGGCGCGCCCGCGGACGATGACCGCCTGCCGGCTCAGTACACCAGCGTGGTGTTGGACGCCGTGGCGGTGATGCCGTAGTTGCACTGCGGGCTGGTCGAACCCACCGGGAAGTCCTTGGTCCACGGCGGATTGGCGATCTGCACCTGGTTCAGGTTATAGACCGCGATATTGGTGAAGGCGATCGAGCCGTTGCTCGGATAGTGATTGCAACTGCTGACGCCATAGGCCTCCAGCACGCCGCCGAACACCCAGTTGAGCGTGGCGTAAGGGTTGGTGGTGAGCGTGGTGCTGGTGCCCTTGGTCACGTCCTTGGACACGATCTTCCAGGTCGAGCAGGTCACGCCGGGCGAACAGTTGGAATACGTGTCGCCGGTGATGCTGTCGCCCACCGACACGTTGATCGGCGAGCTGTGGTACGTGGTGCCGCTGACGCAGCAGTTCCAGCTGGCCAGGGTCCACTTGTGGTCGTTGTAGCCGTTCCAGCCCAGCACCGGCTGCAGGATCGACTGCACGTTCGGCAGCTGCTCGAGTCCAGGGAAGAAATAGATCACTTGGCTGGCCGAGGTGGTCGGGTTGCTCGGCACCTTCCAGCTGGCCACGATGCGGCCGATCGCCACGCTGCTGGAATAATTGGTGTCGATCACCCAGCCGTTGATGGTCGGGTTGTGCGCGGCCGGGAAGCTCACCGCCCCGTTCGGCTCGATCCGCGTGCCGTTCAGCGCGAAGTGCGGCTGCGAGCACAGCGCGGGCTTGCGCAGCGAACCGTCGACGCGGCGGATATTGCCGTCCTTGTGCAGCTCCTCGCCTTCATGCACTTCCTGCACGCAGGCAGGATCGAAGTAACCATTGGGTGTCACCACGAAATTGCTTGGCACGCCCTGCGGGCGCAGCTGCAGCTCCATCGCGCTCACCGAGGTGAGAGCCGCGTCGGGCTTCAACGCGGCCTGCTCGGCGGCTTGCGCGCCGACGGCGACGGCCAGCAAGGACAAGACGGCGATCAACGATGCGCCGAACCTGCTCCGGCGCGTTCTTCCGATGAATCTATTCATGGGTCGCACACTCCTGATGACGGTTGGGATAGCGCCCTCCTGGCGTGGTGCGCAACGTCTTCGCACGCGGCGTGCGGGTGCGAAGACAGGCCGCGCGTATGGCCGTCCAGATGGCCGGGGAAGTTGACACCGAATGCGGATTCCTTGCTGCGAAGCACGCGTACAACCGGTGTGAATGGAAGGCCGCCACTTCTTCACCGGCCGCAGACGATGCTGACGCGAACGCAAGAACATGCGAAATGCCATGCGGCGGAAACAAAAAAGGGAGCCCGCGGGCTCCCTTCTTTCCGTGCCGGACGGCTTGCGCTCAGCGCTTTTCGATCGGCACGTAAGCCTGGTCTTCCGGACCGGTGTAGTTCGCGCTCGGGCGGATGATCTTGCCGTCCTGGCGCTGCTCGATCACGTGCGCGCTCCAGCCGGAGGTGCGCGCGATGACGAACAGCGGCGTGAACATCGCGGTGGGCACGCCCATCATGTGGTACGCGCTGGCCGAGAACCAGTCGAGGTTGGGGAACATCTTCTTCAGTTCCCACATCAGCTTCTCGATGCGCTCGGACACCTCGAACAGGGTCGGGTTGCCGCCTTCGGTGCACAGCTTGCGCGAGACCTCCTTGATGATCTCGTTGCGCGGGTCGGACACGGTGTACACCGGATGGCCGAAGCCGATGATGATCTCCTTGCGCTCGACGCGGGCGCGGATGTCGGCTTCCGCCTCGGCCGCGTTGCGGTAGCGCGCGATGATCTCCATCGCCACTTCGTTGGCGCCGCCGTGCTTGGGACCGCGCAGCGCGCCGATCGCGCCGGTGATGGCGGAATACATGTCCGAACCGGTGCCGGCGATGACGCGCGCGGTGAAGGTGGACGCGTTGAACTCGTGCTCGGCGTACAGCACCAGCGACTTGTCCAGCGCGTGCGCGTGCAGCTCGCTGGGCTTCCTGTTGTGCAGCAGGTGCAGGAAGTGGCCGGCGATCGACTCGTCGTCGGTCTCGGTCTCGATGCGCTTGCCGTTGTGGCTGAAGTGGTACCAGTACAGCAGCATCGAGCCGAAGCTGGCCATCAGGCGGTCGGCGATGTCGCGCGCGCCGGTGAGGTTGTGGTCGTCCTTCTCCGGCAGCACGGTGCCCAGCACCGAGCAGCCGGTGCGCATCACGTCCATCGGATGGGTGGCGGCCGGCAGCAGTTCCAGCGCGCTCTTCACCGGCGCGGGCAGGCCGCGCAGGCGCTTGAGCTTGGCGCGGTAGGCGTTGAGTTCGGCCCAGTTCGGCAGCACGCCGTGCACCAGCAGATAGGCGACCTCCTCGAAGCAGCCCTTGGCGGCCAGGTCGTGGATGTCATAGCCGCGGTAATGCAGGTCGTTGCCGCTGCGGCCGACCGTGCACAGCGCGGTATTGCCCGCGGCCACGCCCGACAGGGCGACGGATTTCTTGGCCTTGGGGAGGACTTGCTCGCTCATCGATGGTTCTCCTGCACGCATGAATCTTTATGGACGAAGGCGGCGCGCGCCTCCGTGGGGAAAGCGGCGCTCAGCCCTTCTTGGCGAAGAGCTCGTCCAGGCGGCGCTCGAAATCGTGATAGCCGATGCGGTCGTACAGCTCCTCGCGCGTCTGCATGGTGTCGATCACGTTGCGCTGGTGGCCGTCGCGGCGGATCGCCTGGTAGACGTTCTCGGCGGCCTTGTTCATGGCGCGGAACGCGGACAGCGGATACAGCACGATGCCGACGCCGGCTTCGCGCAGTTCGTCGACGCTGAACAGCGGCGTCTTGCCGAACTCGGTGATATTGGCCAGCACCGGCACCTTCACCGCATCGGCGAAACGGCGGTAAGTCGGCAGGTCGTAGACGGCCTCGGCGAAGATGCCGTCGGCGCCGGCTTCGACGCAGGCGATGGCGCGCTCGATCGCCGCATCCACGCCTTCGGTCTGGATGGCGTCGGTGCGCGCGATCAGGAAGAAGTCCGCATCGGTCTTGGCGTCCGCCGCCGCCTTCACGCGGTCGGCCATCTCGCCGGAAGAAACGATTTCCTTGCCCGGGCGGTGGCCGCAGCGCTTGGCGCCGACCTGGTCCTCGATATGGCAGGCGGCCGCGCCGAACTTGATCAGGCTCTTCACCGTGCGGGCGATATTGAATGCGCTGGGGCCGAAGCCGGTGTCGATGTCCACCAGCAGCGGCAGGTCGCACACGTCGGTGATGCGGCGCACGTCGGTGAGCACGTCGTCCAGCGTATTGATGCCCAAGTCCGGCAGGCCCAGCGAGCCGGCCGCGACACCGCCGCCGGAGAGATAGATCGAACGGTAGCCGGCGCGCCTGGCGAGCAGAGCGTGGTTGGCATTGATGGCACCGATGACCTGCAGCGGCTGCTCTTCGGCCAGTGCGGCGCGGAAGCGCGCGCCGGGGGATGCGTTGTGGGTCATGGAACCTCCGCGTAAAGCGGCGATTTTAGCGCGCGGAGCGGGTCCAACCCGTGCTGCGGCGCGTCAAAGATCGCACCAATCGCGTACCACAGGCGTCGATATGCGTATCGCCGGGCGCCGTATCGCTACCTACATTCGCTTGCATGAGTACACCCACCCGACTTGCCACACGCATTCTCCAGGGCCTGCTGATCGGCATTGCCGCCGCGGTGCTCACCCTCGCCATCGGCCGCTTTTATCCGGGTGCGCTGAAGGCCATGCAGGCCTTCGCCGCCACCGTGCTCGATCCGCTCGGCCAGGTGTTCCTGCGCCTGCTGTTCTTCGTAGTGATCCCGCTGGTATTCGCCTCGCTCGCTTCCGGCGTGGCGCAGCTGGGCCGGCTCGGCCGCCTCGGGCCGCTGGCCGGGCGCACCTTTGCGCTGTTCGCGGCCAACATGCTGATCGCGGTGGCGCTGGGCCTGCTGATGATGAACCTGCTGCAGCCGGGCCATCAGCTGGAACCGGGTTCGCGCGAGCGGCTGATGCAGGAATACGGCGGCAGCGCGCACCTGGCGGTGGAGCGCCAGCAGCAGCGACCGGCGCTGACGCCGGCCGCAGTGGTGGACATGTTCATGCCGCGCAATCTGTTCGGCGCCTTCGTCGGTAACGATCGCGGCATGCTCGGCGACGTGCTGCCGCTGATCCTGTTCGCCATCCTGGTCGGTGCGGCGGCCACCCTGCTGGACGATGAAAAGCGCCGCCGGCTGCAGGCGGGGCTGGATCTGGTGAGCGAGCTGATGACCGGCATCGTCGGCTTCGCGCTGCGGCTGGCGCCGGTGGCGGTGCCGGCGATGATCTACAGCGTGATCGTGAAGATCGGCACCGATGCGCTGCTCACCCTGGCCGTGTTCGCCGCCGGTTGCGCCTTCGCGCTGGCGCTGCATCTGTTCGGCACCATGTCGCTGTGGCTGCGCCTGCTGGCCGGGCGCTCGCCGCTGGCCTGGTTCCGGCAGGTGCGGCCGGTACTGATCACCGCGTTCTCCACCAGTTCCAGCAGCGCCACCCTGCCCGCCTCGCTCGCACTGGCCCGCGATCAGCTCAAGCTCTCGCCCAGCACCGCCGGCTTCGTGCTGCCGCTGGGCGCCACCATGAATATGAGCGGCACCGCCCTGTTCGAAGGCTGCGTGGTGCTGTTCGTGGCCCAGGCCTTCGGCGTGGAACTGGCGCTGGGCCAGCAGTGCGTGCTGATGCTGCTGGCCGTGCTCAGCGCGGTGGCGGTGGCCGGCATCCCCGGCGGCTCCATGCCGTTGATCGCCGGCCTGCTTGCCACTTTCGGGGTGCCGCCGGACGGCATCGGCCTGGTGCTGGGGGTGGACCGCATCCTGGACATGCTGCGCACCACGGTGAACGTGGGCGGCGACCTGGTCGCCGCCACCGTGGTGGACGTCCAGGCCAGCCGCGCTGGCACCTGACCAGGCTCGCGTTCCTGTCACGATGGCGGGCGCAGACTTCAGGTCTTGCGCCGGGGTCGGCTATCGATAGTCGCCATCTATCACCACCATCCCGACAATCGATTAGATAAATCCCGTTGCCGGCGCTAATCTTTGCTGCTTCCAACCACCACAACACGGGAAAACAACCGATGTCGTTGATCAACACCGAAATCAAACCGTTCAAGGCGCAGGCTTACAAGGACGGCAAGTTCATCGAAGTGACGGACGCCAGCCTCAAGGGCAAGTGGTCGGTGGTGGTGTTCTACCCGGCGGACTTCACCTTCGTCTGCCCGACCGAGCTCGAGGACCTGGCCGACCATTACGCCGAATTCCAGAAGCTGGGCGTGGAGATCTACGGCGTGTCCACCGACACCCACTTCGCGCACAAGGCATGGCACGACACCTCCGACGCGATCAAGAAGGTGAAGTACACCCTGATCGGCGATCCGACCGGCACCATTACCCGCAACTTCGACGTGATGATCGAAGAGGAAGGCCTGGCGCTGCGCGGCACCTTCGTGATCAATCCGGAAGGCCAGATCAAGCTGTGCGAGATCCATGACAACGGCATCGGCCGCGACGCTTCCGAGCTGCTGCGCAAGGTGAAGGCCGCGCAGTACGTCGCCTCCCACCCGGGCGAGGTGTGCCCGGCCAAGTGGAAGGAAGGCGACAAGACCCTGAAGCCCTCGCTCGACCTGGTTGGCAAGATCTAAGCCACGCTTTTCCGCGATACGCGGCCCGCTGCATCGGGCCGCTCCGGACCCGGCGTCCTGCCGGGTCCGCTTTCCGAAGACGCAAGTTGCCCGCGACGCCTGGCTCCGGCCAAGTGCTCGCGGCGCTCACCCCGAATTCCCCGAAACAACGGAGCAACCACCATGTTGGACGCCGATCTGAAGACCCAATTGCAGGCCTACCTCGAAAAGGTCACGCACCCGATCGAGCTGGTGGCCTCCCTCGACGACAGCGCCGCCTCGCAGGAACTGGCCGGGCTGCTGGAAGACATCGCCTCGCTGTCCGACAAGGTCAGCCTGAGCCGCGCCGGCAAGGATGCGCGCAAGCCTTCGTTCGCGATCAGCCGCGTCGGCACCGACGTCGAAGTGCGCTTCGCCGGCATCCCGCTCGGCCACGAATTCACCTCCCTGGTGCTGGCCCTGCTGCAGGTCGGCGGCCATCCGTCCAAGGCCGCGCCGGAGCTGCTGGAGCAGGTGCGCAACCTCGAAGGCGAGTACCGCTTCGAGACCTTCATGTCGCTCTCCTGCCACAGCTGCCCGGACACCGTGCAGGCGCTGAACCTGATGAGCGTGGTCAACCCCAATATCAAGCACGTGGCCATCGACGGCGCGCTGTTCCAGGACGAGGTGAACGAGCGCCAGGTGATGGCCGTGCCCACCGTGTTCCTCAACGGCGAAGCCTTCGACCAGGGCCGCATGACGATCGAGCAGATCGTCGCCCGCCTCGACACCGGCGCCGCCCAGCGCGACGCCAGGAAGATCGACGCCAAAAAGCCATTTGACGTGCTGGTGGTCGGCGGCGGCCCGGCCGGCGCCGCGGCGGCGATCTACGCCGCGCGCAAGGGCATCCGTACCGGCGTGGCGGCGGAGCGTTTCGGCGGCCAGGTGCTGGACACCATGGCGATCGAGAACTTCATCTCGGTCACCTATACCGAAGGCCCCAAGCTGGCCGCCTCGCTGGAGCAGCACGTGCACGAGTACGACGTGGACGTGATGAACATGCAGCGCGCCGAGAAGCTGGTCGCGCCGGCCGATCCGAACGGCCTGTTCGAAGTGAAGCTGGCCAACGGCGCCACGCTGAAGTCCAAGACGGTGATCCTTTCCACCGGCGCGCGCTGGCGCAACATGAACGTGCCGGGCGAACAGGAATACCGCAACAAGGGCGTGACGTATTGCCCGCACTGCGACGGCCCGCTGTTCAAGGGCAAGCGCGTGGCGGTGATCGGCGGCGGCAACTCCGGCGTGGAAGCGGCGATCGACCTGGCCGGCATCGTCGGCCACGTCACCCTGCTGGAATTCGACGGCAAGCTGCGCGCCGACGAAGTCCTGCAGCGCAAGCTGCGCAGCCTGCCCAACGTAAGGATCATCGTGAACGCGCAGACCACCGAAGTGCTGGGCGACGGCCAGAAGGTCACCGGCCTGGCGTACACCGATCGCCAGAGCGGCGCCGGCGAGCGCGTGGAACTGGAAGGCGTGTTCGTGCAGATCGGACTGCTGCCGAATACCGAATGGCTGAAGGGCACGCTGAAGCTGTCCCCGCGCGGCGAGATCGAAGTGGATGCGCGCGGCGAGACCTCGATCCCCGGCGTGTTCGCCGCCGGCGACGTCACCACCGTGCCGTACAAGCAGATCGTGATCGCCATGGGCGAAGGCGCCAAGGCCTCGCTCAGCGCCTTCGATCATCTGATCCGCATGCCGGTGATCGAAGCGGAAGCTGTCGCGGCCTGATCGTTGCTTAGAACTCGCCCGCCCGCAGCCCCCGGTACGCCAACAGGCGGGGGTTTGTCGGGCGGGCGATTTTTTATGCCCGTCATTCCGGCGCAGGCCGGAATCCAGTAACCACAACGCCAGGTTGTCGACTCACCGCAAACAGGCCTGATGCCCATCGCCCGAACTGGCGTGATCGTCAATGGATTCCGGCCTGCGCCGGAATGACGAGCTAGCCCTGATCCGGCCCACGCTCCAGCGCACGCCGGATCTCTTCCAGCGCGCCCGGATCGTCCAGCGTCGACAGATCCCCGGATCCCGCTGCTCCGCCAGCGCCTGCAGCGAGCGCCGCAGCAATTTCCCCGAGCGCGTCTTCGGCAGCGCATTCACCACGTACACGCGCGACGGCTTGGCGATGCCGCCGAGCTGGTCGACCACGCGCTGCTGCATGGCATGCGCCACCTGCCCCGCCTGCGCGCCCGCGTCCTGCTTGAGCGTGGCGAATACCACCGGCACCTGGCCTTTCAGTTCATCGCGCACGCCGATCACTGCCGCCTCGGCCACCGCCGGATGGGTGGCGACGGATTCCTCGATCTCGCGCGTACCTAGGCGATGGCCCGCCACATTGATTACGTCGTCGGTGCGGCCGAGGATGGTGGTGTAGCCGTCGGCATCGCGGATCGCCCAATCCAGCGAGCTGTACAGCAGCTCGTTGAAATGGGCGAAGTAGCTGCTCAGGTAACGCTCGTCGTCGCCCCATACCGTGGTGAGGCAGCCCGGCGGCAGCGGTGGCTCGAACACCAGCACGCCCTTGCTGCCCGCCGCGGCTTCCGCGCCGCTGGCTTCGTCGATCACCTTCATGCGGTAGCCCGGCGCGGGCAGGCCCGGCGAACCGAACTTCACCGGCTTCAGATCCAGGCCCGGCATCAGGGTGATCGCGGGCCAGCCGGTTTCGGTCTGCCAGTAGTTGTCGATCACCGGCACGCCCAGGCCTTCGGTGATCCAGTGCGCGGTCGGCTCGTCCAGCGGCTCGCCGGCGAGGAACAGCCACTTGAGCGCGGACAGGTCGTACTTGCGCAGCCACTCCGGGTCCTGCTTTTTCAAGACGCGGATGCCGGTGGGCGAGGAGAACATGGTGCGCACCGCATAGCGCTCGCACAGATACCACCAGATGCCCGGGTCCGGCCGCGTCGGCAGTCCTTCGTACAACAATGAAGTGGCGCCGCCGATCAGCGGACCGTAGACGTTGTACGAATGCCCCACCGCCCAGCCCACGTCGGAGGTGGAGAACATCACCTGCCCCGGCGCGATATCGAAGATGCAACGCACCGACATCGCCATGGCCACCGCATAGCCGCCGACGTCGCGCTGGATGCCCTTGGGCTTGCCCGTGGTGCCCGAGGTATAGAGCAGATAGCTCGGCTCGTTCGATTCCAGCCAGGCCACCGGCACCTCGGCCCGCTCGTGCGCCTTGCGCAGTTCGGCGTAGTCCAGATCGCGGCCGGCCACGCGGGTCATCTGGGGATCGAGTCCGCGGTCGACGATCAGCACGTGCGGCGGCGGCGACGACGCTTCTTCCAGCGCGGCATCCACCAGCGGCTTGTACGGAATCACCTTGCCGCCGCGCATGCCGGCGTCGGCGGCGATCAGCAAGCGGGGCTGTGCATCGTCGATGCGCAATGCAAGGTTGTGCGCCGCAAAGCCGCCGAACACCACCGAGTGGATCGCGCCCAGGCGCGCGCAGGCCAGCATCGCGAAGACCGCCTCGGCCATATTGGGCAGGTAGATCACCACACGGTCGCCGCGCTGCACGCCCAATGCGGCCAGCACCGCGGCGAACACATTCACTTCGCGATGCAGCTGGCGATAGGTCAGCTCGCGGGTAATGCCGGTCTCGGTGGAAATCGCCACCAGCGCCAGCTGTTCGCCGCGCTCGGCCAGGTGCCGGTCCACCGCGTTGTAGCAGAGGTTGGTGGTGCCGCCGACGAACCAGCGGCGGAACGGCGGGCGCGAATAATCGAGCACCTGCTGCGGCGGGGTCTGCCAATGGATCAGCCGCGCCTGCTCGGCCCAGAAGATCTCGGGCTCTTCGATCGAGCGCCGGTAAAAAGCCTCGTAATCCATGTCCGCATCCGCCCGCCGGGTATGGACGGCAAGACTCGCCCAAGCCGCGCGGAGGGTTGCACTAGACCTTGGTCGTACCGAATGAAGGGATTAATGGACTTGGCGGGTATTAGGCCAAAAGGCTTATTAGAACGATGCAATAAGCATAGGCATTAAAATCCATAAAGCATGGAAAATGCCAAATACCCATCCTTCACAAATGTGTTTCCGGCACTGAGAAACAAATCATGCGAATATCAAAAATAATCCGGAATTAACACGCTATTTTCACATTTCTTCACAGAGTATCGGCCTCGCCCAGCAACGCGCGTTGAGGTGCTCGGATGGGCATGGGGAAACGACGCGCACATGCCACTGGGACAGGGGAGTGGCTAATCCGGAAACGACACACGCGGCATTAATCATCTGCCTGGATCCAGGACGGAATCGGGCGGCGCGCGTGCCCCTTCGGAAGCCCTATTACCAGCGACTCGGTTGCGTTTCTCGGAGGAAATGGCGATGAGTAAGCGACATGTGAGCACCGTGTTGAAGCAGACCCTATTGATTACCTGCATGCTGGCCGCCGGCATTTCGCTGACGGCCTGCTCGGGTCACAGTTCCTATAAATCCGGAGGCGGCGGCGGCGTCGTGAATCCCGGCGGCGCCGGTGGCGGCGATGGCGGTGGTTCCGGCGGTGGCGGCGATGGTTCTGGCGGCGGCGGCGGTGGCGGCACCGGCGGCGGTGGTGGTGGCACTGGCGGCGACGGTGGTGGCACCGGCGGCGGCGGTGGTGGCACCGGCGGCGGTGGTGGTGGTGGCACCGGCGGCGGCGGTGGTGGCACCGGCGGTGGTGGCACCGGCGGCGGCGGCGGCGGCGGCGGTGGCGGCACCGGCGGTGGCGGTGGAGATGGCGGCGGCGGCACCGGAGGCGGTGGCGGCGGTACCGGCACACCTGCACCCACGGGTGTCGTCGGCGCGGTGGCGACCGGCGGTGGCGGCATCGTCACGGCGGTAGGCAACACCGTCGTCGGCATCGGCCAGCAGATTCCCAACACTACCATCCTGGGCAATACGCCGGTGACGCAGGGCCTGGCGGGCGTGGTGACCAACACCGGCGAAGCCGTGGTCGACGTCGGCAACGGCCTGAAGAGCGGCCTCGGCCAGATCGGCAACACCAGCGATCCCGTCGGTACCACGGTGCTCGGCACCAGCAGCGCTGTCGGCGATCTTGGCCAGGCGGTGACCAGCCTCGGCGGCACCGTGAAGGCAGCCGGCGCGTTCCAGGGCTCGCCGATCACGCCGATCACTTCGCTGGTCGGCAACGTGGTGTCCACCGTCGGCACCGACGTCAGCAAGCTCGACACCGGCCTCAACGGCCAGCTCGCCAGCGGCCTGCCGAAGCAGTTGACGCAGACGCTGAGCAACACGCTGACGCCGATCGCCCTGGTCGGCCAGAACGGCAGCGCGACGGGCAATCCGACCAACCTCGTCGCCGCCGTGTCGACGGCGGGCGGCGGCGCTGCCACGGGCCTGGGCAACGGGCTCAGCGGCATCGGCGCTTCGCTCGGCACCTCCCTGCCGGGCGGCCTGAGCAATCCGACCACCGTCGCGCTGGGCAATACCGTCAGCGACGTCGGCGGCACGGTCAGCGCGCTCGGCGGCGGCCTCAGCAACGGCCTGGGCAAGGCGGGCAGCATCGCCAACCCGGTCGGCGTGACGCTGGCCAGCACCGGCGGCGTGGTCTCCGGCGTGGGTGCCACCACCAGCGGCGTGGCCGGCGTGGTAGGCAGCCTCGGCAGCGGCCAGCTGTCGGGCCTGAACCCGCTGACCAGCACGCTCGCTTCGGCGGTCAACCAGGTGGGCGGCGGCGTGACCAATCTGGGCGGCGCGGTGACCAATACGGTCAACGGTCCGCTGCAGCCGGTCACGCAGGGCCTGAGCAACGTGGTCAACACGGTCGCCAGCGCCACCACCGTGCCACTGGGCACCAACGCCACGGCCGGCACCGGCAGCCTGGGCGGACTGGGCAGCCTGGTGAATACGGTGACGGCGCCGATCACCGGAGCCGTATCCGGCGGTACGTCGGGCACCGGCAGCAACCCGGTCAGCGGCCTGGTCGGCTCGCTCACCAGCACGGTGGGCAGCGTGACCTCCGGCGTCGGCAGCACCGGCGGCAGCACCTCGAACAACAACGGGGGCCTGCTGGGCGGATTGCTGAAGAAGTAAGCGGCAACGGAGAGGCGGCCGCAGGGCCGCCTCTTCGCATGAGGCATCGCTTCGCTGCACACTGGCCGTGTGCAGTGAAGATCCAGCGACACGAAGGAGCGTCATCGCATGAGGAGATGGTTGGTGTTCGCCACCGCCGCCGCAGCCTCGACCACGGGCTGGGCGCAAAGTCGTCCTCCGGTTCCCAATCCCCTGCAGACCCTGCCGCGCGTGGAAGCGCCCACGCGGCAACCGAGCGTCACGCTCAACGTGGAGCAGCAGCGCAACGACCAGCTCGCCGCGCTGATGGCGCTCACCCTCGCGCCGACGCGCATCGACATCGACGGCGTGCACTCCGTGCCGTTCGACCAGGTGGCCGCGCTGTTCAAGCCGCTCACCGGCAAGACCGTGCGCATCGCCGACCTGGTCGCCGCGGCCAATGCCTGCACCAAGCTCTATCAGGATCGCGACTACGCGCTGTCGTTCTGCTTCATTCCCGCGCAGAACTTCCAGGACGGCGTGGTCAAGGTCAGCGTGGTGGAAGGCTATGTGGCCGAAGTGGACGTCGGCGGCGCCCCCGGCAACATGGAGCGGAAGATCCGCGCCATCGCCAGCCACATCACCGCCGACCGCCCCCTGCGCCGCAGCACCTTCGAGCGCTATATCCAGACGCTGGGCATGCTGCCCGGCGCCAAGATCGACGCCGACATCCCCGCGCCCACCACCACCGACGGCGCCACGCGCCTGAAGCTGAAGGTGAAGCGCCAGCGCTACGACATGAGCACCGGCATCGACACCAACCACCCCGGCGTGCAGGGCATCTTCGCCGGCACGCTCAACGGCATGACGCCCCTAGCCGAACAGCTCACCGGCTCGGTGCTCTACCCGCCCGGCCGCGGCAAGCAGCAGTTCTACAGCGCCGGCTATGCGCAGATGCTCGGCTCCAGCGGCCTGATGGGCCGGCTCAACGCCTCGAGCTACTACGGCAACCCGGATATCGACAACCAGCTGCCGTCGTACCTGCGCCATCGCCTTTCACAGAACCGCCTCGACTTCAGCCTCAGCTACCCGCTGCTGCTGAGCAATACGCGCAGCCTGATGCTGGGCGCCGGCCTGTACGGTTCCAACCAGAACGACAAGTACCGCAACCTGATCAACGGCGCGCAACTGGAACTGAAGAACGACGTGCGCGTGCTGCACAGCGAACTGGACTTCACCCAGGCCGGCGAAAAACGCACGCGCAAGCTCGGCATCGGCATCGCCCAGGGCTTCGACATGCTCGGCGCCGGCAGCCGCGGCCTTACCAATATCCCCGGCGCGCTGGTGGCCAATCCCACCGACGTGCGCTTCACCCGCTACGACCTCAACGCGATGCAGAGCGATACCTGGCCGGCTCACCTGGTGACAGTGGCCAGCGTGGTGGGCCAGTACAGCCACTATCGCCTGCCGTCGACCGAGCAGATCAGCTTCGGCGGACCGCGCTTCGCGCTGGGCTACGACCCGGGCTCGGTATCGGGCGACAGCGGCTGGGGCGCCTCGCTGGAACTCAACCGGCCGTTCAAGGTGAACGCCAAATGGGTGAAGGTGCTCACTCCGTACGTGCTGGGCCAGATGGCGCGCGTGTATCTCAACGGCGCGCGCCCGGCCGCCGACAAGCTGCAGACGGCCGCGCTGGGCCTGCGCCTGACCGACGGCAAGCACTACACGGTGGACGTCTCCGCCGCGCAGCCGGTGGGCGACAAGACGCAGGACAACCTGGCGCGGCATACGCGGTATGACCTGACGTTCTCGTATCAATTGTTCCCGTAACGCATGCCGATGCACGCTTCTCCCCTCCGGGGAGAAGATGCCGGCAGGCAGATGAGGGGCGGGTGCTCGCGGTGGCGCTGGTACGAAGAGAAGAAAAGCTTTTGAGCTTTCTCGGCCTTCCGCTCACCGCTCCGCCCGCCCCCTCACCCCAACCCTCTCCCCGGAGGGGAGAGGGGGCAAAGAGCCGGGCCTAGTAGGTATGTGTTATTTGCCCCCCGCCCCCCGCCTGACAAGCTCCCGGACACCCTCCACCGGGATGCCGTCATGCCTGCGTTTTTCCGCCGCTTCTACTTCTGGGTGCTGGCCGCGATCGTCGCGGGCGGGCTGATCGGCCATTACGCGCCGGAGACCGGCGTGGCGATGAAACCGCTCGGCGACGGCTTTATCTCGCTGGTGAAGATGCTGATCGGGCCGATCATCTTCCTCACCGTGGTGCTGGGCATCGCCGGCGTCTCCGACGTGAAGAAAGTCGGCCGCGTCGGCGCCAAGGCCATCCTGTATTTCGAAGTGGTGTCGAGCTTCGCGCTGGTGATCGGCCTGGTGGTGGTCAATACGCTCAAGCCCGGCGCCGGCTTCAACGCCACGCCCGCCTCGCTCGATGCCGCCGCGGTGGCCAAGTACGCCAATGCCGCGCACGAGCAAGGCACCGTCGCCTTCCTGCTGCACCTGATCCCCAAGACCTTCACCGACGCCTTCAGCGGCGACGGCGACCTGCTGCAGGTACTGCTGCTCGCGCTGCTGTTCGGCTTCGCCATGATCCACCTGGGCGAACGCGCCAAGCCGGTGATGAACCTGCTGGAAGCGCTGTCGAAGGTGTTCTTCCGCATCATGGGCATGATCATGCGCCTGGCGCCGCTGGGTGCGATGGGCGCCATGGCCTTCACCATCGGCAAGTACGGCGTGCACAGCCTGGGACCGCTGCTGAAGCTGATGGGCAGCTTCTACCTGGCCTGCATCCTTTTCGTGGTGGTGGTGCTGGGCGCCATCGCGCGCGCCACCGGCTTCAGCATCTTCAAATTCCTGCGCTATATCCGCGACGAGCTGCTGCTGGTGCTGGGCACCTCCTCGTCGGAGTCGGCGCTGGTGCCGCTGATGCAGAAGCTCGAGCGCCTGGGCTGTTCCAAGTCGGTGGTCGGCCTGGTGGTGCCGAGCGGTTATTCGTTCAACCTGGACGGCACCAATATCTACCTGACCATGGCCGCGATCTTCGTGGCGCAGGCGCTGGGCGTGGAACTCACGCTGACGCAGGAGCTGACCCTGCTCGCGGTTGCCATGCTCACCTCCAAGGGCGCCTCCGGCGTCACCGGCGCGGGCTTCATCACGCTGGCCGCCACCCTGGCCGTGGTGCCATCGGTGCCGGTCGCGGGCCTCTCGCTGATCCTCGGCATCGACCGCTTCATGAGCGAAGCGCGCGCGATCACCAACATCATCGGCAACGGCGTGGCCACCGTGGTGGTCTCGCACTGGGAGAAGGAACTCGACCACGCCAGCCTGCAGGCCGCGCTCGACGGCCGCCCGCCCTCGCCCGCCGCGGACGAGGCTCCCCTGCTTACCGATGCCGGCTGAGCCGGCCCTACCCGCCATCCACGAGGCTGCGATGAACACCTTCCCGATCAAGTCCCTGAGTGCCGTCATGCTGTGCGCGCTGGGCCTGGTGCCGGCGGCGCGGGCGGCCGACATCAACAACTGGCCGATCAAGTACACCACCGGCGACGGCACCGAGTGGGCGCTGTACGGCAACTACCAGTACGACTGGATGGACGTGCGCCACAGCGACACCATCGAGGACTCGCACACCAACCGCCGCAAGGAACTCGGCTTCACCGCCAAGAAAAAGGGCGAGTGGGACGCGCTGGTCTATTTCGATTTCCAGTCCAAGCAATGGCTGGACGTGTACTGGCGCATGGAAACCAAATGGCTGTTCGGCCAGGACTACGGCAAGCTGCGCTTCGGCTACAGCAAGCTGCCGGTGGGCTTCGAAGGCGCCACCAGCGCGCGCAATGACAGCTTCGTGGAGATCGCGCTGCCGCTGCAGGCCTTCTACGAGACACGCCGCACCGGCGTCGACTGGGCCTATGAGCGCCCCACTTACCTGGTCAATGTCGGCTACTACTTCGGCGAAGACCTGCAAGGCGACAACGACGGCACCACCGTCGCCGCGCGCGCCGCGTGGACGCCGCTCAAGCAGGAAGGCGACGTGGTGCATCTTGGCCTGTCCGCATCGATCGAAAATCCCGACGGCACCACCGACGGGCGCGGCGTCTACCACTCGCCCTCGGCACGCTGGCGTTCGCGCCCCGAAGTAGGCCTCACCACCGTGCGCCTGATCGACTCCGGCTCGCTCACCCACGTCGACAGCAATCGCCGCCTCGGCTTCGAAGGCCTGTGGATCCACGGCCCGCTGTCGTTCCAGGGCGAATACCTGCAGGCGCAGACCAAGCGCACCGACGGCCTGGCCGACTACACGGCGGACGGCTACTACGTGTTCGGCAGCTACGTGCTCACCGGCGAGTCGCGCCCCTACACCGCCGGCAACGTCGCCAACATCAAGCCGCGCAGCCCCTGGGGCGCGGTGGAACTGCTGCTGCGCTACAGCGCGCTGGACCTGGACGACGGCAAGGTGCGCGGCGGCCGCGAACACGACCTCACCTTCGGCGCCAACTGGTATCTGACCCAGCATTTCAAGTTCCAGGCGAACTACGTCAAGGCGCACTCCACCCACCTGGGCAAACGCCAGGATCCGGACGTGCTCGAGCTGCGCGCCCAGGTGTATTTCTGAGCAACGGGAGCCGCAGCATGAGCAGCACCACCGCCGGACTGATCGCACGCGCGCCAGCCATGACGGCCGGGAAGCGCCTGCGTTCGATCTTCAGCGGCTCGATCGGCAACCTGGTCGAGTGGTACGACTGGTACGTGTATTCGGCCTTCTCGCTGTACTTCGCCCAGGTGTTCTTTCCGGCCAGCGACCAGACCACGCAGCTGCTCAATACGTCCGGCATCTTCGCCGTCGGTTTCCTGATGCGTCCGCTCGGCGGCTGGCTGCTCGGCACCTTCGCCGACCGTCGCGGGCGCAAGGCGGCGCTGCTGCTGTCGGTGTTCATGATGAGCCTGGGCTCGCTGATCATCGGCCTGTCGCCCGGCTATGCGCAGATCGGCGTGGCCGCGCCGATCCTGCTGGTGCTGGCGCGCCTGCTGCAGGGCTTGTCGATCGGCGGCGAATACGGCACCTCGGCCACCTATCTGAGCGAAATGGCGCCGCGCGAAAGCCGCGGTTTCTGGTCGAGCATCCAGTACGTGACCCTGGTGGCGGGACAGCTGATCGCGCTGGCGCTGCTGGTGGTGCTGCAGCAATTCGTGCTGTCCACCCAGCAACTGCACGACTGGGGCTGGCGCATTCCCTTCCTGATCGGCGCGCTGCTGGCGGTGATCGCCGTGATCATCCGCCGCAACATGGACGAGACGTCCTCGTTCAAGCGGGCGAAGCACGCGGAAAGCCCGCTGCGCACCCTGATGCGCCATCCGCGCGAAGTGCTGACGGTGATCGGCCTGACCATGGGCGGCACGCTGGCCTTCTATACCTACACCACCTACATGCAGAAATTCCTGGTGAACTCGGCCGGCATGAGCAAGGCCGACGCCACCTCGATCTCCACCGCGGCGCTGTTCGTCTACGCGCTGCTGCAGCCGGCCTTCGGCGCGCTGTCGGACCGCATCGGCCGGCGCCCGCTGCTGATCGGCTTCGGCGTGCTGGGCGCGCTGCTCACCTACCCCATCCTGTCCACGCTCAAGGAAGCGCACGACTGGTGGCAGGCGTTCGGCCTGATCATGGCCGCGCTGATCATCGTCAGCGGCTATACCTCGATCAATGCGGTGGTGAAAGCGGAACTGTTTCCCACCGAGATCCGCGCCATCGGCGTGGGCCTGCCTTATGCGCTGGCGCTGTCGGTGTTCGGCGGCACCGCGGAATACGTGGCGCTGTGGTTCAAGAAGATCGGCCACGAGGATTATTTCTACTGGTACGTCACCGCCTGCATCGCCTGTTCCCTGCTGGTATACATAGGCATGCGCGACACCCGGCGGCATTCGCGCATTGTCGAGGACTGACCCTCAGCGCAGCCAGGAAGGCCGCCGCGACCAAGGCGCTCCTTTACCTTCCATGGCCATCCGTTTCCGCCACGGCAAGACCCTCGCCATCGCCGCGCTGCTGGCCGCCGGCATGGCGCTGTCCGCCCTGCTCACCTATCGCATCGCGCTGCGCCAGAGCCTGGGCCGCATGGCCGAGGACAGCGCGCAGCAGCTGCAGCTGCAATCGCTGGCCCTGCAGCGCCTGATCGACCGCTACCGCGTACTGCCCGGCACCCTGGCGCTGGACCCGGAACTGCGCGCCGCCCTGCTGGCGCCGCCCGACGCCACCATGCAGCACTACCTCAACCTGAAGCTGGAACACGCCAACGGCGTGACGCATGCGTCCACGCTCACCCTGCTCGATCGCGACGGCCTGGCGCTGGCTGCCAACAACTGGCGCGAGCCCAGCAGCAATGTCGGCCACCGCTACGATTTCCGGCCGTATTTCCAGGGTGCGGTAGCCCACGGCGTCGGCACCTTCTATGCGGTGGGCATCTCGACCCACGTGCCCGGCTACTTCATCGCCGAAGCGGTGAAAGGCAACCGCGGCGAAGTGATCGGCGTGATCTCGGTGAAAGTGCCGCTGGGCGAGCTGGAACGCGAATGGCTGCACGGCGAAGGCACCCTGCTGCTGAGCGACAAGGCCGGCGTGGTGTTCCTCACCAACCAGCGCGAATGGGAATTCCGCGAACTGGCCGCGCTCAAGCCCGACGAAGCCGCGCGCATGGAAGCGACCCGCCAATATGAAAACCAGCCGCTGCGTCCGGCCGTCTATCGCGTGCTGGACGAACTGGGCGACGGCAGCCGCCTGGTGCGCATCGTCGAGCCGGAGGACCGCGGCACGCGGCTGTGGACCTCGCTGAACCTGCCGCTGGAAGGCTGGACCCTGCACCTGCTGCGCAGCGCCGCCGGCAGCCTCGCCACCGCGCGCCTGGCCGCTGCGGTGGCCGCGGGCGCCTGGGCGCCGCTGATCCTGCTGGGCCTGTTCCTGCAGCAGCGCCGCCGTTTGATCCAGCACCGCCTGCAGAGCCGCGCCGAACTGGAACGCCTGGTCACCCACTACACCGGCGAGCTGCGCTCGGCGCAGGACAGCGTGGTGCATGCGGCGGAAGCCGCGGCCAGCCGCAACGCCAGCCTGGAACACCTGCCGCAGGGCGTGAGCGTGGTGGACAAGGATCTGCGCCTGGTGGCGTGGAACACCCGCTACCAGGAAATCTTCAAGTTCCCGCCCGGCCTGCTGCGCGCCGGTATGCCGATCGAAGAGGTGCTGCGCCACAACGCGCGGCTGGGCCGGCTCGGGCCGGGTTCGGTGGAAGAAGCGATCCAGCGCCGCCTGGATCACATGCGCAGCGGCTCGGCGCACATGTTCGAGCGCGAACGCCCGGACGGCAGCGTGCTGGAAATCCGCGGCAATCCCCTGCCCGGCGGCGGCTTCGTCACCAGCTTCGCCGACATCACCGCGTACAAGGCGGCGGCGCGCGACCTGCGCAACCTCGCCACCACGCTGGAGCAGCGCATCGAGGAGCGCACGCACGACCTCGAGGCGGCCAAGGCCGAAGCCGAGCGCGCCAACCGCAGCAAGACGCGCTTCGTGGCCGCGGCCGTGCACGATCTGCTGCAGCCGCTGAATGCGGCGCGCATGTACGTGGGCGTGCTGCGCGGCCGCCTGCCCGGCGGCGACGATCGCGGCCTGGCCGACCGCGTGGAGAGCGCGCTGGAAGCCCAGGACCAGCTGCTGGCGAGCCTGCTCGATATCGCGCGCCTGGAAGCCGGCGCGCTGACCGCGAAGCCCGTGGACGTACCGCTGGAGCCACTGCTTACGGGCCTGGCGCGCCAGTTCGGCATCCTGGCGCAGTCGCGCGGCCTGGTGCTGCACTACGTGCCTTGCCATGCCACGGTGCACAGCGATCCGCTGCTGCTGCGGCGCGTGCTGCAGAACTTCCTGTCGAACGCGATCCATTACACGCCGCGCGGTCGCGTGCTGCTCGGTTGCCGCCGCGCGCATGACGGCTTGCGCATCGAGGTCTGGGATACCGGCGTGGGTATTCCCGAGGCGAAGCGGCAGGCGATCTTCGAGGAGTTCCGCCGGCTCGATACCGGTATCGATCGCGATGGGCGCAGCGCGGGATTGGGTTTGTCGATCGTGGATCGCATTGCGCGATTGCTCGATCACCGCATCGGGTTGCGCTCGTGGCCGGAGCGCGGCAGCGTGTTTTCGGTGACGGTGCCGTTTGGCGATCCGGCGGGGGTGGCGGCGGCTCCTGCCGCGATGGCGGTCGCTGGCGATGAGGATTCGCCGCTGCGCGGTTGCCGGGTGTGGTGCGTGGATGACGCGCCACGCGTGCGCGAGGCTATCGGTGCGCTGTTGCGGCACTGGGGGTGCGAGGCGACGCTGATCGATAGCGCGGAGGGCGCGGTGGCGCTGGCGCGTGCTGGCGGGGCGCCGGATTTGCTGTTGCTTGACTATCAGCTGGGTGACGATGTCACTGGGTTGGATTTGTTGCCGCGGCTGGTTGAGTGCTGGGGGGCGCGGCCGCCGACTATTGTGCTTTCCGCGCAGAAGGATGCGCAGACGCGCATGCGCGTGCAGGAGGCGGGCTTACGGTTCCTGCCTAAGCCGGCGGCGCCGGCGGCGCTGCGGGCGTTGATGTCGCAAGTGTTGCTTGCTGGTGGCGCGTTTTAGCTTGTCATCTCGGCGTGGGCCGGGATCCAGTAGCGACTAGGTGCGGTTGTCGCGACTTGGCCGCTTATGCAGCGGGCATTCCGTGCGCCTGCCGGCGCCCGGGTCACTTTCTCTTTGCTGGCCCAAAGAGAAAGTAACC
>NZ_JAAOYS010000019.1:0-42949 GCF_011759495.1 Dyella sp. SG562
GAACTCGGAAGTGAAACGCAGCTGCGCCGATGGTAGTGTAGCTTGCTATGCAAGAGTAGGTCATCGCCAGGGGCTTTATCCTAAAACCCTCACCGTCTCGGTGAGGGTTTTTTCTTGCACCAAACATAATCACTGCATTAGCTCCGCCTTGTGCTCGATATCCACGCCGTCATTAGCACTCGATGCGGCACGAGTTAATCCGAATAGATAATCTGCAGCAGCCTCCAAGTCGAAAATGCGGCGCTCTCGCGTCAGCAATGCAGGCCTGCAACGCATGGCAGACGTTCCACTCATTGAGCTCGACTCGAAGCGCCCGTCGTATCTGCCGGCAAACACAGGTGCGTAGCGGTTCAGCGTTTTCGCGCCAGGCAAAGCTAGCGAAATCGATCCACTTGCCCGCCTTGCAACTCAAAGTCAGCGCCGACGGCCAGCATCGTCGCCACGGATTTTGTATCCGCCGCGGCGTGATCGATGCGATAGCGATCCAGGGTAAAGAGCCGGGCCATCGCGGCCTGGCGATCGGTCTAGCACCAGATCAGCACCGGTAACGACTGGCTGCGTGCCAACGGGCAACGCACCACCAAAGCCAGACGGCTTCAAAAGAAGTGCTACCAAGCAAGTCCCAAAACAAAAAAGGCCTCCCATCCAGGAGGCCTTTTCCACATCAACTTGAATTAACCAACCCAAGTCAATTTGAATTAACTGAGGTCAATCCAACCCATACCCAAACTGTTCCTCAAACTCCGTCGCAAACAGCGCGTAATCGAAGCGCTGATTCTGCGTCCCCGGATATTCGACCTTGAGCGCACCCATCAGCGACGCCATCCGTCCGATCGTCGGCCAATCCTTCCCGCGCATGATCCCGAAGATCAGGCCCGCACGATAAGCATCGCCACAGCCGGTGGGATCCACCACCTTGCGTTCGCGCGCCGGCGGGATCTCGTGCGTGATGCCATCGGTATGAATCAGCGACCCACGCGGACCCAGCGTCACGATGTACGCCTTCACCCGGCTCGCGATGTCTTCCGCACTCCAGCCCGTACGCGACTGCAGCAGCTGCGACTCGTAATCGTTGACGATCACATACGTCGACTTCTCGATCATCGAGCGGAACTCATCGCCGTTGAACAACGGCATCGCCTGGCCCGGATCGAAAATAAACGGCACATTCCGCGCCGAAAACTCATCCACGTGCTGCAGCATCGCATCGCGGCTATCCGGCGCGACAATCGCGAAACTGATCTCCGGAATATCCCGCACATGATTTTCGTGCGCGCTCAACATCGCACCGGGATGGAACGCCGTAATCTGGTTGTTATCCAGATCCGTGGTGATAAAGCACTGCGGCGTGAACTGGTCGCCGAACTCGCGCACATAATCCAGGCGGATCCCGCATTCCTGCATATGCGCCCGATACGGGCCGAAATCCTGGCCTACCGTGGCCACCGGCAGCGGATCGGCGCCGAGCAGCTTCAGGTTATAGGCGATATTGCCGGCGCAACCGCCGAACTCGCGACGCATCCGCGGCACCAGGAACGACACGTTCAGGATGTGCACCTGGTCGGGCAGGATGTGGTTCTTGAACTGGTCCTGGAAGACCATGATGGTGTCGTATGCCAACGAACCGCAGATAACGGCAGACATGATTCGTGGGTGTCCCCGGGCTAGTGAACGGGCCGCGCAAGCGCGGTCGGACCAATGGCCGGGATACCGTCCCGGCCAAAGTTGCGAATTTTACCGATATCCGGTCGCCAGGGCGATCACTCTTTGAAAAATCCAACTCATGCGGCCTGCGCGAAAGTTGGCATATCACCCCGTCGTACAAGGCTTTCTTAACGATATTGTCCTTGCGCGCAAGTGTCCGCGTCTTTAGACTGGCGCGCTTACTTTTTAGCCAGATCGACGCACGGCGGCCCCATGTTCAAGAAGTTTCGCGGGATCTTCTCCAACGACATCTCCATCGATCTGGGCACAGCCAATACGCTGATTTATGTGCGTGGGCAGGGCATCGTTCTGAACGAACCTTCCGTAGTCGCTATCCGCCAGGATCGTGGCCCGGGCGGCCCCCGCGCCGTCGCCGCCGTCGGCAGCGACGCCAAGAAGATGCTGGGCCGCACCCCCGGCAACATCGCCACCGTGCGTCCGATGAAGGATGGCGTGATCGCCAACTTCTCCATGACCGAGGCGATGCTGCAGCACTTCATCAAGCAGGTCCACCGTTCGCGCCTGCTGCGTCCCAGCCCGCGCGTGCTGGTCTGCGTGCCCTGCGGGTCCACCCAGGTGGAGCGCCGCGCCATCAAGGAATCGGCCGAAGGCGCCGGTGCCCGCGACGTGTTCCTGATCGAAGAGCCCATGGCCGCCGCGATCGGCGCCGGCATCCCGGTGCACGAGGCGCGCGGCTCGATGGTGCTGGATATCGGCGGCGGCACCTCCGAAGTGGCGGTCATTTCGCTCAACGGCATCGTCTACTCGCAGTCGGTCCGCGTCGGCGGCGACCGCTTCGACGAGGCCATCATCAACTACGTGCGCCGCAACCACGGCACGCTCATCGGCGAATCCACCGCCGAGCGCATCAAGATGGAGATCGGCTGCGCGTTCCCGCAGACCGACGTGCGCGAGATCGAAATCTCCGGCCGCAACCTGGCCGAGGGCGTGCCGCGCATGTTCACCATCAACTCCAACGAAGTGCTGGAAGCCCTGCACGAGCCGCTGTCCGGCATCGTCGCCGCGGTGAAGTCGGCGCTGGAGCAGACCCCGCCGGAGCTCTGCTCCGACGTGGCCGAGCGCGGCATCGTGCTCACCGGCGGCGGCGCCCTGCTGCGCGACCTGGACCGCCTGATCTCCGAAGAGACCGGCCTGCACGTGATGGTGGCCGACGAGCCGCTCACCTGCGTGGCCCGTGGCGGCGGCAAGGCGCTGGAGCTGATCGACCAGCACGGCAGCGACTTCTTCGCCGCCGAATAAGCGCTAAAGGGGCAGGGGATGGCACTCGCTCGCGAGGACTCCTCGCCCCTGTTTGCCGGCACGGTTGCCGGCACCCTGCGCCTCATCCTCTATCTCGCGTTCGCCATGGTGCTGATGGTCCTGGACCATCGCAACGGCTGGATGTGGCGTATCCGCTACACCACCTCGGCCGTGGTCGAACCGGTCTACCGCCTCGCCGGCATGCCCGCCGCCGGCATGCGCAACCTCAGCGTGGCCTTCGCCGACCGCCAGCTGCTCACCGAGCAGAACCAGCGCCTGCGCGAAGACCTGCTGCTGGCCAACGCCAAGCTCAATCGCATGGCCTCGGTGGCCGAGCAGAACGAGCGCCTGAAGGAACTGCTGGCCACCCAGCACAGCCTGGAACTCAACGTCCAGCTGGCCCGCGTCATCGACGTGGACCTGGGCAGCTACCGCCACCGCATGCTGGTCAACGTCGGCGAGCGCGACGGGGTGAAGAAGGGCCAGGTGGTGATCGACGCGCACGGCGTGATCGGCCAGGTGGTGGAAGTGATGCCGCGCACCTCGCTGGTCATGCTGGTGACCGATCCGGACCACGCCATCCCCGTGGTGGTGGAGCGCACCGGCCTGCGCACCGTGGCCTACGGGTCGCGCGACGGCGACCTGCTCAGCCTGCCCAATATCTCGATGGCCGCCGACGTGCGCCCGGGCGACAAGCTGCTTACCTCCGGCCTCGGCGGCCGTTTCCCGCCGGGCTTCCCGGTGGGCGAAATCCGCGGCGTGGAGCCGGGTGCCTCGGGCATGTTCCTGGAAGGCCGCGCGCGTCCCACCGCCGATCTGGACCGCAGCGAGGACGTGCTGATCCTGCACGACCAGGCCGAACCCGCCGGCCCGCCGGAACCCGCCACCCAGGCCGGCCCGCCGGCCGACCTCGCACCCGCGCCGGCCGCCACCGCGGCCACGCTGCCGCGCGTCGCACCCATCTCGGCCACTCCAGCCTCGGCAACCCCCGCTTCCGCGAGCACCGCGCCATGAACAAGCAACGCGTCGGCCTGCTCTGGTTCTCCGGTTCCCTGGCATTCGCCCTGCTGTCCATGCTCGTGCCGCTGCCCGGCGCGCTGCAGCCGTTCAAGCCGTACTGGCCGGCGCTGTTCCTGCTGTACTGGGCGCTGGAAGCCGGCGACCAGCGCGTCAGCCTGGGCCTGGCCTTCTGCATCGGCCTGTGCGCGGACCTGCTCGACGGCGTGCTGCTCGGCGAGCAGGCCATGCGCCTGTGCGCGCTGGTGTTCATCGCGCTGCGTTTCCGCTCGCGGCTGCGCTTCTTCCCGATGTGGCAGCAGACCCTGGCCGTGCTGGCCCTGCTGCTGAACGACCGTGTGGTGCTGCTGATCGTGCGCGCCTTTGCCGGCGAATCGTTCCCGCCCGCCACCTGGTGGATCTCGCCGTTCGTCGGCGCCGCGCTCTGGCCGTTCCTGTTCCTGCTGATGGACGACCTGCGCCTGCGGCTGCGCCTGCAATAGCGCCATGGCCCTGCGTCGCCGCTCGATCAAGGACTCCCGGGGCGAAAGCACCCTGTTCCGTTGGCGCGCCTTCGTCGGCTTCGCGCTGATCCTGCTCGGCCTTTCCGTGCTGGTGGTGCGCTACAGCTACCTGCAGGTGCAGCGCCATGACGAGTTCGCGCTGCGTTCGGAGAACAACCGCGTCAAGCCGCGCGCCATCCCGCCCGCGCGCGGGCTGATCTTCGACCGCAACGGCGTGCTGCTGGCCGACAACGTGCCGGCCTTCCGCCTCGAAGTGGTGCCCGAGCAGGTGCCCGACATGCCGGCCATGCTGGCCGGCATCCGCGACGTGATCCCGCTCGGCGACGACGACGTCGAAGCCTTCCGCAAGCAGCTCAAGCAGAACCGCCGCTTCGACAGCGTGCCGCTGAAGCTGCACCTCACCGAAGACGAGATCGCCCGCTTCGCCATCAACCGCTGGCGATTCCCGGGCCTGGACGTGGTGCCGTACCTCACCCGCCGCTACCCGTACGGGCAGCTGTTCGCGCACGTCATCGGCTATGTCGGCCGCATCGACGCCGACGACCTCAACCGCCTCGACCCGGACCGCTACAAGGGCACCAGCCACGTCGGCCGCAGCGGCCTGGAGCGTTCCTACGAGGACATGCTGCACGGCGAGCCCGGCTACGAGCTGGTCGAAGTGAACGCCGACGGCCGCGTGCAGCGCGTGCTGGAAACCCACGCGCCCAAGCCCGGCAAGAATCTGTACCTGAGCATCGACGCGCGCGTGCAGAAGGCCGCCACCGACGCCTTCGCCGGCCGCCCGGGCTCGGCGGTGGCGATCGACCCGCGCAACGGCCAGGTCATGGCCATGGTCAGCGTGCCCAGCTTCGACCCCAACCTGTTCGTCAACGGCATCAGCAAGACCGACTACGTCGCCTACACCACCGCCGAAGACAAGCCGCTGCTCAACCGCGCATTGAAGAGCGCCTACCCGCCAGGCTCCACGGTCAAGCCGTTCCTCGCGCTGGGCGGCCTGGAATACGGCGTGCGGCGGCCGGAAGACACCGTGCTTTCCACCGGCGAGTTCTGCATCCCCGGCCAGCAGCGCTGCTACCGCGACGACAAGCGCGGCGGCGACGGCGTGGTGAACATGGTGCGCGCCATCCAGCACTCCACCAACACCTACTTCTACAAGCTCGCGCTGGACCTGGGCATCGACCGCCTCAGCGCCTGGATGGGCAGCCTCGGCTTCGGCCACAAGACCGGCATCGACCTGCTCGGCGAAGTCGAAGGCATCCTGCCTTCGCGCGAATGGAAGGCCACGCGCAGCAAGTACGGCTGGTTCCCGGGCGAGACCATCCTGGCCGGCATCGGCCAGGGCTACTGGAACGTCACCACCCTGCAGCTCGCCCACGCCACGGCCACCTTTGCCGGCCACGGCACGCCGTATGCGCCGCGCCTGGTGATGGCCACCTCGGCGGTGAAGGAGTCGCGCGTGCCGCTGCCCAATCCGCCCAGCGGTCCCACCCTGATCCACAAGGACAACTACTGGAACGTGGTGAACCAGGGCATGGAAGCGGTGATCACCGAAGGCACCGGCAAGGGCCAGTTCACCGGCTTCCCCTATGTGGTGGCCGGCAAGAGCGGCACGGCGGAGCGTTTCTCCCGCCGCAGCAACGACTACGACAACAACAAGAACACCGCCTACCTGGCCACCCGCCACCGCGCCTGGTTCATCGGCTACACGCCCACCGACGCGCCGCGCATCGCCGTGGCCGCGATGCTCGAACAGGGCGCGTGGGGCGCGTCGGACGCCGGCCCCATCGTGCGCAAGATCATGGAAGCCTGGCTGGCCAGCCAGGGCGGCGCCGTGCCCGCGCGCAATGCGCCGGAGCAGGGCGGCCTGCCGGCCAACGCCAGCAGCGTGCCGGAGGTGCCGGAAGACACGCCGATGGCCACGCCCGCCGATGTGCCGGCGCAGTTGCCGTCCGATCGTGATCAGAGCGGGCACGACGACAGCGGCCAGCAGGACGACGGAGGCCATCAATGATCGACGAACTCCAGGTCCGCCTGACCCGCTTCCTGCGCCGCCTGCTGACGCGTCCGCGCATCGACCTGCCGCTGGCCTTCGGCCTGCTGCTGCTGGCCATCACCGGCCTGGTCACGCTGTACAGCGCCAGCGGCGGCAGCATGGCGATGATCACCGGCCAGGCCGCGCGCTTCGTCATCGGCGGCATGCTGCTGCTGCTGATCTCGCGCATTCCGCCCTCGGTGCTGCGCGGCTGGACGCCCTGGCTCTACGCCGGCAGCGTGTTCCTGCTGATCGTGGTGGCCGGCGTGGGCGAGATCCGCAGCGGCTCCAAGCGCTGGCTCAATCTCGGCGTGATGTCGTTCCAGCCGTCGGAGCTGCTCAAGCTCACCGTGCCGATGATGGTGGCGTGGTACCTGCACCCGCGGCAGCTGCCGCCGTCGTGGAAGGACATCGTCACGGTCGGCATTCTCATCGGCATTCCCGCCGCCCTGATCGCCGAGCAGCCGGACCTGGGCACCGCCGTGCTGGTCTCCGGCGCCGGCGCGTTCGCGCTGTTCCTGTCCGGCATGGCCTGGTGGAAGATCGGCAGCCTGCTCGCCGCGGTGGGCGGCATGGTGCCGGTGGCCTGGCATTTCCTGCACGAATACCAGCGCAACCGCGTGCGCACCTTGCTCGATCCGGAATCGGACCCGCTGGGCAACGGCTGGCACATCATCCAGTCGCAGATCGCGGTGGGTTCCGGCGGCCTGTTCGGCAAGGGCTGGCAGCACGGCACGCAGTCGCGCCTGGACTTCCTGCCCGAGCACACCACCGACTTCATCTTCGCGGTGTTCGCCGAGGAGTTCGGCCTGGTCGGCGTGGCCGCGGTGATGGCGCTGTACGCCTTCATCATCGGCCGCTGCCTGTGGATCGCCATGGAAGCGCGCGAAACCTATTCGCGCCTGCTCGCCGGTGCGATCGGCATGAGTTTCTTCGTCTACGTGTTCGTCAACGGCGGCATGGTCGCCGGCATGTTGCCGGTGGTCGGCGTGCCGATGCCGCTGATCAGTTACGGCGGCACCTCGGCCGTGTCGCTGCTCACCGGCTTCGGCGTGCTGATGTCGATCCACGCCAACCGCAAGATGCACGACTGACCCGCGCCGCGGCGGTTCGCGTCACTGAACCGGCTCCGCGCATGCCCGCTTTCCGCCAGGGTTTGCGCCGCCATGCGTGCTAGGCTCTTGCGCGCACAGCGTTTTACAGCGAAGTAGCCTGATGACCGAGATTGCCATGCCCCGTCCCCTGCAATGGATTGCCGCCCTGGGCCTCGCCGCCGCTGCCGCACTGACGACAGCCCAGGCCCAGACCCACCCGGGACAGGCGCAGCTGGTCGCCGAAGTCGCCAAGGAAACCGGCAAGGATCCGGCCCGGTTGAACGCCTTGCTCGACGGCGCGAAGAAACAGCAGAGCATCCTCGACGCCATCAGCCGCCCGGCCGAAGCCAAGCCGTGGAAGGACTACCGGCCGATCTTCATCACCGACAAGCGCATCGACGACGGCATCGCGTTCTATCTGCAGCACCGCGAGCTGGTCGAGCGCATCGGCAGGAAATACGGCGTGGCGCCGGAATACATCGTGGCCATCGTCGGCGTGGAAACCTTCTACGGGCGCAACACCGGCAAGTACAAGGTGCTCGATGCGCTGGTCACGCTGGGCCTGTATTACCCGCCGCGCGCCGCGTTCTTCCGCGAGCAGCTGAAGGTGCTGCTGAGCCTGCCGGACAGCATGCTCGCCGGCCCGCCGGATACGCTCACCGGTTCCTATGCGGGCGCGCAGGGCTGGGGCCAGTTCATGCCGTCGAGCATCCGCGACTTCGGCGTGGACGAGGACGGCGACGGCCATATCGACCTGCACGATTCGCTGCCGGACATCCTCGGCAGCGTCGCCAACTATTTCGCCGGGCACGGCTGGGTCACCGGCGCGCCGGTGGTGGCGCGCGCGCAGCCCGACGCCGCCGCGCGGCCGATCGAAGTGAAGGATTCCAAGCCGCAGTGGCCGCTGGAGCAGCTGATGGCCTGGGGCTATGCGCCACTGCAGCCGATGGATCCGGGCCTGGGCAGCAGCCTGCAGTCGCTGCAGGGGCCGTACGGGCCGGAGTACTGGTTCACCTTCCAGAACTTCTACGTGATCACCAAGTACAACCGCAGCCCGCTGTATGCGCTGGCGGTGCACCAGCTGGCCCAGGCCATTGCCGACGGCGTGCGGGAGCGTCGATGAAACCCAGCCTCGCGCTGCCGCTGCTGGCGGTCGCCATGCTCGCCCTGGCCGGTTGCGGCGGCAGCAAGCCGCGGCCGTCGAAATCCGGCGGCTATACGCCGGGGCGCAGCAGCAGCGGCGGGGCGTACCGGCCGTCGCCGGAGGGTGGTTCGCGCCGCGGCGTCGACGACGACGTCAGCCGCCCGCAGAGCAGCCGCTACCGCGACAACGCCGACAGCGTGCCGGATGGCCCGCCGCCGGACATCAGCAAGCTGGTCGAGCCCGTGCCGAAAGTGGAACCGCGCGCGCTGTACGGCAACAAGTCGCCCTACAGCGTGCTCGGCCAGACCTACACCGTGCTGCCGAACGCGAGCGGCTACGTGGAGCGCGGCATCGCCTCGTTCTATGGCAACAAGTTCCACGGCTACAAGACCTCGAGCCTCGAGGAATACGACATGTACCAGTTCAGCGCGGCGCACAAGACGCTGCCGCTGCCGAGCTACGCGCGCGTCACCAACCTGGAGAACGGCAAGAGCGTGGTCGTGCGCATCAACGACCGCGGGCCGTTCCACGACAACCGCCTGATCGATCTCTCCTACGCCGCCGCGGTGAAGATCGGCGTGTACCCGAAGGGCACCGGCCTGGTGGAAGTGCGCGCGATCACGCCGGGCGAGCCGCTGCAGGACCTGCCGCCGCCGACGCCCGCACCCGTTGCCAGCGGCAGCGCCGGTGCGCCGCCGAAGCCCGGCATCTACCTGCAGGTCGGCGCCTTCGCCGACAACGCCAATGCCGAGCGCGTGGCGCAGAAGCTGCGCAGCGCGAATTTCGCGCCGGTACAGGTGGTGGATGCCCAAATCAACGGCCGCAGCGTGCGGCGCGTGCGGGTGGGACCCATCGCCGACGTCGACAGCGCCGACGAAGTCACCGCCAGGATCGAAGACATGGGACTGCCGCGTCCGCAGGTCGCGGTAGACTGACGCATTGCCCTTCCGGCGCTCCGGCGCCAGCCCTATCGAAACCGGACCTCTCAGAACGATGAATCTCCTCCGCCGTACCCTCGCTCCGTTTGCCATCGCCGCCCTGGTGATCGGCACCGCCGCCGTCGCCCAGCAGACGCCCCCGAAGCCCGCGCCCGTGCCGCGGCCGGTGGTGGCCGAAGCGCCGGTGCCGCCGCCGCCGGACGTGGACGGCAAGAGCTGGGTGCTGATGGACTACGCCACCGGCCAGGTGCTCGCCGCCAAAGACCCCGACGTGCGCGTGGAGCCGGCCTCGATCACCAAGGTGATGACCGACTACGTGGTCTCGGCCGAGGTCGCCAACGGCAAGGTCCACATGAACGACCAGGTGACCATCAGCGAGAACGCCTGGCGCAGCGGCGGCGCCGGCACCGACGGTTCCACCAGCTTCCTCAAGCTCAACAGCCAGGTGCCGCTGAAGGACCTGCTGTACGGCATGATCATCCAGTCCGGCAACGACGCCGCCATCGCGCTGGCCGAGCACACCGCCGGCAGCGAAGGCGCGTTCGCCAACCTGATGAACGCGTACGCCAAGCAGCTGGGCATGGTCAATTCCAACTTCCAGAACGCTTCCGGCTACCCGATCGCCAACCACTACACCACCGCCCGCGACATCGCCCTGCTGTCGCGCGCGCTGATCCACGACTTCCCCGAGGACTACGCCATCTCGGCGGTGAAGGACTTCGAGTGGAACGGCATCAAGCAGCACAACCGCAACCTGCTGCTGTGGCGCGACCCCAGCGTCGACGGCATCAAGACCGGCCACACCGCCGCCGCCGGCTTCTGCCTGGCCGCCTCGGCCAAGCAGGGCGAGGCACGCATGATCGCCATCGTGATGGGCGCCAGCAGCGAGAAGGCGCGCGCCGATGCCGCGCTGGCGCTGATGAACTACGGCTTCCGCTTCTACGAAACCCACAAGCTCTACGACGCCAACAAGCCGCTGGCCACGCCGCGCCTGTGGAAGGGCAAGGCCGACCAGGTGCCGCTGGGCGTGGGCGAGAACGTGCTGGTCACCGTCAAGCGCGGCGACTACGACAAGCTCAAGGCCACCGTGGACGTGCCCGCCACCCTCATCGCCCCGTTCACCAAGGGCCAGCAGATCGGCACGCTGCGCGTCACCCTGGACGGCCAGCCGGTGCAGAACCTGCCGCTGGTGGCGCTGGAGGACGCGCCGCAGGCCGGCTTCTTCGGCCGCCTGTGGGACAGCATCATGCTGTGGTTCCACAGCGACAAGAAGCCTGACGAAGCCAAGAAGTAAGCACGAGGTACCGCCATGCAGGACATCGATTCGATCAAGGCGCAGAACGAAGGCCAGGGTTTCCAGTTCCCCGGCGAATTCGAAATCACCGCCATGGGCAACGCCAATGCGGACCTGCCCAAGCGCGTGCCGGCGATCCTGGAGGGCATCGGCCTGCACGTGCTGCACGAGACGGTGAAGCACCGCAGCTCGCGCGAAGGCAATTTCCTCTCGGTCACGGTCAGCTTCCGCTGCGAGAACCGCGAGCAGTACGACCAGGCGCACGCCAGCCTGCGCGCCGACCCGGATATCCGCTTCACGCTGTAACCCCACGCGCGGGCCGGGTTTTCCCGGCCCGCGCCGTTTCGGGCCGGCCGTATCGGTGCCGCGGAGACGCGCTCCGCGCCCTTGCAAGCCCGGAACCCGGCCGCACCTCATCCCGACCCTCTACGTTTCCCGGTTGTCCCCATGTCCCAGCCGCTGAAAATCCGCCGCCTCGGCCGCCAGCCCTACGAGGCGACCTGGAAGGCCATGAGCGCGTTCACCGACCAGCGCGGCCCCGACACCCCCGACGAGCTGTGGGTGCTGGAACACGATCCGGTGTTCACCCTGGGCCAGGCCGGCAAGATGGAACACGTGCTGGCGCCCGGCGAGATCCCGGTGGTGCCGGTGGACCGCGGCGGCCAGGTCACCTATCACGGCCCCGGCCAGATCGTGGCCTATCCGCTGATCGACCTGCGCCGCGCCGGCGTCGGCGTGCGCGAGATGGTGTGCAAGATCGAGCAGGCCATCATCGATACCCTGGAGCGCTGGAACATCGGCGCGGCCCGCCTGGACGGCGCCCCCGGCGTCTACGTGGCCGGCGCCAAGGTGGCCGCCCTGGGCCTGCGCGTGCGGCGGGGCTGCAGCTTCCACGGCCTGGCCTTCAACGTGAACATGGACCTGGAGCCGTTCCACCGCATCAACCCTTGCGGCTACAAGGGTTTGCAGGTCACCCAGGTGCTAGACTTGGGCGGTCCGTCGCGGCTGGCGGAGGTGGAAGACGCACTGGTCGAGGAGTTCTGCCGCCAGTTCGATTTCACCGCCGAGTCCGCCGCTCCCGTCATCCCCGAACTACCCGCTCGCGTAGCGGTCTGAGCTTGCCTACATGAGCGATATGTCCCCCTCCAAGGTCATCCCGATCAGCGTCGTCAGCGGCACGCCCGCCGACAAACAAGCGGTCGAAAAGCAGCTCGGCAACGACAAGATCGCGCGCAACCGCGCCGGCTTCGAAACCGACACCCCCGTGCTGCGCAAGCCCAGCTGGATCCGCGTGCGCCTGCCGCAGGGCAACGCCGTGCAGCAGCTGAAGGCGCGCCTGCGCGAGAACTCGCTGGTGACGGTGTGCGAGGAAGCCTCCTGCCCGAACATCCACGAGTGTTTCAGCAAGGGCACCGCCACCTTCATGATCCTCGGCGAGGTGTGCACCCGCCGCTGTTCGTTCTGCGACGTGGCCCACGGCCGCCCGGCCGCGCCCGATCCGCTCGAGCCCGCCCGCCTGGCCGAGACCATCCGCGACATGCGCCTGCGCTACGTGGTGATCACCTCGGTCGACCGCGACGACCTGCGCGACGGCGGCGCCGAGCATTTCGCCGCCTGCATCCGCGCCACGCGCCATGCCAGCCCCGACATCAAGATCGAGATCCTCACGCCCGACTTCCGCGGCAAGGGCCGCATGGAGCGCGCGCTGGAGGTGCTGAAGGATTTCCCGCCGGACGTGTTCAACCACAACCTGGAAACCGTGCCGCACCTCTACCGCGAAGTGCGCCCGGGCGCGGACTACCAGTGGTCGCTGGACCTGCTCAAGCGCTTCAAGGCGCAGCATCCGGAAGTCCCCACCAAGTCCGGCATCATGCTGGGCCTGGGCGAGACCATGGAGCAGGTGCTGGAGACCATGCGCGATCTACGCGCCCATGACGTGGACATGATCACCATCGGCCAGTACCTGCAGCCCACGCCGCATCACCACCCGGTCGTGCGCTACTGGACTCCCGACGAATTCGAGGCGCTGCGCGAAGCCGGCGAGGCGATGGGCTTCGGCCACGTCGCTTCCGGCCCGCTGGTGCGCTCGTCCTATCACGCCGACCTGCAAGCCCACGCCGCTGGTGTCACCGAGCATGCCTAAAGAGAACTTCATGAAACTGCGTACCGTCTCGCTCGCATTGCTGCTCGCCTTCACCGTCGGCGGCGCGCAAGCGCAGTCGGCCGCGGACCTCACCGGCGGCACCACCGGCCGCAAGGCCTCGTCGCTGCCGCTGAAGGCCACGCTCACCCAGGCCCAGGCGGCGCAGCTTTCCGCGCGCTTCCTCACGCGTTTCCACTACGACGCGCAGCCGCTCGACGACGCCATGTCGGCCAAGATCTTCAAGGCCTACTTCGACGCGTTGGACGGTGAGAAGGTGTTCTTCACCCAGGCCGACATGGCCAAGTTCGCGCCGCTGAAGACGCAGTTCGACGACGCCATCTGGAACCAGGACCTCTCCGGCCCGTTCTCGGTGTTCAACCTCTACGTGCAGCGCGCCGTCGACCGCATGAGCTACGCACGCGAGCTGCTCAAGAAGGGCTTCAAGCTCGACACCAACGAGACCTACGCCTACGACCGCAAGAAGGCCGACTGGCCCAAGGACCAGGCCGAGCTCGACACCCTGTGGCGCGAGCGCACCACCAACGACTGGCTGCGCCTGAAGCTGGCCGGCAAGAGCGACGACGAGATCCGCAAGACCCTGGACAAGCGCTACGCCAACTACATCGAGCGCGTGCGCCAGCTGGACGGCGAGGACGCGTTCCAGTCCTTCATGAACGCCTATGCCGAATCCACCGACCCGCACACCGACTACCTCGGCCCGCGCGCGGCGGAAAACTTCGACATCTCCATGAAGCTGTCGCTGGAAGGCATCGGCGCGGTGCTGGGCGTGCGCGACGAATACGTGGTGGTCAGCGAAGTGGTGCCGGCCGGCCCGGCCGCCAAGTCCGGCAAGGTGCATGCGGGCGACCGCATCGTCGGCGTGGGCCAGGGCGCCGACGGCGCCATCGTCGACGTGATCGGCTGGCGCAACGACGACGTGGTCAAGCTGATCCGTGGCAAGAAGGACACCACCGTGCGGCTGGAGATCCTGCCCGCCGACGTGGGCGTGGACGGCAAGCACGAGGTGATCTCGCTGGTGCGCCAGAAGGTCAGCATCGAGGAGCAGGCCGCCAAGAAGAAGATCATCGAGATCAAGGACGGCAACGTCAGCCGCAAGATCGGCGTGATCGACCTGCCCACCTTCTATTCCGACTTCGGCGCGCGCCGCGAAGGCGACAAGAACTTCAAGAGCGCCACCCGCGACGTGTCCAAGCTGCTCGGCGAGCTGAAGCAGGCCGGCGTGGAAGGCGTGATCATGGACCTGCGCAACAACGGCGGCGGTTCGCTTACCGAGGCGAACGAGCTCACCGGCCTGTTCATCGACAAGGGCCCGGTGGTGCAGGTGCGCGATGCGCGCGGCCAGGTGGACGTGCAGGGCGACGACGATCCGGGCATGGCCTGGAGCGGCCCGATGGCGGTGCTGGTCAACCGCGGCTCGGCCTCGGCTTCGGAAATCTTCGCCGCCGCCATCCAGGACTACGGCCGCGGCCTGATCATCGGCCAGCCCACCTTCGGCAAGGGCACCGTGCAGAACCTGGTCGACCTCGACCGCTTCGCCAGCCGCACCAAGGAAAAGCCGCAGCTGGGCGAGCTGAAGATGACCATCGCCGAGTTCTTCCGCATCAACGGCGGCTCCACCCAGCTCAAGGGCGTGACGCCGGACATCGGCTTCCCCAAGAGCGGCGACGAGAAGGACTTCGGCGAATCCACCTACGACAACGCCCTGCAGTGGACGCAGATCGCGCCCGCGCCGGACTACAAGCCGGTGGCCGACCTGAAGGCCTACCTGGGCCAGCTGCAGGCCAAGCACGATGCGCGCGCGGCCAAGGCGCCGGGCTGGAAGCTGATGCTCGACGAGCTGGCGCAGTACCGGAAGATGCGCGACAAGACCACCATCTCGCTCAACCTCGCCCAGCGCCAGGCCGAGCGCAAGGAACAGGAAGGCATCCAGGCCGACTTCCGCGCCCGCCACAAGGCCATCGACGGCAACAGCTTCAACGACGACCGCGACGGCCTGGACGACGGCCTCAACCCGAACGAGCGCAGCCTGAAGTCCCAGCTCAAGCAGGAAGACGACGCCAAGAAGGCCGCCGACCCGCAGCTGGACGAAACGGCGCACATCCTGTTCGACGCCGTGGGCCTGATCAAGGGCGACGCCAAGCTGGCGGCCGAGGTGCTGCCGTACGGCGGCAAGTTCTCGCCGAGCGCCACCGCGGCGGCCACGCCGGAGACGAATGCGGCGCCCGGTTCGCACTGAGCCTCGGCAGAAAAGCACAAAAGGCGGCGCGAAAGCGCCGCTTTTTTTATGCCCCATGCATCACCCGGCGTAGGTTGGGGTGAGCCGCAGGCGAACCCCAACATGGCGTGCGCTTCGCATCGTTGGGGTTTGCGGCTCACTCCAACCTACGCCTGTGCTACATAAGCGCCGACGCACCCGCGGAGGCCCGCCATGGACACGCTATCGAACGTCGCGCTCGCCGGCGGCCTGGCCTGGGCCAGCGGCGTGCGCCTCTACGCCACCGTCTTCCTGGCCGGCCTGCTCGGCCGTTTCGGCGTGGTGCACCTGCCGCCGGGGCTGGAGATGCTCAGCGACAATTGGGTGCTGATCGTCTCCGGCGTGCTGATGCTCGGCGAATTCCTCGCCGACAAGATTCCCGCGTTCGACAGCGCGTGGGATGCGATCCACACCTTTATCCGCATCCCCGCCGGGACGCTGCTGGCGTGGGGAGTGTTCAAGGATGCGTCGCCGGCGATGCAGGCTGCCGCGGCGCTGCTCGGCGGTGCGCTGGTGTCGAGCACGCATCTGGCCAAGTCCGGCACGCGCGCGCTGATCAACACCTCGCCGGAGCCTTTCAGCAACTGGGGCGCCAGCGTGAGCGAAGACCTCACCTGGGCCGGCATGTTCTACCTGATGTGGCAGCACCCGCTGGCGCTGCTGGTGGTGCTGGGCTTGTTCGTGGTGTTGATGGTGTGGTTGTTGCCGAAGATCGTGCGGGGGGTGCGGGTGGTGTTTCGTACGTTGCGGCGGTTGTTTGGTTCTTCGGCGGAGCCTTCCACCTCCCTCTCCCCGCCGGGAAGAGGGCCGGGGTGAGGGGGCGGGGCTTGCGGCCGGGTTCGGGCGAAGCGAGGTAGAGCTTTCAGGCAGCGGTAGCCCTCAGTGCTTCGCTCCGACCGGCCCCTCACCCCAACCCTCTCCCCGGAGGGGAGAGGGGGCAAAAGCAGGGCGGGCGATTACCCCTTCTTCTTCGCCTTAGCCTGCTTCTCCATCTCTTCCTTCTTCCACTGCCGGTATGCGTCGACGTGCGGCAGGTCGCGCAGCACCTTGCTGCGCGGGTCCACCACCACCAGCGCGCCGGCCGGCGCCTTCAGCGAACCGTTGCCATCCGCCATCGGCAGCGTCTGCATGGTGTCGCCCACCTGCACCTCTACCGGCATCGGGAACGGCTTGTCGTGCGGCACCTTCCAGTGCAGCGACACCGTGTCGCCCTCGCGCTTCACTTCCAGCGCCGGCAATGCGGATTCGTACAGGTACACATCGAAGAACCAGCCCATATCCTTCCCGGTCACCTGCTTGACGATATCGATGTAATCGCGCGTCGTCGCATAGTGCGGTGCGAAATTGCCGGGCTTGGGATCCGGACGGCCGTATACCAGCCGGCGCACCGTCTCGAAGAAGGCCTTGTCGCCGATCGTCTGCCGCAGCGTGTGCAGCATCAGTGAGCCCTTGTAGTAGATGTCGTTGGCCGGACCGGTGTCGGCGTCGTACACCTCGTGCTCGAACTGATGGCGGCCGGCCACGATCGGGTGCACGTTCTTCACCGCCGTGCGCTCGGTCTGCAGCATCGAGAAGTAGGGCATGTCGCCGTACAGATACTGGCCGTACAGCGGCTGCATATAGGTGCCGAAACCCTCGTGGATCCACATGTCGTCCCAGTCGACATTGGTCACCTGGTTGCCGAACCACTCATGCGAGAACTCGTGCTGCAGCAGCCAGTCGAAGCCGAACTCGCTGCGCGGGTAGCCGTTGCCGTAGGCATTGATGGTCTGGTGCTCCATGCCCAGATGCGGCGTTTCCACCACGCCCATCTTCTCGTCGCCGAACGGGTAGGGGCCGATCTGCTCCTCGAAGAAGTCGAGCATGCGCGGAAACTCGCCGAACAGCTGCTTCGCCTGCGCCTCGTGGCCGCGCAGGTACCACATCTGCATCGGGATGGTGTTGCCGTAATGGCTCTTGTAGTCGCCCTTCAGCACGTCGAACGGGCCGATATTGAGCGAGATCGCATAGGTGGTCGGATGCTTGGCGCGCCAATGGTAGGTGTGGTTCGCGCCCGCATCCTTGATGTCCACCAGCACGCCGTTGCCCGGCGCGGCCAGCGACTTGGGCACGGTGACATAGGTGTCGACCAGGTCGGGCTTGCCCATCGGATGGTCGATGCACGGCCAGAACATGTCGCAGCCTTCGCCTTCCACCGCGGTGGCGATCCACGGCTGGCCGTCCTCGGTCTTGGCCCACACGAAGCCGCCGTCCCAGGGCGCGCGCTTGGCCACGTGCGGCTTGCCGCCGTAGCGGATCTCCACCGTGGTCTTGCCGCCCTTGGCCAGCGGCTTGGTCAGGGAAATCCGCAGGCGGCCGTCAGGGTTGCTCCAGGCGCTGGTCGGCAAGGCCTTGCCGTCCAGTGCGATGCCGCTGATCTTCAGCTCCGGATCCAGGTCCAGCAGCAGCACGTCGGTCGCTGCGCGCGCGCTGAAGGTGAGCCGCGCCGTGGCGTCCAGCGTCTCCTTGGGGATGTCCACCGCGAAGTGCAGCTCGGCGTGATCGAAGTTCAGCCGCTGCTGCTCGGCCGGCATTTCGCCGCCGGAACGCTGCGTCTGCGCGCTGAGCGGCGGCTGCTCGGGCAGCTTTTCCGGCGTGTCGGCGGCGAAGGCGGCAGGGGTGCCCAGCAGGGCGGCCAGGCCCAGGGCGAGCAGGCGGGGGCGAAGGGTCGGCATGGGGAGGCTCCCGGTGAGTGAAGTACTAAGCATGGCAGTGAAGTGTCCTAGGCAACATCGCCGAAGGTCATGCCGGCCGGCACTGGCGCCGGCCTACACGATGTCGCTGGAACCTGCCTTGCGGCCGTGGCGCGAACCGACCGTGCGGCGCGGCGGCGCCCGATGGCCGGGGCAGGGGGCGCAGGCGCCCACTGTGCTTCCCCCGATCGCCAGGAGCGCCCCATGCACCACCTCCGCCGCCAGGCCGACCAGCAACGCCAGCAATGCGTCCAGGCCGAGCGCCGCCTGTGGCTGGCGCTGCAGGGCGAGGACACCGTCCGCTACCGCTTCCGCCGCCACCATCTGATCGCCGGCTATCTGGTCGACATGGTCTGCGTGCCGGCGCGGCTGATCGTCGAGATCGACGACGGCCGCGTGCAGGCCGCGCCGTGCTACCACTGCGCGCGTACCCGCACCCTCGAAGGCAAGGGCTACCGCCTGCGCCGCTTCCGCAGCGACGACGTGCTGCTGCGCCTGCAGCGCGTATTGGCTGACATTGCGCACGAATTGGGTCGCGATGTCCGGCGGCCGCACGCAGTGCCGTTATGACCACGGCGTCCGGCGTAGGTTGGGGTGAGCGCAGCGAACCCCAACGCATACCGCCGCCTGCCGGAGCGCGACATTGGAGTTCGCCTGCGGCTCACTCCAACCTGCGGGCTACGCCCGCACGTAGCGCTTCTGCAGCAGCACGAACAGCGCACGCAGGCCCATCGCCTCGCCGCCGCGCGGACGGCCCGGGCGGTCGCCATCGTTCCACGCATACGTGTCCAGGTGCAGCCACGGCGTGGTGTCGGCGACAAAGCGCTCCAGGTACAGCGCCGCGGTGATCGCGCCCGCGTGGCGCGAGGCACCGCTGTTGGCGAAGTCGGCGAGGTAGGAGTCGAGCATCTTGCGGTACGGACGCCACAGCGGCAGGCGCCACAGCGGGTCCTGCACGGCCTGGCCGGCGGCCAGCGCCTGCTCGGCCAGCTCGTCGCGGTTGGCGAACAGCGCCGGCAGGTCCGGCCCCAGCGCCACGCGCGCGGCGCCGGTGAGCGTGGCGAAATCCACGATCAGGTCCGGCTGCTGCTCGCCCGCATAGGTCAGCGCGTCGCACAGCACCAGGCGGCCCTCGGCGTCGGTGTTGTCGATCTCCACGCTGAGGCCGGCGCGGGTGATCACCACCTCGCCCGGACGCAGCGCATTGCCGCTCACCGCGTTCTCCACCGCCGGGATCAGCAGCTGCAGGCGCAGCGGCAGCTTCGCGTCCATGATCAGGCGCGCCAGCGCGATCGCGTGCGCGGCGCCGCCCATGTCCTTCTTCATCCAGCGCATGCCGTCGGCGGCTTTCAGATCCAGGCCGCCGGTGTCGAAGCACACGCCCTTGCCGACCACGGACAGCAGCGGATCGCCGCTCTTGCCCCAAGTCAGTTCGATCAGGCGCGGCGCGCGATGGCTGGCGCGGCCCACGGCGTGGATGGTGGGAAAGTTGGCCTTGAGCAGCTCGTCGCCGACCCACTCGCGCACCTTGGCCTTGTAGGCCTTGCCGAGCTGGTTCACCGCTTCGGCGAGCTGCTTCGGGCCCATGTCCTCGGTGGGCGTGTTGACCAGGTCGCGCACCTGCGCGGTGGCGTCGACCAGCGGGGCCAGCGTCTTCAGCTCGGCGGCCTTGACGGCCAGGGTGGCCGGTGCGCGCCTGGCCTTGCGGTAGCGGGTGAATTCGTAGGCGCCGAGGGCCCAGCCGAGGGCGGCCTGTGCGGGGTCGGCGAGTACGCCTTCGTCGGCAAGGTGGTAGCTGCCTTCGGGCAGCGTTTTCGGCAGGTGGGCGATGGCGTTGAGCGCATCGCCTGCGTCGACGCCGGCGAGCACGCGCTGCAGTTTGCCGTTGGCGTCAGGGAGCAGGGCGATGCTGCCGGGGGCGGCTTCGAAGCCGGTCTGTTCCAGCCATTTGCGCTGGGCGGCGCTGAGGCGTTTTTTGCTGGCGGCGAGGTGGGTCGTGTCGGTGGTTTCGAGGGCGATGGTTTGGCGGTCGCCGGGTTTGCGTTCGATCAGGGACATGGGACTCCATCGCCGCGCGGGGGCGCGGCTTGCTTGGCGTGGCGCGCAATGATGCGCGCTTTTGGGTGATTGGGCGACTGCGTCGCCACTTCCTAGCCGTCATTCCGGCGTAGGCCGGAATCCAGTCACTGTATGGCTTGGTTGTCGTGGTGAGGTTTGTGGGTCTCGCCTTTGGCGAGGGTTTCGCCCCGCTGCCGCGGGGCGAGTTACTTTTTCTCTGCGTGCCCAGAGAAAAAGTAACCAAAAAGAGAGGGCACCCTGCTTGGCGCCCTCCGGTGGCTACGCCACCTACGGGTCCGTGAGGGCTGGCCGGGCTTTTTGACAGGGCATCCTTGCCCTGATCAAAAAGGCGGGGACATCGTGTCCCCGCCCCCTGCGGGGCCTTTTCGTCCAGCCCTCACCGCCGGCGCCAAGGGGACCCGGTAGATCAAGAGCCAAAGCGCGCAAGCGGAACGCCGCGGCTGCGCCGCGTGCTCATCGGGGTAGGTTGGGGTGAGCCGTAGGCGAACCCCAACAATGCGATGCGTTTGAACGTGGGATGTTGGGGTTCGCCTGCGGCTCACCCCAACCTACGCCGGCTCACTTCGCAGCGCTCTGCATCTCCAACCAATCCGCCAGCGCCGTCATATCGGCCAGATCCAACTCCGGCGGCGCCCCAAGCGCCTCCGGCCACGCCACGCGCTCACGATTGATCCAGGCCGTGCGCAACCCGGCCTCGCGCGCCCCGGCCACATCCAGCACCGGATCGTCCCCGACATGCAGGATTTCCTCAGGCGCCACCCCTAAACGTTCCGCGGCGGCGGAAAAAATCCGCGCATCGGGCTTGGCGATCCCGGTATCCCGCGCACAGATGTGATGCGCGAAATGCGCGCGGATCCCGATCATGTCGAGGTCCGCGTTGCCATTGGTGAGGCTGGCGACGGGGAAGGTGGCGGTGATGCGTTGCAGGGCCGGCAGGCTGTCGGCGTAGAGCTCCACGCTGTTGCGGGCGGTGAAGTAGATGTCCCACAGCACGTCCAGCGGCGCTTCCGCGATGCCGCACGCGGTAAAGGCGCGCTGCATGGTGATGTGGCGCTGGGCGGTGAAGTCGTGGGCGAGTTCCAGGTGTTCCTGCGCCACCTGGGCGCGCAGGGCGCGCATGGCCGGAATGGGCCAGGCGCGCGCTACGTCGGGGTAATGCTGGCGCAGGTAGGCGTCCAGCTCCTGGTCGGCACGCTCCAGCGCGGGGAGTACCGGCCAGAGCGTGTCGTCGAGGTCGAGCGTGAGAGCCCGGATGCGCACGGTGCGCGTCAGAGGCCCAGCTTCAGCACCTGGCCGATCTTCACGTTGTCGTTCTTCAGATCGTTCCAGCTGCGCAGGTCGGCGACGGTCACCGAATTCTTCTTGGCGATCAACGACAGCGTGTCGCCCTTGGCCACGATGTAGGTCTTGTCGCCGGTGGCGGCGGCCACGGCTTCGGCCTTCTTCTCGGCGCTGGCGTCGTTGCGCGCCTGCAGGTCCTGCTTGGACTGCTGGGTCAGCTCGGAGGTCGGCGAGGTCGCCACGCGCGAGGCGTACATCGCGCCGGGCGCGGCCACCGGCGTCGGCGTCGCGGCCGGCTCGTTCGACACCGGGCGGGCGCCCACTTCGGCCAGGATCTTGGCGCGGCGCGACACGTCCAGCTCGGCCAGCGCCGGCGCCTCGTCGTACGGCACCAGGTCGTGCTTGCGGGCCACGTCGCGTGCGGCGTCGGTGCCCAGGAAGTCCATGAACACCTTCAGCTGCGCCACCTTCGGGCTGTTGTCGCTGGTGATCAGGTAGACCGGGATGAACAGCGGATAGCTGCCGTCCTTCACCGTGGCCGGGCTCGGCGGGGTGCCGTTGATGTTGATCGTCTTCACCTTGCGGTTGCCGCTGACGCCGGCCAGCGTGGTCACGCCCAGCGCCTTCGGATCCAGCGTCACCGCCTCTTCCAGCTTCATGGTGTTCACGTACAGGCGCGGCGCCGCCACCGGCTGGTTGCCGCGGCCGAACAGCAGCTTGCGCAGGCTGTATTCCACGCCGTCGCCGGGGCTGGCCACGGCGTACAGGTCGATCTCCTGATCGTTGCCGCCGACGTCCTTCCAGTTGGTGATCTTGCCGTAGTAGATGTCGTGCACCTGGCTCAGGGTCAGGCTGTTCACCGGATTGGACGGGTAGGTGATCATCACCAGCGCATCCCACGCCACCGGCGTGAACACCAGGCTGCTCTCGGCCGTACCGTCCGGACCGCGCGCGGAACCGGCGAAATCGGCGGTGCCCTTGGCTACCGCGTCCAGGCCCGAGACCGTGTTGAACGGCTGCACCTCGATCTTGCCCTTGCCGGCCTTTTCGTAGGCCTTGGCCACGTCGGTAACCAGGCCGCGCGCCGTCGCCTGGTCGCCGCGCCAGACCAGCGTGGGAGCGGCCGGCTGGGCCGGTTTCTTGGAAGTCTTGGCTTTGGGCGCGGCCTGCGCCGCGGAAGCGGCGGCAACGCTGAGCAGCGCGACGGAAAGGATGCGTGCGAGACGGAAAGACATAGGTATGGGAAACCCCGGGGTTCGACTGGAGATGGGACCGCGTACTGCCGTCATGGCGCGCATGCGTCGGACAAAGCTGCGGTATTTCATCCGGCTGCTTGAGAACAATCAAGCGAATCAATGCGCTCGGGGTCAGAAAAAACGCCCGGAAACTCCCTCGCCTGCCATCGTGGGGCAAGAAAATGAAATGGGGGCTGACGGGAGGGGTGGATATCAGGGGGTGATGCGACGGGCGTCACGTGTTCACCCGGGAGAACATCGGAAGTGTGAAAGCGTTCGCGAGAACCCCTCAGTTCTCACACCTGAATCCTTCTCCCACCGGGAGAAGGTGGCGGCAGCCGGATGAGGGTCCGGCCGGAGCGGTGTACATCACTCTTGCTACTCCGCCCGTACCCTCACCCCAACCCCTCTCCCGGTGGGAGAGGGGCTAAAGCCGCGATGTTCTGGAGCGCGTCGCATCAACGCACATCTACGTACCGCACACCCTCATCCCCCGACACCACCAGCACCAATTGACGCGGCTTCACTCCCGCCAGCCGCTTCAACGTCGCCAGATTCGGAATCCGCGCATTCCCCACGCCGATCACCACGTCGCTCACACCCAGCCCGGCCAGCGCCGCCCGGCTCCCAGGCTTCACGCTCTGCACCGCCACGCCAGCCACGCCCTGGCTGCGCAGGCTCTGCGGCAGATCGCTGAACGTCACCCCGGCCAGGCGCGGATCCAGCGCCGCCCCATCCACCGTCGCCAGCTTCTCCGGCGTCAGCTTCGCGGTCACTTCGCGGTTGGCGCCATTGCGCTGCACCGTCAGCTTCACCGTGCTGCCCACTGGCAACAGGCCCTCGGCGTTGCGCAGTTCCTGCGAGTTGCGCAGCGGCTTGCCGTCGATGGCGGTGATCACGTCGCCGGTCTCGATGTCGGCGCCGTCCGCGGCGGAGCCCGCGCTCACCCGCGTCACCACCGCGCCGCTGGCGTTCTTCAGGCCCAGCACCTGGGCGATGCGCGGGGTGATGTCCTGGGTCTCGATGCCGAGGTTGCCGCGGCTCACCTTGCCGTGCGCGATCAGCTGCTCCATCACGTCGCGGCCGAGATTGGTGGGAATGGCGAAGCCGATGCCCACGTTGCCGCCGGAGGGCGAGAAAATCATGGTGTTGATGCCCACCAGCTCGCCGCGCAGGTTCACCAGCGCGCCGCCGGAGTTGCCGGGGTTGATCGAGGCATCGGTCTGGATGAAGTTCTGGTAGCCGGTTCCCCCTAAGCCCGAACGCCCCAGCGCCGACACGATGCCCGACGTTACCGACTGGCTGAGCCCGAAGGGATCGCCTACCGCCACCACGAAATCGCCTACGCGCAGCTTCGAGGAATCGGCAATGGGCAGCGCCTGCAATCCGGTGGCCTGGATCTGCACCACCGCCACGTCGGTGTCCGGGTCGGTGCCGATCAGCTTGCCCTTGAAGTCGCGGCCGTCCTGCAGGCTTACCGTGATGTCGTCCGCGCCGCCCACCACGTGATTGTTGGTGAGGATGTAGCCCTTGGCCGCATCCACGATCACCCCCGAACCCAGGCTCTGCGCCACCCGCTCGCGCTGCGTGCCGGGCACGCCGAAGAACTGGCGGAACACCGGGTCGTCGAAGAAGGGATCGCGCACCTGCACGCGCGTCTTGGTGGAGATGTTCACCACCGCCGGCGTCACCTTCTCCAGCATCGGCGCCAGCGAGGGCAGCGGCTGGCCGTCGACGGTAGCGGGCAGGGAAGCCTGGCTGGCCAGCGGCGCGGCCAGGCCGAGCACGGCGGCGAACAGGGCGGCGAGCGGACGGATACGGCGGTGCGACATGGAAAACGACTCCCTTTCGAGTGAGCGCATCCGGCGACGGACGCGGCGGTTCTGGTCGATCGGCCGGCCGGCATCTTAAGACGCGCGGCACGGCCACTTTGTCGGGACGACAGCGGCTTCAGACAAGCCCTACCGAGTCCTCCGAAATACCTGTCGCGCACATCAGCTAAGCGCCGACACGCGCGTCGGAAAGCCGCTCACTTCGACGTAACTCAACGCTGACAGTTCCGAACGTGATCGCGCGCAAAAATCTTTGACATCGGACGATCCCAGGGGTAACTTGCACCTCCGTTCGCACCACAACATCTTGTGTATAGGCGCCGGCGCTCCAACTAATGCTGGTGCCAAAGTGACAGCTCTAGGGGGAGTTGTCGCAGAGTCGGCAGGGGGACGCCAGGCACGGCCTCGCACACAGCGACGTACGCGCGGACGGTCCAAACCAGACTAAGAAAAAACAACGGGGCCGTGAGGCCAAACCGGGAGGTCAGGAAGCCGATGAGCACTGTGCGTGCACCAGCTGTGGGTGCGGAAATCAATCGAGACGGCGTCGCCATGATTCCGCTGCAGCCAGCGTCCTACGATATCTGGGACAAGAAATACCGCCTGAAAGCCAAGTCGGGCGATCCGGTCGACGGCAGCGTCGACGAAACCTACCAGCGCGTCGCGCGCGCGCTGTCCGAAGTGGAAGCCACGCCGGAGCTGCGCCAGCACTGGTTCGAGCGCTTCCTGTGGGCGCTGCGCCGCGGTGCGATTCCCGCCGGCCGCATCACCTCCAACGCCGGCGCGCTGGAGCACAAGCCCGCCACCTCCACCATCAACTGCACCGTGTCGGGCACCATCACCGACTCCATGGACGACATCCTGGAGAAGGTGCACGAAGCGGGCCTCACCCTGAAGGCCGGCTGCGGCATCGGCTACGAGTTCAGCACGCTGCGCCCGCGCGGCGCCTACGTGTCGGGCGCCGGCGCCTACACCAGCGGCCCGCTGTCCTTCATGGATATCTACGACAAGATGTGCTTCACCGTCTCGTCCGCCGGCGGCCGCCGCGGCGCGCAGATGGGCACGTTCGACGTGAGCCATCCGGACGTCAAGGAATTCATCCGCGCCAAGCGCGAGGACGGCCGCCTGCGCCAGTTCAACCTGAGCCTGCTGATCACCGACGGCTTCATGCAGGCGGTGGAGCACGACCAGGACTGGCCGATGGTCTTCCCGGTGCACGTGAAGGAACAGGACGAGATCGACCTGACCGACCCGGCCAAGGTGGTGTGGCGCGAGTGGCCCACCCACCAGAACTACGTGTCCCGCGAGGACGGCCTGGTCGCCTGCAAGATCTACGGCCACATCCGCGCCCGCCATCTGTGGGACATGATCATGGTCTCGACGTACGACTACGCCGAGCCGGGGTTCATCCTGATCGACAAGGTCAACGAGATGAACAACAACTGGTGGTGCGAGCACATCCGCGCCACCAACCCCTGCGGCGAGCAGCCCCTGCCGCCGTACGGCTCCTGCCTGCTGGGCTCGATCAACCTCACCACCTTCGTGCGCGACCCCTTCGGCCCCAAGGCCCGCTTCGACTGGGACGAGTACCGCGAAGTGGTGAAGGTGTTCACCCGCATGCTCGACAACGTGGTGGAGATCAACGGCCTGCCGCTGCAGCAGCAGCGCAACGAGATCCTGTCCAAGCGCCGCCACGGCATGGGCTTCCTGGGCTTGGGGTCCACGATCACCATGCTGAAGATGCGCTACGGCAATGCCGACGCGGTGGCCTTCACTGAAGACGTCTCCCGCGAGATGGCCGTGGCCGGCTGGGAAGTGGCGCTGGACCTGGCCAAGGAAAAGGGCCCGGCCCCGATCCTGGCGCAGGAGTTCACCGTCACCGGCGACATGCTGCGCAAGCGCCCGGAAATGGCCGCCGACGGCTGGAAGGTGGGCGACGCCATCCCCGGCCGCGTGCTGCACGCCAAGTACAGCCGCTACATGCAGCGCGTGGCCTCGGTGGCGCCGAACCTGGTGGCTGAGCTCGCCGAAGTCGGCGCCCGCTTCACCCACCACAGCTCGATCGCGCCCACCGGCACCATCTCGCTGTCGCTGGCCAACAACGCCAGCAACGGCATCGAACCGAGCTTCGCCCACCACTATTCGCGCAACGTGATCCGCGAAGGCCGCAAGACCAAGGAAAAGGTCGAGGTGTACAGCTACGAGCTGCTCGCCTACCGCGGCCTCATCAATGCCGCCGCCATGCCGTTCAGCGACGATCCGCAGTCCAAGCTGCCGGATTACTTCGTCTCCGCCGACGACATCACGCCCAAAGAGCACGTGGATATCCAGGCCGCCTCGCAGAAATGGATCGATTCCTCGATCTCCAAGACCGCGAACGTGCCCACGGACTATCCGTACGAAGATTTCAAGGACATCTACTTCTACGCCTATAAACAGGGCCTCAAGGGCTGCACGACCTTCCGTTTCAACCCCGCCGCGTTCCAGGGCGTGCTGGTGAAGGAAGCCGATCTTGAGAGCACCCTCTACCGCTTCGAATTGGAAGACGGTAGCGTTATCGAACTGAAAGGCAACGAAGAAGTGGAATACGACGGGGAGCTGCACACCGCCGCAAACCTATTTGATGCCTTGAAGGAAGGCTATTACGGCAAGTTTTGAGCACAGGCCGGCGGTTGCCATGCAACCGTCGGCCTGTGTCCGGAAAGCTGTTTTGAAGCCTTGATACACGCAGGCCCACGCCAAGTACTGAACTCACGTCGGAGGGGAAACCCAGATGTCCATTGATACCGATTTCGATTCGATCGCCACGCCGGCCATGCCGGAAGCCCCGGCTGCTGCCGAAGCCCCTGCCGCCCCCAAGAAGGCGCGCAAGAAGGCTGCTAAAAAGGTTGCCAAGAAGGCCGCTCCGGCCAAGAAGGCCGCCAAGAAGGCCGCCAAGAAGGCCGCCAAGAAGGCAGTGAAGAAGGCCGCTGCCAAGAAGACCGCCAAGAAAGCCGCCAAGAAGGCGGTGAAGAAAGCGGGCGCCAAGAAGACCGCCAAGAAGGCGGTGAAGAAGGCCGCCGCCAAGAAGGTCGCGAAGAAGGCGACCAAGAAGGCCGGCGCCAAGAAGACCGCCAAGAAGGCCGTGAAGAAGACGGCCCGCAAGGCTGCAAAGAAGGTCAGCAGCAAGAAGACGGCCAAGAAGGCCGTGAAGAAGACGGCCAAGAAGGCCGCCGTGAAAAAGACCGCCAAGAAGGCGGTCAAGAGGTCCACTGCCAGCAAGAAGGCCGCCGTCAAGACCGCGCGCAAGCCGGCCAAGAAGGTCGCCCGCAAGAAGAAGTAAGCCGTCATACGTGCCGGCCCGGCCTTTGTGCCGGGCCGGTGCGTTTCCGGCCTGTGGCCGTGCAGCGCCGCTCCTCCCGCCAACGTCAGAAAAAAGAAGCATCCCTATGGCGATCAAGATCGAAAAGAAGATCAAGGGCTATAACGTCGTCAAGCCCGAGGACAAGGCCGCTCCCGCCGCAGTAGCCGCACCCGCCGCGCCCAAGGAGGCGCCCAAGGCGGAAGTCATCCAGATGCACGAGAGCCTGGAGCGTCCCGAGACGCTGGTCGGCTCCACCTACAAGATCAAGTCGCCGCTGTTCGAGCACGCGCTTTACGTCACCGTAAACGACATCGTGCTCAACGCCGGCACGCCCCACGAGCAGCGCCGCCCCTTCGAGATCTTCATCAACTCGAAGAACATGGACCACTTCCAGTGGATCGTCGCGCTCACCCGCATCATCTCCGCCGTGTTCCGCAAGGGCGGCGACGTCACCTTCCTGGTGGAAGAGATGAAGGCGGTATTCGACCCCCGCGGCGGCTACTTCAAGCCCGGCGGCATCTATATGCCCAGCATCGTGGCCGAGATCGGCGCGGTGATCGAGCAGCATATGAAGACCATCGGCCTGATCCACGACCCGGAGATGGACGAGTCGACCAAGCGTCTGATTGCCGAGAAGCGTGCGGCCTATGAGGCTGGCGCAAAAAAAAACACTGAGGTGAGCCAGGCGGCGCCGAGCGTTGAAGCTGAGGCGGCTGCGGGTGAATCGAGCAACGGGTTCCCGCCGGGGGCTACGTTGTGCGCCAAGTGCAATACGAAGGCGTTGGTGTTGATGGATGGGTGTCAGACTTGTTTGAATTGTGGGTATAGCAAGTGTGGGTGACTTTTTTTCTGCTGCTTAAGTTTCATTCCGGGGCGGCAGAAATGCCGCCTTTTCCTTTAGGGCGACAATGCTCCGAAAATGAGGTAATTCGATTCGCCGTGAGCATGCCGTCAGTGCAAGATGAGCTAAGTCGCTAACGAGGAACAGCTATGGCGTATGGACAGGATCTCCCTGGCTCGGCACGACGACATTACGCGGCGGCTGAAAAGCTCTATGTTGCGCCAAAGCCTGGCGATGCGCCGGGCAATATTGCAGTGGCTGGCTACTTATATGGAATAAGTGCAGAAGTGGCGGTCAAACAATTGATGATTAAGAGTGGTATGCGGCCAATCACTTCCGGTGATGGAGAGAGTCGAGATGCTTTCTTTGTGCATTTTCCGGATTTGAAAACCCTGCTGCGTGATCAAGCGCAGGGAAGACTGAGTGGGAGACTACTAGTTTTCGCGAGAGACGAATCTTTGATGCAGCATTGGAACATTCGCATGAGGTATGCCGCCGCGAATGAAGTGAAGATGGATTGGGTCGACAGATGGAAGGTTAGTGCTAAGTCGCTGATTGAAGATATGGAGTTGCTATGAATAACGGACAGCCACAATTTGATAAATCGCTGGATGTTCTGCTGGACTCCATAAAAGAGTTGCTTGGCGAGAGTTCATTGAAAGATGGAGTCGCTGTCCGAGATGGCACTGGGCGACTTTCGTTTGTTTGCGCTGAGGATGCTCCCAAGAATTTTCATTCTGATGAGGCTGAGTCTCTAATACGCGCTCGGCTCGGTGCTTACGCGCGTGAAGATGCGCTCCTACGATTTGCGGACTCGCCGTTTGCTGGGCACGTGTTGAGCTCCACCGATAAGCTCTTTGTGGAGACGGGAGGGAATAGCTGCTGGCTCATCGATCGGCGTGTTGTCGGTGCTGGATGGTTGGCTGAGCCGAACTCCGCAATTGCTAATCCTCCAAGGCTCATTTTTGCGAGTTTGAAGGGCGGTGTGGGGCGCTCTACCGCTCTGGCGGTGACGGCGTTCGACATGGCAATGAGGGGCAAAAACGTATTGGTAATAGATCTTGATCTAGAGGCTCCCGGGCTTGGCGAATTGTTGCTGCCAGCCGATCGAACTCCAGAATTCGGAGTCTTGGATTACTTGGTTGAAAGTAATCTGGGGGTCATTGGCGATGAAAAATTATCTGACTACATTGGAACTAGCCCTCTGACGGTAGGCGGGGGCGGTGTTGTTGATGTTTTGCCTGTGCTGGGTATGGCCTCTGGGAATAATCCTCAAAATGTGCTGCCGAAGCTAGCTAGGGCGGTATTAGAAAATGTTGATAGTAATGGCGATACGGTTTCTCTTGGCGCTAAATTTGGCGGAATGATTGATCGCTTCGCATTGCTCAAGAGCTATGACCTGATTTTGATAGACAGTCGTGCGGGTCTTGCGGAGATATCCGCTCCTGCGGTCTTGGGGCTTGGAGGCGTGGTATTGCTGTTTGGTACAGCACAGCACCAGACCATTGCAGGATATCGTTCGCTCTTTGCTGGGCTAAAGCTTCTGGCCACAAAGTCGTTGGCACTAGGAAAGTCTGCAGAATGGCGATTGATGTTAAAGCCGGTCTACGCTAAGGCGAGCCTGGAACCTGAGGTGGCGAGGCGATATCAGGCTGAGCTCTATGACATGTTTGCAGACAATATCTACGATGAAGATGATGGTGCTGGAATGGGGCAGCTTATAAACTTCAGCACCTCAGAACCTGATGCGCCGCATGTTCCTTTGGTGATACCTTTTGAGTCAAGATTTGCGGATTTTGACCCTCACTATGATGTAAATCATATTGGAAGGGCATTCTATGAACAGACATTTCGGCCATTTTTGCAAGGTATTGATGCACTGCTTGGCGACCTTTCGGTACAAGATGAGGAGATTAATTTGTGACCTCGAATTCTACTAATTGGTCTCAGCTGCGCCAATCTTTGGCCAATTTGTCCCCGGCTCCCCGAGTGGAGCCGAATGCAACTATTGAGGTGAATCAAGTTTTCACGCCCGATAGTCATAGGGCGGTTTTGGATTTAAGTCGCCAATTGGTGGTCGGTAATCGCGGCATGGGGAAGAGTCTTTGGACTCATGCGCTGTCAGAGAAAAAGGTAAGAGATCATGCTGCAAGAATATATTCTCAGCCGCTTCTCCTAAATACAGATGTCATTATAGGGTTCAACGGCTCATCAAAGCCCTTGGATGTGGCCCCAACAATCTCGGTTATCTCTAGCCTGCTTGCTCAGCGGTACACCGAGGATGATATTTGGCGGGCGGTTATATTTCGCGCTGCAAAAAAGGCTGTAGGTCAGCCGGAGTCGCGAGATTTCACCGAGACGCTGATGAAAATGGCAAGTGATCCTACGAGGTACGATGTCGTCTTGGCCGAGGTGGACGACATACTTGCAGAAAAGAACAAAATTGTTCTCATACTTTTTGACGCATTGGATCTTCTTTCGGAAGATTGGCGGATATTGCGTCGGCTTGTTTCTAGTTTGCTCAAGAGGGCGCTTGGTCTTAAGTCGTTTAAGTCCTTTCGCGCAAAAATCTTTATACGTCCGGATCAATATGATGATGGGGAAATATTTAGATTTTCCGATGCTTCAAAGTTAAAAAATGATCACGTCGATTTGACGTGGCAGTCGCATGAGCTCTTTGGACTCTTGTTTTTTGAAATGCTGCGCTCTAAAGAGGGAGGGGCATTGACCAAGCTGGCAGAGAAATTGAACGCCGGCGCTGCCCTCCGACTCAATCAGCGAGGTTACGCAGCAATTGATGAACAGATCACTCTGGTGAACGCCTTGGCGGGCCGCTTTATGGGGTCGGACGCTCGGCGTGGCAGGGTCTATACATGGGTGCCGCTGCATTTGAGTGATGCCCGAAGCGCATGCTCTCCGCGTACGTTTCTTACGGCGTGGCAACGTGCGGCAGATCATGCTCCGAGTCCTACGGGGCGCGCAGTCGATCATTTGGGGTTGATTGAAGGAGTGCGTACAGCATCGACCGCTCGACTGGAGGAGCTTCGCGAGGATTATCGATGGATTGATATCGCGCTTAAAGCCTTGAGCGGACAATTTGTTCCAATGGAGCGAAAAGAACTTTTCAATTACTGGAAGAAGGCTCGTGTCATTGGTGAGATTCTACAGGGCGCTTGGCTTATGCCTATAGGACTAGAAGAGGATGGCGGGGATGCGTCATTGAACGCCCTTCTTCAGTCGATGATTAGTATCTCGATAATGGAGGAGCGGGCGAATGGAAGGATTAACGTTCCAGACATATTTCGCGTGGATGCTGGAATTAAGCGAAAAGGTGGAGTCGCTGTTCCTCGTAAAAGGGTTTAGGCCTGGAAAGGCGTGCGTCGTTCTGATTGCACGCCCTCCTCAGCTCAAGGCTTCGATAAAGGCTCATGGTCGTTTCCATGGGTAAATCGGGGTTCTGTCTGTTTGCCGTCGTATTTCTCTTGGCTACGCGAGCCATGAATCCTTGGAGCGAAGCGCGATGGATGCGCCCAACGTTGCATGCGAGCTCCCTGAGGTTCAATGAGCCGCTTCAAACGTTCTACATCGGCGCGCTGTGCATGATGGCGGCTGGCGTTGGTTATTTCGTACTGGGAGTATTCGACGCCAGAGTCCGGTGGCTTTAGGAACTGCCGCTCTCGGCTGGAGTTGGCATATGGCTTAGTGTGCGGTTGTGCGTTTGGGGTTTTCCGAATCGATTTGAACCGAAAGTAGGCTCGCCCTGATCTCGGTTCGGTTCTCTGCCACCTGACCTCGCTGAGTTGCCAACTTATCTAAATTGAAGAGACGAACCCTCACTTTGGACATTCAACAGCGATGAACCTCGCCCCATTGACACCTGTGGTAGTAGGCGTTGCCCTCGCTGCAATCGCCGCGCTGGGATCTCGAACTCGTCACCAAGTGGTTGACGGTCGCCTCGTCTACAAATTTCCCCCGGCGCTCGCTTACCTGATGTTCGGTATCGGACTTCTTTTCGTCGGCGCGCCTTTCTTGCCCGGCGCCGCTGGAAACATGGGCTTCCTGAAGTTCGCGAGCTTCCTCTGGCTGTTCGCGCTGTTTGCAGCAAGCGTTGGTGCCTACTTTCTGAAGTATCGCGTGACGATCGAAGGTGGTCGCGTGTCCGTGGGCAGTTACTTCAAACGCGAGTTCTCCATATCCGACATCGTTGAAGCAAAGCGAATCGATGGGAGTCGAAGCGCTCAGCTTGAGATTTCGCTTCGCAATGGCCGCAATGTAACCATCTCGGGTTTGGTGGCGGACTTTGACAGCCTTGCCAGCATGATTACTGGCCAAAGGGGACGAGAGTAGTTGGATGGACTCGGCCACCTAGGCTTTGCCGATACGCTTCCTGGCGCTGAAGCGCCGGCGTGGGTCATGCATCTTCAATGCGCTTGAAGCAAGCCAAGCTTCAACATCTCACGTCGCAGTGCTTCAAAATTCCCTTCCTTCGGCCAGCCAATGACTTCTCCTGTCACCTTCCCATCCTTGAGAAAGATAAAGGTGGGTGTCTGCCAGATGCGAACCTCAGGCCAATCGTCGGCAGCGTAGGCGATAGTCATCGGCGTGCCGACGTGCTTTTTGTTCCAGTCCTGGAAAGGGGCGAGGTCGACGCCACGGTCAGCCGGTGCTACCCATATAGACGCTGATCCAAAAGCCTTCGCCAAGGTGGCATCGGATTCGATGGCGGCAGTGGCGTTCCGCGTGAAATGGCAAAGTGGATGAGCCACCACGAGGATGCGGGATCCTTTGTCGAGGTCGACTTGGCTTCCGGATACTTCATTGCCGATGGGGTCCACCTTTAGTACTGCGTGGCGCACGTCACCGACCGGCGCGCCACGATAGGCGATGGGCTTTGCCAAGCCCGCGTCCTGATGCCTGGCATAGAACGCTCCCATTTCATCGAATTTCCGGCCTTGGAACAGGGCGGCGTAGAATTTCTCGACTTCGCCGGCGGATGCATCGTGACGGTCTTCCAGCGCCGCGATGACCCGGCGAAGATCCGAAAGATGCGCATCCGTGGTCTCGTAGAAATCCACGGATGCCGCTGCCATGAACATGGCGTGGAGGTCCCGAGATGTCACCTTGGCCAAGTCCGTCGACGCCACGCTCTTGAACAGCTTGGCGTAGCTAGCGGAGATCAGATGGGCTCTGTCCTCGGACCCGGCGTTATCGCGCGATACCTTTTCGAGCTCCAGATAAGCCTTCTCCCAGCTGGTGAGCTCGTCGTCGCCTGCTTGCACCGAAACTGAAAAGAGAACGCTTGCGGTCACTACAAAGAAAAACAGCAGCCGAACCAACATGCAGATTCCTCTCTGACCCATCTAAGAAAGGGGGCGGTATACGCCCCCTTTCATCGTTCAACAATTGCTGGTGCACGCGGCCGTGTCATCCGTCATGCAGGTATGACCACCCGTGCAGCGGTAGCCCTTCAGGGGCTCGAGCAGCGGCGTGATGCCAGTGGCATTCGTACGCACACCGTTCCTTTGCAGAGTATCAGTCGTCATGCTCTCCCTTCGGCTTTCCCCCTGCAATGAAGATTAAGGCGGTAGCGCATGAAGCATTCGGTGAATGCTGGTCGTAAAATATCGCGACAGAAATCATCGCACATTGCAGCCGAGCTCTCGCTTCGGAGCCACTTACTCCTTGCAAGTGATGGATTCACCCATTACGCCCCATCGTCATTCCGGCGCAGGCCGGAATCCAGTGACGGAAATGCCCCGATGATCGCGCTGTCGCAAAGACGCAACGTCTCAGCCGCAATAGTGCACACGGATCGCTTCGATCAAACCATACCGCCACTGGATTCCGGCCTGCGCCGGAATGACGAGCAAGAACATCAGTCAGGGCTCACCGGCAGCTAGACCTTCGCTTGCACCTGCTGCCACTGCATCCGCAGATGCGCCTGCGCCGCGCACCGCGTGTGCACACATTGGGGAGCAAAAATTGCCAGGAGGGCAGGAGTAGTTAATTGGAGACAATCATGGCTCCGCGGCTTCGGACTCCACCTCTCCCCGCACCTGCTCCCACTGCATCCTCAAATGCGCCTGCACCGCGCACCGCATCCCCATATCGATAAACACCCCAATCCCCTCCAACATCACCGGCAGCCGGTCCGCATCGACCTCGCCGCCTTCCCGCACAAGCTCCGCCAACAATCGAACCGAGCTGCACGCGTACTGCAACCACTCCGTGGCGTCATTCAACAGCGCATCCGGCCCCGCCTCCGGGTCGGTGTAGTAGATGGCGTGGCGCACGATCCAGGGTTCGCCGAAAACAGTGTCCATAAGCAACTCCTTGCTGGATGCCGCGGCCCTAGTCCGAGAACGGCACGCCGCTGAAAGCTCGGCGTGCCGCGACCATACGGACTCGAGGGGTCACCGGAAGCCCACAGGATGGGCGCCGGGCGGCTTGATGGATGAAATGTGTGGCGGTGTCAGGAGGTTTCGCCGTCGCGCAAGGCGACGCGCTGGGTAGGACGGCTCGGAATCTTTCCTGCGAAAACTCTTAAACCGCGGTGCTTCAACCGTGTCCGCGTGGTCGTCGGACAGCCCGAGTGGGTGGTGAGGATGCCGCCGAGGGGATCGGCGGGCGGCCGTGTGCCGTATGATCTGGGTTAGCCATGATCGACTCTCGTACAGTTGGTGATGGTTAGCGGGTCAGGGGTGTTGACGCACCCTTGGCCCGCGCTCTCACGACATTGCTGCCATGGTTGCCCGCGACGCGTCTTCAGCAACAACGCGGGCAACGCGAAGAAAACTAGCAAAGCAACCTGGGGTTGTCTGTAGTCCGGTGCCCGTATCGCAACCGCGATGCCCCAAAAGCTGCATGGATGCGTACTTTGCCAACTGCATTTCGGTCTAATCCGAGTGTCGGGAGCAGAAAGAAAAGGGGAAATACCATTGACCTTTGGCCTTGGTGTATCGGCTCATATCGATGGATATCGCTCCATCAGCGCCGTTCAATCTACGCAGCGGGGAGAGTTCCTAGCGGATCATTCGCAACCGACGATGACGCTGGCACGCTAAGAGTTGTGTAATGGCTAAGGAGAGGCCATGAGAACAGAGAGTCAAATGCCTAACTTGTGGATACCCGGCATGGAGCCGGATCCCGCCGCTCTTCAGCGGCTGAAAGATAACTTTCCTATGCCGGCTCAGCCTATGGGCGAAGCCTGGTTTATGGGTGAGCGTCGATTCTTCACCGAGCTGATGACCCAGGATTCCAGCCAATGGGAGCTCGGATTGATGGAGAGCGCCCTGACCGCGCTCGCGTCTGGCCCGGGCTGTTTTGGGGTCCTGAAGGAGTGGACGGATTGGCTGCATCATTTGCTGCCAAGGCTGTTGGGGCGTATCGAAGGGAGGGAGTGGATGGAGGTCTATGAAAGCCTCGTCACTGCTTTCATGGCGCGTTACCCGGACGAGCGAGGTGAGTATCCGTACGCTCCGTTCCTTGAGGATGTACTGAAGACGCTCGGGCGGGTGCCGATGTCGGCATCCAACTGGAAAGATGGCCGGCTTGTTGCGCGCGGTTTGATTTCCGTAATGGAGGACTCGGCGCTTGGACCCTTTCTTTCCTGTGGCGGCACGATATCCGTAGCGCTCTTCCTGCACCTGAAGTACTTGGACGAAGCGAGCTTTCCCGAATGGCTCGCTTCGGTGCTAGCTATCGATGATCCGGTCTGGCGGTTCAAGATCGTGCTTTGGATATCGAAGTCCAAGGACTTGCTCTTGCAACCTGATCAGCAGCCTGGTGTCCTTGAGTTTGAATCGAGCTTTGGTTCCGGGTGGCAAGGCTCCTGGTGTCTCATGGGTGGCAATCCGTCGTCAGAGGTTGACCCATCGCAGGTTGCGGTTCCATTTCTTAGCGATGCCCGCCGGCAGCTTTTTCGGGAGGAGATTCGGCGCCACCTGACATGCGAGTCTTTGGACCGTCTGGACGTGGAGATTGCCGAGTTGGAACGATCGCAGGTGGAGATATATGGGATTCGCGAGCAACTCGAACAGGCTTCTCTTCAGATCCTTCAGGACTATCAATTGCGGTAGATGAGCCAAGCGGTAGGCAGGCGCAGCAGATCACCAGCTAAGCAACTAGAGGTGTAGTCATGAAAAATGGCATGCGTGCCATTCACCCAGGCGAGGTGATCAGGGAGGATTACCTTGCCGAACTGAACATGTCGGCTCATGCGCTGGCGCAGGCGCTGCATGTGCCGGCAACCCGTATCCACGAGATCGTCAACGAGCGCCGCGCCATTACCGCAGATACGGCCATGCGCCTGGCCCGCCTGTTTTCCACCACCCCCGAGTTCTGGATGAATCTGCAGGCTGCTTACGATCTGAGGAAGGCGGAAGCGGAAATCGGCGGGAAAGCCAGGGATGAGGTTCGCCCTTTGGCGGCTGCTTGAGTCTTCGCGCTTTTTGACAAAGGGATGGCGGTAATCACCCGAAGTGATTGCCGCCATTTTTTATGGGCAATCCGGCCCAGGCGCATCCCACACCTCCTGTGGTAAAGAAGCCGGCGGTAGTCCGCCAAGCCTCCGTCGCCGCACCGCCAAGGAAAGGATCCGGTCCATGACGTTCCGCATCGCGCCTTACGCATTCGCCGCCGCCTCAACGCTCTTCAGCCTGTCGTCCCCCGCCGCCACCGAATCGCCCCGCCACGCCGGCGAGACGGTCATCGAGACCGGCGTCGCCACGGCCAACGACGGCACCACCATGCCCTACGAAATCGGCACGCTCTACGTGCCGGAGAACCGCGCCAAACCCGGCAGCCGGTTGATCGGCGTCGGCTTTGCGCGGGTCAAGGCGGCGCACCCCACCAAGGCGCCGCCGATCGTGCTGCTGGTGGGCGGCCCGGGCGTCACCATGCTGGACATCGTGCTCGACCGCGACGACACCGCGCGGCGGCGTGTCAAAGCCTGGCAGGCCTATGCGCAGGTGGCCGACCTGATCGTGATCGAGCAGCGCGGCTATACGCTGCGCGGCGACCGCATGGAAATCCCCAGCAAGGCCTTGCCACTGGACCGGCCCACCGTGGCGGCCGACGATATCGACGTCACCCGCGACCTGGCCCGGCGCGCGCAGGGCGCGTATCCGCAGGCCGATCTCTCCGGTTATTCCATTAACGAGATTGCCGATGACGTGGCCGATCTCAGCCACGCGCTCGGCTACGACAAAATCAGCGCGCTCGGTGCGAGCTTCGGTTCGCAATGGGCATTCGCCGTGATGAAAGCCCATCCGGGGCTGGTGGCGCGCGCGGTGATTACCTCGGCCGAGCCGCTCGATTACGGCTACGACATGCCTTCGCAGGTCTACGCCGTCTATCAGCGCATCGCGTGGGAGGCGGACCAGGATCCCGCGCTGAAACCCTGGCTGCCGGCGGGCGGCCTGGTTGCCGCCATGTGGGAGGTGCGCGAACGCCTGGCCAAGGCGCCGGTCACCGTCACGGTGAAAGACGCCAGCGGCAAAACGCAGCGCGTGGTGCTCGGCGTGGAGGATTACCAATCCGCATTGCTCGATGCCGCGCAGCACGCCGCCACCTTCCCGCGCTTCGTACTCAATCTCTATCACCGGCATTACGACGCCTGGGCCAAGGACGCCGTGGCCGCCCGCGCGGGCGAGCCGCGCTCGCTGATCAATCCGCTGATCAATATCGGCCTGGACATGAGCGCCGAGCGCAAGGCACTGCTGCGCAACGATCCCGCGCTGCCGATCATCGGCAGCTGGAATTTCGCCGGTTATCTGGCGACCAAGGGCGAGTGGGCCACGCCGGATGCCGGCGACAGTTTCCGGCGGCCGGTCCGGGACACGACCCCCGTATTGTTCGTGCAGGGCGATTGGGATCCTTCGACCCCGATGGAAAACACCCTCGCCATGCTCCCCTGGTTCCCCAACGCCCGCATGATGATCCTGCATCGCGCACAGCATGGCGGGACGTTCCAGTGGCTGCGCACGCGTCCGGAGTTGGCGGCGAAGGTGTATGACTTTCTGCGGACGGGGGAATTCGGGGATCTGCCGAGTGAGGCGGCGTTGGATGCGGTGGCGTTTGAGAAGCCGGATGTGGCGGCGCCGTTGCGCTAGTCGGGTCTTCCGGCCGATTTGGGGGTCTACTTGAAAACAAGCGGCATCAAGCGGCTGATCGGGCTTGTGATGTTCTGCGCCGTCGGGATCTTCTTGGCGTCGCTCTGGTCCCGCTCGACGCCGCTTCCGGCATTCAATGAAGCCCTTGCTGCATATAAAGGGCAGACACCTTTAGTGCTGGGCGGGCGCGATCGATTCGAGGGCGGAGAAAGCTACCACCGTCGAAACTATGTGCTGCTGCTTTCTTTCAAGTTTGTGGTGATAACGCAGAGGGGCAATGAGCCGCCGGTGATAAGAGAGGAGACAGGTGGCTTCGTTCTGTTCGTGGCTGTTGTGATGGCGGCGCTCCTTTGGGAGTGGTGGCGATGCTCGGAGAAGGTTGAAGAAGGTAAGGCGGATAACTAAGGACGTGGGCGTACTTCGATATGGAAGCCAGCTATGGCTATTGACTTTGCATCACAAGCGGACCTCGTCCGCCAGCTGTCCTCGATCATTCCCGAGTTTGCATCCGAGTGGGCTGAGTGGCATGACGGCGAGTCTCCTCTTAGCTCAAACCCCCATGTCGTATATATGGCTTTGATGCCATTGCTCGGCAGGGTCGAGCTGTCGGATAAGCAGTGCAAAGCGCTAGCGGAACTGATCAACGGGGCTGTCGCGGCTGGTGGAATGGCAGAGAACGCGGTCTTTACTTGCTTCCTGGAGCACTTTCGTAACGTTCCGGTGCATAAGAGAGTCAAGCCATACCTTCGCAACGACGCCAAGCTCAGGCTGTCGGCCAACTTCACGCCGTGAATCGGCATTACGCATCAACTGAATCTTTTGGGGAAGAACATGGAAAACACATCAGGCGGCGGCCGCAAAGCAGTCGTACCGCCGGAAATCGACAACTGGAACTGGGGCGCTTTCTTCCTCACCTGGATCTGGGGCGCGGCAAACAACACGCCCATCGCGTTCCTTATGTTCGTGCCCATCGTCAATATCCCGATGTGGGTCATTCTTGGCATCAAGGGCAGCGCATGGGCATGGCAGAACAAGCGCTGGGAAAGCGTTGAAGCTTTCAAACGCACGCAGCGCAAATGGGCCATGTGGGGGCCGGTTGTCCTCGTTGTGCTCGTGCTGGCGGTCGGCGGCCTCTTCTGGAGCGTCGTCTCCATCATGAAAAGCTCCGACGCCTACAAGCTCGCCGTCAGCGAGGTGCAGGCCAGTACCGAGGTGTCGCAGCTCTTGGGTACGCCCATCACGCCAGGTATCCCTACCGGCAGCATCCAGGTGTCGGGCGCTGATGGAAGGGCCAATCTGGCTTTCAATGTGGAAGGCCCCAAGGGCAAAGGCAGGGTCTACATCCTGGCGGTGGAGGCCATGGGGAAGTGGCACCTGAATCAGGCGGTGTTCGAAGACGATGCGACAAAAAATCGGATCGACCTGAACGCGCAAAGCGATAGCGAGAAGTAACGGCCGCTCGGAGACAAGGTACATGGCCATCAAACGAATGGACAACGTAGGCATCGTCGTCGAAGACCTCGATGCGACCATCGCCTTCTTTCGCGAACTTGGACTCAATCTGGAAGGCCGCGCCACCATCGAAGGCGAATGGGCTGGTCGTGTCACGGGGCTGGGCGACCAGCACGTCGAGATCGCCATGATTAGCACGCCGGACGGCCATAGCCGGCTCGAACTCTCCCGCTTTCTCGCGCCGGCTGTTGTGGCGGATCACCGCAACGCTCCGGTGAATGCCCTGGGCTACCTGCGCGTGATGTTTGCCGTGGACGACCTTAACGACACGCTCGCACGGCTGCGCAAGCATGGCGCGCAGCTGGTGGGCGAGGTGGTCGACTACGGCAGCGTGTATCGGCTGTGCTATATCCGCGGGCCTGAAGGCTTGCTCATCGGGCTGGCTCAGGAACTAGGCGAAGGGAAAGGAAGGCCTTGAACACTCGTCGTCTATCCATCGTCGCACTCGTGCTTGTGTTGCTGCTGCCGGCCATGGCCTGCGCGGGCAAGGCCTCGCTGTCGGACGCCATGACCCGGCAGTTGCAGGTCAACCGGCAGCGTTACGGTATGGCGGGGCAGGCGTTGCTGGTGACGCATAACGGCAAGGAAGTTTTTCGCGGCGTGGATGGCTACGCCAATCTCCAGGCCAAGGAAAAAATCACCGCGCGCACCATCTTTCCTGTTTATTCGCTGAGCAAGCTTTTCGTCAGCACGCTGGTGATGCAGCTGGTCGAGCAGGGTGCGGTGGATCTGGATAAACCGGCCAGCGTTTACCTGCAGGGATTGCCGGATGGCTGGCGCGGAATCACGGTGCGCCAGTTCCTCAATCACACTTCCGGCGTGCCGGATTATTTTTCCGACAACGAGCAGCCCACGGCTTTCCCGGCCAGCATGCAGGACGTCTTCGCATCGCTTGGCCCTAAACCGATGCTGTTCGCGCCCGGCACCCGTACGCGCTATACGCAGACCAACTATCTGGTGCTGTCGGCTTTGCTCGAAGCGCATTACGGCCAGCCTTATCCGCAGATTGCGGGCGAACGCATCATCCGGAAACTCGGCTTGAAGCACACCTGGCTGGGCCGGCCCTCGCTGCCGGCCAGCGGCGTCGCCCTGGGTTATCTCGGCAAGAACGGCAAGCTGCAGCGGGAAACCGAGATTGCGTGGCCGGCCTACAGCTATGGACATGCGGAGCTTTACCTCACGCTGGACGACCTCGCGAGGTTCCTGCAAGCCGTGAGTTCCGGCGAGCTCGTAAGCAAGGCTTCGCTGCAGCAGTTCTGGCAGCCGCAGAACTTGTCGGACGGTCGCCGCGGCGACTTCTCCACCGGTTGGGAATACGGCGAGAGCGGCGCTTATCGGCATGCCGGACATGACGGCGGTGCGCGGGTGCGGGTACGCGTCGTCTACAAGGACAGTCTCGATGGCGACATGTATGTCTTTATCTATCTGAGCAACGGCAGCGCGAAGAATGTCTGGTCGCGCACCTTGGTCGGCAGCGCTATGGCTACGGTGGCACCGGACAAGTTTCCGGCGGAAGTGTTGTCCGAAAAGCTCATGGCTTATGCGTTGGCGTCGTCGACTGGGCCGGAAGACGGCAAGAAGATCCGGGCCGGCACGTCACTCCAGGGCGAAGCGCTTGAACGCACCATCAACAACACCGGCTATGCCGCGTTGGAATTCCTCAGCGCGGACGCGGCCATCCGGGTGCTGGCGCTGAATACCGAGTTCTTTCCCGCATCCGCCAATGCGTGGGATAGCTTGGCCGATGGGTACAAGGCAAAGGGCGAGCAGGCGAAGGCCCAGCAGTTGTACGACAAGGCGCGGCAGCTTCAGGCCGATCAACAGCAAGGACAGGCAAAGCCATGAAAGAAGTGTCGTTCACCGGTGGGTCGCGCATTGGCTGGGTAAATGCGTCATGGCCATTGGCAACACTGACCGCCCGCGCGCAAGAACTCAAGCTTTCAACGCTCGGGACCTATACGTTCACCGATCAGGAAGTGGTGTCGTTCGAGCTCTATGGCTCCATTCCCATTCTGTCCAGCGGCATTCGCATTAACCACAACCGGTTGGACTATCCGGAGAAAGTCGTCTTCTGGTGCATGGGAAACAGGGAGGCGGTGCTGGATGACATCCGCTCCGTAGGTTTCAGGCCGCAAGGCAAGGCGGTCGATCGGCCTTCCGGTGTCGCCTTCCGCTGGAGCGTTGCCCTTCTGGTCATCGTGGTTTGGAATGTATTGCTCCTCGGCGACAACCAGTTCCACCTCGCCAGCCGGCCGGGCCTGCCGGGGCCGCTTACGGTGCTGGCGCTTGTTTCGGTGTTTGCTGTTTCGTCGGCGCTGCCTTATTCCGCCGGGCTGCAGCGCGCGGTGTTGCGGCCTGGCCGCTCCATCAACGAAATAACGCCATACCTGCGGCTGCTGCAGCTGGTCACTGGCCTGGTGTCGCTGGGTATGGGGATTTCGCTGTTTGCTACGTGGAGTACGTAATAAAAATGGGGACGGGTCCTGAGGTATCCCCACGTTTCCACCAGCCAGATCAGTAAGTTGGCGCGACAGATATAGATCGAAGTGCGCGCATGGCGCAGTCTTCAAGGCGACCA
>NZ_JAAOYS010000020.1:0-38096 GCF_011759495.1 Dyella sp. SG562
AAGTTGTTGCATCGATCGGTTGAAACCGCCCCAGCAAAGAGAAAGTGACTCGGGCGCCGGCAGGCGTCCGAAATGCCCGCTGCATAAGCGGCCAGATCGCGGTAACGCAAAAACCAGGCGACACAGAAACTGGACCCCGGCCCACGCCGGAATGACGAGCAAGGCTCACAGCGCCCGCGCAACCACCTCCAACCTGTCGAGGTACCCCTCGACCCTCCTCCGAAACGCCAACGCATCCGCCATCACCTCATAGCGATCCTGCGACTTCAGCGCCTGCTCCAGGGCCTGCCCCTCCTCCGTCAACGGATTACTCCCGAACAACTGCAACCCACCCAGCAACCGGTGCACCCAATGCGCCACATCCAGCGGCCGGCGCTGGTCCACCAGCACATCCAGCGTCAGCAGGTCCACGCGCGTCGTGCGTACGAAGTCGGTCACCAGGGACTGGATCACGTGGTCGTCGCCGAAGCTCTCGCGCAGCATGCCCAGGTCCACCTCGAACACCGGCCGTACCGCCGCCGTGTCCGCGCCGAACAGGCGCTCCAGCTTGGCGCGCAGTTCGGGCATGCGTACGGGCTTGGGCAGGAAGTCGTCCATGCCGGCGCTGGTGCAGCGTTCCAGTTCGCCAGGCATGGCGTTCGCGGTCATCGCCAGCACCAGCAGGTGGCGGCCGCTGTGGTTCTCGCGGCGGCGCACGGCGCGGGCCAGCTCGTAGCCGTCCATCAGCGGCATGTGGCAGTCGGTAATGAGCAGGTCGTAGCTGCGCTCTTCCAGGGCGTCGAGCGCCTGCTTGCCGTTGGCCACCACGTCGCAGGCGTAGCCGAGCTTGTCCAGCTGGGCGGCGATCAGCGCCTGGTTGATGGGGTTGTCCTCGGCCACCAGCACGCGGCCCTCGGTGCCGGCGGAGGCGCCGCGCAGCGCCTCGCGCTCGCTCTCGCCCACGCTCAGGCCCAGCGCGCGCTGGCAGGCGATGGCGAAGGTGGACCACTTCAGCGGATTGCTGGTCACGGTGACGCCCGCGGCGCTGCTGGTATAGCCGTGCGGATCGGGAATGGCGGTGACCGCGATGCAGGCGCCGGCCGCGGCGGGGCGGCTGGCTCCGAACTGTTCGTCGACGAAGAGCAGGTCCGGGTGGTCGCGGCCATGCCGGCCGCGCGCCGCATCGCCGTCCTGCTCGACCGTCATGCCCAGCGCCAGCACATAGCGCCGCAGGGCGATCCACACGGCCGGATCCGCCACCTCGATGCGCACCGTGCGTCCGCGCAGCGCGTGATGCGAGAGTTCGCGCCGGTGGATCGGCATGTTCAGCTCCACGTGCATGCCGGTGCCCAGGTTCACTTCGCTCTCCACCGCGATGGTGCCGCCCATCAGCTCCACCAGCCGGCGGCAGATGTACAGACCCAGGCCGGTGCCGCCATAGCGGCGCGTGGTCGACGACTCCGCCTGCGTGAACGGCTGGAACAGGCGGTACACCTGGTCGGGCGACATGCCGATGCCGGTATCGACCACGCTGAGGCGCACCTGCTGGCTGCTGCCGTTGTCCTCCAGCACCTTCACGTAGACGCGCACCGCGCCGAGCATGGTGAACTTGATGGCGTTGCTGACCAGGTTGAGCACGATCTGGCGCAGCCGCACGTTCTCCGCGCTGACCTCCCCGGCCAGGCGCTCGTCGATATCCACCGCCAGCGCCAGCCCCTTGCGATGGGCCTGCGCCGACAGCACGCTCACGGTGCTGTCGATCAGGTCGCGCACGTCCACCGGCACGTATTCGATGCTGAGGCGGCCGGCTTCCATCTTGGAGAAGTCGAGCACGTCGTCGAGGATCTGCAGCAGCGCCGCCGCCGACGCCTCCACCGTGCCCAGCATGCGGCGCTGCTCCTCGTTGAGCGGCGTGTGGCCGAGCAGTTCCAGCATGCCGATCACGCCGCTCATCGGCGTGCGGATCTCATGGCTCATGGTGGCGAGGAATTCGGTCTTGGCCTGGGTCGCGGTCTCGGCCTGCTCCTTGGCGCGGGCCAGCTGCTCGGCCTGCAGGTGCTGCTCGGTGGTGTCGACCCAGCAGCCGCTGAAATGGACCACGCCCTCGACCAGCCGCGGCGTCGCGCTGGTGGATACCCAGCGCAGGCCGCCCCAGGCCCGCACGCGCACCACCGCCTGGAACGGCATCATGCTGCTGGCGGCGCGTTCCACCTCGGCCAGCAGCGGCGCGCGGTCCTCCTCGACGATAGCCGACAGCGCGCCGCGCTTGCCGTCGATGAACACCTGCGCGCCGATGCCGAACATCGGCTCCGGATTGCCGCCCACGAACAGGAAGCGCACGCCTTCCTCGCGCGTGTAGCGGAACTTGTAGACCACCGCCGGCAGATGGCGGGTGACGTCGGTGAGCTGTTCCTCCGTGCGCCGGCGCTTGCTGGTCTCGCGGCGCAGCCGGAAATAGGCGTAGGACACCGTCAGCAGGAACAGCAGCACGATCGCGATCACCGGCAGGGTCTTGTGCGCGATCTCCTTCCAGCTGCCGCCGAAGGTGTAATGCGCGGCCAGCCAGGTATTGCGGATGGACTGCTGCCTGCGCTCCGGGATGTTCATCAGCACGCGGTTGATCAGCGGCACCAGCGGCGCGTAGCGCTTGGCCACGCCCATCGCCAGCACCACGTGGTCCTCGGTGGGCGCATTGATCTTCAGCCGCCCGGGAAAGCGCTCGCGGATCACGAAGTCGGCATTGGCGATATCGCCCACGAAGGCGTTGGCGGAACCGTCGATCACCTTGGCCAGGCCTTCCTCGGTGCTGGCCACGCCGATCACCTTCACCCCGCGCATCCGCCCGGTCATGGCCTTGATGTCCTGCCGCGACAGGTTGGCGGCGACGGTCCAGCCGGCCATGTCGTAGGGGCCGGTGATGGGGTTGGCCTCGGTGCGGGTGATGATCATCACCGGGTAATCCAGATAGCCCACCGAGAAGTCCATCAGCTGGGACTGCTCCGGACTGACCGGCGACACCGCGGGGATCAGGTCCACCTTGCTCTCGGCCATGCCGCGGATCACCTCGCCCCAGTTGCGCGCCGGCACGTAGGTGAGCCGCAGATCCAGCGCCCGCGCGATCTCGCGCAGGTAGTCGCTGGAGATGCCGGCGGGCTGGCCGTTGCGGTCCAGCAGGGTGAACGGCGGCGAGGTCGGGTCCATGGTCACGCGCAGCGGCGGCAGCTGGCGCAGCCAGGCGCGCTCGTCCTCGCTGAGCGGCACCGCGGCATCGTCGCTGCGCGGGTGGCGCATGTCGCCGTTGAGCCAGGGCGCGCGCAGGCGCGCGTGGTCCTCGTTGGTGAGCAGGGCCAGCGCCTTGTCCAGCGCGCCGATCAGCGCCACGCGGTCGTGCGGCGCGGCCAGGCACAGCGCGGAGATCGGCAGCGCCACCAGCGGGCCGACGCGCAGCTGGTGGTGCAGGCCGGCCGCATCGATCGCCAGCCGTTCGGCGTAGGGGTTCTCGATATAGCCCTCGGCGCGCCCGTCCGCCACCATGCGCAGCGCATCGCGCGTGCTGTCCGCGTGCACCAGCTTCACCCCGGGGATATAGGCGCGCGCGGTGTCGGCGGTGGCGTCCTGGGCCAGGCTGACCAGGGTGGTGTCGCGCAGGCCGGCCATGTCCTTCACGCGCTCGTTGCCGATGCGCGTGACCAGGGCGGGAAAGTCCTCGAAGTACGGCTGGCTGAACTGCAGGTGCGCGGCGCGTTCGGCGGTCGGCGAGATATTCATCAGCAGATCGACCGAGCCGGCCTGCGCCGCTTTCAGCAGGGACGGCCAGTCCGGATACACGCGATAGGCGACGCGCACGCCGAGCATGTCGGCCAGCCGGGCCAGGTAGTCCGGAGCCATGCCCTGCACGCGGCCCTCGACCACGCTCTCGAACGGCGCGAAGCCTTCCTGGTAGCTGCCCACCACGATCACCGGGTGCTCGGTGAGCCAGCGCTCCTCTTCCGTCGTCAGCACCACGCCTTCGGCCGCGGCGCAACGTACGGCGCACAGCATCATCGCGAACAGCCACCAGCGCAGCCAAGCCATGCAAAGACCTTCCTATGAATAACGATGGCGGGGCGCTTGTCCCGGCATCTGCCGCCGAATCGCCACCGTGCAACGTTCCGCACGGATGGGCCGGGCAGCATGCACGGCCGGAACGGTTGCCGTAATCAGGCCTTTCGCAGCGAATAAATCAGCGTGTTCTGAAAACGACACGGAAAAATCCGAACCCGATGACGCATCAGCGAAAGCCGAGCTTCTCCAGGTACTCGCCGATCGCGCTGTCGTGAAGAATCCCCAGCTTCTTCATGCCGCTGCGCTTCTGCGCGCTCACCGTCTTGATGCTGCGATGCAGGCGTTCGGCGATCTGCGTCACGGTGAGCTGGGCCAGGCCGTACAGGCGCAGCACTTCCATCTCGCAGGGAGAAAGTTCCTTTGCGATGGTTTCCGGAGAATGTTCCCGCTGATGGAAGCGCTCGCGCAGGCTGGGACTGACATAGGTATCGCCCCGCTTCACCGCGCGCACCGCATTCGGCAAGTCGGTGGCGAACGATTTCTTGTAGGCCAGGCCCTTCATGCCCTTCTCGCGGATCGCGCGCAGCACGGCCACGTTGTTGAGCATGGTCAGCACGATCACCGGGATCTGCGGGTAGCGCGTGGCCAGCAAGGTGATCAGCGGCAGGCCGTCGGCATGGCGCGGTTCGCTGCCGCCCTCGCCGGAGAGTTCGTCGGGGGCGTCGCCGGGCATGGAGAAGTCCGTGATGATCACATCGCAGGGCAGCCGGTCGAGCCGGTCGATCAATTCGCTGCCGTTGCAGGCTTCGCCGACCACCTTGATGTCGCCATGCCGCTCCAGCACCGTCTTGACGCCGATCACCACCACCGGGTGGTCGTCCGCCACGATGACTCGAATCATCACGCTGTCCTCGTCTGTACGCCGATCCCCAAGCCATGCGTCGGTGCCTCCGGGAGCGCGTCCAGAGCGGCCTCGAACCGCGATACCCGCGGTGTTTTCCGTAAGAGAAAACGAATGGCGCCGGACGGTACTGCCGGGGTGGAACGAGCGTGGCCGTCCCCTGCTTTTCGCGGACTGCCGCGAGCGGCTATGCGAAGTCTTCATTCAACCCCAACGGACCGTGTATGGGCATCCGCGACTGAGGCCCATTTGTCCGAAAATGTATCGAATCCGCCTCGGATTTCTCCGATTACGCCGAGATTTAGAATTTTCCTGGTCTGTCGCGGCCGGGCTTGCGGGGGGCGCCGGATCTCCGCTCCGGACGCGGCTTCGGCGCTTTCAGCCGCCAGATGGCATAATGAGCGGCATCGACTGCCGTCCGGCAGTGCTCGTCAGGCAGCCCTCGCCACCCCAACGAGTCCACGCTGACGAGTTCACGCTGACGAGTTCATGCTCCGGCGGCGCGCGGCGCGTCCGCCGCGCAGTTCTTATACGAATCTTCTTAAGATCAACGGTAACCCCATGGTCGCATTGGCAACCGAGCACGTGATCGACGTGCACCACTGGAACGACACCCTCTTCAGCTTCCGCACGACGCGCGATCCCGGCTTCCGCTTCGACAGCGGACAATTCGTGATGATCGGCCTGGAAACGGAGGGCCGTCCGCTGATGCGCGCGTATTCGATCGCCAGCGCGCACTGGGAAGAACACCTGGAGTTCTTCAGCATCAAGGTGCCGAACGGGCCGCTGACCTCGCGCCTGCAGCACCTGAAGCCCGGCGACCCGGTGACGGTGAGCCGCAAGCCCACCGGTACCCTGGTGCTGAACGACCTGAAGCCGGGCCGGCATCTTTATCTGCTGGGCACCGGCACGGGCCTGGCGCCGTTCCTCAGCGTCATCCGCGATCCGGACACCTACGAGCGCTTCGACAAGATCGTGCTCGCCCACGGCGTGCGCCACGTCAACGACCTGGCCTATTCGGACTACCTCGAACGCGAGCTGCCCGCGCACGAATACCTGGGCGAACTGGTGCGCGAGAAGCTGATCTATTACCCCAGCGTCACGCGCGAACCGTTCCGCAACCGCGGCCGCATCACCGACGCCATCGCCGACGGCCTGATGAGCCAGACCATCGGCCTGCCGCCGCTCAACCCCGACACCGACCGCGTCATGCTGTGCGGCAGCCCGTCGATGCTGGAAGACGCCTGCGCCCTGCTCGACGGCCGCGGCTTCCACGCCTCGCCGCGCACGCGCGAGCCGGGCGACTACGTGGTGGAACGCGCCTTCGTCGAGAAGTGATGCGGCGGGCGCGCCGTCATTGGCGGATGCGCCCCTGCCCCTCGTTGTCCCAGTAGCCGAAGATCCGCCGCGCCACCAGCTTGTACAGCCGCTTGAAGGTGGCGCGCCATAGCCGCGCATGCGGCGCCGGCGTGGCCAGGATGGCGCGCTGGCGCGCGCTCAGCGCGTCGGCGCAATACGTGCGCTTGTGCTTGAGCAGATGGCGCAGGTCCTCGCGCGCCAGCAGGCGGAACAGCGCGCCGCGGCGGCCGCGGGTCCAGGCGATCTGGAAATCCACCAGCGCCGGGCTGCCGTCCTCGCGCACCAGCCAGTTCGGTTCCTTGGCCAGGTCGTTGTGCACGATGCCGCGGCGGTGCAGGAGCGCCAGCAGGCGCAGCGCATCGCGGTAGTAAGCGCGGTCGCGCGGTTGCGCCTGCTGCATCGGCGCGCCGGCGATATAGCCGCGCAGCAATTCCCTGCCGTTCCAGCCCAGCAGTGCCGGCACGCCGTCCACGCCAGCGAGCTTGGCCAGCGCGCGCGCTTCGCGGGCCGCGGCGCGGCGCGCGAACGCGCGCGCCCACCAGCGGGCCGCGCCGATATCGCGGCGGATCACGCGCACGCCATCGCGGCGCGTGAGTTCGATGCGGCCCAGTTCGTCGGCCTTGAGCAGATGGGTGTCGTCGGTGCTGTCCACGTGGCTTCCCGCGAGCGGCGGCGGGGTACACTCGCCCGCCATGCGCAATGCGGCCTATTGTGGCCGATCCTCCACCGTCACGCGCCGGGAGCTGTATGGATATCGCCCTCTACGTGCTGGCCGCCCTGCTCATGATCGGCGGCGTCGTCGGCAACATCCTGCCGGCGCTGCCGGGCATCCCCATGATCTTCGGCGGCATCTGGCTGGCTGCGGCGGTGAACGAATACCAGCGCGTGGGCACCGGCTGGCTGCTGGTGATCGGCGCGCTCGGCGCGTTCGGCGTACTGGTGGATTTCATGGCCGGCGTGCTGGGAGCCAAGCGGGTCGGGGCGAGCAAGACGGCGCTGTGGGGGGCTTCGCTGGGCACGGTGGTCGGCATGTTCTTCGGCATCCCCGGGCTGCTGCTGGGGCCGTTCCTCGGCGCGCTGGCGGGGGAGCTGGCCTCGGGCAACAGCGTGCTGCGCTCGGCGCATGTGGGCGTGGGCACCTGGCTGGGGCTGTTGTTCGGCACCCTGGTGAAACTGGTGATTTCGCTGTTGATGATCGGGCTGTTCGGCTTCGCCATGCTGATCGGCTGATCGGCTGATCGGCCTGGCGCCCCGCCGTTCGGCACAGGCGCGCAACCCGCCGGCCGCCTAGGCTGGCCAGACCTTACAGGGAATCCTTCCATGTCCAGACCTCTCGCCTTCGTGATCGCCGCCGCGCTGGCGGCGGCCGGTGCCGCCCACGCGCAAGCCAAGTCGCCCGAATGGATCGAGCGCAGCAATGCCGACGCCAAGGTGCTGCTCGACGCGACCGCGCGCTTCTCGCCCGAGTCCGCCTCGCAGATCGGCATCCCGGGCTACGACGACAAAGTCACCGACCTCAAGCCCGGCATCGACGAGCGCACGCGCGCGGCCATGGTCGAGGTGAAGGGCAAGCTGCAGAAGCTGCTGGTGGCCGAGAAGGACGCCAATGTGCGGCAGGACCTGCAGATCATGCTCAAGTCGGTGGACGAGCAGATCGAGGGCATCGACCTCAACCGCCAGTACATGCTGCCGGTGCAGGACGTGGCGCAGCTCATTTTCAACGGCGAGTTCGTGCTGCTGAAGGACGACGTCGATCCCAAGCGCCGCGCGCTCGCGCTCAACCGCCTGCAGTGCTACGTCGGCAAGGCGCCGGGCTGCGAGCCGATCGCCACGCTGGCCAAGGCGCGCACCACCGAGCGGCTGGACAACAAGTCGCTGCTCGGCCCGTACAAGGGCGAGGTCGAACAGAAGCTGGCCAATACCCAGCGCTATGCCGACGGCATCCGCCAGCTGTTCGCCAAGTACAAGCTGGATACGCCCGACGGCAAGGCGGCGCTCGATGCGCTGGACAGCCAGCTGAAGGACTACGACGCCTGGATCCGCAGCACCGTGCTGCCGCGCACGCGCGCCGACTTCCGCCTGCCGGAACCGCTGTACGCCTACAACCTCAAGCAGGTCGGCATCGATATCCCGCCGCAGGAACTGATCAAGCAGGCCGAGCTGGAATTCGTCGAACTGCGCCAGGCCATGCAGATGATGGCGCCGGTGGTGGCCAAGGCCGAGAACATCCAGGCCACCGACTACCGCGACGTGATGAAGGCGCTTAAGAAGCAGCAGCTGACCAAGGACCAGGTGATGCCCTGGTACCACGAGGTGATCGGCAAGATCGAGGAGATCATCCGCCGCGAGCGCATCGTCACCCTGCCCGACCGCAAGATGGCCATCCGCATGGCGTCCGAGGCGGAAGCCGCGGCGGTGCCGGCGCCGCATATGGATCCGCCGCCCTTCATCAACAACAAGGGCGAACAGGGCACCTTCGTGCTGACCATGGGTAATCCTTCGTCGAAGTCGGGCAGTTCCGACTCCTACGACGACTTCACCTACAAGGCCGCCGCCTGGACGCTGACCGCGCACGAAGGCCGTCCCGGACACGAGCTGCAGTTCGCCGCGATGGTGGAGCGCGGCGTGTCGCTGGCGCGCAGCCTGTTCGCCTTCAACAGCGTGAACGTGGAAGGCTGGGCGCTGTATGCGGAAGCCGAAACGCTGCCGTACGAGCCGCCGGCCGGCCAGCTCGCCGCGCTGCAGGCGCGCATGCTGCGTGCGGCGCGCGCCTACCTGGACCCGATGCTCAACCTGGGACTGATCACGCGCGAGCGCGCGCACGACGTGCTCACCCACGAGGTGGGCCTGTCGGAAGCCATGGCGCGGCAGGAGCTGGACCGCTACACCTTCAACAGCCCCGGCCAGGCCACGGCGTATTTCTACGGCTACATGCGCCTGCAGCAGCTGCGCCTGGAAACCGAACTGGCGCTGGGTTCGCGCTTCGACCGCAAGGCCTTCAACGACTTCGTGATCGGCCAGGGCCTGCTGCCGCCGGAACAGCTGGCCGAAGCGGTGCGTGCGCAGTTCATTCCGCAGTACAACAAGAAGCGTTGAAGCCGGCCGCCCGCATGGGCGGTACGCTTCGCCTCAAGGCCGGCGCTTGCGCGCCGGCTTTTTTTGCGGCGCGCGCAGGCTGCGTTCCAGCCAGGCGGCGAACACGGGCGTGTCGCGGGTAAGCGCGGGCGGAAGCCGCAGGTAGTGCCGGCTCGGCTGGGCGCCTTCGGCGTGGACGAAGCGGGTGACGCCTTCGATCTTCAGCAGTTCGGCCTGCTGTTCCGGCGCGACTTTCAGCGCCAGCCCCGCGGCGTCGATCCACGCGCAGGGCCGCTCGGCGAAGTAGGCGAACAGGCCGCCGAACATCGGCTTGAAGCGCAGCTCGTGGGCCAGGCCCAGATGCGTGGCGGCGTCTTCCAGCTCCTGGCGGGCGGCGCTCACGCGGCCTGGTCGGGAATCACGTACAGCAGCACCGCCAGGTAATGCAGCACGCTGCCGGCAAGCACGAAGAAATGCCACACCGTGTGGTGATACGGCATGCGCCGCGCCAGGTAGAACGGCACGCCGGCGGTATACGCCACGCCGCCGGCGATCAGCAGCGCCATGCCGCCGCTTTCCAGGTGCGCGCTCAGCGGCTTGAACGCGATCATGCCGACCCAGCCCATGGCCACGTACAGCAGCACGGCGAGCTTGCGCGAGCGCTTGAGCAGGCCCAGCTCCAGCGCGCTGCCGGCGATGGCCAGCGCCCAGATCGCACCGAACAGGCTCCAGCCCCACGCGCCCGGCAGGGCGATCAGGGTGAACGGCGTATAGGTGCCGGCGATCAGCAGGAAGATGGCGATATGGTCGAGCGTGCGCAGCACGCGCTTGGGCAGTTCGCCGGGAATGGCGTGGTACAGCGTGGAGGCCGTGTAGCACAGGATCAGCGTGCTGCCGAACACCGCGCTGGCCACCACCGCGCGGGCATCGCCCAGCATGGCGGCATAGGCGACCAGGGTGGCGAGTCCGGCGATGCTGAGCAGGATGCCGATGCCATGCAGCACGCTGCTGGCAAGTTCGTCGCCGAAGGCATAGCGCGGGGCGGCGCTGGACGAAACCGACATGGGGACTTCCTCGAAAGCGGGGATGCGCCGGCTGGCGCTCCCGCCCACCTTACCCGCGCGGCCGGGGCTTGCATACTGCCGCGCACGGTGGGCGCGGCGAAGGGAAACGGGCGCTATTCGATGATGAAGGCGCCGAAGGCGACGCCGATGTTCCAGCCCTCGCCGGTGCCGCTGAGCGCCAGCGAGACATTGCCCTTGGTCAGCACCTGGGCCGCGGCGGATTTTTCCGCGCCGGCATGGACCTGGGCATTGGCGTAATGCCCCTTGATCTGGCCGATGCCGTCGACGCCGGTGAACTTGCCCACGCCGTGGGTGATCTTGGTCTTGCCGAAGGTAAGGCCGCCGCCCTTGACCCGGATGCGCACCGCCATGCTCTGGCCGTTGTCGCAATGGACCGTGCCGCTGCCGGAAGCCGTCTGGTAGAAGACCGACCAGCCGGAGACCTGGAAGTCCATCCGGCAGGACACGTCGGCCGCATGGGCAGGCGCCGGCAGCGCCGCAAAGAGGGCGGCCGACAGCACGGCACAGCCCAGCCAGGTTTTCCCCATGACCTTCTCCTCGAAGCTTTTTCTTATTTGCCCCACCCGGCGCCTGTCCGGGACACGCGATTGTGTGGCCCCGTGCATGAACGGCCGTGAATGGCATATTCACGCCTATTGAACAGGATGCAAAGCCGCCCGGGCGCACTCTTCGTCGTCCGGGCATCTCCCCCTCTCTCCCCCGATGCCCGGCTCATTGAGCCCCGCCCACTGTGCGGGGCCTTTTTTTGTCCGGCGTCCATCCGCGCCGGCACCCGCGGGGTAAGCTGGGGACGGACTGGCGAAGGAGTGGCTTCATGCCTAGCACCGATCTGCTGCTGTACCTCCAGGAAACCGATCTGCACACTCCCGGCCCGCGCGCGGCCGTGGCCCTGGCGGCCAGATTGGGCGCGCGGCTGGACGGGCTCTACGTGGCCGACCTGCCGGCCGCCGCCTTCAGCCTGCCGGAGGCCGTGCCGGTCCAGCTGGAGGAAACCCGCCGCCGCTGCGTCGAGGCGGAAGAACACGGCACGCAGTGGCAGCAGCTGCTCGCCTCCCGCGGCCTGAGCGGCCAGTGGCGCGTGGCCCAGGGCGACACGGTGCAGACCGTCTGCCAGGCCGCCGCCGGCTACGACTTCCTGGTGATGGAACGCAGCCAGCAGCGCAGCGACGCGCCGGTGGGCTTCGGCACCGTCTCGCGCTGCGTGTTCGGCAGCGACCGCCCGGTGCTGGTGGTGCCGGACATCGCCCAGATCGGCGACACCCTCGGCGCGCGCGCCCTGGTGGCCTGGAACGGCAGCCGCGAATCCGCCCTGGCCCTGGCCGCGGCGGCGCCGCTGCTGCAGAAGGCCGACGAAGTGCTGCTGCTGGACGGCAGCGAGATGTATGCCGATTCGATCGCGGTGCTACCCCCGCCGGGCCTGGCCGACTGGCTGGAACGCCATGGCATCCGCGCCCGCATCCAGACCCTGGACGCCGGCCCCACCCACGCCGCCGGCACGCTGATCCTGGACGCGGCCCACGCGCACCGGGCGGATCTACTGGTGATGGGCGCCTGGAGCCGCTCGCGCCTGGCCCAGATGGTGCTGGGCGGCACCACCCGCCACCTGTTCATGCATGGCGACCTGCCCATGCTGGTGGCGCACTGAAAAAATCCGGGAAGGGGTTCAGCGGGAGGAATCGCCCGGAGCGTACTCCCGTCCGGCCTCTCTACACACTACTTGCACATCCGCTTCTGACCCGCATAGTCTGAACGCGCGCTCAGGCACGATCCCTCTGCGTCCCCACGCAGCGTGCGACTGGCGCGTCCAACACATCGCATTCGTCAGGAGGTCGCTCATGCCGTCCGCAAGCCTGGCTGTCGCTTATCGTCCGTCGCACGCTCATCCCGACAAGGTCCGCATTGCCGCTCTCAGCGCGGCGATCGCGCTCAATCTCGCCGCCCTGCTGGCCGTGATGCGGCCGATGGCGCCGCAGATCGTCGAGGCGGTCAAGAAGACGCCCGAGATCGTGGTGACCTGGATCACGCCCCAACCGGAGCCACCCGCTCCGCCGCAGATCGAACTGAAGGCATTGCCGAAGACGCCGCCGGCCGTGCCGCGCACCTTGCCCAAGGCACCGCAGCCACCGGCCGTCACGCCCACCGTCGACGGCAATATCGCCGCGCCGCCGGTGGTGCCGACCATCGAGCCGGCCGTCAACACCGCGCCGGTCGCGGATCCCGCGCCGATCGAAGCGACGCTCGCCTACCGCAGCGCGCCGCTCACCTTCCCGTCGGTGGCGATCCGCCGCAAGCTGCACGGCACCGTGATGCTGCGCGTGCTGGTCGACGCCGAAGGCAAGCCCACGCAGGTGACGATCGAGAAATCCAGCGGCTCCGACCTGCTCGACAAGAGCGCGCGCGAACAGGTGCTGGCCAACTGGCGCTTCCAGCCGGCCACGGCGCAAGGGCATGCGGTGCCCGCATGGGCGCGGGTGCCGGTGAGCTTCGAACTGCGCGAGCTGTGAGTCGCGGCAAAAGCCCGGCGTGAAACAAGGGGCCGGCCGTTCCGTTCGCAAAGGCGACCGGCCGGCCCCTCACGGCAACTTTATGGCTGCACCGGTTTGTCGATGGCGGGAGCGGCAGGCGCGGGGCGCGTCGCGCGCACCACCAGCCACACCAGCCCGGCGATCATCAGCGCCGGCAGCAAGGCCGGCAGCAGCGCCAGCAAGACGATCGGCGCCATCGCCACCAGCACCACGCCGGCGATCACCACCCCGAGCAAGGCGCCCAGCGCACTGAACACGCCGCCCACGATGGCGAAGGTGAACTTGAACACCACGCCGACCAGCGCGCCGACCAGCCACAGCGCCAGCACCGCCATCACGATCACGCTTAGCACGAACATGAGGTTTCCTCCTGGTGGCGCTCATCCATCCGGCCACGCAGACAGCATGCGCCCGCGGCTTCCTGCGATGCATGGCACGGAAGTCATGTGCCCCGGAAGTCACAGGGCAACCGGGGCGTGCGTGTTACAGGTCCTTAACGGTGCGCATGGTCCACTGCCGCCCGGTTCCAACCGAGCTCCATCGCATGAAGCATTCCATGCACACCCTCAAGGCGTTGCGTGATATCGCTTTCGACCTCGGCGTCGGCAAGCATCCCGACCTCGCCGCCATGGCGCGCGAACTGGGCCGCGTGGTCCATCGCGACGGTGCGGCACTCAACGAAGGATTGAAGGAACTGCGCACGCGCGAGCGCGGTTTCGAGCGCTGGCTGCTGGCCACGCGCGGCAAGCCGGGCGTCAGCATCCTGGTGATGGCGTGGCCGGCCAATCACGCCACGCCCGTGCACGACCACGACGGCCTGTGGGGCCTGGAAATGGCCGTGCACGGCGCACTGGAAGTACAGGCCTGGTCGCGCGACGCGGCCAGCGGCGAGCTGAGCCTCAAGGGCCAGGACTGGCTCGGCCCCGGCGACGCCACCTGGTTCGACGCCGATGCCGGCTATGCGCACCGCTGCCGCAATCTTTCGCGGCACGACACGGCGCTCACGCTTCACGTCTACGGCGGCGATCTGGCAAAGTACCTCGCGTATGAGCGCAGCGCCGAGGGCGACCAGTGGCTCGCCCGGCCGCAACGCGCCGCGATCACCGGCCGGCTGAGCGCCTGAGCGCTTCGGCCTTTCCGCAGCCGGTATCCACCAACAAAGGAGTGGCATGTATCGACGGGTCGCCATCATCGGCGGCGGCGCGGCGGCGGCGACGCTGCTGAGCGAGCTGCTGGACCGCCAGCCGGCGCAGTCCCTGCACCTGGACTGGTTCACCGGCGGCGATGCGCCCGGACGCGGCGTGGCCTACGGCACGCGCTCAGAGCGGCATCTGCTCAACGTGCGCGCGGCTTCCATGAGCATGTTCGCCAGCAAGCCGCGCGGCTTTCTGGATTTCGCCCAGCGCGGCGACCACAGCATCGCCGGCACCGATTTCCTGCCGCGCCGGCTCTATGGCGATTATCTCGAAGCCGAAGTCGAACACGCGCTGGAACGCGCCAAGGCGCTCGGCCATGACGTGCGCGTGATTCCGTTCAAGGTCGACGGCCTGGTGCCGGAACACGACGGCGTCACCATCCTGCAGGGCGAGGAAACCACGCATGTCGACGCGGCGGTGCTTGCGCTGGGCGGCCTGCCGCCGCAGCCGCTGAGCGGCGTGAGCGACGCGGCCATCGCCAGCGGGCGCTATGTGGTCAATCCGTGGTCCTTTCTCGCCCAGGCGCAGCCGGATCCGGCGCCGCGCAAGGTGGTGCTGGTCGGCCTGGGCCTCACCGCCGTCGACGTGGTGCTGGAGCTGGCCGCGCTGTGGCCGAATGCGAGCTTCACCGCGATCTCGCGCCACGGCCTGCTGCCGGAAGCGCACCTGGCCTCGGCCAGCGCGCCCAGCGACGACGGCGCCGACCTGATCGAAGCGATGCAGGCCGCGCCGGATCTGCGCTCGTGGATGCGCCTGCTGCGCGACGCCATCGCGCACAGCGAGGACTGGCGCGTGGTGATCGACAGCATGCGTCCGCACACCCCTGCGCTGTGGCAAGCCCTGCCGCAGGAGGAGCGCGCCCGCTTCCTGCGCCACGCGCGCTGGGCCTGGGAACGCGCGCGCCACCGCATGGCGCCGCAGGTGATGGCGCAGATGCAGGCGCTGGAACAGGCCGGCCGCTTCCGCCGCGAACGCGCGCGCCTGCATGCGGCGGACGTGGAAGGCGACCATCTGCACCTGAGCATTACGCCCACCGGCAGCAGCACGCCGCAGGCGCTGGATACCGACCTGGTGATCCAGACCATCGGCCTCAACACCGACGTGCGCCGCACCGGCCACCCGCTGGTAAGCCAGCTGGCGACCAATGGCCACATCACGCCCGACCCGCTGGGCCTGGGCTGCGCCGCCACCACGGAAGGCCGCCTGTGCCACGACGGCGAGGCCTGGCCGCATCTTTATGCGATGGGTAGCCTGTTGCGCGGCACGTTCTGGGAATCGACGGCGATGCCGGAGATCCGGCAGCAGGCAAGGCAGATGGCGGATCGGTTGCTGGGCAAGTAGAAAGCCCGTCATTCCGGCGCAGGCCGGAATGACGAGCGAGCGTGAGGTTTACGAACCCCAACCGCCCAACACCAATTTGCCGATCGCGCTGCCACTCTCCAGCCGCTCGTGCGCGCGCCGCAGATTCGCCGCATCGATCGAACCGACGTGCTCGCGCAAAGTCGTGCGCAACACCCCCGCGTCGACCAGATCCGCCACTTCATTGAGCAGCTGATGCTGCGCCTTCATGTCCTCGGTCTGGAACAGCGGCCGGGTGAACATGAACTCCCAATGCAGCGACAGGCTGCGGCGCTTGAGCAGGCCGATGTCGAGCACGCCGTCCGGATCGTCGATCAGGCCGAACTTGCCCTGCGGCTTGAGCAGCTCCACCAGCACCGGATAGTGCTGCTCGGTATGCGTCAGGCTCAGCACGTAGTCGACGCCCTGCGGCGCCACCGCCAGTACCTGCGCCTTGAGGTCGCCGCGATGGTCGACCACGTGATGCGCGCCGAGCTCGCGTACCCAGTCCTGCGTTTCCGGGCGCGACGCGGTGCCGATCACCGTGAGGTTGGTCAGACGCCGCGCCAGCTGCACCGCCATCGAACCCACGCCGCCGGCCGCGCCCACGATCAGCACCGCGCCGGTATGCGCCGCGTTGCCGCGCGCGATGGCGAAGCGGTCGAACAGCAGCTCCCATGCGGTGATGGTGGTGAGCGGCAGCGCCGCGGCCTGCAGCATGTCCAGCGTGCCGGGCTTGCGGCCGGCGATGCGTTCGTCCACCACCTGCAGCTCGGCATTGCTGCCGGGGCGGTCGATGGCGCCGGCGTAATAGACCTGGTCACCGGGCTTGAACAGCGTGACCTCGCCGCCCACCGCCACCACCGTGCCGGCCGCATCCCAGCCCAGCACCTTGTCGGCGCCCTGCGGATCGACGCGCTGGCGGATCTTGGTATCCACCGGATTCACCGACACCGCCTCCACCCGCACCAGCAGGTCGCGGCCGCCGGGCCGGGGTTCCGGCAGGGTGACGTCGAGCAGGCTTTCGGCATCGGTGATGGGCAGCGAACGGCGGTAGGCGACGGCTTTCATGGCGACTCCGGAATCAAGTAAGGGGATGGCCGGTTCAAGGGATGATCCTGCGCCGGCGGAAATCGTCGAACAAGGCGGCGAACATGGCGCGCGTATCCACGTACTCGTGGAAACCGAACCGGCGCGCCTTGGAGCCATCGCCGAACATGTCGTAGTCCCAGGAGAACACGAAGTCGGCGAAACGCCACGACGATACGTCGGCATACGCATGCGGCTCCAGTGCATGCCGCGCCTGCATCTGCCGCCACAGCGGCTCCTTGCCGGCCATCACGCTGTCCAGCGACAGGGGCAGCGGCGGTGCGGTTTCCAGTTCGAAATACCTGGCGATGAACGGCCACATCTCGTTCCAGCGGAACAGGTCGCCGTTGTTGATGTTGAAGGCCTGGTTGGCGCAGCGCGCATCGGTGGCGGCCCACACGGTGGCGCGCGCAAGCAGGCCGGCATCGGTCATTTCCAGCAGGCGGTCGTAGGCGCCGGGCTTGCCGGGAAAACGCAGCGGAATGCCCAGCTCCTTCGACATCGACGCATACACCGCGATGGCCAGCGCCAGATTCATCGGATTGCCCAGCGCAAAGCCGCCGACCACCGACGGACGGATCGCCGTCCAGCTCCAGGCCTTGCCCTGCTGCCGCGCTTCCAGCAAACGCTGCTGGTCGTGCATGAATTCCGGCGGCATGAAGTGCGCGTCGGTTTCGCGCGCCGGCGTCTTGAACGGGCCGAGGTGGCCGCCGTAGACCTTGTAGCCCTGCATCAGGCTCACGTGCTGCAGGCCGTTCGCCACCGGCTCGATCGCGTCGAGCACGTGGCGCAGCATGGCCACATTCGGCGGCACCAGTTCGGCCCAGCTGGGGCGGTCCTGGTAGGCGGCGTAGAACACGTGGGTCACGTCGCCGAGCGGCGCGAGCTTGGCGTGCGTGTCGGCGGCATCGAGCAGGTCCACCGCGATATGGCGCACGCGTTCGTCCGAGCTGCCGCCGCGGCGCGAAAGGCCGATCACGCGCCAGTCGTCCAGCGTGCGCAGATGGTCGATCAGATTGCGGCCGATGACGCCTTGCGCCCCGACCACCAGGGCGGTCTTGATCTGTGTGCTCACGAGAGTTCCTTCGAAAGAATCAGGCATGGACCGCGCAGGCGGCCGACGCGGCGCGGCGCCGTTCCAGCGCCATGCTCCACACGGTGACCAGCAGGCCCAGCGCGGTAACGGCCGCGCCGGCAAACCCAAGCGCCGGCAGACCGGGGCCGCGGTCGATCACCGCGCCGCCGATAAACGCACCGATCGCATTGCCCAGGTTGAACGCCGCGATGTTCAAGGTGGACGCCAGATGCGGCCCATCCACCGCCTGCTGCACCACGCGCATCTGCAGCGGCGGCACCGTGGCGAACGCGGCCACGCCCCACACGAACACGGTGGCGATGGCGGCCATGGAGCTGTGCATGGTCCAGGTGAACGCGACCAGGATCAGCGTCAGCGCGATCAGGATCGCCACCAGCGACGGCATCAGGCGCCAGTCGGCCAGGCGTCCGCCGAGCAGGTTGCCCAGCGTGGTGCCCGCGCCGAACAGCACCAGCACCCAGCCGGTGGCGCCCACGCCGATATGCGACTGGCTCTGCAGGATCGGCGCGATATAGGTGAACACGGTGAACACGCCGCCGAAGCCCAGCACCGTCATGGCCAGCGCCAGCAGCACCTGCGGCTGGCGCAGCACGGCCATCTCGCGGCGCATGTCCGGCGCATGCAGGTCCGGCAGCGCCGGCACCAGGCGCCACACGCCGAGCGCCGCGACCACGCCCAGCACCGTCACCGCGCCGAAGGTGGCGCGCCAGCCTGCCCACTGCCCCAGGAAGGTGCCGAACGGCACGCCCAGCACATTGGCCAGGGTCAGCCCGGCGAACATCAGCGCGATGGCGCGGGCGCCCTGCCCGCGCGGCACCACGTGCGAGGCCACCACCGCGCCGATGCCGAAGAACGAGCCATGGCAGAACGCCGCCACCACCCGCGCCAGCATCAGCACCGCATAGTTCGGCGCGACCGCGCACAGCGCATTGCCGGCGATGAACAGGCCCAGCAGCGCCAGCAAGGCATTGCGGCGCTCCATGCGGGCGGTCAGCGCGGCCAGCAGCGGCGCGCCGGCCGCCACGCCCAGCGCATAGCCGGACACCAGCAGGCCGGCGGAAGGAATGCTCACCTTGAGGTCCGCCGCCACCTCCGGCAGCAGGCCCATGATCACGAACTCGGTGGTGCCGATGGCGAAGGCCGCCACCGACAGAGCCAGCAGGGCGGCCCTGGAATGGTCGTGCGAAGTCATCTGCCTGCCTTGGGGAAAAGGGAAGCAGCACTGTGCTACTTGCCGGATCGGACGGGAATTGCCGAAACTGCGCAATCATCTTTTCCGGAAAATTGAAGATGGTCGAACTCGAGGACATGCGCCTGTTCGTGCGCGCGGTCGGCTCCGGCAGCCTGTCCGCAGCCGGGCGCGAGCTGAACCTGTCGCCGGCCGTGGCCAGCAAGCGGCTGTCCCGGCTGGAACAGGCGCTGGGCGTGCGGCTGCTCCAGCGCAGCTCGCGCCGGCTGGCCCTCACCGGCGAGGGCAACTGCTACTACGAGCGCTGCGTCGGCATCCTGGCCGACCTGGACGACGCCAACGCCGCCGTGCGGCTGGGTCAGCTGGAAGTGCGCGGCGCGCTGCACGTGTCCACCGCGCTGGACCTGGGCCGGCAATACGTCGGCCCGCTGGCGGCGCAGTTCGCCGCGCTGCATCCGGAGCTGCGCATGCGCATCAGCGCCTCCGACGCCATGCTCGACCTGTTCGAGCACGGCGTGGACGTGGCCGTGCGCAGCGGCGCCATGGCCGATTCGCGGCTGATCTCGCGCCGCGTCGCACTCAACTACCGGGTGGTGTGCGCGGCGCCGGCCTACCTGGAGAAACACGGCCGTCCCACGGACACCGGCGACCTGGCCCACCACGCCTGCCTGATGCTGCACCGCCCCGGCCGCGGCATCCTGCCGTGGATGCTGCAGACGCCCGAGGGGCCGCGCCCGCTGCGGCTGGACGCCGCGCTCACCACCGACAGCGGCGACCTGATGCGCGAGCTGGCCATCGCCGGCCATGGGCTGGCGTTTAAATCGATCTGGGATATCGCCACCGACGTGCGCGCCGGGCGGCTGGTGCCGGTGCTGACCGACTGCGCCATCCAGGAAGCGCATATCTATGCGATCTATCCCAGCCGCGACTACCTGCCGGCGCGCATCCGCCTGTTCGTCGACCATCTGCAGGGCGCCATGCAGGCGCAGGAAAACGAGGTGCTGGGGCTGATCCAGCGGCGGGCTTAGGCGTCCTTGTCGTCGTGCCTGCGCCGGAACAGCAGGCGCGACAGGAACACGCCCGCCGCCACGCCGAGGAATTCGAAGAACACGCGGGTGCCGACGCCGTCGAAATCGTGCACTTCGGCCAGCTTCACCTTGAGGAACTGGATCGATTCCACGCGGCCGTAATTGAAATACACCATGTCCCACAGGTCGCCGCTGGCGGTCAGCAGCAGGGCCAGCATGCTGGACCAGCCGGTACGCATGCCGTGGGCCCAGTCGTTGCGGTTGCCGATCCAGTTGAACAGCGCATACAGCAGGAAAGCCACCACTGCCGAGATGGCGCCGGCCTCCAGGCCACCGACGATCCCGTAGCCCATCCACGATTGGTCGTAATGCATCTGTATCCCGCTGTCCCGCGTAACCGTTTGCGCATTATGCCTGCAAGGCGGGGATTTCCTCCGGATGTGACGCAGTGCCGGTCGGCGGCCCTCAGCGGTCGGCCCGACGCCCACCGCGTCACACCTCAAGCCGCGGCGGTAGGGCTAGACTCAGCCACCGAGACACCCTGCCCGCGACACCTCCATGCGATACCCCATCAGCCAACGCGCCGCCCTTATCGTTGTGGACGTGCAGCCGGACTTCATGCCCGGCGGCAGCCTGGCCTGCCACGAAGGCGACGCCATCGTGCCGGGCATCCGCCGCCTGCTGGACAGCCGCGCCTTCCGCCATGTGGTCGCCACGCAGGACTGGCATCCGCGCGGGCACGTGTCCTTCGCCAGCAGCCATCCCGGCCGCGCACCGTTCGAACGCATCCCGCTGTACGGCCACGCGCAGACCTTGTGGCCCGAGCACTGCGTGCAGGACACGCCCGGCGCCGCGCTGCATCCGGCCATCGATTGGTCCAGGCTGGATCTGGTGGTGCGCAAGGGCTGCGACCCCCGGGTCGATTCCTACAGCGGCTTCCGCGAGAACTACGGCCCCAACGGCACCCGCCCCAGCACCGAACTGGCCGACTGGCTGCGCGGGCGCGGCGTGGACGAGGTCTACGTATGCGGCCTGGCGCGCGACGTGTGCGTGCTGTGGACGGCGCAGGACGCGGCCGCGCTCGGTTTCACATCCCACGTGCTGTGGGATCTCACCCGCCCGGTCACGCCGGAGAGCGACCTGGCCACGCGCGCCAAGTTCGACCACATGGGCGTGGGCGTGATCGAGACGCTGCCGATCGCGGCTTAAGCGTCGTCCTCGCGCGCCGCGCGCACGCTCGGCGCGCCGTCTTCGTCCAGCGCCACGCTGAGCACGATCGGGCGGCAGCAGACCTGGCAGTCCTCCACATAGGTCTGCCCCTCGACCGAGTCGTCGACATAGATCTCGATCGCTTCGCCGCAGTAAGGGCAATAGATCAGTACCGGTTCCATGGCGGCGACCTTAGCTCAAGCCTCGCCCGGCTGCGCGCGCAGCCAGTCCGCCGGCGTCGCGATCGCAAACAGGCCGTCGCGCAAGGTGCGCCGGCCCAGGCGCAGCACCTCCTTGTCCTTGCTCAGCAGCCAGGCCGCGCCGGCGGCGACCGCGAGCTCCAGGAATTTCTGATCGTCCGGATCGGCGCAGCGCGGCAGGCGGATGCCTGGCACTGCGTTAGATGCTTCAGCGGCCAGACGAATCCAGCGGTCGTGCTCGTCCAGCGCCGCCTGCTGAGCCGCCTCATCCAGCGCCAGCCGCGGATAGGCCAGCACGCGGCGCCATTCCTCGCGGCAGGCGGCATCGGTCACCGCTTCCACCGCACCGTCCGCCAGCGCGCGCGCCAGGCGCGCCACCGCGGGATCGCGGAACACGAACAGGTCGAGGCAGACATTGGTGTCCAGCACCACGCGGTGCATGGCGCCGCGCGCACCGGGCGCAGAAACGGACATGAACGTGGCCGGCCGGAGAACGCCGGCACGGTAGCGGGGATCGTGCGTGCTGTCGAACCGCGCGGCGCAGGTTTTTGAACCTGGCATCTGTCAACGCATCGTGGAATCCTGCGTTGGTCGCTACTCATGGCCATGACGTCCGTGGCCACGCGTTCCCCGGGGAAGCCTTCGCGATGAAACGAATCTTTGTGGTCGGCTGCCCCCGCTCCGGCACCACCGTCGTCCAGGCCATGCTGGCCCGGCACCCCGCCGTGTTCTCGCTGCCGGAGACCGGTTTCTTCGCGCACGTGCACGGCAACCTGGCCTGGCGCTGGGGCGATGCACATGCCAGGCACCGCGCGCCGCGGCTGCGCCAGCGGCTGGGCTTCACCCGCAAGCACGAGCGCGAGCTGTTCCTCTCCCTGCAGCGCATCACCACCGCGGCGCCCGACGCGCTGCCGCGGCCGTCGCTGCGCATGCATACCTTGCAGCGCCGCTTTATCCGCCTGCTCGACGAACTCGCGCTCGCCGCGGAACGCGGCATGTGGCTGGAGAAGACGCCGAACCACTTGCTCTATCTGCCGGAGATCGAAAGCCTGGTGCCGGATGCGCGCTTCGTGCACGTGATCCGCCCCGGCGCGGAAGTGATCGCCTCGCTGATCGACGCCAGCCTGCTGTTCGACGGCAGCGACGACGCCTTCGGCGGCGGCGCGGTGCATTGGGCGCGGCGCTGGAATCGCGCGGTGCAGATCCACCGCAGCTATATGAGCCATCCGCGGCATTACCTGCTGTTCCTGGAAGACCTGATCGCCCAGCCACAGCAGGAATGGAAGCGGCTGTGCCGCTTCCTCGAACTCGACCCCGCGCAGTCGCTGGACGACAACTGCACCCAGGTGATCGCCGACCTCGATCAGGAACCGTGGAAGCGCCGCGCGCTCAACGGCCGCCTGCACGCGCCGCAAAGCAAGGTGGACAGCCTGTTCGGCCCCAAGGTGCAGCGCTGGCTGCAGGCCAAGCTCGCCTCCTACGACGAGCTGCGCGCGCAATGGCTGCAGGCGCGCGGCGCGCACGAACCGCACGCGGTGCCGCGCAACGTGGTGGCGCTGGGCTCCAGCGGCGCCTGATCCGCGCTAGAGCTGTTCGACCGCCTCTTCGATCAGCGCCGCCAGCTCGTGCGGATACGCCGCCAGCGAGGCATGGCTGGAGGCCAGTTCCACGGTCTTCTTCGCGCCGATGCGCTGCGCCATCCATTGCTGCGTCTGCGGCGGAATCATGTGGTCTTCCAGCGACACCTGGTACCAGCTGGGCAGCTGCTTCCAGGCGGGTGCGCCGGCCGTCTCCTCGAAGCAGCGCACGGCGGTGGGCTTCTGCGCGGCGGCCATGATCAGGGCCGCGTCGTCGCCGAGATCCTGGCAGAAGCTTTCCTTGAACAGCTTGCGATCCAGCCACAGGAAGCCGTGCGGGTCGGGACGGATCGCCTTGGCGCCGGCGGGCTGTTCGTCGCGGCCGAGCAGGGCGCCGACCGCTTCGCCTTCGTCGGGCGCAAAGGCCGCCACATATACCAATCCCACCACCTGCGGCGCGCTGCCCGCGCCTGAAATCACCGCGCCGCCGTAGGAATGGCCGACCAGCAGCACCGGCCCTTCCTGCATCTGGACCAGGCGGCGGGTGCGCTCGATATCGTCGGCCAGCGAGGTGAGCGGGTTCTGCACCGCGCTCACGCGATAACCCTTCGCATGCAGCACCGGAATCAGCTTGCTCCAGTGCGAACCGTCGCCCCAGGCGCCATGCACCAGCACGATGCTCGGTTTCTTGCTCATGCGAATTCCTCTGCGGTCGGAGGGATGGCCGGTCGGCCTGACGCGCCAAGGGAGCGCAGGCGGCGTGAAGCCTCCGTCATGACGAAAGCGCAACGCCGGCTATGGCATATGCGCCGGACACGCGGACGCATGCGCCGCCGTGCGCCAACCCCATGGTGCCGCTGCCCGCGTTGAACGACGGTCGATAAGGAGAAGCCATGAACCACCGTCCCCTGCTGCTCGCCCTGCTCCCGCTGGCCCTGGCCGCCTGCTCGCAGACGCCGTCCAATCACGCCAGCCCCGCCGCGTCGGCATCCGCTGCCACACCCGCACCTGCCATCGCCACCACGGCATCGACCTTCGATGCCGGCATCCTCGCCCGCTATCACTGGCGCCTCAGCGCCGCCAGCGCGGCCGACGGCAAGCGCATCGACGCGCTGTTTGCGCGCCCCGACCGGCCGCTGCAGCTGGATTTCGTGCGCGACCGGCTCAGCGTCAGCAACGCCTGCAACCGCCTGGGCGGCCATTTCGAAGTGGAAAGCGGCCGGCTGAAGCTCGGCGCCATGGCGCAGACCATGATGGCGTGCAGGGACAAGGCGCTGGCCGCTCTCGACGGCGCCATCTCGCAGCGCCTGCAGCAGCAGCCGCGGGTGAGCGTGCAGAGCGAAGGCGACGCGCCGAAGCTGAGCCTGGCCGCGGACAACGGCGACACCCTGGTCTTCACCGGCGAACCCACCGCGGAGACACGCTACGGCAGCGCAGGCGAAACGGTGTTCCTCGAAGTGGCCGCCGAAACCAAGCCCTGCAGCCATCCGCTGATTCCCAACAAGCAGTGCCTGCAGGTGCGCGAGCGCAAGTACGGCCAGAACGGCGTCGTGCAGAGCACCGGCGAATGGCAGCCGCTATACCAGGACATCGAGGGCTATACGCACGAGCCGGGCATCCGCAACGTGCTGCGCGTCAAGCGCTTCACCCTCAAGAACCCGCCGGCCGATGCGCCTTCCACCGCTTATGTGCTGGACATGGTGGTGGAGTCGGAAATCGCCTCGAAGAAAAAATAAGCCGACGCGCCAAAACAAAACGCCCACCCGCCGTGCACCGGCGGGTGGGCGTTTTCGCATCCGCGCTCAAGCGGCGACGCTGACGCGCTCGCGCTCCGCTTCCAGGCTGGCCACCGGGCGCACTTCGATGCTGCCAATGCTGGCCCAGGGGAAGGACTTGGCGATCTCGATCGCTTCGTCCATGTCCCTCGCTTCGATCAGGTTGAAGCCGCCGAGGTATTCCTTGGTCTCCGCGAACGGGCCATCCACGATGGTGGTGTTGCCCTGGCGGATGCGCATGGTGCGCGACTGCCTGGGCGCTTCCAGCTTCTGGCTGTCGAGCAGGATGCCCTTGCGCTTCAAGTCGTCGGCCTTGTCCAGGCAACCGCGCATCATCGTGTCGAACTGCCCGTCCGGCAGCTCGGCCAGCATGCTGTCGTCGCAATAGATCATCACCAGGAACTTCATGGTCGTCCGCTCGCGTCGTGGGGAGGACCGCGATGGTAGTACATCCCTCCGCCGGTTCTTGCGGCCGCCTGGCACGCTGGCTGATAACGTTGTCAAATTTCACTTGATCGTCACGCCATGCGCGTTCCGCCCGCGTTCGCGGCCATGCGCAGGATTTCGCGTGCTGCGCCGCAGAAGCGCATTTCCCGCCCAGGTTCACAGTTTGCCGGGACAACAGAAGACAACGTTGTCAGTACCAGGGCGCATGCCGACTGCCCAAGCACGCGCAGCGGCCCGCAAGCGACGGGACAAGGCCGGCGTCCTTCCCTCGGGGACACCGGCCCGGCGGCGCCCTGGCCAATCACTACGCCGCGCCATCAAAGAGAGGAGAACGTCTTATGCATGCCAAGCAACACGTGGGATCGCGCACGTTGTCGGCGGTCCTCGGAAGCACCGCCAGCGCCCTCGCCTATGCCTGCCTGCTCAGCGCCGCGCCGGTATCGAATGCCATCGCGCAATCGCTGCCCGCCTGCGCGGCGGCGTGGAGCGCCGGTACCGTCTACGTCGGCGGCGACGTCGCCAGCGAGAACGGCGTGAACTACAAGGCCAACTGGTGGACGCAGGGCAACGACCCGGCCACCAACAACGGCGGCGCCGGCAGCGGCCAGCCGTGGACGTCGCAGGGCGCCTGCGGCGGCTCGGGTGGAGGCGGTGGCGGTGGCGGTGGCGGTGGCGGTGGCGGCGGCGGTGGTGGTGGCGGCACGCCTCCCCCGCCCCCGGGCACCGGCGCCAACCTGCTGTACAGCCCGTACAAGGACGTCACCATCAATCTCAACTGGAACACCAACACCATGCAGACCGCCGCGGCGACCGGAACGGCGATCCCCGTGGTCGGCAGCGGCAGCCTGTATTCCAACTACGTGCATAACCTCAGCGCGATCACCCTGGCCTTCGCCACCGGCGAATGCGGCAGCGAAAGCTGGGGCGGCATTCCCGGCGCCACCTTCGCCAGCGTCAACGTCGCGGCGCTCTCCAATGCGGGCCTGCCGTACGTGGTTTCCACCGGCGGCGCGGCGGGCAGCTTCACCTGCGGCAGCACCTCCGGCATGGCCAACTTCCTGGCGCGCTACTACACGCCGCAGATGCTGGGCGTGGATTTCGACATCGAAGGCGGACAGTCGCAGGCGCAGATCAATGCGCTGGTGGCCGCGGCGGCCTATGGCCAGTCGCTGCATCCGAGCCTGCGCTTCTCCTTCACCCTGGCCACCCTGGCCGCGTCCGACGGCAGCTACGGCGGCGTCAACAGCCTGGGCGACATGGTGGTGCGCGCGGTCAAGGCGAATCCGTCGCTGACCAACTACACCATCAACCTGATGGTGATGGACTACGGCGCCGCCGGCCCGTCGATCTGCGTGGTGAGCAATGGCGTGTGCGACATGGGGCAGTCGGCGATCCAGGCTGCCAGGAACCTGCAGCACACCTATGGCATTCCACTGAGCAAGATCGAGCTGACCCCGATGATCGGCTTGAACGACAACACCGCCGAGACCTTCACCCTGGCCAATACCGACACGGTGGTGAGCTATGCGGTGAGCAACGGCCTGGCCGGCCTGCATTTCTGGTCGCTGGACCGCGACACGCCCTGCGCCAATGCCGGCTATGCCTCGCCCACCTGTAATTCGGTGCCGAGCACGTCGCCGCTGCAGTACACCAAGCGTTTCCTGTCCGACCTGGGCCGCTGAGCCCGGGTGTGCGGGGCGGCCAGGCCGGCCGCTCCGCACTTTCCTGCTGCTTTCCTGCTGCGCCACGGCGTTACGATGCAGTCACCTTTGGACGAGTATTGCTGCACGTTCCAAGGGCACGGAAACCATCGCCGCCATGAGCCGCCTGTACGACCTCTCGTCGCAAGCGCTGCGCGCACTCTACGACGCCCGCGTCGGCACCCCGCCGGTACTCGACCTGGCCGAACGCTTTCCCGACGGCCAGCGCTTCACCGACGCCTGGATGGCGCTGCGCGACGAGGCGCTGGCGCTCACCACGCACCTGCAGGCAGTGCCGCGCTTCCACGAGCTGATGGCCGAGCAGCGCGCCATCTCCGACAACGACGGCCACGACTGGCGCATGTACCTGCTCAAGGTCTACGGCAACGACGTGGACGAACACATGGCCGCCTGCCCCCTCCTGGGCGAACTGGTACGCACCTCGCCGGACGTGCTCTCGGCGACGCTTTCGTTCCTGGCCCCGCACAAGCACATCCCGCGGCACCGCGGACCGTTCAAGGGCGTGCTGCGCTACCAGCTGGGCCTGTCGGTGCCGGTGCGCGAAGACGGCCAGCCGGCCGCGGTGCTGCGGCTGGCCGACCGCGATTACCGCATCGGCGAGGGCGACGCCATGCTGTGGGACGACACCTTCCCGCACGAGGTATGGAACGACAGCGACCAGTGGCGCATCGCCCTGCTGCTGGACGTGCGCCGCCGCCAGCTGCCGCCGGACATGGCCGTGCTGTCGCGCCTGCTGATCGCCGGCATCGGCGCGGTGGCGCGCCGGCGCCTGCCGGCCATGGTCGCCGCCGGCAGGAACGGCTAGGCCGGGAAACCGTCAGATCGACGCGCAGCGCAGCGCGTCTTCCAGCACCGACAGCAGGCGCTGCAGCCGTATGGGGTCCGGCACGGTGCGGCGCGCGGCGGACTCGATCCGCGCGGCCAGCGCGCAGACGTCGTGCTCGCCCAGCACCACGGTGCCGCCCTTGATGCGATGCGCATGGCGCACCACCGCCGGCCAGTCCGCCGCCGCCAGCGCGGCGCGGATCGCCGCCGCATCGCGCAGGCCTTCGCGGAAGAACACGGCGACGGCTTCGTTCTCCTGCGGCGGCGTGCCCGTGCAGAACCGCTGCAGTTCGTCCAGCGACCAGGGCCACTCGACCCAGGCATCGATATCCGCCGGCGCCGGTGCGGGCGATACGGCGACGTTGCGCAAGCCGGCGATGCGCGCCGGCGCATGGCCGTCCTTGCGCTCCAGCAGGCGCAGCGAGGTGACCAGCGCCACGCGGTCGACCGCGGCCGCGCCGCCCAGCCACACCAGCCCGTAGTGCCCGGCGATGGAGGCGCCGGCGACCGATGCGTCCGCCGCCGTATCGCACGCCACGCCCAGCCGGGCGAACTGCGCGGCCAGGATGCGGCGGCGCGCGGGATGATCCTCGACCAGCAGCGCGCGCTCCCGCCCCACGGGCGGTACGGGCGCCTCGGTCGCCTCGCTGCCGGCGACATCGAGCTCGAATGAAGAACCCGCCGCCGGATCGTCCGCATAGGCCTCCACGCGCAGCCGGAACGCCCCCTCGTGCGACGTCCCGCGCCACAGCGCGAGCTGGACGCTGCCCGCGCCCGCGCGCAGGGCGACGCCTTCCAGCGCCAGATCCAGCAGCTGGCGCAGGCGGGGCTCGTCGAGGCTCAGCCAGGGCAAGGCGCCGCAGGGCAGCTCGATGCCGGCATCGATACCCATCTTGCGCAGCCGGCGTGCCTGCGCCTGCACGCAGGCGCGCGCCACGGCCAGCGCATCGCAGCGCCCCATCGCGTAGGTGGCGGCGGACGACGCTCTACGCCGCATTGCGCGCCTGCAGCACGTGTTCGCGCATCTTGAACAGCTCCGCATCGCTCAAAATGCCCAGCTTCTTGTAGGCGGTGGACTTCTGCGTGCTGATGGTCTTCAGGCTGCGATTGAACTTGATGGCGATCTGGCTCACCGACATGCCGTCCAGGAAACAGCGCACCACCTCCCACTCGCGCGGCGACAGCGGCGATTGCCGGCGCGTCGGCAGCGCCTTGGCCAGGAACGGCGGCAGATAGGTTTCGCCGGCCACCACGCGGGCGATGGCGTCGGCCATCTCCGCGGCCGGCTGGTGCTTGGCGAAGAAGCCGTTGGCGCCTTCGCGCAGCAGCATGTTCACGGTGACCCGCTGGCAGTGCCCCGACACCACCAGGATGCGCAGCTCCGGATAGCGCGAGCGCAGCGCCTTGACCAGGGCCATGCCGTCGAGGTCGTCCTGGCCCAGCGCGTAGTCCAGCAGCACCACGTCCACCGGAATCTCGGCCAGCATGGTGCGCAAGGTGCGGCTGCACTGGTGGCTGCCCACCACGGTGACCGCGCTGACCTGGCGCAGGTGCGAGACCAGGCCCTTGAGGATGAATTCGTGGTCGTCGAGCAGGGCGACGCGGATCAGGTTGCGCTGGTTCTTGCGGGTCAATGCAGGGGCTTGGTACGTGTTGGGAAAGTTCATGACGGGCACCTTGTTGAGGACCATGCGGACCAGGCGCGGCGCAATCCGCGGCTGCATGAAAATTGCAGCACGCACGCCAGCGCGGCATCCATGGGATTTCTCTGAAATGCCTGCTCTTTGCGATGTTCGTTGCCTAGGACTTTTCTGATTCCGCCGGGGTACCGATCCGGGAAAACTCTTCCTCACCGGCGACCGGCCCACGACCGCTACGGTGGTCCAGGGCAGACGACACGGCTCGCCAGATGCCTTCCCGCATGCCACGGACGTCATGCGTCGACCCTGTGTCGGAGGCAGGCCGCGCTCTACCCCGGCGCGGCCTGTCTGGAAACTTTTCGATGCCGCTCGACCCGCGCATGACGCGAATGCGTCCCCAAGGCCACCGGCCGGCGCCGTCCGACGAGCGCCACAGCAGCAGCGCAGCCATGTATCCAGTACCGCCCCGACAACGCGACCGTTCCGCGCCAGCCAGGACCGGCCGCGGCGCGGGGTGCGCGGCGCTGGCTACGCTGGCTTTCGCGCTCGGCGGCGCCTCCCTGCATGCAAGCCCGGCCAATGCGCGCGACGAGCTGCTGTCGCGCGCACGCTCGCAGCACGAAGCCGGCCATCGCCTCGAGGCGCTGGCCGCCTGCGAAGACCTGCTGCTGCGCTGGCCCGCCGATGCGGACGCGCAGCGCCTGCGCATCGCGCTGCTGGCCGAACTCGGCGCCGCCGGCCGCGCGCTGGAACTGGCGCAGCAGTTGTCCACCCCGCTGCCCGCCGCCGAACTGGCCCGGCTCCAAGCCGACGCTGCCGCGCACCAGGCGCGCTGGGCGCAGGCACTGCCTGCCGACACGCGCCATCCCTATGTGGAAGCCGACCGCGCGCTGAGCGTGCGCGGCGAGTCGCCCGCCGACGATGCGATCGCCGCGGCCGACCGCATGATCGCCCTGGCACGCGCCTCGCGCAGTGCCGAAGCCGTCGACGCCTATCGCACGCTGAGCCGCCGCGGCGGCGCGCTGCCGGCCTACGCCGACGCGCCGGTCGCCGATGCCCTGCTGCAGCAGCGCCAGCCGGAGCAGGCCATTCCGCTCTACGAAGCGGCGGCGCAGGCGCACTCCGGCCCGTATTCCGAAGATGAAGCCGATCCGCGTATCGGCCTCGCCCATGCTTATCTCGAAGCCGGCCGCCATCGCCAGGCGCGGCAGTGGATCGACGGCGTCGCCGCCAGGGAACCGGCGTGGCTGCCTTCGCCCGGTTCCCTGCGACCGCGCGCCAATCCGCACAAGACCGAGGCCGATCTGGCCGCCGCCCTGGTACGCCAGGAAACCTGGCTCTATCGCGAAGCCTGGCAGCGCCTGCACACGCTGCGCGCGGAAGGCCCGGCCAACGCGCCGGTGTGGAACCAGCTGGCCGACGTGGAACGCGCGCGCGGCTGGCCGCGCCGCGCGGAAAACACGCTGATGGGCGCGGCGGGCCTGGACCCGGACGACACCTCGATCCGCCTCGGCGCCATCGAAGGCTGGCGCGATTTGAACGACTTCCCGCGCGTGGAACCGGCCATGCGCGAACTGGAAGCCGTGGTGCCGCGCGAACCGCAGGTGCAAATGGCCCGCCAGGCCTGGGATCGCCAGCGCGGCTGGCAGTTCGACCTGGAACACGATCGCGGCCGCGGCGGCTCGCCCAACTTCGGCGATGCCGACCACGAAACCCAGGCCACCCTGCAAAGCCCGCTGCTCGACGACCGCTGGCGCCTCTACGGCATCACCCGCCTGGCCTTTGCCAACCTGCCGGAAGGCCACGCGCAGCGCGAACGCCTCGGTGTCGGCCTGCGCGGCTATGCGCGCGGGCTGGAAGCCTATGTGCAGCTGCTGCCCGCCGTGGGCGGCGCCACTCGCCGCACCGCGGTGGAAGCCGGCCTGCGCTGGCTGCCGGACGATCACTGGACCTATGCGCTGGACTGGAGCAACACCGGCGACGCCGACGTGCCGCTGCGCGCGCACTACTACGGCATCGCCGCGCATGCGCTCGACGCGTCGGCGCAATGGCGCGCCAGCGAGCTGAGCGCGATCAAGCTCAGCGCCAACGCCGACCGCTACAGCGATGGCAACCGGCGCTACGGCTGGGAAGCGGCGTGGACGCAGCGCGCCTACACCGCGGCGTGGTTCACCGTGGACGGCGGACTGCAGGCCGGCGCCACGCGCAACTCGCGCAGCGACGTGCCCTATTACAGCCCCTCGTGCGCGCGCTGGGCCGCGCTCACCGGGCGCCTGGAAAACCTGCTCTACCAGCGCTACGAGCGCAGCTGGAGCCATCGGCTGGAGCTGTCCTTCGGCAGCTACGACGAATGCCGCTACGGCAGCGGCTGGATGGCGAGCGCGCACTACGGCCAGCGCTGGGCGCCGCGCGGCGGCCTTGCCTTCGGCTGGGGCATCGGCTGGAACAGCCAGCCTTATGACGGCAAGCGCGACAACCGCGTGATGCTCGACCTCACCGTGCATTGGGGCGAATGACCATGCCGCGCTGGCGCCACGCCCTGCTTCTGCTGCTCGCCCTGGCCGCACCCGCGGCCGGCGCTGTGGACCGCCTTGCCGCGGTGTCCGGCCCCGTGCCCGCACGCGCGCCGTTGCCGCCGCTCATCGTCTTGAACTACCACGACGTGCGCGACGATATCCGCGACGCCGGCCGCCGCGACAGCACGGCGATCAGCACCGACCACTTGATCGCGCACTTCGAATGGCTGCGCGCCAACGGTTTCCGCATGGTGAGCCTGGACGACGTGATCGCCGCGCGCCGCGGCGAACGCGCGCTGCCGCCGAAGGCCGTGCTGCTCACCTTCGACGATGGCCTGATCAGCTTCTACACCCGCGTTTTCCCGCTGCTGCGCGCCTATGGCTACCCCGCGCTGTTTGCCGTGGAGAACTCCTGGATGGATCTGCCGGAGGGCAAGCGCTTCGACTACAACGGCGAGAGCTGCGGGCGCGAATGCTTCGTCAGCTGGGCGCAGGTGCGGGAAATGCGCGCCTCCGGCCTGGTGGAAATCGCCTCGCATACCGACGACCTGCACCAGGGCGTGCTCGCCAATCCGCAGGGCAACCTGATGCCGGCGGCGATCAGCCTGGCCTACGACCCGAAGAGCGGCTACGAAAGCCCCGAGGCTTACCGCGCACGCATCCGCGCCGACCTGGCGCACAGCGCCGACGAGATCGCCCAGCACACCGGCCGGCACCCGCGGGCCATCGTATGGCCGTATGGCGCATACAACCGCATCGCGCAGGGCGAAGCGGCCGCGCTGGGCATGGATGTCTCGCTCAGCCTGGACGACGAGCCGGTGCAGCTGGCGGAAGGGCGCAATATCCCGCGCCTGCTGGTCTCCGACGACATTGGCGTGCAGGGCCTGGCTGCGCTGATCTACCGCCAGCGTGCGATCGATGCGCAGCGCGTGGTGCAGGTGGACCTGGACTATGTCTACGACGCCGATCCCGCGCAGCAGGAAAAGAACCTCTCCGCCCTGCTCGACCGTATCCGCCGGCTCAAGCCTTCCCAGGTGTGGCTGCAGGCGTACGCCGATCCGGATGGCGATGGCGTGGCCGACGCCGTGTACTTCCCCAACCGCCACCTGCCCATGCGCGCCGACCTGTTCGCCCGCGTGGCCTGGCAGCTGCGCACGCGCTGCGAGGTGGAGGTGTATGCATGGATGCCGGTGCTGGCGTTCCGTTTTCCGCAGGCGAATGACTTGCCGGCGCTGGGCCGCGGCAAGGATGGCGATCACTATCGCCTGGCGCCGTGGGATCCGCGCGTGCGCGCATTGATCGGCGACGTCTACGAAGACCTCGCCATGCACGGCGGCATGACCGGCCTGCTGTTCTCCGACGACGCCTACCTGCGCGACACCGATGCGCTCGGCCCGCTCGCATCGGACACGCCGGCGCAGCGCACGCAATACCTGATCGGCTTCACCCGCGAACTGGCCGACCGCGCGCGGCAATGGCGCGCGCAGCTGAAGACCGCGCGCAATCTCTACGCGCGCCCCGTGCTGCAACCGGCCTCCGAAGCCTGGTTCGCGCAAAGCCTGGCCGCCTTCAACGCCGCCTACGACTACACCGCGCTGATGGCCATGCCGCAGCTCGACCAGGAACCGGCCACCGACGCCTGGTTCAAGCGCCTGGCCGCCGCCGTCGCCGCGCAGCCGCGCGGCATGGACCGCACCGTATTCGAGCTGGCCACCGCCGACTGGCGCACCGGCGGCAAGCCGGTGCCTGCCGACGTGCTGGGTGCGCGGCTGCGCCTGCTGCAGGCGCAGGGCGCGCGCCACCTCGGCTACTACCCGGACGACTTCGTCGCCGGCCGGCCCGCGCTGGAAGCGATCCGGCCATATATCTCCGCGGCCGAACATCCCTACCGGGAACCGTGAGGCGGCATGCGCGAGATCATGGACGTCCTGCTGGACTACGCCTTCTACTACCCGCTGCTGATGTCCTTCGTGTGGATGAGCGGCGGGCTGATCTATTACCTGCGCTGGGAACGCGGCGAACCGCTGCGCGTGGAACCGCCCGCGCTGCCGCACGCACCCTTCGTCACCCTGATCGTGCCCTGCCATAACGAAGGCGAACAGGTGCGCGAGACCATCGCCCACCTCGATGCGCAGCGTTATCCGCACTTCGAGATTATCGCGGTCAACGACGGCTCCACCGACGACACCGGCGCCCAGCTCGACGAACTGCAGAAGCAGTATCCGCGGCTGCGGGTGATCCATTTCGCCAGCAACCAGGGCAAGGCGATGGGCCTGCGCATGGCGGCGATGGCGGCGCGCGGCGATTTCCTGGTCTGCGTGGATGGCGATGCGCTGCTGGACGACTACGCCACGCACTGGCTGGTCAGCCATATGGTGAGCAGCCCGCGGGTGGGCGCGGTCACCGGCAATCCGCGCATCCGCAACCGCTCCACCTTGCTGGGCAAGCTGCAGGTGGGCGAGTTCTCTTCGATCATCGGGCTGATCAAGCGCGCGCAACGCGTGTATGGCCGCGTGTTCACCGTGTCCGGCGTGATCGCCTGTTTCCGCCGCAGCGCGCTGCACGACGTCGGCTACTGGAACACCGACATGGTGACCGAGGACATCGACATCAGCTGGCGCCTGCAGATGCGCCACTGGGACATCCGCTACGAGCCGAATGCGCTGTGCTGGATCCTGATGCCGGAAACCCTGCGCGGCCTGTGGAAGCAGCGCCTGCGCTGGGCGCAGGGCGGCGTGGAAGTGACCCTGCGCTACCTGCCGGAACTGCTGCGCTGGCGCCGCCGCCGCATGTGGCCGGTGGCGCTGGAATACCTGCTGAGCCTGGTGTGGGCCTACGTGATGCTGGCCATCGTGTCGCTGTGGCTGCTGGGCAAGTTCGTCGCGCTGCCGGCGGCCCTGCATATCGCCAGCCTGCTGCCGCAGTGGCATGGCGTGGTGCTGGGCATCGTGTGCCTGCTGCAGTTCGGCATCAGCACGCTGATCGACCGCCGCTACGAAACACGCGTGGGCCGCAATTACTACTGGATGATCTGGTATCCGCTGACCTACTGGCTGCTGAGCACCGCCACCACCGTGGCGGCCCTGCCGAAGGCGCTGCTCAAGCGCAAGGGCACGCGCGCGGTATGGGTCAGCCCCGACCGAGGCATACGATGAAAGCCGAAGCGATCGTGATCCACCGCCCCGAGCGCCAGCACCCCGCGCGCCGCCTGCTGTTCACCACCGCCACGCTGATGGCATGGATGGCGTGGATCTCGCTGTGGCTGCCGCTGGCGACCCTGCTGGCGTGGGCGCTGGGCGTGCGCCTGGGCTACGTCGAGATGGTGGTGCGCGAGCACGGCCACGGCGGGCAGGACCTGGCCAGGCTGCTGTTGCTGGCGGCGCTGTGCGCGGTGGTGATGCTGGCCTGGTCGTCCTACAACTACCTGCGCTTCGCCCATGTCGACCGGCGCCGGCGCAGCCGCGCGGTGGACCGGCGCGCCATGGCCGGAGTGCTTGGCGTGCAGCAGGAAACGGCCAGGTGGATGCAGCGCGCGCCGCGGATGGTGCTGGAGTTTCCCGACGGCGGCGATGTGTTCCATCGCGAAGACGACGACGCACTGAACGAGCGCGCCGTCGCCTGCTGAACGCTCAGCGTGCGTCGTGGCCCGCCGCGGACAGCAGCGGCGCGGGACGCTTGGCGGGCGCTTCGAACAAACGCCACCAGCGTTCGCCCGCGTGCGGTGCGGCCAGGTCCAGGCGCTCGCCCATGCGCGGAGTCGACAAGGCAACGCCGCGTTCGGCGGCCAGCGCCGTCACCTGCTCGAACGGGTCCTGCCAGCGGTGCATGGCCAGGTCGAAAGTGCCGTTGTGAATCGGCATCATCCAGCGGCCGCGCAGGTCCAGGTGCGCCTGCACCGAGTCGGCCGGCTGCATGTGCACGTAGGGCCATTGCGCGTCGTAGGCGCCGGTTTCGATAAAGGTGACGTCGAACGGGCCGAGGCGCTCGCCGATCGCCTTGAAGCCGTCGAAATAGCCGGTGTCGCCGCTGAAGAACACGCGCAGGTCGCCGTCGATGACAGCCCACGAGGCCCATAGCGTCTTGTCGCCGTCGAACAGGCCGCGGCCGGAGAAATGCTGGGCCGGCGTGGCGACGAAGCGCATTCCGTCCACTTCGGTTTCCTGCCACCAGTCGAGCTGGCGGACCTTGCCCGCATCCACGCCCCAGGACACCAGGCGGTCGCCCACGCCGAGCGGGGTGAGGAACACCTCGGCGCGGTCGGCGAGGAATTCGATGGTGCCGCGGTCGAGATGGTCGTAATGATCGTGCGAGAGCACCACGCCGCGCAGCGGCGGCAGGTCCTGCAGCGCGATCGGGGGCGCGTGGAAACGCTTCGGGCCCATCCACGAGAACGGCGAGGCGCGTTCGGCGAACACCGGATCGGTGATCCAGAAACCGCCGCGCAGTTTCAGCAGCAGGGTGGAATGGCCCAGGCGATACAGGCTGCGGTCCGGCGCGGCTTCCAGCTGCGCGCGGGTGAGGCGCTGCACCGGCAGCGGCATGTCCGGCACCGCGTCCTTGGGCTTGTACAGCATCATGTTCCAGATGATCCGCAGCATCTTGCCCAGGCCTTCCGGCGGGCGCGGACGCGGGTTGCGGAAACGGTCGCCGCCGCGCTGCGGCGAGACCTCGTAGCCGCCCAGAGCGGCACGCGCACGGCGGCTGGCCAGCGTGGCCAGGATGATGGCGAGGGCGAGCAGGCCCAGCACGATCTTCATAGGGATTTCCCGGGTTCAGGGGGACGGGGGAGGAAACTACACCGAGCAGTGTAATTTCTTCGCGAGGCAAATGTAAACCCATCAGTGTAAAATCCGGGCATGCCGACCCCGACCCGCCCCATCCGCCTCACCGACCTCAAGCGCGCCGCCATCCTGGAGGCCGCCATCGACGAGTTCCGCTCCGCCGGCTACGAAGCCACCAGCATGGACCGCATCGCCGCCCGCGCCGAAGTCTCCAAGCGCACGGTCTACAACCACTTTCCCAGCAAGGAAGTGCTGTTCATCGAGATCATGCACCAGCTGTGGGAGGCGAGCCGGGAGGGCGAAGAGCTGGTCTACCGCCCCAACCTCCCGCTACGCGACCAGCTGCTGGAACTGGTGGGCCACAAGATGCGCCTGCTGCACGGCGAGGCGTTCGTCTCGCTGGCGCGCGTGGCGATTGCTGCGGCGATTCATTCGCCGGAGCGGGCGCAGGCGATGGTGGCGAGGATGAATGAGCGCGAGGAAGGACTTACGGTGTGGTTGCGCGCCGCCGCCAAGGACGGGCGCCTGAAGATCAGCGACCCGGATTTCGCCGCGCACCAATTGCAAGGCATGGTGAAGACCTTCGCCTTCTGGCCGCAGATCACCCTGGGCCAGCCACCGCTAAAGCCGAAGGAGCGCAAGCGCGTGGCCGAATCCGCGGTGGATATGTTCCTTGCGTGGTATGCGTAAGGGTGCGGGCGGGAGCCACTTCTCGCCCGATCACGGGCATTACTTGCGGCGCAGCCCCTCTGGCTCAAGAGATGGATGCTCGAGGTAAATGGGCGTCAGCACTTCAAGATAAGCCTCCCCCATCACTTTCGCCGCAGCCAGCCGGTAGGTTCTGAATTCCTCGTCGGAGCAGCACTCCTGGACGTCGAAGATGCTGTCGTTGATCTGCTGCGAGATGGCGATCATGAGGTCGCTGATCTGTTTGGCCATGTCGAAGTTCTTGATCACGTCTATCTCCCTGGACGATCAGTCGAGATTGCCAGCTTCTCGACATTCAACGTTAGCGTCTTCGCGGTGATCTGCGTAAAGCAGAATACCGTTACGTTCGTTTAGCTTTGATCATATTCTCGACTTCAGCGACCAATTCCTCAGGCCCCGTGATCGAAAGGCCAACATAGGTCTCTGCTTCAACGAGCAATGACTGACCTCGCACTTGTACCGACATGCTTTCTACTTGCTGGGATCCGCCAACTCCCCACCTTACCGGACCAAAGGTCGCTCCGAGCTCACTCAGAACAGTCTTAAGATCAGTTCGAAGTGAATCATCGAACTCGCGCCCCAATACTGCCGTGCTCGACATAGCTTCATCCCTAATTAGCAACCGCGATCCTTTCGGCCGGAGTAAGGTCCGGAACCAGTTAGGGCTTCCGCTAGAAATGGCCTGTACTTAACTACCACCGGCCCTGAGGTATCCCCACGTTCTTCACGCCACCACCCGCATCTGATCCAGCACAGCTGGCGGTAGTGAGCGTAGCCGTTCAATCCATCGAGA
>NZ_JAAOYS010000021.1:0-30974 GCF_011759495.1 Dyella sp. SG562
GGGGACGTCCTGTCCCCGCCCCCCTTGCGGGGGCCTTTTCGTCCAGCCCTCACCGCCGGCGCCAAGGGGACCCGGTGGATCAAGAGCAGAAGCGCACCAGCGGAATGCCGCGGCTGCGCCGCGAGCTCTTCGTACGATTTTCGCGTTGCCTTGCATCCCCCTCTCCCCTCCGGGGAGAGGGTCGGGGTGAGGGGCCGGGCGGAGCGATGCACTGAATCTCGCAGTCGCTCGATCTGGAAAGTCGAAGCGATCAAAACAAATATCGCACCTCAATCACCGTCTCACTCTCTCAGCCACCCCACTCGCACCACAACTCCTCAACCTCAACACGATTGCCATCCCCACGCACCACGCGCATCCGCAACACACCTACGCAAATACCATCCCGCTTGTCGTCCTCACCCGACAGACACTCACACCATGCTTTGCTAGCTTGGCGAAGTTGCGTGTTGCATCACTTCGCACGCGACCATCCTGCTTCCGCCACAAAAAAGCGCGGGCCGGCAGGGCTGCAACCCGGACCGGCCCGCTGACCACAACCAACCCTTACAGGAAAGTCGATCATGGCTAGCCAGGATCATACGGCAGATATCTACACCATCCCTTCCACCGACGATTTGCGAATTAGCAATGCGACTAATCCCCTAGGTCGTCCGATTTATCTCACTGACGAGGTCGAAGATTCTCAAGAACGTTTACTTACCCGCTTGGCCGGCATCCATATGGCGGTGAATGTCATCAACGATTTGCTCGCCAACAGCGATGCCTTCCGCGAGCGCCAGGCCAGTGGACAGTCGAATGCGCCGGGCGAATGGCCGTTGCCGCCGACCTATGTCGAAGGCTTGTTCGTCGCCGTACGCTTTCTTAGCGAATACGCCGAGTCGCTAAGCCTGGGCGCACTCTCCGAAACCCACGGCGACGACGTCTGACGACAGGTGCGATCCATCGAGCGACTCGGTGGATCGTCCTTTTCCTATAAGGATTAGTCTGAATTTCCGGATGATCCATCCCGCTGCATCGATCGAAAAGCCGTTCGCCGATGCGTAAGAGAAAAGCCCCGCAAGGCGGGGCTTTCTCGTACGACATGCAGGCGATCCCTTACACGGGCTCGGACTCCTCCGACTGCCGTGCCGGATCGATATTGCGCAGGAACTTCTCCACGTCGTCGGCATTGCCGACCACCGACTCTTCCGGACAGATAAACGGATAGGCCTTGTTGTCGATGATCGGCTCGATGCCGAAGAAATCGTTCAAGACCGACTCCGAGGTGCAATACGCGCCCTCCACCCAGGCCTGGTCGTTGGAATAAGCCTCGCCGACGATGAAGATGTCGGCATCGGCGCCCTTGATCAGCTGCGAGGGCTTGCGGATCTTGCGCTGCACGTCGCCGATATCGTAATGCGGCGCCCATTCGTGATAGCCGGCATTGAACGGTGGCAGCGACCAGTCCATGTAGGCCGATTCCAGCGGCTCCGGCACGGCCGTGTAGTCCGTGTTCGGGCCGAAGTGCAGCTCCGCCAGCATCTTGCGCAACATCTTCACCATCCGCGCGGGCACCTTGCGCGGCCCTTCCAGGGGCTGGGTATCCGACGAGCTGGGGATTTCGCGCTGGCGCTTGGGGCCCAGTTCCAGCTCGTGCCAGAACGCGGTGTTGTCCTCGTCGTCATAGCTGGCCAGGATGCCGTAGACCGGCTTCTTCTTCGGCGTGGTCGCGTTGTTGCCGAAGTACACCACCATGCGGATCGGCGAATTGCTGACGCTGGGCCCGATGGTGTCGTTGCGCGAAGCCGCGGTGAGCTGCTTGACCTGCAGAATGGTCAAGGCCTGCTCGGTGATGTTCTCGATCGCCTTCACCATGTCCCCGGCCGACTCGTACGGAACCTCGATCATCGTCGCCATCGCCTTCAGCGCGGCGGCGGGGAATTTCTGCGCGCGCAGCCCGGCGATGGTGTCGGGGGTGATGGTGTAGCCGACCACCATGGCCGGATACGGCGCCGGATTGTCGATGTCGGGCGACCACCACGGCTGGTCGAAGAACATGCCGATCTTGTAAGACGGCTGCATGATGGTCGCTTCGAGATAGAGGCTCACCTTCTCGTGATTGAGCACGTCCACCTCGCCCTTGGCCGGCGCACGGAAACGCGTGGCCTGCGCCACCAGGTCGATCGCGGCCCGCGGCATCGCCAGCCACGCGGCATCGGCCTCGCCCCCGCCCGCGGCGAGATTGGGATCGGCGCGCAGCGCAGTGGTGTAGACCGCCTTGCCGGACTTCGACAGGATCGAATGCAGGCGCGTGTCGGGGTGGTAGCGGAACTCGATGCCCTTGGCCTTGGCGAGCTTCAGGATCTCCTCGAACAGCGCATTGAACATGCCCGAGTAGCCGATCGACAGCGTGCGGTACTGGCTGCCAGGGGTGAACTCGTTGTTGATGTTGAACGACACGCCGGCATGCGTGTTGATCACGTTGGAACTGTAGCCGTTGCCGTCCGCCGCGTAGTCGTAGCCTTCCGCGCCGAGCTGATCGTAAAGCAGGTTCCAGTAGCCGATGTCCTTCAGGTAATCGCCCTGCTGGAACACGCTGGACTCCGGCAGCTTCGCGGTAATCCGCCCGTGCTGATAGAACGAGCACCAGTCGCGCCGGGTGAAATCGGCCCATGGCTTGGTGGTGGCCAGGTCCTGCACGATGGTGAAGCCCTGGTCCGGCGTGGTGGCCGCGCCGAAGTTGTTCACCGCATACGGCGCCGGCGTATTCGAGGTGATGCCGTTCAGATAGAAATTGCGCGAGCGCAGATAGAACAGCTGGTTGTTGGTGACGTTGAACGGCACCGAATACTTGTCCAGCCCCAGCAGCGAAATTACCGCGGTGACCACGCGGTGGCCCGGCGCCAGGCCGTTGTTCGGGTCCGGGAACTCCTTGGTCGGAATCCGGTTCCAGTGCGAATAGCGCATGCCGCCGAGTTCGACGTAGGAGTTGGTCTTGTCGTTGTTGTAATGCCAGGTGCAGATGCGCGCACCCGCCGCGCGGGTACCCGGATAGCGCTTGGTGAAGTCGTAGCGGCCCCAGTCGTGCAGCGCCAGGATGTCGCCCTTCTTCAGCTGCTTGGCATTGAACTTGGCCTGCTTGCACTGGCCGCTCAGCAACCGCCAGGCCGTGTAGAGGCCGGCGGCGCCGGCGCCGAAGATCGCATAGGTCTTCTGTGTCATGGTGTGTAGCTCCCTGGATGAGAGTGGCTGGCAGCGTTATTCGCTGCCGAGGCGGTACATCTGGCCGGGCAGATCCTTTTGCGGAATGACGACTTCGACGAGCACGGGCTTGTTCTTGATCCTGGCGATGCGCGGCAGCGCGGCATTGAGTTCGTCCACCGTGGTCACGCGGATGCCTTCCGCGCCGAAGGCCTGGGCCAGGGCGAGGTAGTCCCACTTGGGCAGGATGTCGAAGGCATCGAACTTGTGCTTCGGGCCGGGCTTGAACGCGGACATGTCCACGTAGACCTGCTCGATCGCATAAACCTGGTTGCTCATCACGAAGATCACCGCGTTGAGCTGGTTGCGCGCCAGCGTGGACAGCGACTGGCAGACCATCATGAAGCCGCCGTCGCCGGCCACGGTCCAGGCGCGCTTGCCGCTGCCCAGCTGGGCGCCGGAGGCCGCGCCGGTTTCGAAGCCGATGCACTGCCACGCGGCCGAGGCGATGAAGCTGCCCTGCGCCAGGCCGTAGGCATTGGTCGCCACATACATCGCCGAGCTCACGCCGTAGGTCATCACGATCTCCTTCAGCAGGTTCTTGTCCTGCAGGAACTTCATCGTGTTGGCGAAGAAACGGTTGTAGGTGATGATCTGCGGATCGACGTCGTAGACCGGGTCGGAGTTGGCCGCCCAGGGATTGGGGTACTTCGGCTGCGGCGGCGCCTTGGCCTTGATCGGGTAGGCCTTGCTCGCGACGAAGCGCGCCAGCAATGCCTCCATGAAATCCTGCATGGTGACGTCGCCGTACTTGAAATAGCCGGCGCGCACGCCGTCGGTGTCGGCCAGCACCATGCTGCCGTACTTGCTCTCGATGAAGGTGAGGTAGTCGTCGGTGATGATCGCGCCCAAGGTCAGCACGCAATCGGAAGCCATCACGATCTCGCGCACCGCCTCGATCGAGGCCGCGTCCGAGTAGGTGCCGATGAACTTGTCGCCCTGCTCGTCCAGCACGCTCTTGCCCAGGCTGGTGGTGGTGTAGAGAAAGCCGCTGGCGTCGATGATCTTCTGCAGCAGGCCGGAAAGCCCGAAGCGCAGCACCTCGACACCGGCGAAGATCAGCGGCTGCTTGGCCTGGGTGATCTGCATCCAGGCCTGGTCCACCGCATTGCGCAGCGCCAGCTCGGGGCTGCGCGTGACGCGCGGCTTGAGCGGCGTGGCCGGCGGCCGCGCGCAGGGCTGGCCCCACACTTCCTTGTAGCAGGCGATGTAGACGGGGCGCTTCTGGGTGATCGCCTCGACCAGCAGCTCGTCGATCTGTTCGGCCGCGCCCACATTGGTGCTGAGCGTGACCGCCTTGACGGTGACGTATTCGTAGATGGCGCGGTCGGAATTGAGGTCGCCGGTGGAGTGGTGGAACAGCACGTCGTACATGTCGGTGATGTCGCGCATGTCGGCGCCGGGCGTGGCGCTGATCACCACGATCGGGCTGCGCTCGACCCAGGCGCCGGCAATCGCGTTGAGCGCACTGTAGGTGCTGACGCCGAACTGCAGCGACACGGCGGCCAGGCCGCGGGTGCGCGCATAGGCGTCGGCGGCGTAGGCGGCGTCCAGTTCGTTGATGGCGCCGATCGCGGTGACGCCGTCGAAATATTCCAGCGCCTGGGTGAAGTGCTTGACGTAGTCGCCGGGTATCTGGAATACCTCGGTGACCTGCAATTGCTTGAGCCGCGTCAACAGATAATCGGCCACGGTAAAGGTGGCGGTCGAGATCGACGCCGGTGCCGTGCTGATCGAACGGGACTTGTTGGTGGTTCTGCTGCTGTCTGCCATGACGATTCCCCCTGTCTGAAGAATGGAGGCGCGCGACACGAGCCGGCCCGGCCGTGCGCCGCTTCCGTCGTTACCGCAATAAAAAGAAAATGAAACGCTTGCCGGTCGATGCATGCGTGTCGAGGCAGGTGCACTGCACCGCCTCGCGGATGGATGGAGCTATTCCGTGTTGCCCCATTCGGCATGGCTGCGCAGAACGGCCGCTTCGATCCGCTGTGGAATACGCGGAACGGCTGCCCGCAGGCGAACGGTGTCTTTCATAGAGCGCTCCCTGGACCGATCTGCCGGTCCGCCCCACTACGCTTTGAAGTGATGTGCTCCAGCCAACGTCGACGCATGGACGGGCGAGCCGGCTGGACTCCCCGAGGTGCCTCAAGACCACCACAGCACGGGGGCGACAGCCGCATGGGGGCGCCGCGGATACCTACGGACGCCGGCATGCTTTTGTTGCGGAAATCGTGGATTCAGCCCCCTGAAAACGCCCGGAGACTACAACGCTCGGGTGTGAAGCCGATGTCACGGATAAAGTGCGAAGCCGGGCTTGCGCATCGGGCGTCCTACAATGCGTGTCCGGCACAAGGCAGCGGCGCAGATCGATGCACCTGATCCTTGTATCCGCCGTGGCATCACCACCCCTTTCACCTGTCGACCCGGTTGCCATGTCCACCGAAGCCTCCTCGAATCCGCTGCAGTCCTTCACGCATCGGCGGCCGCTGCCCTTCCCCGCCGCCGAACCGCGCAGCGACCGGATGCTGCAGGCGATTCTCGCCGCGGTCGGCACGGTGGCCTCGATCGCCGCCATCGCCGCGCATCGCCATGCCGATGCCGCGCAACCCCAGGATGCCTGGACCGCGATGGCGATCGGCGCCTACGCATGGGTCTGCTTCGCGCTGGCACGCGCGGGCTATTACCGCGGGTCGGCCAGCCTCACGGTGATCGGCAGCCTGCTGCTGATCGGCATCAACTACGCCGTCTACGGACTGCAGGCGCAGCCGGACCTGCTGATGATCCACCTGCTGCCGCTGCTGCTGGCCGGCCTGCTGCTGGGCCGCGCCGCGGTGTGGTGGGTGGCGCTGGGCAGCGTGCTGTCGGTGCTGCTGGGTGCGTGGAGCGACCTGCACGGCGCGACGAATGCCGTAGCCGGCGCGGACACCTGGTCCAGCCTGTTCCTGTCCGGCATGAACTTCCTGGTGCTGGCGACCATCCTGGACCGGCTGATTCTTTCCTCGCAGCGCGCCATCGCGCGCAGCCGCGAGCTGGACGCCGCCTACCGCGAACTGCAGCGCACCATGGACGAGAAGGACCAGGCCTATGCGCGGCTGCTGGAATCGCAGCGCATGGAAGCGATCGGCCGCCTCTCCACCGGCGTGGCCCACGACTTCAACCATATCCTCAGCGTGATCCTGGGCCTGGTCGCCGCGCCCGCCTCGAACGGCGGGCCGGACATGGCGCTGTCGCGCATCGAGCGCGCGGCCCGGCGCGGCACCATCCTCACCCGCCGCCTGCTCAGCTTCAGCCGCCCGCAGAGCCGCGACATGGCGGTGTTCGACCTGGGCGAGGCGATCGATGAAATGTCCGCGCTGATCGCCGCGATGTTCCACCCGCGCATCAAGGTGGAATTCGATATCTCCGCCGGCGACCTGCTGGTGCGGGCCGATCGCGACGAACTGGAACTGGCCCTGCTGAACCTGGCCAGCAACGCCTCCGACGCCATGCCGCAGGGCGGGCATTTCAGCATCTCGGCCAAGGTCGACGGCACGCATGCGCTGATCCGCATCGAGGACGGCGGCGTCGGCATGACGCCGGACGTGCTCGCGCATGCGTCCACGCCATTCTTCACCACCAAGCCGCGCGGCGAAGGCACCGGCATCGGGCTGAGCATCGTGCACCGCTTCGTGGCCGACTGCGGCGGCAGCATCGCCATGGACAGCCAGCCCGGCCGCGGCACGCGCATCGAGATACGGCTGCCGCCGACCGGCGGCGGGACGGCGGAAGCCTGAAAGCCGCTACGAGCGCAGGCGCCGCCAGGCCGTTGCGCCGATCCCGTCCGAACGGCCGCCGGCGACCAGCACCAGCAGGCCGAGCAAGGTGATCAGGGTCCAGATCCACGGCCGCTGATACCAGGGCTGCGGGTGCACGATGGTCAGCACCGCCGGCGCCGACACCCACGGCCCGCCCACCACGCGCGCCTGCACCTCGAGCTGGTGCACGCCCCACGGCACCACCGGATACAGCAGGCTGCGGCTCTGCCCGGCATCGACCCAGTCGCGGTCCACGCCGGCCAGGCGGAAGCGGAACAGGGTTTCCTGCGGGCGCCCGAGATTGACCGCGGTGTAGCGGATTTCCAGGTTGCGCGAGAACGGCGGCAGCACCAGCTGCGGACCGGAAAGATCCAGCGCATGGCCGTTCACCGCCGCGTATTCCACGTGCGAGGTGGGCGGCGCCGGCTCGGCGCCCGGCACCTTGGCCGGATCGAGCACGCCGAAGCCCGATACCAGGGAGAACCACAGCCGGCCCTGCCCGTCGCGATAACAGGTGGCGGAACCGCCGCCGTTGATTTCGGCGGGAATCAGGCCGTCGCGCTCGGCGAAGCGCACCGATTCGATCGAAGCGGCGGCCTGCGCAGGTGAAGGCAGCACCGTGACGCCGAGATTGCCCGCCAGCCACAGGCGCCCGCGCCCGTCGGCCTCGATGCAGGACACGGTGTCGTCGAACAGGCCGTTGCTGCGGTCGTAGTACTGGATCTTGCCGTCCTTGATGCGGTTGAGGCCGCCGCCATAGGTGCCGATCCACAAGCTGCCGTCGGCATCCTCGTGCAGCGCGCGCGCAAAGCGCGAGGACAGTCCGTCGTCGACCGTCCAATGCTCGGCGACCTGCCCGCCCTGCAATCGCCACGCGCCATGGTCGCCCACGAACCAGTAGCCGCCGCGCCTTGCTCACGCTGCCGATGCGCATGCCGCGCAGGGCGTCGATGGATTGCCGGCGGACGATGCGTCCATCGGCGCCGATATCGAGCGCGAACGTCGAACCAGCGGTCGAGACCAGATAAGCACCGTCGTCGCGCTGCCACACATTGACCGGCTCCTTGCTCGGCCAGGTGTCGACCCGCCGCACCGCGCCGTTGTCGAACAGGCCCAGCTCCCCGTTCGCGGTACCGATCCACAGGCGGCCCTGGCGATCCAGCAGCAGGCTGAAGACGCAGGAACTGTTCAGCGCAGGCTGCATCGCCACCGCTCGCGCGCGGCCATCGGCTTCCCAATGAAAGAGACCGCCGCAGGCGGAGCCCAGCCACAGCCCGCCCTCGCCATCGTAGGCAATCGCACGGCCAGCCATCGCGGTACCCAGCCTGCGCTCGCCCACCAGCCCGAACAGCGGCGCACGCACCTTGAGCAAACCGTTATGCCCGCTGCCGGCCCACAGATTGCCCTCGTTGTCCCAGGTGAGATTGGCCACGCCCGGCACCGACAGCTCGGGCGCTTCCTGCCATCCGCCATGTCCGTCCTGCACCAGCACGCCACCCGTGGCCTGCGCCACCCACCAGCGCCCGTCCGGCGCCTGCGCCGCATCCCTGGGCTGCGCCACGCCCAGCGCCAGCCAGCGCTGCGTGGCCGGCGTATAGCGGTAAAGCTCGGTCTCCGTGCCGACCAGCAAGCTGTCGCCATCCAGCCGCAGCAGCCACACCGTGTGGTCGTTCGCCGGCAACGCAATGTGCTGAAGCACGCCGCCTTCGACCCGGTGCAAGCCGTTATTGCCACCGACAAACAGCGCCCCCGCCCGATCCATGACCAGCTGGTTGTCGCCGACCGGACTGGAATGCTCGCTCCAGCGCACCTCCCCGCTGACCGGATCGAGCTTCAGCAACCCCGCATTGGTCGCCGCCCAGATCCCACCATCCCCCGCCTGCAGCATCCCGTTGACCTGGCAGCTCGCGGCGCAGACCGGCAGATGCCGGAAACCGGAGCGGTCGCGGATGCTCAATCCGGCGTCTTCCGTCCCGATCCACAGATTTCCATCGCGGCTTTCGAGCAGCGCGGTGATGCGATCGCTGGCCGGAGCGTCGATGCGCCCCGAGCCCGAACGCGAGCGGCCATGGAAGATGGTGAAGGCGGTGCCGTCGAAACGGGCCAGACCGCCGAAGGTGCCGACCCACAGATAACCGTCGCGGGCCTGAACGATGGCGTTCACATGAGACTGCGGCAGACCGTCGTCGCCGCTGTAGAGGCGGATGCCTACGCGGTAGTCGAAGGCCGGGTTTGCACAGACCGCAGCGCTGATTGCGAGCAAGGCGCAGACGAGCAGCAGCACGGACCAGCAGCGGACCTGAAGCGTCCGGTGGCGGACGCTGGCGGGCTTGTTCGAGGTGGAGCCGCTGAGGGGGTGAATGTCGGTCACGTACGCGGCTCGGGGCCACTCGTTCGGGGTGAAATTGCTGGGGATAGCGTGGTGGCTCGGGGTATGGCCGTCCAGGCGAAGGGGCGATCTTGTAGCTGATCTCGGGTAAAGGAAAGGGCTTTTGGTTTGCGAACAGTGAGCGGCTGGGCCAGCACCGGCCCCTCACCCCGGCCCTCTCCCCGGAGGGGAGAGGGGGATGCAGGGCGGCGCGAAAATCCAGCGCAGAGCTCGCGGCGCAGCCGCGGCGTTCCGCTGGTGCGCTTCTGCTCTTGATCTACCGGGTCCCCTTGGCGCCGGCGGTGAGGGCTGGACGAAAAGGCCCCCGCAGGGGGGCGGGGACACGACGTCCCCGCCTTTTTGATCAGGGCATGGATGCCCTGTCAAAAAGCCCGGCCAGCCCTCACGGACCCTCAGCAGCGCAGCTGCTGAGGGCGCCAAGCAGGGTGCCCTCTCTTTTTGGTTACTTTTTCTCTGGGCACGCAGAGAAAAAGTAACTCGCCCCGCGGCAGCGGGGCGAAACCCTCGCCAAAGGCGAGACACCCCAGCCCCACCACCCACACCTTGCAGCTGACGCCCCCGCGGCTAAGCCGCCCCTAATACACCGACCCGATCATTTTCCCGGATACTCCACGCCACCCGCGAGCCTGGTTGCCACCGTGCACATACTTCTTATCGAGGACGATCCGCTCCTCGGCAAAGCCATCCAGCGGGCACTCGAACAGCTCGCCTACACGCTGACCTGGATCCGCGACGGCCGCGAGGCCATGGCCGCGGTGAACGACCCCTCGGTCGACCTGCTCCTGCTCGACCTGGGCCTGCCCAACCGCGACGGCTTCGAGATCCTCACCGAAGCGCGCGGCCGCCGCCTGCGCACGCCGATCATCGTGATGACCGCGCGCGACGACCTGGAATCGCGCATCCGCGGCCTGGACGCCGGCGCCGACGACTACCTGGTCAAGCCCTTCCACCTGGACGAACTGGCCGCGCGCATCCGCTCCACCACGCGCCGCGCCCAGGGCATGGCCGACAACCGCATCGAAGTCGGCCCGCTGGTGCTGAACACGGGCGCCGTGGAAGTCACCTACCAGGGCAAGAAAGTGGAGCTCAGCCGCCGCGAATTCGCCCTGCTGCAATACCTGATGGAACGCGCCGGCCGCGTGGTGCGCCGCGAGCAGCTGGAAAGCTCGCTGTACGGCTGGGACAACGAGGTGGGCTCCGGCGCGCTCGACGTACTGGTCCACGGCCTGCGCCGCAAGCTGAGCTTCGACGCGATCAAGACGGTGCGCGGCTTCGGCTACACCATCCCGCTGGATCATCCATGAGCGCAGCGCGATGAGCGGATCGATCACGCGCTTTCCCAGCCTGCGCGCGCGCCTGCGCTGGATGGTCATCGCCATCCTCGCCGCGGCGATGCTCCTGCTCGGCGCGCTCAGCTACCGCTATACGCTGAAGGAAGTGCACGAGCTGCTCGACGGGCGCCTGGCCCAGTCCGCGCGCACGCTCGACGTGCTGCTGCGCACCGGCGGCATGCCGCAGGACGGCCGGCCCGTGGTGGTGCCCACGCCTTCGCGCACGCCCGCCGCACACGGCAAGGGCACCCATTCGTACGAGCCGGAAGTGGGCTACCAGGTATTCGCCGCCGACGGGCGCGTGCTGGCCACCACGGCCAATCTCGACGGCATGCCCGCGCCGCGGGCGGACGACAAGGCCTTCCGCGACGTCTCCTTCGGCACGCGCCGCTGGCGCGTGTTCCAGTTGCCGCGCGGCAGCGACGGCGAATGGATCCGCACCGCCGAGCGCTACGACAGCCGCACCGAAATCAGCCAGGCGCTGTGGGTGCAGTACGGCCTGATGCTGTTCGTCGCGCTGCCGCTGCTGGCCCTGCTGATGGGCTGGGCGATCCGGCGCGGGCTCAAGCCGCTGGACACGCTGGCCCGTCGCCTGCTGCGGCGCGAACCGGGCAGCCATGCGCCAGTGACGCTGGAGAACGCGCCGACCGAGCTGCGTCCGCTGCTGGACGCGCTGAACGAGCAGATCGGCCGCCTGGAGAACGCGCTCGAACGCGAGCGCCGCTTCAGCGCCGACGTCGCGCACGAACTGCGCACGCCGCTGGCCTCCACCATGATCAACCTCGACGCCGCGATCGGCGCCCGCGAACCCGGCGCCGCCGACAGCGCATTGGCCGATGCGCGCGAATGCCTGGTCGCGCTGGCCCGCCGCACCGAACAGCTGCTGGCGCTGGCGCGGCTGGAGTCGGGCGAAGGGCGCCGTGCCATGGCTCCGGTCGATCTGGCGACGCTGGCCGGCGACGTGATCGACGAGATGGTCTCGGTGATCGCGCACAGCCAGGTCGAGCTGGTGCTGGCTCCGCTGCCGCCGCGCCTGGTGGTGCACGGCGACGAGGCGGCGCTCAGGGCCATGCTGCGCAACCTGCTGGAGAACGCGATGCGCCACGTGCCCTCCGGCGGCATGGTGGAACTGGCGCTGTCCCGCGCCGGACGGGTGGCGGTGATCGACGTCGTCGACAACGGGCCGGGCATCCCGCCCGAACGGCGCGCCGCGCTGTTCGAGCGCTTCCACCGCGAGCCGGGCACGCGCGGCGACGGCTACGGCCTGGGGCTGTCGATCGTGCAGCGCGCGGCGCAGATGCATGGCGCGGATATCCAGCTGCTCGATTCGCGCTTCGGCACGGGGCTGCATGTGCGGGTCAGCCTGCTGCTGCATGGCGACGAGGCGGCGCGGGAGCGCTAGCTGCGGCAGGCGCTTCCTGCGGTGGCCCGGTTCGCCGGGCGTGCGGACAGATCTGGCGAGTGGCATGGCCGGCGCTCCGTTGCGGACGAATAAAGCGGTCCCCCCGGAACGGGGGGACCCGCGAGCGCCCGGGGCAGAGGGGAGAACCCGGGCGTCCGCGGCCCGCACCTGCTGGGGAGCCGGTCCGGGCAGGGATAGATTGCTGCGGCGCCGGGCCTGCGTATGTAGGCGGATGCCGGCGTGCTCCGTACGGTCCGAACGCGCGTCGGCGCGCTCCGTGACTGTCATTGCGTAGGCGCGGGCCTCCCCGCAGCACAGTCGGTACAACCCCGCATGGATTCGTGCTTAAGTGGCCGCACCCATCGCCCATGCGACGCGCCATGAAGATGCAGGCTCTCGCTCCGCGTATCTATGCGCCCCTGCTGGCGGCGCAGCTCGCCGTGCTGGTGTTCGAACCGCCGCACGTGCTGAGCCTGAGCTACGCGTGCGTACTGGCGATACTCGCTTTCACCCTCTTGCTGAGCCTGCGCCGCGTGCGCCTGAGCCTGCCGCACAACCGGCCGCTGTGGGCGCTGCTGCTGGCGGCGCTGCTCAGCCAGGCCGCGGCCTTCGTGCTGCTGTTCGCCGATTCGCTGGTCAATCCGCAAGGCACCCTGGTGGCCTTCGATCCCACCTTCTATTTCTGCATGGGCAGCCTGCTGCTCACCCTCGCGGCGACCTACGACCCGGTGCTGCCCGCCTACCGCTGGACGGCATGGGTGGATGCGGCGCTGGCGATCCTGATCGCCTTGATGTTCTACGGCCTGGTCCGCGCCCTGGTGGCCGGCGCCGAAGCGCAGCCGGACAACGCCCGCGCCATCGTCTGGCTGTTCGACGGCATGGGGCTGTTCGTGGCGATATTCGCCACGCTGCGCCTGCTGGGCGCGCGCCGCCGCGACGAGCGGCGCTTCTTCATGGTGCTTACCGCGTTTGCCTGGATCGAGCTGTTCGCGCCGGCGGCGCATAACCGCTTCGTGCTCTCCAGCGAGTCGTATGTGCCGGAGCTGCTGCTGAGCGTGCCCTTCGCCGCGATCGGCCTGCTGCTGAGCCGCCGCTACGGCGACTGGCTGCGCGTCTACCGGCCGCCGGCGCGCGTACGGCACCTTGCCGGCAGCGTCAGTCCCTTCGTGCTGAGCCTGGCGCTGTGCCTGCTCGCTTTCGCCTATCTGCATCGCAGCCCCGTGCTGGCGGCGTGCGCGGTGATCGCGGGCATCGCCTCGTATGCGCTGCGCGCCGCCCTGATGCTGGGCCGGCACCTGTCCTCCGAGGACGAACTCAAGCGACTGCACCACGGCCTGCGCCGCGCGGCCCTGCGCGACGACCTGACCCAGCTGCTGAATCGCCGCGGCTTCTATCGCGCCTTCGACCGCGAATGGGAGCGCGCGCGGCAGTCCCGCACGCCGCTGGCGATAGCGATGCTCGACATCGATCACTTCAAGGCCTTCAACGATACCTATGGGCATCTGGCCGGCGACCAGTGCCTGGCGTCGGTGGCGCAGGCGCTGGCGGGGGAAGCGGCCGCCATGACCGGCGTGACGCTGGCGCGCGCCGGCGGCGAGGAGTTCGTGGTGCTGATGAGCGGGCATATGCCGCATGCGGCCGGCGCCTTGCTGGAAAAGCTGCGCGGGCGGGTCGAGGCCTTGCGCATCCTGCATGTGCGCGGGGTGCGCGGCTTCGTCACGGTGAGCGCGGGGATCGCCTCGAGCGAGCTGGCGCGTTACGAGGACGGCGAGGAAATGCTCGGCGCGGCGGACAAGGCGCTATACACGGCGAAGCGTGCGGGAAGGAATCAGGTGGTGTGGGCTGAAGCGCCGGGGACGAAGGCTATGTCGTGATGCGTCTCCGCATCACCGCGTCACCGCGTAGGTTGGAGTGAGCCGCAGGCGAACCCCAACATGGTCAGTGCAGAGCGTATCGCATCGTTGGGGTTCGCCTGCGGCTCACCCCAACCTACGATGGCTCCCTGAGCGAGGATTTCAATCGGCGAAGACCGGACGCCCGCCGTTATCCCAACGAAACTTCTGCATATACGGCGCGCGCTTCGCGGTGCATTTCCAATCCGGACCTCCATTGGCGTGGAACACGATCCAATCCGAGCCGTCGGCGCCTTTGAAAAACCCGTTGTGCCCGGTGGCGTAGACGCCATCCTTCGGCGAGCTCTTCACCACCGGCACCGGCGACTTCGACCAGGAGGAAGGCTTGAGCAGGTCAGCGTCCGCATCCGCGCTCAGCATCCCGATCGAATAGCCATCCGACCAGCAGGCACTGGCCGAATACGTCAGGAACACCTTGCCTTCCGGCCCGGCCAGAAATTCCGGCGCCTCCAGGATCTTCCGCCCGCCCTGCATTTCCCAAGCGAACGTCGGCGCCGCGATATCCACCTGCGGCGCGGCCAGCGTCCATGGATCGCGCATCGGGACGATCACCAGGTCGCTGTGGTCGCCGACGTAGGCCGAATACACGAAGTACAGCTTGCCGCGATGTTCGAACACCGTCCCATCGATACCGCTGAGCTTCGTCTGCAGCATGCCCTTGTCCACCCACGCACCTTGCGTGGGATCGGCCGAGGCGTTTTCCAGCACGAACACGTGGCGGTGGGCATCGTCGTTGTGCGCCTTGTCCGCGGCGGAGTAGTACAGGTACCACTTGCCGCCGAGGAAATGCAGCTCCGGCGCCCAGATCGCCGCGGAGTTCGGTCCGCCGGCCGGCGCGCGCCATACCGTCACCGGCCGTGCATCCGCCAGCTTCGCCATGTCGCGCGTCTTCCACAGCGAGATGCGATCGCCCTGCGTGTGCATGTAGTAGTAGAAGCCGTCGCGCTGCGTCACCCACGGATCGGGGCCGGAAGGCAGCAATGGACCGATCGGCTTCGCGGCCTGCTCGACCGGAGCCGCGAGCAGCAAGGCGAACAGCATGGCATGGCGCATCACTTGCCTTTACCTCCCGGCGACGCCGGCGCATCGCCATCCACCTGCAGATAGTCGATGTCGAGCACGTGGTCGCCGCCTTCGATATCGATCGTGTTGAAACCGGGCAGCAGCGATGCCGATACCGTCGCCAGCTGCCCATCCGTGGCCTTGTCGATCGCCGCAGGCACACGCGCACCGTTGACCACCAGCACCGGCGCGGCAGGCAAGCCGAGATCGCCAAAGCGCACGCTCAAGCGGTGCACGCCACCCGCCGCGTGCAGCAGAAAACGCAAGCGCGATTCGCCCTGCCCCAGCCTCGCCTTGCGCTGGTTGGACGCCGCGGGATCGGGCACCACGGCCGCACCGGTCAGCTCCGCGTCCTCGGCCTCATAGCGGTCGAAACGCAGCGGCGCGATCGCCGACAGCATCTCGTTGCGCGAGGCCTGCTCCGGCGCATCGGCCGCGGACGACGACGTCACGTGCAGGAACGAACCGTCGCCACGCGCCAGCAAAGCCTGCGTCCAGCCCGCATGGATATTGCCGCTGCGTTTCTGCACCGGCGCCCGCACCTCCCACCACGGACCACGGCCCGAGGCGTTGTTCCAATACAAACTGCGCCCGCCCTCATCGCCACCGCCGCCGGCGCGCTGCGCGGAAACCACAATCACGCCCTCCGGCCCGCCTTGCGGAAACCACTGCAGCACCGGACACGCCGACGGCCAGAAGCCGGACAGCGTCATCACCGGCTCGCCATGCCGCTGCGGATCGCCCCAGTCCAGTCCGTCGCGGCTGAACTTGATGAACACCTGCCCGTTGCGCGGGCCGTCGATGTTCTCGTACGTCATCGCATAGCGCTTGTCGGCCAGCCGCGTGACGATGGCCATGCCCGGCCGCTGCACGCCGCCGGGAATCGCCACGTCCCACACTTCCCTGCCCCAGCTGCGCCCGCCATCCGCCGACACCTTGTGCGCCAGCAGCTGGTTGTAGCCCTCGCCCTTGTGCTGCTCGCTGGAGTAATAGGCGACCAGGCGCCCGTCATCCAGCCGATGCACGTTGGGTTCCCACACGCCCTTGTTGTCCTTGTCCTCGGGACGCCCGCCACCCTGCACGATGGAGCTGCGGTAGCGCCAGCTCTTGCCGCCATCCGTGGACACGTACATCTGCAGGTCTTCGACATAAACCCGGCCATGCTCGTCGTTGCGCGTGGCATTGGCCGAAAGCAGCAAGGTGCCGGCCGGCAGATCGCCGGTTGCCTGCGCCAACTCCGTGATGTGCGGTTGCCAACGCAGCTGCCACTGCTTGTCGCCCGCGTGCGGCTGGTCGGTGACGTTCATCAGGAAGCGCCAGTGCGCACCCTCGTCGCGGCTTTCCCACAGCGGAACGCCGGCCATGCCGTCCTGCTCGAACACCATCAGCAGGCGCCCGCGATCCGGGGCCTGGCCATGTCCGGTGCGCACGACCGATGCGTAGCCGGTACCGTCGGCCATGCGTTCGCCCACCACGCGTTCGTCGGCGTGCGCCGCCATCGCGGCCAGCGCCAACACCAGCGCGAACATCGTTCTTTTCATCACGACCTCCAGGAAAAAAGGCGGGCGGCCACGCCACGACGCCGCCCGCCGGGGAGGAATCACATCTTGAAGCGCACACCCAGACCGATGGTGCGGTCCTGGTAGCGGATGTCGCGCGGACGCGTGGTGCCGTCGCCCCACCACTGGTGCAGGTTGGCGCCGAAGATGTTCGTCGCGTTGAGCACCACGGTGAAGTTCTGGTTGACGTCGTAGCCGAGCGAGAAATCCACCTGGTTGGCGGGCTTGATCTCGTCGTTCACGCCCGCGACGGTGGGCTGGTTGAAGCCCTGGATGTAGCGGCTGCGGTAGTTGTAGGCCAGGCGCGCGGACCAGCCGTACTTCTCGTACATCAGCACCGCGTTGTAGTTGTTCTTCGAGACGTTCTGCAGCGGCGAGGCGGTGATCGGGCCGCCGATGAACTGCGGCGAGCGCGTGGAGCCCTCGATATAGGTGTAGTTGAACTGCGCACCCAGGCCGCTCCACGGACCGGGCAGGAAGTCGAAGAACTGCTGATAAGCGAACTCCGCACCATCGAGATGGCCCGAACCGGCGCTCTGCGGCGAGTTGAGCTGGTAAGGCTGGCCGCCGATGGTGACGTCGGTGATGTAGTTCTGGATATAGCCGTTGATGTCGCGGTAGAACACGCCGCCGCTGACATAGCTGGCCGGGCCGAAATACCACTCCAGCGAGGCGTCGTAGTTGTTGCTGCGGATCGGCTTGAGGTTCGGATTGCCGCTGCTGGCCACGCCGGCGCGGTTGATCGTGCCGGGGTTGAGCGAGATCGACGGATTGAGCTGGCCGAAGCCCGGATAGGTCAGCGTCTTGGCCGCCACCACGCGCAGCTGCAGGTTGTCGCGCAGGTGCAGGTTGAAGCTGAGGTTGGGCAGGTAGACCGGCGCGCTGGTCGAAGCCGACAGCGGCGAATAGATGCCGCTGGAAGCGTCGAACGAATACGCGTCCAGATGGCGCTTCACGCGCTCCACGCGCATGCCCAGCAGGCCGTCGTACGGCAGGCCGAACAGCTCGTTGCCGTAGCCGAACTGCAGGTAGCCGGCGTACGACTTCTCCTGGATGTGATAGAAGCGGCCGGGATTCTCCGCGGCCAGGCCCGCCGGCAGGCCGTACAGCCCGCGGATCGCGTCGGCGTTGTTGACCAGGAAGTTGTAGCAGCCGCTCAGCCACGACACCGGAATCGCATCGGTGGTCGGCTGGCTGCAGAAGTAGCCGTTCGGGAAGCGCGCCACCACCTGGTTGGCGGGGTTCGGGTTCAGCGCGATCTGGCCGGTGCCGCCCGGCGGCGGCGTGGAGATCTCCACGCTGCCGCGGTATTCGGCCTTGTGGTCGGAATAGCGCAGGCCGAAATCCATGTACTGGAAGAAATCGCCGCCCAGGTCGTAGGTGCCGTCGCCGCGCCACGCCGTCTGTTCGCCGCGCTGGTTGTTCCAGGTCTGGAACAGGCCGTTGAGGTAGTAGTTGGACGGATTGAGCTGCGGATTGCCGCCCAGGCCCCAGTTCTGCGCGCCGTTCCACACCGTGGTGATCGGCCCCTTCAGGAAGGTGTCGACGATAAAGGTCTGGTCGTGGAACGAGCTGGAATTGAAGGACAGGTCGGTGGACAGATTGAGCTTGTCGCCATGCCACTTCATGCCGATCGAGTTCTGGATGTCATGCCCCCACTGCTCGTGCGCCTGCGTGCTGGTGGCGGCATAGGTGTCGCCGGTCCACACGCCGCTGGATGCATCGCAGATGCGCTGGCCGTAGTACGGCGAGCCGGTCAGCTGGTCGGCATAGCAATGGTTGGTGACGGACAGGCTGGACGGATTGACCACGCCCACCGGGAAGCTGAAATAGTACGGCTGGTTGTAGCGGTCCGAATCCCAGGTGTAGAGGCCTTCGATATAGACCTCGGTGTCCTTGTTCGGCTTCCATTGCAGGGCGTAGTTCGCTTCCTGGCGCTTGCGGCTGCCGATGTTGTAGTCGGCGCCCCAGCCATTGGGCGCGGAGATCAGGTCGCCGCCGGCCGTGCGGATCGGCGCGCCGTTGCCGCCGGTGAGCACCTTGGGGAAATCCGCCCATACCGCGTTGTATTCGTAGCGCTGCTTGTCGTAGCCCACGTTGAGCAGCGCGCCGAATTCGCCGATGTCGGTGTTCCAGCGGTTGCTGAGCAGCAGGCTGCCGTTGGGATCGGTATGGCCGCCGTACTTGCTGTGCGTGCCGGTGAGCGTGGCCGCTACCTTGCTGCCGTCGAAATCCAATGGGCGATACAGCTGCATGTCGACCAGGCCGGCGATGCCGCCGTCCGGCAGGCTGGCTTCGCTGGTCTTGTAGACCTGCACGGTCTTCACCGCGGTGGCCGGCAGGTTCTGGAAGGCGAAGGCGCGGCCGACGCCGCTGAAGATCTCGCGGCCGTTCAAGGTGGTGATCACGTTGGGCAGGCCGCGGATCACCACCGAGCTGGTCTCGCCCTGGAAGCCCTGCGCGATCTGCACGCCGGTGATGCGCTGCATGGCGTCGGCCACGCTGTTGTCGGGCAGCTTGCCGATGTCCTCGGCGACGATGGAATCGACCACCATGCGCGAGTCCTGCTTCAGCGCCTGCGCGCTCTGCAGGCTTTCGCGCAGCGGCGTCACCACCACGCCGGAAAGATTCACCGCGTTCTGGGTGGAGGCCTGGTCGGCGGTGCCGGCTTTCTTTTTGGCCGGCGCCTGGCCCGCGGGTGCGGCGGGTGCCTGGTCGGTGGACTGTTGCGGATCGGCGCTCTGCGCGTCGGGCCTGGTGTCGGCGGCATAGGCCGGCGCCAGCGCGGCGGCAATGGCCATCGCGAGCAGGGACAGCGGGATGCGATAGCGAGTCATGGTATGAACCTCCCCGGTTTACGGAGTCAAAGCGGCGCCGGCGCGTGCCGGCGGCATGCGTTCTGGAAGAAAGAAGGCGGCCCGCTCCAGCGGGCGCGCCGATGTGGCGCGCCTGGGGTCAGCGCGTCTTGAGCAGGCTCCCTGCCGGATACGTTGCCGCGTCCGCCGGCACGACGCCGCGCGGCGCATGCGACAGCGCACGCAGGATGTCGGCTTCGCGCTGGCGATAAGGCGTGCCGTCGCCATGCAGCAGGTCGTGGAACCACAGCGTCGGCGGCTGCAAGGTGTAGGGGCGCTGCCAGGAATCCCACGGCATGATGGTCTGCGCCTTGCCGTCGACGAAGCCCCAGTTGACCATGCCCACGTCGAGCTTCTTGGCCAGCGGCAGCACGCCGTCGATGGTCGAACCGTTGCCGCGCGCCATGTATTCGGTACAGATGAGCGGGCGGCCGTAGCCTTCCAGCTGCTTCACGCGGCGCGCGAACTCTTCCGGCCAGCCGTAGTTGTGGAAGCTGATCACGTCGGACTGCTCGACCTGGGTGCGCTCGACCGCATCGAGCTTGGCCGGATCCGACCAGTCCTCGTGTTCCCACAGGCCGCTGGTCAGCGGCTGCACCGGCGATGCGCTGCGCGCCCAGGCGAACACCTGCGGCAGCAGTTTCGCCACCAGGGCGAACTTGTCCTTCGGTTCCTTGGCGTCGTAATTGCCGCCGCCGGGATTGTTCGGCTCGTTCCACACGTCCCAGGCGAGCACGCGCTGGTCCTTGCCGAAGCTGCCGACGATATCTTTCACGTACTGCTCAAGGCGCGGGTATTGGCTGGGATCGGCCAGCGCCACGCCCGGGCTCTGCACCCAGCCGGAGTTGTGCACGCCGGGAATCGGCGGATGCTGCGGCCCCAGTTTCGGCTCCGGATCCCAGCAGGAATCGAACAGCACGAAGATCGGCTTGATATGGTGCTTGTCGGCGATGGCGAGAAACTGGTCGATGCGCTGCTTGAAACCCGCCGCATCCTGCTGCCACAGCAGGTCGTGCAGGAACACGCGCATGGTGGTCATGCCCAGCTGCTGCGCCCAGCCCAGTTCCTGGTCGATGCGCGCGGCGTCGAAGCTGCCGGCCTGCCACATCTCCAGCTCGTTGATCGCGTTGGACGGCAGATAGTTGCTGCCCAGCGGCCAGGCCTGTTTCGCATACCAGGCCTTGGCTTCGGCAGGCGTCCAGCGCGCGGTGCTTTCCCGCGCGAACGACGTGGGCGCGGCGAGCAAGGCCGCCAGTCCCAGTGCCGTCGCCATCAATGCATGTTTCATGTCCAACTCCCCGTTTGCTTGGATGAGCTCCGGTCCCCGCCGGAGGTCTTGAGGTTGATCCGGGCCGCAGCGGGCAAAGCGCTCCCGCGGCGCCCTGCATGGGGGCGCCCTGGTCGGTCGCTGCGGCGGACGGTCAGTCGCCCGTCAGTGCTTGCCTTGCACCGGCTCCGTGCCGAATTCGTACACGATGGTGTGGCGGTATTCCTGCCCCGGCGCCAGCCGCGCCGAGCCGAACGCCGCTTGATTGGGCGTGTCGGGATGGAACTGCGGTTCCAGCGCGAACGCATCGCCCTGGCGGTAGACATGGCCGCCGGTGCCCACGCTGGTCGCGTCGAGGAAGTTGCCGGAATAGAACTGCAGGCCCGGCATGGTGGATTTCAGCGTCATCACGCGGCCGGAAGCCGGGTCTTCCACTTTCGCCATCAGGCGGGGTTCCTTGGCCACGTCGCGCGCGATCACGAAATCGTGGTCGTAGCCGCGGCCGTTGAGCAGTTGCGCATCGGGCGTGCGGATATCGCGGCCGATCGGCTTGCCCTGGCGGAAATCGAAAGGCGTGCCGGCCACCGGCTGGAACTGGCCCAGCGGAATCGAAGTAGCGTCGATCGGCAGGAAGGTTTCCGCCGGGATCGTCAGCTTCTGCTCCAGCACCGAGCCGGAACCCTCGCCGGAGAGATTCCAATACGCATGGTTGGTGAGGTTGACGATGGTCGGCTTGTCGGTGGTGGCGCGGTATTCGATGGTCAGCCGGTTGTGCGCATCGAGCGTATAGATGGCCGTGGCGGTGAGCTTGCCCGGATAGCCCATGTCGCCGTCGGGGCTGACATAGGTAAGCGTGACGCTGGCGCCGTCGGCGCCGCTCTTGGCCTCGCCCAGGCTCCACAGCACCTTGTCGAAACCCTTGCTGCCGCCGTGCAGCGAGTTGGGACCGTCGTTGACCGGCACGCTGTAGCTGTGGCCGTCCAGGCTGAAATGGCCCTTGGCGATGCGGTTGGCATAGCGCCCCACCGTGGCGCCGAAGTACTGCGGCTTCTTCAGATAGTCGTCGAACTTCGCATAGCCCAGCAGGATATTGGCGCTCTTGCCATGGCGGTCCGGCGCGCTCACTTCCTGCAGGCTGGCGCCATAGGCGATCACGCGCACGCGCACGCCGTGGCCCGAGTCGAGCACCACGGCATCGACCTTGCTGCCGTCGGGCAGCGTCCCGAACGTTTCGCGCTTCGCTTCCACTGCCTGCACTGCCGTCGCCATAGCCATCGCACCCAAAGAAACCGTGCCCATGAAACCCAGGAGCATCGCACGTCGCATCTCTCGTTTCCCCTTCGCCACCCTTACGGGACGGCGCATGCAATCACATTGTATGATTATCGTGCAAGCGATCTTTGCACCGTGTCCGCGCCCTGGCGCGGCGCAACATCGGCCTCGTGCACGCATACGATTCCCATCTTCGGTTTGTCATTTCAGGCCATTGCACCATTTCTTGCGGGACCTGACTTTCGTAAGCGATCTGAGAAATATCGCAATGCGTCATCGCCGGCGAATAGCCGTCCATGTACGGAACCGTCCGAAAACACACGCGACGCTTGGCAGAGACTAAGCGAAGTGCTTATAGTCCGTTTGTATGACAAATAACCCGGCAGCCCGGAAGCCGGGCGTCTGCGGCGCCGCCGCCCCTCATACAGAAAGGCACAGGGGATCGAGACATTCATGAAGAAGCCGCCCACCGTCCGCACGCTATACGGACACGTGATGCACGAACTCGGGCAGCGCATCGTCAGCGGCCGGGTCAAGCCCGGCGAGGTGCTTCCCCGCGAGGAAACCCTGGCCGAGAACCTCGGCGTGAGCCGCACCGCCCTGCGCGAAGCGCTGAAGGTGCTTTCCGCCAAGGGCCTGATCGCCTCGCGCACCGGTGTCGGCGCGCGTGTGCAGGAAGAACGCTACTGGAACCAGCTGGACTCCGACGTGCTGGCCTGGCGCTGCGCCTCCATGCCCACCGACGACTTCGTCGAGAAACTGGTGGAGATGCGTGAACTGATCGAGCCGGCCGCCGCCGCTTCCGCCGCGCGCCATCGCAACGCCGCCCAGCTGGCCGAGATCGACAGCGCCTACCGCGCCATGGACGCCGCACAGACGCCGGATGCCTGGACCGAAGCCGACGTGCGCTTCCACGACGCCGTGCTGCATGCCACCGGCAACGAGCTGCTGCACTCGCTGTTCTCGGTGGTGGAAACCGCGCTGAGCGCGTTCTTCAGCCTGTCCGCGCGCAGCGCCGGCGACTTCAAGTACTCGCTGCCCTACCACCAGCAGGTGCTGGAAGCGATCCGCCGCAAGCAGCCTGAGGTGGCGCGCAAGGCGATGCTGGCGATGATCGCCGACTCGCGCGACAACATGCGCCGCAGCCGTCCGCGCACGCGCCGGAAGGCTTCCGCGTGAGCGCCAGCCTGATCGGACTGGACTGGGGCAGCACCCACCTGCGCGCTTATCTGTTCGGCGCGGACGGCATGGTGCTGGAGACGCGCGCGCTGGCCCATGGCATCCGCCAACTGCCGGCCGGCGGATTTCCGGAAGCGTTCGCCCTGGCCGTACGCGAATGGCCAGCGCTGCCGGTACTGGCCTGCGGCATGGTCGGCAGCCGCAACGGCTGGCAGGAAGTGCCTTACCTCGATACGCCCACCGGCGTCGAACGGCTGGCGCAACACCTGACTCCGCTCGCCACGCCCGGTGGCCACCGGCTCTATCTGGTGCCCGGCCTGCACGACCCGCACCGTCCCGACGTGATGCGCGGCGAGGAGACTCAGATCGTCGGCGTACTGGCCACCGAACCGGCCACCACGCGCCTGCTGCTCCCGGGCACGCACAGCAAATGGGTACGCCTGCGCGATGGCGTGGTCACCGGTTTCGCCACGGTGATGACCGGCGAACTGTATGGCCTGCTGCGCCAGCATTCGATCCTCGGCGCCGCGCTGCCCGAAGCGCGCGATGACGAAGAGGCCTTCCGCCGCGGCGTCGCCGCCGCGCGCGACAGCGGTCCTGCCGGCGCGCTGTCGCGGCTGTTCTCGGCACGCGCGCTGATGCTCGACGGCGCGCTCGATCCGGCCGCCGTGCCCGACTATCTCTCCGGCCTGCTGATCGGCGAGGAAATGCGCATGGCCCTGGCCGCCGGCTGGGCCGATGCGAACGGCAGCATCCCGATGGTCGGCGAAGGCCCGCTGTGCGACCGCTACCGCCGCGCCGCGGATCTCTACGGCCTGCAGCTTTCGCGCGCGCCGGACGGCACCACCGCCGACGGCCTGTGGCAGATCGCCACCGCGGCGGCGCTCGCCGCGGCACCCGCAACCGCCCACACCTCATGAACACGCTCCCTCCCATGCATACCTGGCTACAAGACTTGCCGCTGGTCGCGATCCTGCGCGGCCTGCATCCCGACGAAGCGGTGGACATCGGCCACGCGCTCGCCGGCGCCGGCTTCCGCGTGCTCGAAGTGCCGCTCAATTCGCCCGAGCCCTGCGCCAGCATCCGCCGCCTGGCCGACGCGCTGGGCGACGGCTATCTGGTCGGCGCCGGCACCGTGCTCGATCCGGCGCGGGTGAAAGACATCGCCGACGCCGGCGGCCGCCTGATCGTGATGCCGCACGCCGACGTCGCGGTGATCCGCGCCGCCAAGCAGGCTGGTCTCTATTGCGTGCCCGGCGTGGCCACGCCCACCGAGGCCTTCGCCGCGCTCGCGGCCGGCGCCGATGCCTTGAAGCTCTTTCCCGCCGAGCAATCCTCGCCCGCCGTGCTCAAGGCCTGGCGCGCGGTGCTGCCGAAAGACCTGGCCGTGCTGCCGGTCGGCGGCATCGCTCCCGACAACATGGCGCCATGGGTCGCTGCCGGCGCGGCCGGCTTCGGCATCGGTTCGTCGCTCTACGCCCCCGGCCGCGCGGCCGTCGACGTCGCCGCCCGTGCGCGCGACTTCGCCGACGCCTGGCGGCATCTACACCCCGTTTCGCAAGGAAACCGCGCATGAAGATCACCCGCCTCACCACCTTCCTCGTTCCGCCGCGCTGGTGCTTCCTGCGCATCGACACCGATGCCGGCATCAGCGGCTGGGGCGAGCCGGTCGTCGAGGGCCGCGCGCATACCGTGGCGGCGGCAGTCGAGGAACTCTCCGACTACCTCATCGGCAAGGACCCGCACCATATCGAAGACCTGTGGAGCGTGATGTACCGCGCCGGCTTCTACCGCGGCGGCCCGATCCTGATGAGCGCCATCGCCGGCATCGACCAGGCGCTGTGGGACATCAAGGGCAAGGACCTCGGCCGCCCCGTCTACGACCTGCTCGGCGGCCCGGTGCGCGAACGCATCCGCGTGTACTCGTGGATCGGCGGCGACCGCCCGGCCGACACCGCGCGCGCCGCGATGGAAGCGGTGGCGCGCGGCTTCACCGCGGTGAAGATGAATGCCACCGAAGAAATGCAATATGTGGACAGCTACGACAAGGTCGACCGCGTGCTCGCCAACGTGCAGGCGGTGCGCGACGCGGTCGGCCCGCACGTCGGCCTGGGCCTGGACTTCCACGGCCGCGTGCACAAGCCGATGGCCAAGGTGCTGATGCGCGAGCTGGCGCCGTACAAGCTGATGTTCATCGAGGAACCGGTGCTCTCCGAATACCTCGAGTGCATTCCCGAATTGGCCGCGATCTCGCCCGCGCCGATCGCGCTGGGCGAGCGCCTGTACTCGCGCTACGACTTCAAGCGCGTGCTGGAAACCGGCGGCGTGGACATCCTGCAGCCCGATCCCTCGCACGCCGGCGGCATCACCGAGACGCGCAAGATCGCCGCGATGGCCGAAGCCTACGACGTGGCCATCGCCTTGCACTGCCCGCTGGGCCCGATCGCGCTGGCGGCCAACCTGCAGATCGACGCGGTCAGCCACAACGCCTTCATCCAGGAACAGAGCCTGGGCATCCACTACAACGCCTCCAACGACCTGCTCGACTACGTCACCGACCGCAGCGTGTTCGCCTACCAGGACGGCTACGTCAGCATGCCCACCGGCCCGGGCCTCGGCATCACGGTGAACGAGGAATACGTGGCCGAGCGTGCCGCCGAAGGCCATCGCTGGCGCAATCCGCTGTGGCGCCATGCCGACGGCAGCGTGGCGGAGTGGTGAGCATGGAGCAGTTCGCCACCTACCCCAGCCTGCTCGATCGCCACGTCTTCGTCAGCGGCGGCGCCACCGGCATCGGCGCCGCCTTCGTCGAGCACTTCGTGCGCCAGGGCAGCCGCGTCGCCTTCGTCGACATCGACCGCGAACATGGCGCAGCGCTGGCGCAAAGCCTGGCCGGCGAACGCCACGCGCCGCGCTTCCTGCCCTGCGACATCACCGACCTCGACGCGCTGCACGCGGCGATCGCCGGCGCGCGCGAAGCGCACGGCCCGGTGGCGGTGCTGGTGAACAACGCCGCCAACGACGTGCGCCACAGCTTCGGCGACACCACCGGCGAGCAGTTCGACCGCAGCATCGCCATCAACCTGCGCCACCAGTACTTCGCCACCCAGGCCGTGCGCGAGGACATGCGCGCGCTCGGCGGCGGCTCGGTGATCTGCCTGGGTTCCACCGGCTGGATGAAGAAGAACGCCGGCTATCCGATCTACGCCATGGCCAAGTCCGCCGTGCACGGCCTGGTCAACGGCCTGGCGCGCGAGCTGGGCCACGACCGCATCCGCATCAATGCGCTGGTGCCCGGCTGGGTCATTACCGAGAAGCAGCGCCGCCTGTGGCTGGATGCGGCCGGCGAGGAAGAGATCCGCCGCACGCAGTGCCTGCCCGGCTACCTGATGGCCGAAGACCTCGCCCGCGCCGCGCTGTTTCTCGGCGCCGACGACAGCCGCATGTGCACCGGCCAGTCCTTCGTGGTCGACGGCGGCTGGGTATGAACGCGCGCGTCGTCCACCATCCGGCCAATACGCTGGGCGAAGGCATCCTGTGGTGCGAACGCGAGCAGGCGCTGTACTGGACCGACATCCAGGCCGCCGCGCTGTGGCGACACCGCCCGGCGGACGGCGAAACGCGCCGCTGGGACATGCCCGAACGCCTGGGCTGCCTCGCCCTGTGCGAAGCCGATGGCTGGCTGCTGCTCGGGCTGGCCTCGCGCCTGGCTTTTTTCCGCCCGGAGGACGAAACGCTGTTGCCGATCGTCGAGGTGGAACCGGACCTGCCCACCCGCCTCAATGACGGCGGTTGCGACCGCCAGGGGCGCTTCGTGTTCGGTACCCTGCACGAGCCCGCGGCCGGCGAAGCGCGCCAGCCGATCGGCGCGTTCTACCGCCTCAACGCGGACCTCACGCTGGAGCGGCTTAATCTTCCCGGGGTTGGCATCAGCAACAGCGTCGCCTTCAGCCCCGATGGCCGCACCATGTATTTCTGCGATTCGCCTTCGCGTTTGATCCAGAGCTGCGACTACGCCGAACGCTGCGGCGAGCCGCGTGCCTTCGCGCGCGTGGACGATGCGCGTGGCGAGCCGGATGGCTCCGCCGTGGATGCCGAAGGTTTTCTGTGGAATGCGCAATGGGGCCTGGGCCGCGTGGTGCGCTACGCGCCGGATGGCCGCGTCGACCGCGCGATCGAGGTGCCGGCCACGCAACCCACCCGTCCGGCTTTCGGCGGCCCGGAGCTGGCCACGCTCTACATCACCAGCGCGCGCGATGGCCTGTCCGCCGACGCGCTGGCAACCCAGCCGCAGGCCGGTGCGCTGTTCGCGGCCGATGCCGGCACCACCGGCCTGCCGGAACCCCGTTTCCGCGGAGCGCCGCCCGGTTTCGGCCGGCCTTCCTGATCCATCGTTCGTTCCTTATCCATCGGCGGTCCATCCTTGTTCACGCCTGCCTTCACGCCAGCGAGGTCCTCGGTTCCATGAACTCCCAAGCCATCGCCTCACCCACCGCCCACGCCAAGGGCACCGTGATCTACACCTGCGTGCTCGCCGCGCTCGCCGGCCTGATGTTCGGGCTGGATATCGGCGTGATTTCCGGCGCTTCGCAGTTCATCAAGGCCGAGTTCGCCATCAGCGACCACACCATCGAGTGGATCGTCAGCTCCATGATGTTCGGCGCGGCGGTCGGCGCGCTGGGCGCCGGCTGGCTGTCTTCGCAGCTGGGCCGCAAGCGTTCGCTGATCCTGGGCGCGATCCTGTTCGTGATCGGCTCGCTGCTGTGCGGACTGGCCTGGTCGCCGGAAACCCTGATTGCCGCGCGCGTGATCCTGGGCCTGGCCATCGGCATCGCCACCTTCACCGCGCCGCTGTACCTGGCCGAGGTGGCGCCGGAGCACATCCGCGGCGCGATGATCTCCACCTACCAGCTGATGATCACCATCGGCATCCTGGTGGCCTTTCTTTCCGACACCGCGCTCAGCTACCACGGTGCGTGGCGCTGGATGCTCGGCGTGATCGCCATTCCCGGCGCGCTGTTCCTGCTCGGCGTGCTCGGCCTGCCCGACAGCCCGCGCTGGCTGATGATGCGCGGCCGCCGCGACGAGGCCATCGAGGTGCTGCGCCGCCTGCGCGGCGACGAGGCCGCGGTGGCGCGCGAAGCGGCGGACATCGAGGAGCAGCTGAAGACCCCGCAGCGCGGCTGGCACCTGTTCCAGGAGAACCGCAACTTCCGCCGCTCGGTGTATCTGGGCGCCCTGCTGCAGCTGATGCAGCAGTTCACCGGCATGAACGTGGTGATGTATTACGCGCCGCGCATCTTCCAGGAAATGGGTTACGACACGTCCGCGCAGATGTGGTTCACCGCCCTGGTCGGCCTGACCAACGTGCTGGCCACCTTCATCGCCATCGCCCTGATCGACCGCTGGGGCCGCAAGCCCATCCTCTATACCGGCTTCACCGTGATGGCCATCGGCCTGGGCGTGGTGGGCATACTGATGAACGGCGGCATCACCGGCCAGACCGAGCAGTACACCTGCGTGGCCATGCTGCTGATCTTCATCGTCGGCTTCGCCATGTCGGCCGGTCCGCTGGTGTGGACGCTGTGCTCGGAGATCCAGCCGCTGAAGGGCCGCGACTTCGGCATCGGCGTGTCCACCTTCACCAACTGGATCACCAACATGGTGGTCGGCTTCACCTTCCTCAGCCTGCTCAACAGCATCGGCAATGCCTCGACGTTCTGGCTGTATGCGGCGCTCAACGCGGTGTTTATCGTACTGACGTTCTGGCTGGTGCCGGAGACGAAGGGCGTGACGCTGGAGCAGATCGAGCGGAATCTGCTGGCCGGAAAAAAGCTGCGCGATATCGGCCGCTAGCCATCGTAGGTTGGGGTGAGCCGCAGGCGAACCCCAACCTCGCGGCAAGCTTGGGGTTCGCCTGCGGCTCACCCCAACCTGCGCCGAAGGAATAAGCACAGAAAGCGAGGCCGGACCTACCGGCCCGCGCGCTCCACGACTTCACACACGCCACCAACTCATCCGGAGAGAACGTCATGCATCGCATCCGTTCCTGGTGGTTCACCGTGCTTTGCGCCTGCCTGCTCGCCGTCATCGGTACGGCCCACGCCGCAACCGGCACCGTCCTGCAAGGCAGCACGCTCTACCCTCGCGTGGTCCGGCTCGAACACGGCCCCGCCAACACCTACGGGCGCCTCGTCGCCAGCACCAACGGCATCATCTTCCAGAGCAACGACAACGGCGCCAGCTGGAGCCAGCTCGGCACCGTACCGACCGTGCCGGGCAGCAGCGAGCGCTGCTGCGCCACGCTGTACGAACTGCCACAGCAGGTGGGTTCGCTGGCGGCCGGCACGCTGATCTCCGCGGGCTCGTACTTCTCGGGCGGCAATCCGGCGATCGAGGTCTATGTCAGCACCAACCAGGGGGTGTCGTGGACCTACCACAGCACACCCGCGCTGGCCGCCGACAACAACCACGGCGGCCTGTGGGAGCCGGAGTTCAGCGTGGCCAGCGACGGCGCGCTGGTGATGTTCTGGTCCGACGAAACCGACCCCTGCTGCAGCCAGAAGCTCGCGCAGATCCGCACCTACAACGGCAGCTCCTGGCAGGACCGCACCGACACCATCCGCAGCACCATCCAGGGCGACCGCCCCGGCATGATCACGGTGAGCAAGCTGCCGAACGGGCATTACTTCATGAGCAACGAGCTGTGCGGACCGGCGGCCTGCACGGTGTTCTCGCGCACCTCGACCGACGGCTGGAACTACGGCGATCCCACCAACATGGGCACGCGTGTGCAGACTGCGGCGGGCCAATACCTGGAGCACGCGCCGCTCAATCGCTGGAGCCCGTCGGTGCTGTCAGCCAACGGCGCCATCCTGCTGGTGGGCCAGGTGATGTACGAATCCAACGGCAGCGTCTCGCCGTCCAACGGCAAGGTGCTGTTCGCCAATACCAACACCGACGGCAGCGGCAACTGGTACACCATCGCCGCGCCGGTGCAGGTGCCCACCGCGTACGACAACTACTGCCCGAACTACTCCTCCGCCCTGCTGCCGGCAGCGGATGGTTCCAGCATCCTGGAACTGGCTTCGGACTATCTCAATGGCGGCTGCATCGTGTACTTCGCCAGCGAGCCGTGGAACCGGCTGCCCGCCGACGGTTCGGTGCATAGCTTCCAGAGTGTGCAGGCTCCGGCGCTGTGCCTGGACAACACGGGCTGGTCGACCGCCAACAACACCAGCGCGGAGCTGTGGGATTGCAACAATCTCTCGGTGCAGAACTGGACTGTGCATGCCAAGGGTGGCGGCTGGTTCAGCATCCAGAATCAGGCGACTGGCTTGTGCGTGGACAACACTGGTGGGAGTACCTCGCCGGGCAATCTGGTCACGTTGTGGGGTTGCGCCAATAATGCCAATCAGAATTGGCAGTTTCTGGATCTGGGCAATGGCAGCTACAAGCTGATGAATCAGGCGTCGGGGGCGCTGATTCTGGATGATCCGGCCGGTTCCACTACGCATGGTACGCAGTTGCAGTTGTGGACTGACAACGGATTGGCGCCGCAGCAGTGGATTCTGCATTGAGTCCATCCACGGGCTTTCCTCACCGCCCCTTCTTCGTCATCCCGGCGTAGGCCGGGATCCAGTGGCGACCACGCCTGGTTTTTGCGGTGCCGCGGACTGGCCGCTTATGCAGCGGGCATTTCGGACGC
>NZ_JAAOYS010000022.1:0-25256 GCF_011759495.1 Dyella sp. SG562
GCGTTCAGCCGCCTTGCGGTCGATCCTGCCTTGCTCATCGCCTCTCCCGGTCATCAACACTATGGGTGTTGCATTGACCCGTTGAAACCGCCGGCTCAAAGAGAAAGTAACCAAAGAGAAATAGCCTTAGAGCAAAGGCTCGCGACGCGACTAGAAGGAGCAGTGGACGGCTGCGGTAGTCTGATTAACCTGGGTCTACACGAAACCACAGTGCGTTTACGTAGCGGGTGCTTCAACGTGCCGTGGCCGAGAGGATGTTCAAGGATCGAGGCCAGCTTTTGGGCTGCGTGTTACCTCAACCTCCCAGTACGAATCCTTCTCCCTCCGGGAGAAGGTGGCGGCAGCCGGATGAGGGTTCGGGCGGAGCGCAGCGTTACACCCCGCGACGCCGGCGTAGGTTGGGGTGAGCGTAGCGAACCCCAACGTGGCGAAGCGCGTGAAGGGGCGGGTGTTGGGGTTCGCCTGCGGCTCACCCCAACCTACGCCACGGCAAGATTTAACGTTGCGCTCCGCCCGGCCCCTCACCCTGCCCTCTCCCCGGAGGGGAGAGGGATGAAAGCGTGAGGTAGGCAGGAACGAAGAACCAAAGCCAGCCTCAGTTCTTGAACATCCTCTCGGCAACGGCACGTTGAAGCACCCGCTACGTAAACGCACTGTCGTTTCGTGTAGACCCAGGTTAATCAGGTTACCGCAGCCGTCCACTGCTCCTTCTAGTCGCGTCGCGAGCCTTTGCTCTAAGGCCATTCTCTCTTTGGTTACTTTCTCTTTGGGCCAGCAAAGAGAAAGTGACCCGGGCGCCGGCAGGCGCACGGAATGCCCGCTGCATAAGCGGCCAAATCGCAACAACCACACCTAGTCGCTACTGGATCCCGGCCTACGCCGGAATGACGAGCAAGGACTCCACCAACCCCTTAGTGGCGCTGGCTATGCCGCGCCTCCAGCACACGGCACACCTCACGCATGCCGAGGCCACGCGCGCGCAGCACCACCATCAAGTGGAACACCAGATCAGCGGCCTCGCCGAGCAACGCCTCATCATCCTGCGCCACCGCAGCGAGAGCGGTCTCCACCCCCTCCTCACCCACCTTCTGCGCCATACGGCGAATACCACCCTCAAACAGACGCGTGGTGTAGCTGCCCTCAGGACGCTCAGCGTGGCGCCATTCCACCAACCGGTCGAGCACGGCCAGAAAGCCCAACGGCGGAGCCACCCCCACCTGCTCGCCGAAGCAGCTCGACGTGCCGAGATGGCAAGTCGGCCCCTGCGGCTCCGCCTGCACCAGCAGCGTGTCTGCGTCGCAATCCACGCGCAGCGACTTCAACGCCAGCACGTGTCCCGAGCTCTCGCCCTTGGTCCACAAACGCTGCTTGCTGCGGCTGAAGAACGTGACCTGGCCGGAATCCCGCGTCTTCGCCAAAGCCTCGGCATTCATATAGCCGAGCATCAGCACCTCGCCGGTCAGCCAGTGCTGCACTACCGCGGGCAGCAGGCCGTCGCCCTTGCTCCAGTCCAGTCGCGCGAAGTCGGTGTTGAAGTCGGTCATGGTCGATTCCGGTCAGAGACGTGTCGCGATGCCCGCGCCACGCAGGTAGTGCTTGAGCGCGGGAATGGCGATCGTGCCGCTGTGGAACACGCTGGCCGCCAGTGCGCCGTCCACGTCGGCCACCGCGAACGCATCGCGGAAATGCTCCGGCGCACCCGCGCCGCCGGAGGCCACCAGCGGCACGCGGCACAACCTGCGTGCGGCGTGCAGCTGCTCCAGGTCGTAGCCTTCGCGCACGCCGTCGCTGCCCATGCAGTTGAGCACGATCTCGCCGGCGCCCAGGTGCTGGGCTTCCTCGATCCAGTCCAGCGTGCGCCGCGCCAGGGCCTGGGTCTTGCCCGGGTCGCCGGTGTACTGGCGCACGCGCCATTCGCCGTCGGCGTCGCGCAGGCTGTCCACGCCGACCACCACGCATTGCACACCGAATGCATCGGCCAGTTCGCCGATCAGCGCGGGGCGTTCCAGCGCGGGCGAGTTGACCGAGATCTTGTCGGCGCCGGCGTGCAGCACGGCGCGCGCTTCTTCCACGCTGCGGATGCCGCCGGCCACGCAGAACGGGATGTCGATCTCGCGCGCCACGCGCTCGACCCAGCCGCGGTCCACGCTGCGCCCTTCCGGGCTGGCGGTGATGTCGTAGAACACCAGTTCGTCGGCGCCTTCGTCGCGGTAGCGCATGGCCAGCTCGACGATCTCGCCCATCACCACGTGGTCGCGGAAGCGCACGCCCTTGACCACCTTGCCGTCGCGCACGTCCAGGCAGGGAATGATGCGGCGGCTCAGCATGCCAATGCCTCCTCGATGGTGAAGCGGCCTTCCAGCAGGGCGCGGCCCAGGATCACGCCCTGCGCGCCCGCGTCACGCGCCGCCACGATGTCTTCTATGGAGCGCACGCCGCCGGAAGCCTGCACGGCCAGCGCCGGCACGCTGCGCGCGAGCTCGCGGTAAAGCTCCAGGTTGAAACCGGCCAGCATGCCGTCGCGGTCGATGTCGGTGCACAGCAGCTGCTGCGCGCCGCGCTCGGCGTACCAGGGCGCCAGCTCGTCCAGCGAGCGGGCTTCCAGTTCGGTCCAGCCGGCGCTGGGCAGGGCCCAGCGCCCGTCGATGCGGCGCGTGTCCAGCGCGATGGTGAACCGCTCCGCGCCGTACTCGTGCAGCCAGCCGCCGACCCGTTCGGGCTCGCGGATGGCCACGCTGCCGAGCACCACGCGCGCTACGCCGGCATCGAACAGGCGGCGCAGATCGTCCTCGCCGCGCACGCCGCCGCCGGCCTGCACGTGCATGCCGTCGCGGGCGATCGCCTCGATCACGAGCAGGTTGTCCAGGCTGCCGGAACGGGCCCCGTCCAGGTCCACCACATGCAGCCACATGGCGCCCGCGCCGGCGTAGCGCAGGGCCAGCGCGCGCGGCTCGAACTCATAGGTGGTCTGCTGGGCGTAGTCGCCCTGGCGCAGGCGCACCACGCGGCCGGCGCGCAGATCGATGGCGGGGATGACGGTAAAGCTCATAGTTCGAGGAAGTTCTGCAGGAGCCTGGCGCCGACGGCGGCGGAACGCTCGGGGTGGAATTGCATGCCGTGGAAATTGCCGCGCGCGACGACGGCCGAGAACGCACCGCCGAAATCGGCGCTGGCCAGCGTGTGCTCGCCCGGCGGCAAGGCGTAGCTGTGCACGAAGTAGGCCCAGCCTTCGTGCCCCGGTCCGTTCCCGAGCCCGGCCACCAGCGGATGCCCGCGCTCGACGCGCAGCTTGTTCCAGCCCATGTGCGGCACGCGCAGCTCCGGCGTGTCGGCGAAACGGCGCGCCGCGCCGGGGATCACGCCCAGGCACTCGGTATCGCCTTCCTCCGAGCGCTCGAACAGCAATTGCATCCCCAGGCACACGCCCAGCACCGGCTGGGTGAGCGAGCGCATCAGCTCCACCAGCCCCAGCTCGCGCAGGCGCGCCATGCCGGGGCCGGCGGCGCCGACGCCGGGCAGGATCACCTTGTCGGCGGCGCGGATCGCCTGCGCATCGGCGGTGAGCGCCGCATCCGCGCCCAGCCGCTGCAGGGCGTAGCGCACCGAGCCGATATTGGTGCCGCCCGCATCGACCAGCACCACGGCCATTACAGCGCTCCCTTGGTGCTGGGCAGCTCGCTGCCCTCGCGGCGGATGGCGTCGCGCAGGGCGCGCGCCACCGCCTTGAAGCAGGCCTCGACCATGTGGTGCGCGTTCTCGCCGTAGACGCTCAGGTGCAGGTTCGCGCCCAGGGTCTCGCACAGCGAGCGGAAGAAATGCGGCACCAGCTCGGTCGGCACCTCGCCCACGCGTTCGCGCGGGAAATTGCCGTCGAACACGAAGTACGGGCGGCCCGAAAGATCCAGCGCCGCGCTGGCTTCCGATTCGTCCATCGGCAGCACGAAGCCGTAGCGGCCGATGCCACGCTTGTCGCCCAGCGCCTGCCGCAACGCCTGCCCCAGGGCCAATGCGCAGTCCTCGATGGTGTGGTGCTCGTCGATATGCGTGTCGCCGTCGCACTCAAGTTCCAGCGCGAAGCCGCCGTGCTTGCCGATCTGCTCCAGCATGTGGTCGAAGAAGCCCAAGCCGGTGCGGGCCTTGGGCTCGGCCACGCGGTCCAGGTCCACGCTTACCGTGATGCGGGTTTCCTTGGTGTTGCGCACGACCGTGGCGGTGCGCGGCGCATCCAGCAGCTGGTGCGCGATCTCTTCCCACGACTGGCCCTTGGGCCCGACCAGGAAGCCGCGCACGCCCATGTTGGCGGCGAACTGCAGGTCGGTCTGGCGGTCGCCCACCATGGCCGAGAGGCCGCGGCTCCAGCTGTCGTCGGCCAGGTAATGGCGCAGCATGCCGACACCGGGCTTGCGCGTGTCCAGCCCGTCGCGCGGGAAGCTGCGGTCGATCAGCACTTCGCGGAAGCGGATGCCCTGCGAGGACAGGATGCGCATCAGCAGCTCGTGCGGGCCGGTGAAATGCGCCTCGGGGAAGCTGTCGGTGCCCAGGCCGTCCTGGTTGGTGACCATCACCAGCTCGTAGCCGGCGGCCACGCAGCGCTGCAGCGCGGCGATCACGCCGGGCAGCAGGGCGAGTTTCTCGTAGCTGTCGATCTGTTCGTCGGCCGGTTCCTCGATCAGGCAGCCGTCGCGGTCGACGAAAAGCATCTTGCGGCTCATACGCGTCCTCCATTCAGCACTTCGAGCACACGCGTATTCTCCGCCGGAGTACCCAGGGTAATGCGCAAGGCATCGGCAAGATTCGGATAACGCCGTACGTCGCGGACCACGATCCCGGCCGCGAACAGGCGCTGATAGGCGCCGCCGGCATCGTCGAAGCGCACGGCAAGGAAATTCGCCTGCGAAGGCAGCACCTCGCGCACGCCCGGCACGGCGACCAGCGCGGCGGCCATGCGGCTGCGCTCTTCACGCACGATGCGGATATGTCCGGCCGCTTCCGCCTGGCCCGGCACCGACAGGCCGTCCAGCGCCGCCGTCACGCAAGGCAGCGGCAGCGGATACGGCGGAATGATCCGACGCAACAGGGCGATCACCTCGGCATTTGCCAGCAGCGTACCGACGCGCGCGCCGGCCAGCGCCCAGGCCTTGGACAAGGTGCGCAGCACGGCGAGGTTGTCGTAAGTGTCGATCAGCTCCGCCACGCTGCCGCCATCGGCGAATTCGACATAGGCCTCGTCCACCACCAGCAGCGCGCGGCCGGCCAGCTCGCGCGCCAGGCGCTCGATGGTGGCGCGCGGCACCGGCTGTCCGGTGGGATTGTTCGGCGTGCAGACGAAGACCAGCTTCACCGCCGGCGTGATGGCGGCCAGCAGAGCGTCGGCATCCACCGTGAAATCGGCGGCGAGCGGCACCTCCACGATGCCCGCGTCCTGGATGCGCGCGCACACCGAGTACATGCCGAAGGTCGGCGGCTGGATCGCGATGGCGTCGCGCCCCGCGCGGCAGAACGCGCGCACCAGCAGGTCGATCGCCTCGTCGCTGCCGCGGCCGACCAGCAGTTGCTCCTCGCGCACGCCGTAGAGCTGGGCCAGCGCCTGCAGCAGCGCGGCCGGCTGCGGATCGGGATAGCGGTTGCAGCCCTGCCCCGCCGCGCCCGCCGGCGCCCAGGCCGATTCGTTCGCATTGAGCAGGATGGCGCCGCCGCTGGCTTCCATGCGCGCTGAGGAATACGGCTGCATGGCGCGGATCTCCGGACGCGCCAGATCGAGCACGCTCATGCCTTCGCCTCCAGCGCGGCCAGGCGCAGCGTCACCGCGCGGCGGTGCGCTTCCAGTTGCTCGGCGGCGGCCAGGGTCGCGGTGCAGGGGCCGATCGCGCGCAGGCCGTCGGCGCTCAGTTCCTGCACGGTGATCTGCTTCTGGAAACTGGCCACCGACACGCCGCTGTAGCTGCGCGCATAGCCGTAGGTGGGCAGCACGTGGTTGCTGCCGCTGCAGTAGTCGCCCACCGATTCCGGCGTCCAGGCGCCGAGGAAGATCGAGCCGGCGCTGTCGATGCCGTCCAGCAGCGCGCGCGGCGCGGCCACCTGCAGGATCAGGTGCTCCGGCGCGTAGCGGTTGCTTACCGCCACCGCCTGTTCCAGCGAATCGACCAGGATCAGGCGGCTCTGCGCCAGCGCCTGCGTCGCGATGTCCGCCCGCGGCAAGGCCGCGCACTGGTTGTCGACTTCCACCGCCACGCGGTCCAGCAGCGCATCGGAGGGACTGAGCAGGATCACCTGCGAGTCGGGGCCATGCTCCGCCTGCGACAGCAGGTCGGCGGCGACGAATTCCGGATCGGCCTGGCCGTCGGCGATCACCAGCACTTCCGAAGGACCGGCCGGCATATCGATCGCGGCGCCGTCCGGGTCGCCGGATACTTGCAGCTTGGCCTCGGTGACCCAGGCATTGCCGGGGCCGAACAGCTTGTCGCAGCGCGGCACGGTTTCCGTGCCATAGGCCATGGCGGCGATCGCCTGCGCGCCGCCCAGCTTGAACACGCGGTGCACGCCGGTGACGCGCGCGGCATACAGCACCGCCTCGTCGCAGCGGCCGTCCGCGCGCGCGGGCGAGCACAGCACGATCTCGCGGCAGCCGGCGATGCCCGCCGGCACGCCGAGCATCAGCGCGGTCGACGGCAGCGGCGCGCTGCCGGCCGGCACGTACAGGCCGACTTTGGCGATCGGACGCAGCACGCGTTCGACGCGCACGCCCGGGGCGGTGTCCACGGCGACGGGTCGCGGCGCAGACTCGCGATGGAAGGCCGCGATGCGCGCGGCGGCTTCTTCGATGGCGGCCTTGAGCTCCGGTGCGAGCGCCGCTTCGGCGGCGGCGAATTCCTCCGCTGTCACCTCGATCGCCTCGATCGCGCAGCGGTCGTACTTCGCGCTCAGCTCGCGCAAGGCGGCATCGCCTTCGGCGCGCACCTTGGCGACGATCGCCTCGACGCCGCGGCGCAGTTCCTCCGCGCGCGACTGCGCGGGACGGGCCAGTGCCTGCACCTGCGCCGCGGGATCGAGCGCATTCCAGTCCAGTCGTTTCATGCCAGCATCTTCTCCACCGGCAGCACGAACATCTCGCGCGCGCCGGCCTTCTTGATCTCTTCCAGCTGCCGCCAGCTCACCTCGCCCGCGCACAGCGCCTGCAGCATCAGCTGGTCCGGCTGCCCCGCCACCGGCAGCAGGGTCGGCTGCGGGCCGCCCGGCAGCAGGCGGGTCACCGCGTCCAGGTGCTGGCGCGAGGTCTGCAGCAGCAGCAGGCGCGACTCGCGCACCTGCATCACGCCGTCGAGGCGCTTGAGCAGCAGCTCGATCATGTCGCCGCGCTCGTCGGTGGGCAGCACCTTGGGGCCGGCCAGCACCGCCTCGCTTTCCAGCAGCACGTCGGCCTCGCGCAGCTGATTGGCGACCAGGGTGCCGCCGCTCTGCACCAGATCGCAGATCAGGTCGGCCGTGCCCAGCCGCGGCGCGATCTCGACCGAACCGGCCAGGGTCACCACGCCGGCGTCGACGCCGCTGCGGCGCAGCCAGTCGCGCAGCAGTCCCGGATACGAGGTGGCGATGCGCAGCCCGGCCAGTTGCGGCGGCTGCTCGTAGTTCATCTCTTGCGGCACCGCGATCGACAGCCGGCAGCGGCCGAAGCCGAGCGGCCGCCATTCGGCCAGCGGTTCGGTCTCGCGCCCGTCGGTAAGCGAGTACTCGCTGAGCACGTTGCGGCCGACGATGCCGAGGTCGCACACACCCTGGGCGATCAGCCCCGGGATGTCGTCGTCGCGCACCAGCAGCAGGTCGACCGGCTCGCCTTCGCCGAACAGGAACAGCTTGTCGCGGCTCTGGCGGAAGCTGAGGCCGCAGCGGTTGAGCAGGTCCAGCGCCGGCTCGGTCAGCCGGCCGGATTTCTGCATGGCGATACGCAGGCGGTCACGCGGTTTCATGCACGCCCCTTCTTCGCCGCCCGGCGGCGCGACGCACGGGCCGCGGCGGCCAGATAGCCGCCATTGCCCTGATTGAGGAAGCGCGCCACGCGCCCGATGGTGGTGATGCTCACCGCCGTGCGCTCGTGGATCTCCCGGTACGGCACCTCGTCCAGCAGATACGGCACCACCCGCCAGCGATCCACCAGCACTTCCAGCTCGGCCGGCGTGCACAGGTCGCGCAGGAAGGCGCTCATCTCCTCGGTGTTCTTCAACGACAGCAAGGCCTCGCTCAGACTGAGCTCGGCGGACTCGGCAGGCAGTTCGGGATCCAGCGATCGACGCTTCATAATGTACTAACGCGTTAATACAGTGGAGCAGACTATAACCCGCTTGTGCGCTTGCAGCAAGCCCGCTACCCGGGGCTTATTGCCCACCCGGACCGCCACACCCGCAACGACCGCTTCACCCGCCCAAGGCCTACAATCCGCGACTTTCCGCCCCAACGCGCCCCATGACCGACACGCGCCCCGTCGCCCCGACCGCCCATCTCCTCCTGCTCACCACCACCGTCTTCGCCCTGGTCTGCGGCGCCGCCCAGTTCTGGCGGCACGACCTCGACCCCATCGCCATCCCCCTCAGCTTCTATCTCACCGGTCCCGGCGGCGCCTACGTGCGCCTGGCGTATTACCTGATCTCGGCCGGCCTGCTGGGCTTTGCCTTGGGCGGATACCGCGCAACATCGCCACCGCTGCGCAGCCGCCTGGCCTCGACGCTGTTCGCAGCCGCCGGCCTGGCCCTGCCCGTCGTCGCACTCACCGAGCTATTCCTCGGCTCACCGTACGAACAACCGGCACGCCTGATTCACGGCCTCGCCGCGCAGGCCACGTTTCTGTGGCTGAGTTTCGGGATGCTGCTGTTGAATGCACGCTGGCGACGCGATGCCCTGCTGCGCACAGGCAGCACGGCGGGATGGACCGTGGCGTGGCTCGCGACCGTGCTGCTGTGGTCCCAGGTATTCCTGCGCGACCTGCCGCATGGGCTGATGCAGAAGCTGACGATCGGCTTGATTCTGGTGTGGCTCGCATGGGCGGCGCGGCATATGCGCCGCGCGGCTGGCGTCAGATAAAGGGCTTTGGCTCGATGCGTGTTGCCGCAAGCCTTGGCCCCTCACCCTGCCCTCTCCCCGGAGGGGAGAGGGGTGATGGCGTGAGGTAGGCAGGAACGAAAAGCAAAAGCTGGCCCCGGTCGCTGAATGTCCTCTCGGCAACGGCACGTTGAAGAAGCCGCTACGTAAACGCACTGCGGTTTCGTGTAGACCCAGGTTAATCAGACTACCGCAGCCGCCCACTGCTCCTTCTAGTCGCGTCGCGAGCCTTTGCTCTCAGGCCATTCTCTCTTTGGTTACTTTCTCTTTGGGCCAGCAAAGAGAAAGTGACTCGGGCGCCGGCAGGCGTCCGAAATGCCCGCTGCATAAGCGGCCAAGTCGCGTCACCGCGAAAATCAAACGATACCGTTACTGGATCCCGGCCTACGCCGGGATGACGAGCAAAGAGTCGCGGCACCGCAAAAACCGGGCGGTACCGTTACTGGATCCCGGCCTACGCCGGGATGACGAGTAGGGAGGTCTACGCCAGGACGACGAGCATTCAGCCGACAGCACGCCGCTGCACCAGCTCGCACACCGTGCGCACATCCCCATCCATCGCGCGATCACGCGACATAAACCCAATGTGCCCACGCAACACATCGTGCGCCTTGCGCACCGCCTCCCCCGCGTGGAAATCCCCCACCCCGGCCAAGGCCGAGGTCAACTGCTGCACCTCCGCAGCAAACTGCGCGTAATGCGCATGATCCTCCCGCGGCGCGTTAGCCACCTTGGCGGCGAGCGCCTTCCAATCGCCACGCGCCGCAAGCCGCCGCGCGGCATTCAACATCGCCTGGCGCAAATCCAACGCCTGCGCCGCCGTATACAACTCCAACGCAATCACATGGCTGAGATCATCCAGCATCTCCAGCACATGCCGCGCCTCATTGGCGCCCATGGAGACATGATCCTCGGCATTGGCACTCGTCGGCACCGAGTAGACGCTGGCCGGATGCGCCCGCGTCGCCAGATCGTTGACCAGCGCCGCCGCCGTGTACTGCACGATCATGAAGCCCGAATCGGTACCGTCCTCGTTGCCGGTAAGAAACGCCGGCAGCCCGTCGTTGGTCGCCGGATCCACCAGCTTGTTGAGCCGGCGCTCGGAAATCGAAGCCAGCACCGGAATCGCGGCCTTGACGTAGCTCATCGCCAGCGCCAGCGGCATCCCGTGGAAATGGCCCGCCGAAATCACCTGCTCCTCGATGAACTGCGCACCCTCCGCGTCCGGGAAGATCAGCGGATTGTCGGTCACCGCATTGAGCTCGATATCGATCACGCGGCAGGCCTGCGCCCAGGCATCGCGCACCGCGCCGTGCACCTGCGGCATGCAGCGCAGGCAATAGGCGTCCTGCGGCTGGTGCTTCTTGCCGCCCTTGAACGGCAGGAAGCGGCTGTAGAAGGCCTCGCGGCCGTGGCGCTGGTTGGCCGGCACCCAGTCCCAGCCGATGTCGAAGCTGAGCGCCTGGTCTTCCGGCGCCGTCCACGCATCGGAAGCCCACTGCTTGAAGCGCGGCACCAGGTGGTAAGGAATGTCCACCAGCGTGCTTTCGGTCAGCAGCTCGCGCACGTGCCCGGCGGTTTCCACCTGGCCGGGATGCGGGCGCAGCGCGTGCACTTCCGGGCGCAGCGCGCCGCTGCGCCCGGCGAAGGCGTCCAGTGTCATGGCGGCGGCCAGGTCCGCGGTATCCAGCAGGTATTCCAGCGTGTCCAGCGCCAGCGCGGCGGTGGCCAGCATCTGCGCGGTGCCGTTGTTCAGCGCCAGGCCTTCCTTGAAGGACAGGCGGATCGGCGCCAGGCCCGCGCGCTCCAGCGCTTCGGCGCCAGGCAGGCGCTCGCCCTGGTAGAACGCTTCGCCGCCGCCGAGCAGCACGATGGCCAGGTGCGACAGCGGGGCGAGATCGCCGCTGGCGCCGACCGAGCCCTTCTCCGGCACCACCGGCACCACGCCGCTGTTGAGCAGCGCGGCCAGCGCGCGCAGGGTTTCCACGCGGATGCCCGAATGGCCGCGCATCAAGGTATTGATGCGGATCACCAGCATGGCGCGCACCACGTCCTCGGCAAACGGCTTGCCGACGCACACGGCATGGGTGGTGATGAGGTTGTGCTGCAGTTCTTCCAGCAGCGTGCCTTCCGGCTTTTCAGGGTGGCCGCCGGGCAGCTCATCGCGCAGGCGATGCGCGCCCAGCAGCTTGTCCGCGTTGCTGCCGAAACCGGTGGTGACGCCGTAGGTCGGCTCGCCGCAGCTCACCTTGTCGGCAAGGAAATCCGCGGCGCGCTGCACGCGCGCCAGCTGCGCCTCGTCCAGCACCACCGGCACGCGCTCGCGCGCGGCGGCAACCAGTTGCGCGCGAGTGAGGCTGCTGCCATCGAGTCGGATCTGCTCACGCTCATGGATATGGCTCATAGGTGTGCTCCGCGCCGGTCGGCGCTGGTCTCATGGGGAATGGGGATGCGGCAAGAGGAACCGCGCGGACGCCATCGGCGACGGCGTCCGCCCAGGGATCACGGCGCGATCTCGGCCTGCGCCAGCTCGACGCGCAGCGTCTTGATCAGTTCCGCGCGGGCGACTTCGAACTGGTCCTGGCGGCGCATGTCCTTCACCGTGACCACGCCCTTGGCCAGTTCGTCCTCGCCCAGCACCAGCACGAAGCGGATGCCCGCGCGGTCGGCGTACTTGAACTGCCTGGCCAGTTTGCCGCCTTCCAGCACCACCTCGGTGGCGATGCCGGCGCCGCGCAGTTCGCTGGCCACGGCCAGGTAGTCGGCCATGCGCGACTCGTCCATCTGCGTGACCAGCACGTCCACGGTGCTGCGCGCGGTGCTGACCAGGCCGGCTTCGCGCAGCTGCCAGTACAGGCGGGTCAGGCCGATGGAGATGCCCACGCCCGGCAGGCGCGACTTGGTGTACTGGCCGGCGAGGTTCTCGTAGCGGCCGCCGGAGCAGATCGAGCCGATCTGCGGGTAGTCGTTGAGCGTGGTCTCGTAGACGGTGCCGGTGTAGTAGTCCAGGCCGCGCGCGATCGACAGGTTCAGCGCGAAATGCGATTCCGGCACGCCGAAGTCGCGGATCAGGCCCAGCACTTCCTTCAGCTCCGCGCGGCCCTGCTCCATCGACTCCGGACCCGCGCCGAGCGCGTCGAGCTGCTCGAACGCCTCGCGCACCGAGCTGGAACGCACCTGCACGAAGGCGAGGATCTTCTCGGCCACGTCGGCGGCCAGGCCGAAGCTTGCGCCGGTGAGCGTCTCGCGCACGTAGTCGGCGCCGCGCTTGTCCAGCTTGTCCACTTCGCGCAGCACCAGGGTCTGCTGCTCGGCGTCGCTCACGCCCAGGCTCTCGAAGAAGCCGCGCATCAGCTTGCGGTTGTTGAGCTGGATGGTGAACGCGCCGATGTTCAGTTCGCGGAACACGCTGTAGATGACCGCCGGCAGCTCGGCGTCGTAGCGCACCGACAGGCCGTCCTTGCCGATCACGTCGATGTCGCACTGGTAGAACTCGCGGAAGCGGCCGCGCTGGGCGCGCTCGCCGCGGTACACGCGCTGCATCTGGTAGCGGCGGAACGGGAAGCTCAGGTCGTGCTCGTGCTCGGCCACGTAGCGGGCCAGCGGCACGGTGAGGTCGAAGCGCAGGGCCAGCTCGGGCTTCTCGCCCTGCTCCAGCGACCCGGTGGACTGCACGAAATACACCTGGCGCTCGGTCTCGCCGCCGGTCTTGGTCAGCAGCACCTCGGAGAACTCCATCACCGGCGTTTCCACCGGCAGGAAACCGAAGCGCTCGTAGTTGCGGCGGATCGTGTCGAGCATGCGCTGGAACGCGATCTGGTCGAGCGGCAGCAGCTCGAGTACACCGGGCATGGTGCGGGCCGGGGTAAGCGCCATGAAATCCTCTGCTTCGAAAGGGAAACGCTGCCGGCGCCATGGCGCGCGGCGGTAGCCGCATAGGTTAGCAGAAGGCCTGCGCGGCCCTTCGCCGGGCGCGGCGCGGAATCGGAATGTTCCGGACCTGTTGCGAAGTCCGCCGAGGGTCATTAAGATACGCGGCTCCCACGGGGTGTAGCTCAGCCTGGTAGAGCGCTACGTTCGGGACGTAGAAGTCGCATGTTCGAATCATGTCACCCCGACCAATTCGATGATCAAGCCGGCCCAGCGCCGGCTTTTTCATGTCCGCGCTTCGCCGCGGCAACGCAGGCAGCTCAGTCGAGCAGGGCCAGTTCGGCCAGCCGGTCCATTTCCTCGGCGTCGAAGCCCGCTTCCAGCCGCGCCTGCCGGTTGAACGGTCCGCGCGGCGTGCGGCCCATGTAGCCGCGCAGCAGATCCAGGAAGGCCTGGCGCGGCTCCAGCCCGTCGCGTTCGCAGCAATGGCGGAACCAGCGCGTGCCGGCGGCGACGTGCGCCACTTCCTCGCGCAGGATCACTTCCAGGATCGCGATGGTGCGCTCGTCGCCCGCGCCGCGCAGGCGCTCGATGATGCCGGGCGTCACGTCCAGCCCGCGCGCTTCCAGCACGCGCGGCACCAGGGCCATGCGCGCGGTGTCGTGATGCGCGGTCTTCTCGGCCATTTCCCACAGTCCGTTGTGCGCGTCGAAATCGCCGTAGGCGTGGCCCAGTTCCGCCAGGCGCTCGCTGAGCATGTCGAAGTGGCGCGCCTCGTCGTGGGCGCAGCTGGCCCAGTCGCAGTAGTAGGCGCCGGGCTTGCCGCGGAAGCGGTAGACCGCGTCCCAGGCCAGGTTGATCGCGTTGAATTCGATATGCGCCACGGCATGCACCAGCGCCGCGCGGCCTTCGGAGCTGCCGAGGCCACGGCTGGGCACCTTGCTGGCGTGGACCAGCAGCGGGCGTTCGGGGCGGCCGGGCGCGCCGATGGGTTCGGGCGCCGGCGAGGCCGGATCCGGCTGCAGTTCGCCGGCCAGCAAGGCGTTCCAGGCCGCGTGCGTCAGGCGCACTTTCTCCGCCGGATCGGTGGCGTCGAGGCAGCGCTTCGCGGCTTGGTACAGGTCGGTCATGGCGCAAGTGTAGGTTGGGGTGAGCCGCAGGCGAACCCCAACATCGCGATGCGCACGGTGGTGGCGGCGTTGGGGTTCGCCTGCGGCTCATCCCGACCTGCCGTTACGGCAGGGCGCTTACGCGCTGCGGCGCGCCGCCTTCGCGTCGTCCGAGCGCAGCATCTCGATCTGTTCCAGATACTGCTTGTCCAGCCCGGTGACGTACTCGCCGTTGAAGCAGGAGGCATCGAAGTGGGTCAGAGACTCGTTGCCGTCCTGCACCGCCCAGAACAGGTCCTTCAGGTCCTGGTAGATCAGCCAGTCGGCGCCGAGCACCTGCTCCACTTCCTTCTCGGTATGGCCGGCGGCGACCAGTTCGGACGCGGCCGGCATGTCGATGCCGTACACGTTCGGATAGCGCACCGGCGGCGCGGCGGAGGCGAAGAACACGTTGCGCGCGCCGGCATCGCGCGCCATCTGGATGATCTGGCGCGAGGTGGTGCCGCGCACGATGGAGTCGTCCACCAGCAGCACGTTCTTCTTGCGGAATTCCAGCTCCACCGGATTGAGCTTGCGGCGCACCGATTTCACGCGCTCGCCCTGCCCCGGCATGATGAAGGTGCGGCCGATATAGCGGTTCTTGACGAAGCCCTCGCGGAACGGCACGCCCAGCGCCTCGGCCAGCGCGCTGGCGGCGGTGCGGGCGGTGTCGGGGATGGGGATGACCGCCTCGATGCCGTGGTCCGGACGCTCGCGCAGGATCTTCTCGGCCAGCTTCTGGCCCATGCGCAGGCGCGCCTTGTAGACCGAGACGTTCTCGATCATCGAGTCCGGCCGCGCCAGGTACACATACTCGAAGATGCACGGCGCATGCGTGGCGCCCTCGGCGCACATGCGGCTGAACAGCTGGCCGTCGACGCTGATGAACACCGCCTCGCCCGGCGCCAGGTCGCGCAGGCGCTTGAAGCCGAGGATGTCCAGCGCCACCGACTCCGACGCCACCGCGTATTCGCGGCCTTCCGCGGTGACGCGCTCGCCCAGCACCAGCGGACGGATGCCGTTGGGATCGCGGAAGGCCAGCAGGCCGTAGCCCAGGATCAGCGCCAGGCAGGCGTAGCCGCCGCGCGCGCGGGCGTGCACGCCGGCCACGGCCTTGAAGATGTGGTCGGGCGTGAGCGCCATGCGGTCCTGGATCTGCAGCTCGTGCGCCAGCACGTTGAGCAGCACTTCGGAATCCGAATCGGTGTTGATGTGGCGGCGGTCGTCCTCGAACATCTCGCGCCGCAGCGTTTCGGTGTTGACCAGGTTGCCGTTGTGCGCGAACGCAATGCCGTAGGGCGAGTTCACGTAGAACGGCTGCGCTTCCGAGGAACCCTCGGAACCGGCGGTGGGATAGCGGCAATGGCCCATGCCGATGCGGCCGCGCAGGCCGGTCATCGCGGTCTGGTTGAACACGTCGCGCACCAGGCCGTTGCCCTTGTGCAGGCGCAGCCGCGCGCCCTCGACGGTGGCGATGCCTGCCGCGTCCTGGCCGCGGTGCTGCAGCACGGTCAAGCCGTCGTAGAGGGCCGATGCCACCTCGGTGGTACCGACGATGCCGATGATTCCGCACATGGTTGTGATGCCTGTAAGTGCTTTAAGGATTCGTTGTCTGGCGCGGGGCGGCTTCCACTGCCTTGGGGTCGCGCGCGGCGCTCATGGCGGCCGGGTCGCGCGGTACCGCGGCGTCCGCGCCGGGCGCGCGCGCTGCGCTGCGGGCCGGTGCGGGCGCCAGGCCCTGCAGTGCCGCCGGCAGGCCTTGCAGCTGGCCTTGCCATTGGCTGGGCAGTTGCGGCAGCTGGCTGGGCAACTGGGTCGGCAGCCGTAGCTCCGGCAGCTTGTCCGGCAGCGACGGCAGCCCGTCCATCGCCGTCGACGGCTGCTGCAGGAAGCGCCGGGCGCTGCTCGGCACCTGCTGGTTCAGCCAGCCGGCCACGCCGGTGAACTGCGGCAGCAAGGCCGACTGCTGCCACCACGGATCGCGCGTCAGCGCGGTGAGGCTCACCAGGAACACGCCTACCGTCACCACCAGCACGCCGCGCGCCAGGCCGAACAGCATGCCCAGCAGGCGATCCGTGCCGCTCAGGCCGGTGCCCTGCACCAGCCTGGCCACCAGGAAGCGCACCACGATGCCCAGCACCAGCACGCCGACGAAGGTGGTGGCATAGCCGGCCGCCAGGCGCGCCGAAGGCAGGCTGATCTTGTTCGCGTACAACTCCGCCACGTGCGGGCCGAAGGTCCAGGTGATCCACGCCGCGGTGACCCAGATCAGCAGGCCCAGCACCTCGGAAATGAGGCCGCGCCACAACCCGATCAAGACCGAGATGCCCAGTACCGCCAGGATGATGTAGTCGGCCCAGTTCATGGCGGCGCTGGCCTCGATGCTCAGGGCGCGGAGACGACGTTGCCGGCGAGGCCGAGCTTGGTCTTGATCTGGTCGCGCACGCGCACCGCGTCGTCGCGCTGGGTCTGCGGGCCGGCGCGCACGCGCCACAGCTGCTTGCCGCTGGCGTTCACGGTGTCGACGTAGCCGTCGAAGCCGTTGGAACGCAGCTTGTCGCGCAACGCGGTGGCGTCGGCCTGGCTGCCCATCGCGGCTACCTGCACCGCCCAGCCGCCCGCGCGGGCGGCGGGCGCAGGCGCGGCGGCGGCCGGCTTGGCGGCGGGCGCCGCCGCGGCCGCGGCCGGAGCGTCGTCCTGCGCCGGCGTGCTGGCGCTGCCTTCGAGGCGGGCCGGGGCACCGGGGATGGTCTGGGTGATCTTCAGGCGCGCGGCCTCGGCGGCGGCGCGGGTGTCGAACGGGCCGGCGGTGACCAGGGTCAGCTGCTTGCCCGCCTGGTTGAGCGGGCGGCTGGACACCGGATAGCCGAGCGCGCGCACGCGCTGGGTCAGGCTTTGCGCGCTGGCAGCGGAAGCGTAGGCGCTGAGATTGAGGGTGTAGCGGCCATGCGCCGCAGTCGCGGCCGGCAGGTCGGCGGCGGGGGCCGGGGTGGCGGCGGGCTTGGTCTGCGCGGGAATCGCCGGCTGCGCGGCCGGCTTCGGCGGCGCGGCGGCCTGGTTCGGGATCACCGGCTGGCCGGGCGCGCCCGGGCGGGTGACCGTGGTCGGCGCCGGCTGCTGGCCGGCGGCAGGGTCGGTCTCGACGTCGCGCGGGCGGTTGGAACCGATCTCCACCGTGGCCAGCTTGTCGGAGCCGGCCGGCGTGGCGGCCTGGCCCGCGGCCGAGGAAGCCGCGGCCGGCGCGGCGGCGGCCGTGCCGGCGGTGGCGGCGCCCGGGGTCAGGCTCATGGTGCGCGTCTGCAGGTCGCGGTCCGGCGCCGGCGGGATGGCCAGGCTGACCGTTTCGTCGCCGCCGGTCTTGGGCGGCGTGCTGGAAAAGAACATCGGCACGAACAGAACCGCCAGCGCGATCAGGACGGCGGCACCCAGCAGACGTGTTTTCAAGACAGGCTCCAAGGCGGCAAAAGCGCAAACACGAAACGGCGGGATTATACCTGACGTGGACGATCACCCATGCGGACGCTTCGATGACCGTTTCGAGCGTTCAGTTCTGCAGCACCGCGGCGGCGACGAAGAACGAACCGAACGCCAGGATGCGCTCGCCCGGAAGTGCCGCCGCACGCGCCGCGGCGAGCGCGCTGCCCACGTCGGCGTGAAGATCGAACGCGGCCGGCGGCAGCGCCATCTGCAATTCCTTGCGCAAGGCCTCCGCCGGCAGGCCGCGCGGCGTATCGCGCTCCAGCCCCGCCAGGTGCCAATGCCCGATGCGCGCGCCCAGCGCGGCGATCACGCCGCCCACGTCCTTGTCCGCCAGCGCGCCGTACACCGCATGCACGCGTCCGCCAGGATGCGCGTCCAGCCATTCGGCCAGCGCGCGCGCCGCCTGCGGGTTGTGGCCGACGTCGACGATCAGCGCCGGATCGCCGCCCAGCGCCTGCAGCCGCGCGGCGACAGCGGCGGTCTTCACGCCTGCGGCCGCGGCTGCCGCGAGTGCGGCGGACGGTATCGGCGCATGCGCACCTTGCGCATGCAGCGCGGCGATCGCTGCCGCCGCATTGGCGTACTGCACCGGAGCGGCCAGCGATGGATCCGGCAGCCCGAACGCCGTGCCGTCGGCATGCCGCCAGGTCCAGCCCTGTGCATGGCGTTCCACCCGGAAATCCACGCCCGCCCGCTCCACCCGCGCGCCGATGGCGGCCAGCGCCTGCAGCAGGCCGGCCGGCGGCGCCGCCTCGCCCACGATCGCCGGGCGGCCGTGGCGGGCGATGCCGGCTTTCTCGCGGCCGATGCTGTCGCGGTCGTTGCCGAGCCAGTCCATATGGTCCAGATCGACGGTGGTGATCACCGCGACGTCGGCGTCGACGATATTGATCGCATCCAGCCGCCCGCCCAGCCCTACCTCCAGCACCGCCGCGTCCAGGTCGGCGCGCGCGAACAGGTCCAGCGCCGCCAGCGTGCCGAATTCGAAATAGGTCAGCGGAATATCGCCGCGCGCCGCTTCGATGCGTTCGAAGCTGTCGACCAGGGCCTGGTCGCCGGCATCCTGGCCGTCGATGCGGATGCGCTCGTTGTAGCGCAGCAGATGCGGCGAGGTGTAGCAGCCCACGCGGCAGCCGGCCGCGCGCAGCATCGCTTCGAGCATGGCCACGGTGGAACCCTTGCCGTTGGTGCCGCCGACGGTGACGATCCAGCGCGCCGGCGCCGGCGCGCCCATGCGCCGCCACACTTCGCGCACGCGCTCCAGGCCCAGCTCGATGCTGCGCGGGTTGACGCTTTCCTGATAGCTCAGCCACTCGGCCAGCGTGCGCGACATACCGGTGTTTCCAGATAGAGAGTCAGGCGTCCAGCGGACGCAGCCAGAAGCGCAACCGGTGGCTGCTCGGCGCGGCGGCGCCGGCTTCCTTCCAGTCCAGTGCGCAGAACATGTCGTCCTGGCGCGCATAGCCGCGCTTGAGCCAGAACGCGTCGTTGGGGCGGTAATCGGCGGGGCGGCGCGGATCGTCGTGCGCGCGTTCCACCGCGCAGAAGGCGGTCAGGCGGAAACCGCCCAGGCGCCGCGCATGCGCTTCGCGTTCGTCGAAGAAGCGGTGGCCCAGGCCCCGGCCGCGATAGGCGGACAGCAAGACCGACTCGCCGAAATAGAACACCTCGTGCAGCGGCCATCCACGTTCGAGAAACGGCCGGTGGAAGGCCTCGCCGTCATCCGCCAGCGGCAGCCCGGTGGAAGCACCCACCACGCGGCCGCCGTCCAGCGCCAGCACGAACACGCTGCGCGGCGAGCGCGCATAGGCGGTGAGGTAGCGCTGCTCGTAATCGGCATCGCCTTCGTACAGATACGGATACTCGCGGAACACCGCGATGCGCAGCCGCGCCAGGTCGCCCAGATAAGGGGCCACCGCCTCGCCGCTGCAGGTGATCACCTCGAGCGCCATGCTCAGCCGCCGACCTGGGCGATCCAGTCGTTGAGGTTGTAGTAGTTGCTGACGCGGGCCAGCTTGCCGTCGCGGACGTCGAAGAACGCCCCGCCCGGCAGCACGTAGCGCTGGCCCCGCGCGGGCGGCAGGCCTTCGTCGTCGGCGAGGTATTCGCCGTGCACCACGTATTCGGCCGCGGCATGCGCGCCGTCGGCGCTGACCATCACCACGATGTCCTTCAGCTGCTCGCGGTAGCTGCGCTCCATGCGGCCGAGAAAGGCCTTGAACGCATCGATGCCGGTCTCGCGGCCGCCCTGGTTGATGTCGTGGGCGACGTCGCCGGCGAGGCAGCCGAGCATGGCGGGCCAGTCGGCGGCATTGAACGCGGCGTAGTAGCGGCGGATCAGGGATTCGGTGGGGGACATGGAGCGGACCGGGGAGTTCGGACGCAAGAGAGTAACGCGTAGGTTGGGGTGAGCACAGCGAACCCCAACGGACGTCGCAAGGCAGGCGCCACGTTGGGGTTCGCTGCGCTCACCCCAACCTACGCGCCGTCCTGCGCAAGCCCGCCGATACCAGCCTGCGCAGCACACGCTCCTGCAAACTGCCCTGCCCGATCAATTCCATCCGCACCAGCGCCTCGCCCTCGCCCTCCACCGGCTCCCCCGGCTGGAACAAGGCACGCAGCAACTCCCAGCGCCCGCGCCACGACCCGCTCTTCGACTTCAACCACCCCAGCGCCGGCAACAGCCGCTGTTCCACCTCGGTGAAGTCGCTGCCGAACGGGAAGGCCGGAAACAGGCCGCGGCGCTCCATCGCGCCCAGCGCCTCGCGCAGATGCTCCGGCGTGTTGAGGCGCCACTTCTCCGGAATCTGGAAATCCGGCGACAGCTTGCCCGCCGACTTCGCCTCCGCGCACAGCGCGTCGAGGAAGCGCGCATCGCTGATCGCCAGCATCGCTTCCACGCATTCGTTGTCGGACTTGCCGCGCAGGTCCGCCACGCCGTACTCGGTGACGAACAGATCGCGCAGATGCCGCGGAATGGTGCAGTGGCCGTAGTTGAAACGGATATTGGTCTCCACCGTGCCGCGCACTTTGCGGGTGGCGCGCAGCAGCAGGGCGGAACGTCCGTCCGGCAGCTCGTGCGCCATCGCCACGAAGTTGTACTGCCCGCCCACGCCGCTGACCACGCGGCCGTCTTCCAGGCCGTCCGACACCGCCGAGCCCAGCAGGGTCGCCATCATGCAGGTGTTGAAGAAGCGCGCGCCGCGGCGCTGCAGCGAGGCCAGCGCCTGGTGGTTGCCGTACAGCTGGTTGACGTTGGAGACGCGGCACATGTCGATCGCATCGGGATCGGCCGCCTCGGTTTCGTCCAGCCAGCGGTACAGCTCCCGCGTGCCGAGGAAGAACGCGCCGCGCAGGTAATGCCCGCCGGGCGTTTCCGGCGCCAGCCGCCCCGCGGCCGAAGCGCGTTCCAGGCCTAAGTTGTCCCAGCTGCGCCGCCGCAGGATGCCGGCGCGCTGCAGATGCATGAAGCCGTCCATCACCATTTCGCTGGCGCCGTACAGGCCGATGTCGAACGGCGCCAGCCCGCCGAAGCGCGCGGCCAGCGCGTGGGTGGCGCCGCGCGGATCCAGCGCCACCAGGGCGCGGCGCCAGTGCACGTTGTCGCGCTGGCGCAGCAGCAGCGCATGCACCAGTGCGTCGGACAGCGCACCGATGCCGATCTGCAAGCAACCGCCGTCCTTCACCAGCGCGCTGGCGTGCAGGCCCAGCGCGTATTCGGCCAGGTCCACCGGCTGGCGTGGCAGCGCGAACAGCGGGGCGGCGGTTTCCGGCCGCAGTTCCAGGTCGAAGAAGTTTGCTTCCACTTCGGCATGGCCGCTGAGGTACGGCAGATCCGGATGCACCACCGCCACGCACAGCGGCCGCGCGCGGCCGGCGGCCCGGGCCTGGTCGAGGAAATCCAGGGTAAGGTCCGGATTGCACGAAAGGCTGTAGCGCACGCCTTCGGGCGTCTCGCGGCGCGCCACCAGCTGCACCAGCAGATTGATGTCCTGCACCACCAGGTCGCGCGCGACGTGCGTGTAGTTCTGGCTGATGTAGTTGCGCTGCGCGCTGCCGGACTGCAGCAGCGCGCCGGACTGCATGTAGAACTCGTGCACCGCCACGTTCGTGGGCAAGGCATTGCGCGCCTGGTCCACGGCGTATTGCGGGTCTTCCGTGTCGAGGCCGAAGTGGCGGTCGAGAAAGGGTTTGGCAAAGCGCTCTTCCAGCCCCGGCTGCGGACGCGGACGGGTCAGCGACAAGGCGGTGTACAGCGTCATGGAGCGCGAGCCGTCGGCCTGGGTCAGCCGGTACAGCGCATTGAGCAGCCCGTGCGGCTTGCCTAATCCGAGCGGCGCGGCGATGCGCAGATCGGGACCGAGCCGTTCGGCGATGTGCCGTGCGCAGGCTTCCGTGTCGGTACGACATTGCTCTGGCGTCATGGGCGCGGAGCATGCCAAAACGCAGTACATGCTGCATAGCCGGCGCTTTCATGCCCCCTTCACCCGCCGCGGCAGTCACAAGCCATGCCCTACACTGCCGGCATGAACTTCGCCGCGTCCCCAACCTCCCCCACCCGGCGCCTGGCCGAACAGGCGCTCAGCCGCGCCGCCGGCGCGCCGCTGCTGCCGGGCAACCGCATCGACCTGCTGATCGACGCGGCCGTGCATTTCGAAACCTGGCTGGCGGCGATCCGCGGCGCGCGCAAGCGCGTGCTGCTGGAGAACTACATCATCCGCGACGACGAGGTCGGCCGCGCCTTCCGCGACGCGCTGGTGGAGCGCGCCAGCAGCGGGGTGACGGTGGCGGTGGTGTACGACTGGATGGGCTGCCTGGGCCAGTCGCGCGCCAGCTTCTGGGCGCCGCTGCGCGCCGCCGGCGGCCAGGTGCGCAGCTTCAATCCGCCGCAGCTGGGCCAGCCGTTCGGCTGGATCAGCCGCGATCACCGCAAGCTGCTGGTGGTGGACGGCGAAAAAGGTTTCCTGTCCGGCGTGTGCATCAGCCAGAAATGGCTGGGCGACCCGGCGCGCGGCATCGCGCCGTGGCGCGACACCGGCGTGGCGCTGCACGGCCCGGCGGTGGCGGAGCTGGAACTGGCCTTTGCGCAGAGCTGGTCCTGCATCGGCGAGCCGCTGCCGGACTTCCCGCTGGAACCGGTGCAGCCGGCCGGCGAGGTGGCGCTGCGGGTGATCGCCACCCAGCCCTCCACCGCCGGCATGTATCGCATGGACCAGCTGATCGCCGCGATGGCGCGCAAGACGCTGTGGCTGACCGACGCCTACTTCGTCGGCGTGGCGCCCTACGTGCAGGCGCTGGCTTCGGCGGCGAAAGACGGCGTCGACGTGCGCCTGCTGGTGCCGGGCAGCAGCGATATCCCGGTGGTCGCCGGCATGTCGCGTTCCGGCTACCGGCCCCTGCTCAAGGCCGGCATCCGCGTGTTCGAGTGGAACGGCTCGATGCTGCACGCCAAGACCGCGGTGGCCGACGGCCAGTGGGCGCGGGTGGGTTCGTCCAATCTCAATATCGCCAGCTGGCTGAGCAACCGCGAGATCGACGTGGCGGTGGAAGACGCCGCCTTCGCCCAGCAGCTGGCCGCGCAGTACGAGCAGGACCTGGCCAATGCCACCGAGATCGTGCTGACCCCGCGTCCGAACCGCCCGTACAAGGACCGCGTCAGCGCCTCCGCCCGCCGCACCCGCACCGGCCGCATGGGCGGCAGTTCCAGCCGCGCCGCCGCCGGCGCCCTGCGCATCGCCAACACCATGGGCGCCGCGCTCAGCGACCGCCGCGTACTGGGCGACACCGAGACCGGCCCGCTGCTGGCCGGCACCGCCGCGCTGGCGGCGCTGGCGGCGGTGGCGATCCTGTGGCCGGCCGTGGTCGGCTGGCCGATCGCCGTGCTGGCCGCATGGTTCGCGCTGAACTTCGGCATCCGCGCCTGGCGGGCGCGGCGCAGGCACCAGCGGCGGATCGAGGCGGCGGACGAGCCGGACGCCTGAGCCGGCGAACCGAACGTTGCCGCACCGTTGGGGTTCGCCGGCGGCTCACCCCAACCTACACTTCAACACTTTGCGGCAAGCTCATGACAGCGCGGCAGTTCCTGCGCTAGTCTCCCGCTTTCCATGCCCGCCCCCGACGCTCCCACGCCGCCCTCGCGGCATATCCTTACGCCGAGCACGCTCAACCGGCTGGTGCGCGACCTGCTCGAGGATGCGCTGCCGCTGGTGTGGATCGAGGGCGAGCTGTCGAACGTGGCGCGGCCCGCCTCCGGGCACCTGTACTTCACCCTGAAAGACGCCAACGCCCAGGTGCGTTGCGCCATGTTCCGCCCCAAGGCCATCGGCCTGCGCTTCCGCCCCGCCGACGGCGCCCACGTGCTGGTGCGCGCCCGCGTCGGCCTGTACGAACCGCGCGGCGAATTCCAGCTGGTGGCCGAGCATATGGAGCCGGCCGGCGAAGGCGTCCTGCAGCGCGAGTTCGAACAGCTCAAGGCCAGGCTCGACGCCGAAGGCCTGTTCGACCGCTCGCGCAAGCGCCCCCTGCCCGCCTTCGCCCGCCGCATCGGCGTGATCACCTCCGCCACCGGCGCCGCCGTGCGCGACGTGCTGAGCGTGCTGTCGCGCCGCTGGCCACTGGCCGAAGTGGACGTACTGCCGGTGCCGGTGCAGGGCCGCGAAGCGCCGCCGGCGATCGTCTCGATGCTGCGCCGCGCCTCCGCCAGCGGCCGCTACGACGTGCTCCTGCTGACCCGCGGCGGCGGTTCGCTGGAAGACCTATGGGCCTTCAACGACGAACAGGTCGCGCGCGCCGTGCACGCCAGCGCCGTGCCGGTGGTGTCGGCCGTCGGCCACGAAGTCGATTTCAGCATCGCCGACTTCGTCGCCGACCTGCGCGCGCCCACGCCTTCGGCCGCCGCCGAACTGCTGGTCCCCGACGCGCAAGCGCTGGAACGCCACCTGCGCCAGCTGCGCCAGCGCCTGGCCACCCTGCAGCAACGCCGCCTGCACGCCCTGATCCAACGCACCGACCACCTGCTGGCCCGCCTGCAAGCCCAGCGCCCGCAAGCCCGCCTGCAACGCGACCGCGAACGCCTGTCCCATCTGCGCCACCGGCTGGTCGTGGCGATGCGCGAAACCCTGCGCGAAGACAGCCGCCGCCTGGAACGCAACCACGCCCGCCTGCTCACCCGCCATCCCCGCCACCGCCTGCCGCTCTACACCCAACAACTCGCACAACAGCAACGCCGCCTGCACCAGGCCATCGCCCGCATCCTCGAACGCCACCGCGCCACCCTGACCCAGACCGGCCGCGCACTGCACGCCATCAGCCCCCTGGCCACCCTCGACCGCGGCTACGCCATCCTGTTCGACGAACAAGGCCACGTCATCCGCTCCGCCGCATCCGTCACGCCGGATGAGCGCGTCCGGGCGAAGCTGGCCGATGGGGAGCTGATGTTGAAGAACGAGGGGCAGCGCTCCTAAGCGCTCACCGCAGGCTTCAACTCATCGCTCCGCCCGGCCCCTCACCCCGCCCCTCTCCCCGGAGGGGAGAGGGAGAAGTGATGTGGCGCCGCATACAGGAACGAAGAGCAAAAGCTGGCCTCGTTCCTTGAACATCCTCTCGGCCACGGCACGTTGAAGGACGCGTTACGAAACCGCACTGGTGTTTCGTGTAGACCCAGGTTAA
>NZ_JAAOYS010000023.1:0-24991 GCF_011759495.1 Dyella sp. SG562
TGGGTGTTGCATTGACCCGTTGAAACCGCCCCAGCAAAGAGAAAGTGACTCGGGCGCCGGCAGGCGTCCGAAATGCCCGCTGCATAAGCGGCCAGGTCGCGTCACCGCGAAAACCAGGCAATACCGCTACTGGATCCCGGCCTACGCCGGGATGACGATCAAGAGCGATAAGGCGCCAGCAACGCGGGATCTTCGAACAGCCCACAAGGCAGCAAATAGCGCGGATCGCGCCCCCCCGCCAGCAACTCCCGAATCCGAGTCGCAGAAATCTCAATCGGCGTCACCGCCAACTCAATCACCCGCCCCGCAGGCCGCACATGCAACTCAGAAACGTCGTCGGTACGACGCCCCCCCATCTCCGCCCACAACGCATGCGGCAACTCCGGCTCAACACCCGGCCGACTCAACACCCCAAGATGCGCCACATCGAACAGTTCGCGCCAGCGATGCCACCCAGGCAACCCCGCAAACGCGTCAACGCCCAGTAACAACACCAGCGGCCGCGCACCAACCTCAGCGCGCAACTCACACAAGGTGTCATAGGTATAAGACGGCCCAGCCCGCCGCAACTCGCGCGCATCCACCGCCAGGCGATCCTGCCCCCGCAACGCGGCATCCAGCATCGCCACCCGCTGCTCCGCACTCGCCAACGGCGCCACCTTATGCGGCGGCACATTCGCCGGCATCAGCCGCACCTCGGCATCGAGCAGCTCCGCAGCCTCCCAGGCCACGCTCAGATGCCCCAGATGCACCGGATCGAAAGTGCCGCCAAACAGCGCCAGGGGCTTCATGCGAGCGCGCTGGCAGACCGCGGCTCGGCGATCGCGGCGATCAGGCGCTCGGCCTCCAGCCAGGCATCGCCCGCCTCGCGCCCCTTGGCGATGCGGTCGATCCGCGCCGCCCGCGCCAGGCACTGCAGCCAATGCTCGCGCGGCGCGCGCCGCAGCGCCTTGCGGAACAGCTGCTCGCGCGCCGGCCACAGCCGCTCCGCACGCGCCTGCGCGGCGAAATCGCGTGCATTGGCCAGGCGCAGCGCCAGCTGCAATTGATTCACCAGCCAGCCCATCAGCGCGATCAGCTCGTCGCCTTCGGCGCGCAGGCCGGCCAGGATGTGCAGCGCGCGCCCGCCGTCGCCGGCGAACGCCGCATCGGTGAGCTTGAACGCGTCGTAGCGCGCGCTGTCGGCCACCAGATGCTCCATCTCGGTGGCGTCGATGCGCGCACCGCCGCCCTCGCCGCGCAGCACGGCGAGCTTGTCGATCTCCTGCGCGGCGGCCAGCAGGTTGCCTTCCACGCGCTCGGCCAGCAGCGCGGCAGCGTCGGGCGTGGCGCTGAGGCCGCGCGAGGACAGCCGCGCGCCGACCCAGGCCGCCCATTCGTGCGGCTTGGGCGCGTTGAACACCACCAGCGCACCGGCGGCGTCCAGGTTCCTGGTCCAGGCGCCTTCGTGCTTGCTGCTCCACTCGGTGGCGGTGATCAGCAGGGTCACGTCCGGCGGCGGCTTGGCGCAGAACTCGTTGATGGCCTTGGCGCCCTCGGTGCCGGGACGGCCGGTGGGCAGGCGCAGGTCGAGCAGGCGGCGCGTGGCGAACAGAGACATGCCGGCGGCGGAGCGCGCCAGGTCGTCCCAGTCGAAATGATTACCGACGTCGAGCACTTCGCGCTCGGCATAGCCCAGGCGGCGCGCCTGCGCGCGCAGCGCGTCGGCGGCTTCCAGCACCAGCAGCTCCTCGCCCGCCAGCAGGTACACCGGCCGCAGGCTGTCGCCCGCCAGCGCCTTCTGCCACTGGGCGGCATTCAGCGGCATCGGATTACGGCGCGGACGAGGCGGACGCTGGCGCGACCGTGCCGCCGCCGTGCTTCTGCAGCGCCTGCAGGCGGAACAGGATGGCCTGCACCATGTCGTCGTTGAGGCTGCGCTGGATCTCTTCCACCTGCGCCGTGGTGCCCACGGTATTGGTGGCGTCGTAGCTGAATTCGCGCGACATGCTGATGTTCTGCGCCGGCAGCAGCACCTGGCCGGTGCCGTCGTTCAACTGGAACTGCACCTGGTAGCGCACGGCGTATTCGGTGACGCGCGCATAGCCGCTGACGGTCAGCGTCTCGGTGCTGAAGGTGGCCAGCGGCACGCGCAGTTCGGCGATGCCGGCGCCCGGCTTGTCTTCCACCGTGGCGCCGGAGGCCTCCAGTGCACGGGCCAGGTCGCGCTGCAGGTCGAGGCCGCCGTTCACCGTCAGGTGCACGCGCTGCATCGCGGACGGCAGCGCGGCGCTCTGGCGGAGATGAAAGCCGCACGCCGACAGCGCGAGGGCGGACACCAGCAACAGCGAGGCTTTCAAGATGCGGCTCATGGATTTCATCCTGCGACGATGTTGACGATCTTGCCCGGGACCACGATGACCTTGCGCACGCTCTGGCCTTCCATGAACGCGAGCACGTTCGGATGCGCCAGGGCCAGCTTTTCCGCTTCTTCCTTCGAGGCGCCGGCGGCGACCTCGATGGTACCGCGCAACTTGCCGTTGACCTGCACCGCCAGGGTGAGCGAATCGCGCACCAGCGCGGCTTCGTCCGCCTTCGGCCAGGGCTGGTCTTCCAGCACCTCGGCCGGGTGGCCCAGCACCTGCCACAGCGCGTGGCTGACGTGCGGCACCACCGGGTTGAGCAGCAGCACCATCGCTTCCAGCGCCTCGTGGCGCACGGCGCGGCCCTGCTCGCTCTGGTCGTCGAACTTGCCCAGCGCGTTCAGCAGCTCCATCAGCGCGGCGATGGCGGTGTTGAAGGAGTGGCGGCGGCCGACATCGTCGCCCACCTTCTGGATGGTCTCGTGCAGCTGGCGGCGCAGCGCCTTCTGGCCGGCGTCCAGCGCGGCCGGGTCGACCACGGCGTGGTCGGGGCCGGCGGCATGCGTGGCCACTTCGCGCCAGAAGCGGCGCAGGAAGCGCGCCATGCCTTCCACGCCGGCCTCGCTCCATTCCAGCGACTGCTCCGGCGGCGCGGCGAACATGGAGAACAGGCGCACCGTGTCGGCGCCGAACTTCTCCACCATCGCCTGCGGGTCGATGCCGTTGTTCTTGGACTTGGACATCTTCTCGGTGCCGCCGATGCTCACCGGCTGCCCGTCGCTCTTCAGCACCGCGCCGATCACGCGCGCCTTTTCGTCGCGCTGGATTTCCACGTCGGCGGGATTGATCCAGTCCTTCGAGCCGTCGGCATTGTCGCGGTAGAAGGTCTCGGCGATCACCATGCCCTGGCACAGCAGGTTGGTGGCCGGTTCGTCGGTGCGCACCAGGCCCGCGTCGCGCATCAGCTTGTGATAGAAGCGGAAGTACAGCAGATGCAGGATGGCGTGCTCGATGCCGCCGATGTACTGGTCCACCGGCAGCCAGTAATTGGCGCGCGCGTCGACCTGCTCGTTGGCGCCGGGACTGGTGTAGCGCGCGTAGTACCAGCTCGACTCCATGAAGGTATCGAAGGTGTCGGTCTCGCGCTCGGCCGGGCCGCCGCACTGCGGGCAGGTGGTCTTGCGCCACTCGGGGTCGGCCTTGATCGGCGACTGCACGCCGGAGAACGCAACGTCTTCCGGCAGCACGACGGGCAGCTGGTCTTCCGGCACCGGCACCGCATCGCACTTCGGGCAGTAGATGACCGGGATCGGGCAACCCCAATAGCGCTGGCGGCTGACGCCCCAGTCGCGCAGGCGCCAGTTCACGCGGCGCTGGCCCTTGCCCTCGCCTTCCAGCGTGGCGGCCAGATACTCGAAGGCTTCGCGGTAGTTCTTGCCGTCCAGCGCGCCGGAGTGCACCACGCGCATGTCGGCGCGGGTCTTGTCGGAGTACCACTCCTGCCACTTGTCCGGGTCGTAGCTTTCGTCGCCGGCGGCGATCACCTGCTTGATCGGCAGGTCGTACTTGTGCGCGAACTCGAAGTCGCGCTCGTCATGGCCGGGCACCGCCATCACCGCGCCGGTGCCGTAGCCCATCAGCACGAAGTTGGCGACCCACACCGGCACCTTGGCGCCGGTGACCGGATGGATGGCGAACAGGCCGGTGGCCATGCCGCGCTTTTCCTGCGTTTCCAGCTCCGCCTCGGACACGCCGCCGTGGCGCAGTTCGTCGAGGAAGGAAGCCAGTTCGCTATTACCCTGCGCGGCCTTCAGCGCCAGCGGATGCTCGCCGGCGATCGACACGAAGGTCACGCCCATCAGCGTGTCGGGACGCGTGGTGAACACGGTCAGCGGTTCGGCTTCGCCTTCCACCGCGAAGTGGATCTCCAGGCCTTCGGAGCGGCCGATCCAGTTGCGCTGCATGGTCTTCACCGCATCGGGCCAGCCGGGCAGCGTGTCCAGGCCGTCGAGCAGTTCCTGCGCGTAATCGGTGATCTTGAGGAACCACTGCGGGATCTCGCGCTTCTCGACCAGGGCGCCGGAGCGCCAGCCGCGGCCGTCGACCACTTGCTCGTTGGCCAGCACGGTCTGGTCGACCGGATCCCAGTTCACCACCGCGTTCTTGCGGTAGGCCAGGCCCTTCTTCATCAGCCGGGTGAACATCAGCTGTTCCCAGCGGTAGTACTCCGGGCGGCAGGTGGCGAACTCGCGGGTCCAGTCGTAGGCGAAGCCCATGCGCTGCAGCTGGCCGCGCATGTGTTCGATGTTCTGGTAGGTCCACTTGGCCGGCGCGGTCCTGTTCTTGATCGCGGCGTTCTCGGCCGGCAGGCCGAACGCGTCCCAGCCCATCGGCTGCAGCACGTTCTTGCCGTTCATGCGCTGATAGCGGCTGATCACGTCGCCGATGGTGTAGTTGCGCACGTGGCCCATGTGCAGGGCGCCCGACGGGTACGGCAGCATCGAGAGGCAGTAGAACTTCGGGCGCGAAGGGTCTTCCTTCACCTCGTAGGCGCGCTGCTCGCGCCAGTACTGCTGCGCGGCGGCTTCCACCGCCTGCGGTTGATAGGCCTGTTCGCCGGCCTGGTCGGTGCTGCCCTGTGCTTGGTTGTCCTGCATGTGTCCGGCGCCTGAACTCGTTTACGGCAGCTTGAGCCGGAGTCCGCCGGCGGCTGCGGGTGAACGCGGCAGACTAGCAGATGAGGCGGTGCCCGGGGACCGGGGAACGGGCGCGAACCCGCCCGCCGGCCATGCCGCGCTCAGCCGGCGGGACAGGCGCCGGCCTGGCCGGCGGCCAGCGCCTGCGCGGCGGTGGCGATCTGCGCGGCCAGCCCGTCCAGCGCCCGCTGGTGGCCCTGCACCAGGGCCGCGTAGCCCTGGCCCACGCTTTCCTGCACGCGGCTGGTGCAGGAAAGCGCCGCGCCGCCCTTGAGCGGGCGCACGCTCCACGCCGCGTCCAGCAGCGCGTACGCGCCCGGCACGGAATCGAAGCGGCGCAGGTCTACCTTGATGCGCAGCACCGGCTTGCTTCCTGCCGGCAGGCCGCTGATGTCCTGGGTATGCAGCTGGCGCGCGAGATCCGCCGACAGCGCGCCGCGCACCTCGTCGCCCAGCGGGGCGATCCAGCGCTCGCCGTCCAGCACCGCCACGCCCTGCCCGCCCTGGCGCACCACCAGCTGCGGCTGGTCGACCTGGGCCGGCACGCCCACCGGCAGCAGTTCGAACTGGAACGGCGCAGGGGCAGGCGTAATGGTGGATTGCGTGGCCGTGCCCACGTAGGCATCCGCCGCCGGCACCAGCGTGTAGTAGCGCACCGGCGCCGAGCCGCCGCAGGCGGCCAGAGCCAGCGCGCCGCCCAGGATGGCGAGGAGATATCCGGTGCGGATCATGGCTTGCTCCCGTCTTTCATAAGGGATGGCTGCGTCGAAGCCGGCGCGTTGCGTTCCGGCGGGGCGTCCGCGCGGCGTCCGCGCAGCAGCGCGTCCGGATGCGCGCCCAGGTAATCGGTCAGCACGCGCAGCGAGCGCACCGTGCGCTGCATCTCCTGCACGGTACCGCCCAGGTTCTGCTGCAGCGGGGAATCCGCCGACAGCGCGTTGTTGGCGTTGCCCAGGGTCTGCTGCGCGCCCTGCAGGGTGCTCTTGAATTCCGGCAGCACGTCGTCGTTGACCTTCTTCAGCGTGCGATTGAGCTCGGCCAGGGTGGCGTTGGCGTTCTGGCCGATGCTGTCGAACGGGATCTTCTGGATCTTGTCGACGATCTCCGCCATCTGCTCCTGCAGCTTGTCGAAGCTGCCCGGCACGGTGGGAATCTCCAGCGGCTTCATGGTCGGGTCGTACGGCACCTTGTCCGCCTTCGGCACGAAGTCCAGCGCGATGTACAGCTGGCCGGTCAGCAGGTTGCCGCTGCGCGCCTGCGCGCGCAGGCCATGTTCGATCAGCCGGCCCATCATCTGCGACAGCTGCGCGTCGTCGCCGCGCGCCTTGGCCAGCGCCACCAGCTTGTCGTGCGCGCGGCCCAGGCGCTGCGGATACACCACCGCGCCGACGATCACCGGGAAGGTCTGGGTCTTCTCGTCGAAATCGAGGTTGATCGACACCACGCGGCCGAACGGCACGCCGAGGAATTCCACCGGCGCGTCCACCTTCAGCCCGCGCAGCGACTGGTCGAAGCGCATGCGGATATAGCGCGGCTCGCCGTCCGGCGGCGCCATCGCGGTGGCCTGGTCGCCGAACAGGCGGAACTCGGCGTTCTGTTCCGCCGGCGTCTCGTCGTGCGGACCCAGCGGCGCGCCGAACGCCACGCCGCCGGCCAGTACGGTGGCCAGCGATTGCGTATTGAGCTTGACGCCGTCGGCGCCGATCGACACGTCCACGCCGCTGGCGTTCCAGAAGCGCGTGGACTTGCTGACGAATTCGTCGTTCGGCCCGTCGACGAAGATCTGCAGGCTCACGCCCTTGCCGTCCTTGTCCAGCTGGTAGGTGACCACGCGGCCGACCTGGATGCGGCGGTAGTACACCGGCGAGCCGATATCCAGCGAACCGAGGTCGTCGGTGTGCAGCTTGAAGGTCTTGCCGGGCGCGCCGTGGGTGACCGCGGGCGGTTCTTCCAGGCCGGTGAATTCGTCGCGCGATTCCTTCGACTCGCCCACGTCCGCGCCGATGAAGGCGCCGGACAGCAGCGTATCGATGCCGGACACGCCCCCTAAGCCGATGCGCGGGCGCACCACCCAGAAGCGCGTGCCGTCGGTGGCGAAACCCTCGGCGCTCTTTTCCAGCGAGACCTTGGCGGTGACGTGGCTGCGGTCCTTGGACAAGGTCACCGAAGTGACGCGGCCGATCACCACGTTCTTGTACTTCACCGGCGTCTTGCCCGGATCCAGGCCTTCGGCGCTCTGGAAGCTGATGCTGATCTTGGGGCCGGCCTGCATCCACGCATTGATCACCAGCGACAGGCCGACCAGCGCGGCCAGCACCGGGATCAGCCACACGAAGGAGGCATTGATGCGCGGCTTGTGGACCACCGGCTCCGGCAAGTCGCTGCCGGGAGAGCCGGGTTGTTCGGGCGTGGCTTGCTCAGTCATCGGATTCCCTGCCATCCCAGATCAGCCTGGGGTCGAAACTCATCGAGGCGAACATGGTGAGGATCACCGTGAGGCCGAAGAACACCACGCCCGGCAAGGGTTCCACCAGGCTCAGCACACCGAACTGCACCAGCGCCGTGAGCAGCGCCACCACGAACACGTCCAGCATCGACCAGTAGCCGATCAGCTCCACCAGCCGATAGAGCTTGGCGCGCTGCCGCCGCGCCCACGGCGTGGCGCGGCGCGAACTCCATAGCAGCAGGCCCAGCGCCAGGAACTTCAGCATCGGCACCATGATGCTGGCGGTGAACACGATCACCGCGAGGTCCGGCGAGCCTTTCACCCACAGCTCTACCACGCCGCTGAGGATGGTGTTGTCGTCGATGTCGCCCACGCTGGCGGTGCGCATGATCGGCAGCACGTTGGCGGGGATGTACAGCATGAAGGCGGCCAGCAGCAGCGCCAGCGTGCGGGTGTAGCTGGCCCGCTTGCGCCGGTGCAGCGCCGAGTGGCAGCGCGGGCAATGCGCGCCCTCCACGCCGGTGTCGCGGCAGACCAGCCCGCAGACGTGGCAACCGATCAGGCCCAGTTCGCCGGCGCGCGGCAGGTCGGCGCTCATGCGTGATGCTCCGGCACCAGGTCCCACAGGCGGCGCAGGTCGATGCTGGCGAAGACGGTGATCAGCAGGGTGAGCCCGGCGTAGGCGAAGATGCCCGGGTTGAGGATCACGTCGAAATACAGCCGCGCCTTGACGATCGCCACCAGCGCGCCGAGCACGAACACCTCGCTCATGGTCCACGGCCCCAGCCGGTACAGCGCCACCATGGCCAGCCGGAAACCCGGCGCGCGGCGTCCTTGCCGGGCGAAGTACAGCACCCAGCCCAGCAGCAGCATCTTGCACAGCGGAAAGAAGAACAGCGTGGCGGCGGCCAGCACCGAGACCACCTGCGAATGCTCGCGCCACATCATCACGATGGCGCCCCACAGCGTGGTGCTGATCATCGTCCCGCCGAGTCCCAGGGTGACGATGGGCCACACATTGGCCTGCACGAAGACCAGCATCGCCGTGACCACCAGGGCGAACATGCCGCCCACGCCCAGGCGGTGGTGCCGCTCCAGGATGGCGTCGCAGCGCTGGCAGCGCGCGACCTCGCCGCAGCACAGCTCGCGCCGCCGATACACGGTGTCGCAATGCTCGCAGATCAGCAGCGGTGGGCTTTCGGCCACGGAGGTCCTTCAGGTCAGGTCCGGCTCGTCATCCCAAGGATTCTCTCAAATCCGCGCAGGCCGCGGCCACCCGGCGATCAGGCCATTCAGCGCCCGCCCGGCTGTGCCAGCCCGCCACTTGATATGCACCGCGCCGCCCTGATCTGATTCCGATTCCCTTGCCCCCGGAGCTTCAGCCGTGACCAGCGACGCCCCCACCCACGTGTTCGACGTCGACCAGGACAACTTCGAAGCCGAGGTGCTGCAGGCCTCGCTGACGACGCCGATCCTGATCGACTTCTGGGCGACCTGGTGCGGCCCCTGCAAGACCCTGGGTCCGCTGCTGGAAAAACTGGCCACCGCCTTCAACGGCGCGTTCCGCCTGGCCAAGATCGACGTGGACAAGAACCAGCAGCTGGCCGGCATGTTCGGCGTGCGCAGCATTCCCACGGTGATCCTGGTGAAGGACGGCCAGATCGTCGACGGCTTCGCCGGCGCCCTGCCCGAAGGCCAGCTGCGCGAATTCCTGGAGCGCCACCTGCAGCCGCGCGAAAGCGAGGACGAAGAGGCCGAACTGGCCCCGGCCGAAACGCCGGAGCAGGCGATCGAACGCCTGCGCGGCGAGATCGCAGAATCAGACAACTCCGAACTCAAGCTCGACCTCGCCCTGGCCCTGATGAAGGCCGGCCAGGCCGACGCCGCCGGAGCCGAACTGACCGCCCTGCCGGCCAACCTGGCCACCGACACGCGCGCCGTGCGCCTGCGCAGCCAGCTGGACCTGGCCCGCGCCCTGCAGGGCGCGCCGGCGCAGAACGAACTGCAGCAGCGCGTGCAGGCCGACCCCGCCGACTGGCAGGCGCGCGACCTGCTCGGCGTGCGCCTGCTGCTGGATGGCGACGCCGCGGCCGGCCTGGAGCAGTTCCTGGCCGTCCTGGAAAAAGCCCGCGACTGGAACGACGGCATGGCCAAGAAGCGCCTGCTGGCCGCCTTCGCCACGCTCGACGACGCCGAACTGGTCGGCAAATACCGCCGGCGGATGGCCTCGCTGCTGTTCTGAGCAGCCGGCCGCGGGGGACGGACGGGGATGAAACAGCGCAGCTTCGACCTGCTGGCGGTAGCCGGCATCTTCGCGGCCTATACGGTCACGATCCGGCTGGCGCTGGACACCGACCTGGCCGGCAGCCTGCTCGGCGGGCTGGCCAACACCATTCCCGTGGTGATCTTCGGCCTGGCAGTGCGGCACATCGTGCTGCGCTGGCTGGTCGGCCGGCCGGTGGCGCTGCAGCTGGGTGCGCATCTGCTGCTGTGCGCGGCCTTCGCCACCTTGTCGTACTGGCTGCTGATCATGCTGCTGGGCCTGTTCGTCGGCGCCAGCCCCGAAGGCTTCGTGATCCGGCCGTTCAAGGCCGGCGCCGTGGCGTGGCAGACGCTGGAGAACGTGACGACTTACGCGCTGATCGCGGCGATTTCGCACCTGCAGGCCATGCATAAGGCGGCACCGGCGGTGGCGGACCCCGCGCCCGCGGCGGTCGATGCCGTTCCCGCCGACAGCACGGACGCCGCACCTTCCCGCTATTTCGTGCGCATCGGCGACGAGCTGCGCCCGCTCGATCTCGACACCGTGGTGAGCATCGGCGGCGCCGACGACTACGCCGAAGTGCGCACGCTCACCGGCAAGCACCTGGTGCGGGTGACGCTGGCGGAGTTCGCCCGCTCGCTCGACCCGGCCAAGTTCGCGCGCGTGCACCGCTCCTGGATCGTCAACACCCACTACATCGCCAGCGCCGAACCGGCCGGCGGCGGACGCCTGCTGCTGCACCTGGAGAACGGCCAGACCGTCTCCACCAGCCGCGACGGCGCCCGGCTGCTGCGCGACCGCGTGATTTGACCCGCCGGCGGCTGCGGTTCGCCGCGCCGCCGTGTCCGTTCGCCGAATTTTTCCGCCGCGGCAAGCGCGGGTGGCGATCCTCCGGCCCGTTCCCCCACGGAATCGAGGACCGCATGAAATCCGCCCTGCGCTGGCTGCTGGCCAGCTGTCTCGCCCTTTCCGCCCACGCGGCACAGCCGCCATCCGCCGCCTCGGCCGGCGCCCGCGCCGACGCGGGACAGCCCTTTCTGATCGACGACCAGGTGCTGATCCCCACCCCGGACGGCGCGCAGATCGCCGCGCTGATCGTGCGCCCGCGCAACGCACCGGCAAAGCTGACCGCCCTGCTCAACTTCACCATCTATGCCCGCGACCGCTGGAGCCTGGCCGATGCGAAGAAGATGGCCGCGCACGGCTATGCCGGCGTCGTGGCCTACACACGCGGCAAGGGCCGCAGCGGCGGGCCCGTCGTTCCCTACCTGCACGATGGCGAAGACGCGGCCACGGTGATCGCCTGGCTGGCGCGCCAGCCGTGGAGCGATGGCCGCGTGGGCATGTTCAGCGGCAGCTATAACGGCTTCACCCAGTGGGCCGCGGCCAGGCACCGGCCGCCCGCGCTGAAGGCGATGGCCACGCATGCCACCAATGCGCCGGGCATCGATACGCCGATGCAGGGCAATGTGTTCCAGAGCTTTATCTACCCCTGGCCGTTCTACACCACCGACGACAAGGAACTCGACGACGCCACCTACGGCGACCGCGAACGCTGGGCCCGGCTGCAGCGGGCGTGGTACGCCGGCGGGCGGCCGTATCGCGACCTGGACAAGATCGACGGCAAGCCCAATCCGATCTTCGACGAGTGGCTGCAGCATCCGGCCTACGACGCTTACTGGCAGCGGCTGATTCCGTATGGCCAGGAATTCGCCGACATCGATATCCCGGTGTTCGTCGAGACCGGCTATTACGACGGCGGCATGGTCGGCGCGCTGTACTACCTGCAGGAGCACTACAAATACCGTCCCTCCGCCGATCACCGCCTGCTGGTCGGCCCTTATCACCACATCGCCATGCAGACCGGCGTGCTGCCCGAGATCGACGGCTACCGCGTGGATCGGGCCGCGATGATCGACCTGCAGGAAGTGCGGCTGCAGTGGTTCGACCATGTGTTTCGCGGCGCGCCGCTGCCCGCCGTGCTGAGCGGCAGGATCAATTTCGAGGTGATGGGGGCGAACCGCTGGCGGCATGTATCGACGCTGGCGGAGATGGCGACCGGGAGGCGGCGGCTGTATCTGACCGGCGCCGGCAAACCCGGCCATCTGCGCTTCGGCGATACCGCGGGCAAGCAGGCGCCGCCGGTGCTGACCGTCGATTTCGCCGATCGCCGCGACGTGGATTTCCGGCCGGCGCCTGGCATGCCGGATACGCGCAACGCCCTGGTGTTCGAAACCGAAGCGCTGAAGGCGCCGCTGGAAGTGGACGGCCTGTTCGACGGCCACTTCGAAACCATGATCAACAAGCGCGACTTCGACCTGGCGGTGAATTTCTATGAGCTGACCGCGGATGGGCGCTACCTCGACCTGGCTTCGTATCTGGGCCGCGCCAGCTATATGCAGGACCGCAGCCACCGACAGCTGCTGCAGCCGGGCAAGGCGCAGGCGCTAGCCTTCACCAGCCAGATGCTCACCGCGCGGCGGCTCGCGGCCGGCAGCCGGATCGTGGCCGTGGTCGGCGTGCCCAAGCAGCCCCGGATCCAGATCAACTACGGCACCGGCGGCGACGTCAGCGCCGAATCGATCGCCGATGCGAAGGAGCCGCTGCGCATCCGCTGGGCGGTTGGCAGCTATCTGGAGATCGGCGTCCGGGAGCCGCCCGATGGGCCTTGAGCAGGCAACCATACGCAAACGTATGTAGACTGCGTTTCCCTTTCCTGGCCCATGAAGACGCCCGATGCGCGCCTCCACCTTCCGCCGCCTGATGAATCTCTGGCCGCCGTTCCTGTTCAACAGCATCCGCGTGCAGCACGTGGCGGAGGATTACTCGGAAGCGCGGGTGGTGCTGCGGCTGCGGCCGTGGAACCGCAACTACGTGCGCACCCAGTTCGGCGGCAATCTGTTTTCCATGACCGATCCGTTCTGGATGCTGCTGGTGATGCACCAGCTGGGCGGCGAGTACTTCGTGTGGGACAAGGCCGGCGCCATCGATTTCGTGGCGCCGGGGCGCGAAGACGTCTATGCGGATTTCAAGCTGGAGCCGGCGGTGCTGGACGAGCTCCGCGCCGCCGCGGCCAATGGCGAGAAGGTGCTGCGCTGGTTCGAAACGGACGTGAAAACCGCGGGCGGCGAGGTAGTGGCGAAGGTACGCAAGCAGCTGTACGTGCGCCTCAAGCCCCGCGCCCGCGAGACGGCGTAGCTGCGTAGGTTGGGGTGAGCCGCAGGCGAACCCCAACGTTGCGCTGCACTCGAATGGGGCGGTGTTGGGGTTCGCCTTCGGCTCACCCCAACCTACGCCAGGGGATTCAGTCGTTTTCGAAGCGGCGCACTTCGTCCAGCACCGCTTCCGCGCGGCGCACGCTGTAGCCGGCCGCTTCGCGCTCCAGCACCCGCGCGCCCCAGATGCGCTTGATCGCCTGCATCCCCAGCCACACCAGCAGCAGGCTGGCCACGCCGCTCGCGCACAGCCACAGCACCACGTCCGGATGCAGCTTCCACACGTCCGCGCCCAGGCCGGCGAACAGCATCAGCAGCGCGGGAATCCACACGAAGCAGCCGGTGACGAGGAAGACCGGCGCCTCGACCCTGGTCTTCCATGCGCGCAGTTCCGCCAGCCGCCGCTGGATGTCCAGTACCGGCGCCGCGTAATCGATCTGCTTGACCAGGTGCAGGTTGCGCGCCGCGAACACGATCATCAGCACGCCGTACAGATGCACCAGCACGCCGCAGAACAGCAGGTGCGGATATGGCCGGTGCTCGAACCAGAAATGGCCGGCGACCAGGCTGAGCAGCGCGCCCGCCACGATCTGCACGATCTGCCCCACCCACAGCGGGCGCAGGCCGTGGCGCATTTTTTCCAGCCGGCTTTCGCGCTGCAGCTGCAGGGTCAAGGCGTGCTGCTGCGCCATGCGGCGGTCCAGCGCCTGCCAGCTCTGCTTGAGTTCATCCAGTTCCATCGTCATGCCTCCGCGGCGACCATGCGGTCGCGAAGTGTCTGCTTGATGCGACCGAGCTTGGTCGCGACATTGGTGGCGCTGATGCCGAGCACCTCGGCGATCTCGGCGTAGCTGCGGTCTTCCAGGTACAGCAGGATCAGCGCGCGGTTGAGCGGTTCGAGCTGGCCGATGAAGGCGTACAGAGCGACCAGGCGCTCGTCGCGTTCCGGCGCGGCTTCCGCGCCGATGGTGTCCAGGTGATGCGGCTGCAGCGGTTCGAGCTGGCCCGCCTGCGCCGCGCCGCCGCGGCGCAGCTGCGAGATCGCCACGTTGAGCGCGATGCGGTACATCCAGGTGGAAAAGCGCGCGCGGCTTTCGTCGTAGCCGGGCCAGGCGCGCCACAGCTGCACGCAGATTTCCTGTTCCAGGTCGCGCCGGTCTTCCGCGCCGGCGGCGTAGACGCTCGCCACCTTGGCGATCAGCCGCCGGTGCTCCTGCAACCGCTGTTCGAATCCGCGCTGGTCCGGCCTGCTGCCCATGCTTGTTTCCCCTGGTCTCCCTTTGATGATTCGCAGGGCCGCCGAAAAAATCACAGCACGCGGCGAAAGGGCCGAACGTCACGCCCGGCCGCCCCGCCCCGCCCCCTACAATGCCCGCTTCCCCGCCTTCGGAGGGTCCGCCCCATGCGGCGACTGCGCATCAAACGCTATCTGCTCACCGGCCTGCTCACGTTTATCCCGCTGTGGGTGACCTGGCTGGTGTTCAAGTTCGTGCTCGGCCTGCTGGCCGGGATCGGCACGCCGGTGGTCGGCGCCCTGGTCGGCGCGGTGGGGCAGGCCTCGCCCGCGCTGGGCACCTCGCTCAACCGCGGCTGGCTGCTGTTCGTGCTGGCCCTGGTGCTGACCGTGCTGGCGCTGTACCTGCTCGGCTGGCTGGCCAACCGGGTGATCGGCCAGCGCCTGCTGGAGGCCTTCGACGGTTTGCTGGCGCGCATCCCGCTGGTGCAGACCATCTACGGCGGCACCAAGAAACTGATGGCGGTGCTGCAGCAGAAGCCGTCGGGCGTGCAGCGCGTGGTGCTGATCGATTTCCCGCGCCAGGGCATGAAGGTGGTGGGCTTCGTCACCCGCGTGATGATCGAGGAAGGCACCGGCCGCGAGATGGCCGCGGTGTACATCCCCACCACGCCCAACCCCACCGGCGGCTATCTGGAAGTGGTGCCGGTAGACGAACTCACCCCCACCGACTGGACCATGGACCAGGCCATGGCCTTCATCATCTCCGGCGGCGCGGTGGCACCCGACACCCTGCCCGCCTCGCCCGCCACGCTGACGCAACACCAGCCCCGCGCCTGACAGGACCACGCATGAACCGACTGCTGCTCGCCGCCCTGCTCGCCGCCGCCGCGGGCCATGCCCAGGCCGCCGACTGGACCACGCCCGCCGAAGCCGCGCATTTCCGCACCACGCCGAGCTATGCCGATACGGTGGCCTATCTGCACCAGCTGGCCGATGCGGCGCCGGGCAAGTTGAAGGTAGAAAGCTTCGGCACCTCGCCGCAGGGCCGCCCGATGACGGTGGTGATCGCCAGCGGCGACGGCACGTTCACGCCGGAAGCGGCGCACCGGTCCGGCAAGCCGGTGGTGCTGGTGCAGGCCGGCATCCACCCCGGTGAGATCGAGGGCAAGGACGCCGGCCTGATGCTGCTGCGCGACTTTGCCGTGAGCGGCAAGCTGCCGCATCTGCTCGATCACGCGGTGCTGGTGTTCATCCCGGTGTTCAGCGTGGACGGGCACGAGAATTCCAGCCCCTATCACCGCATCAACCAGAACGGCCCGGACAGCATGGGCTTCCGCGGCCAGTCGCAGTACCTCAACCTCAACCGCGACTACGTCAAGGCCGACGCGCCGGAGATGCGCGACTGGCTGAAGCTCTGGCAGCGCTGGCAGCCGGACCTGCTGATGGACATCCACACCACCGACGGCGCGGATTACCAGTACGACCTGACCTGGTATCTGGAAGACCCGCACAAGCTCGATGCCGGCGTCAGCGCATGGCAGCAGCATCTGCTCAACGACAAGGTGATTCCGGCCTACGAGAAGCGCGGCCATCTCGCTTCGATCTACCTGGAATTCAAGGACGGCCGCGATCCGCGCAAGGGCATCGTCAACTTCGGTTCCGGCCCGCGCTTCTCCACCGGCTACGCGGCGCTGCAGAACCGCCCGGCCCTGCTGGTGGAGACGCATATGCTGAAGAGCTACGAGGTGCGCGTGCGCGGCACCTACGACCTGGTCGCCCTGATGCTGCAGCAGGCCGGCGCGGATGCGGCGAACCTGCTCGCGATCAACCGCAAGGCGGACGAGGCCGTGGTGGCGCGGGCGCGCGATGCGCAGGCGCAGGTGGCGTTGACGTTCAAGGACGATCCGGCGTCGACGCCGTTCAAGTTCAAGGGCTATGAATTCAGCCTCGCGCACAGCGACGTGTCGAACAGCGAGTGGATCCGCTACGACCCGTCGAAGCCGCGCACGTACGATGTCCAGAACTGGAACGGCCTGCTGCCGGATGCGTCCGTCGCGCCGCCGGCCGCATATGTGATTCCCGCGCAGTGGACGCAGGCGATCGACAAGCTCGACGCGCATGGCATCGCCTATCGCCGCCTGGCCAGGCCGCAGAAGCTCAAGGTGCAGGCGTATCGGCTGGACAAGCCGCAGTGGGCGTCCAAGCCGTTCGAAGGCCATCTGATGCTGCGCGACTTCACCCAGTCCAGCACGGTACGCGAGGTGGAGCTGCCGGCCGGCTCGGTGATCGTGCCGATGGACCAGCGCGCGGCCAATGTGGCGATCGAGCTGCTGGAGCCGCAGGCGCCGGATTCGCTGCTGCGCTGGGGCTTTCTTAATGCGGTGTTCGAGCCGAAGGAATACGGCGAGCCGCGCGTGCTGGAGAAGCTGGCGCGCGACATGATGGCCAAGGACCCGGCGCTGAAGGCCGCGTTCGAGCAAAAGCTGCATGAAGACGCCCCCTTCGCCGCCAGCCCCTCGCAGCGGCTGTTCTATTTCTTCGAGCGCTCGCCCTGGTACGCGGCCCAGGACGTGGGCGCCTACCCGGTCTACCGGATCGACGCCGCCACCCTGCAGGGCCTGGCGCCGTAAGCCCTTGCGGCGGGCCCAACGCAGCCCGCCGCCATCCCCCGCCCCTGACCTTTGACACTGTGCCGCCCCGTGACCTTTGGCCTAGGGTCGAAGGTCGTCGAAGGTCGCGGCCGTGACAGGGGATACCCGCGGTACCGGCCGCACCAGCACTTTTCGCCCCGCGGGGGCGCCATTCGTATGAGAGGGAGATCCATGACCAAGCCGTACCTGAAGCCGCTCGCCCTTGCGGTGAGCCTGGCCCTGACGCTGTCCGCCTGCGGCAAGCACGAGGCCGAGCAGAACGCCCCCGCCGCCGCCGGCAGCGCGCCGGCCCCGGCCGCGACCACCGCCGCCGCGCCGGCCGCCAAGAAGAGCCCCTTCGACGTCAGCGAGCTGGATACCGGCATCAATGCGTGCCAGGACTTCAACGGCTTCGTCAACGCCAAGTGGGTCGCCGCCAACCCGATTCCCGAAGACCGCACCCGCTGGGGCGCCTTCGACCAGCTGAGCGAGAACAGCCTCAACACCCAGCACGACATCGTCGACGCCGCCGCCAAGGGCGCCGCGCAGGCGCAGGCCGGCTCGATCGAGCAGAAGATCGGCCTGCTGTACCAGTCGGGCATGAACGAGGACGCGATCGAGAAGGCCGGCTTCGAGCCGATCAAGCCCAAGCTCGACGCCATCGGCGCGCTGAAGAACGGCGCGGACGTGGCCGACTACATCACCAAGAGCTACGCCGAAGGCGACGGCCAGGTGTTCCAGTTCGGCTCCGGCGCGGACTTCAAGCATGCCGACATGCAGATCGGCTATGCCAACCAGGGCGGCCTGGGCCTGCCGACCAAGGACTACTACCTCGATCCGAAGTACAAGGAAATCCGCGACGCCTACGTGGCCCACATCGCCCAGGCGCTGCAGCTGACCGGCACCGCCGAAGCCGACGCCAAGAAGCAGGCCGACGACGTGCTGAAGTTCGAGACCGAGCTGGCCAAGGCTTCGCTGGCGCCGGTGGAAGAGCGCGACCCGAAGAACCAGTACCACTTCGTCAGCGTGAAGGAGGCCGACAAGGTCACCCCGCACTTCAGCTGGGAGAAGTTCTTCAGCGCCCAGGGCGTGACCGTCGACAAGGGCTTCTCGCTGTCGCAGCCGAAGTTCTTCGCCGAGTTCGACAAGCTGCTGGCCGCCGCGCCGCTGGAACAGTGGCAGGCGTACCTGCGCTTCCACACCATCAGCGACGCCTCGCCGTACCTGAGCAAGGGCTTCCAGGACAACAAGTTCGACTTCTACGGCAAGACCCTGGCCGGCCAGCCGCAGCAGAAGCCGCGCTGGAAGCGCGTGCTGGGCGCGGTGAACGGCTCGATGGGCGAAGCGCTGGGCCAGCTGTACGTGGCCAAGGTGTTCAAGCCCGAAGCCAAGGAGCGTGCGCAGGAGCTGGTCGACAACGTGCGCAATGCGCTGAAGGCGCGCATCGAGAAGCTGGACTGGATGAGCGATGCCACCAAGGAAAAGGCCATCGCCAAGTGGAACACCTTCCTGCCCAAGATCGGCTACCCGGACAAGTGGCGTGACTGGTCGGGCCTGAACATCAGCGGCGACAACTTCTACGCCAACGTGGAAGCCGCCTCGAAGTTCAACTACGACTACGACATCGCCAAGATTGGCAAGCCCACCGACCGCAAGGAGTGGGGCATGACGCCGCAGACGGTGAATGCGTACTACAACCCCACCGACAACACCATCAACTTCCCGGCCGCGATCCTGCAGCCGCCGTTCTTCGACGCCAGCGCCGACGACGCCATCAACTACGGCGGCATCGGCGCCGTGATCGGCCACGAGGCCAGCCATGGCTTCGACGACGAAGGCAGCCAGTTCGACGGCGCCGGCAACCAGGAAAACTGGTGGACCAAGGACGACCGCGCCAAGTTCGACGCGCGCACCGACAAGCTGGTGCAGCAGTTCAACGACTACACGCCGATCAAGGACAAGCCGGACGCGCACGTCAACGGCAAGCTGACCCTGGGCGAGAACATCGCCGACCTGGGCGGCATGAACGTGGCCTACGACGCGCTGCAGAGCGTGCTGTCCAAGACGCCGGGTTCGGCCGAGCAGAAGATCGAAGGCTATACGCCGGACCAGCGCTTCTTCCTCAACTGGGCCCGCGTGTGGCGCGGCCACGCCCGTGAGAAGCAGGCGCTGCTGTCGCTCAACACCGACCCGCACGCACCGGTCTCGCTGCGCGCGATCGGCGCACCGTCGAACATGGAAGCCTTCGCCAAGGCGTTCCAGTGCAAGCCGGGCGATGCGATGGTGCGGGATGGCGAGAAGCAGGTGAAGATCTGGTAAGTGAGATGGCCGCGGCGTGAGTCGCGGCAGATCGATGCAAAAGAAAAGCGCCGCGCGCGAGTGCGGCGCTTTTTCTTTTTGCCGTCATCCCGGCGCAGGCCGGGATCCAGTAGCGAGGTGCTGCCTGCAGGCGAAGAGCGCCCATGAAGCTGTTCGCGAAAATCGCACGGCGGCGCCACTGGATCCCGGCCTGCGCCGGGATGACGAGCTTTAAGCCGTGCGGGCGCAGCGGTTCTCGTAAGCCTTCAAGTGCGCATACGCCATGCGCAGCAGCGGCAGCGCAGTGCCCGGCGCCGCGCGGGCGATCAGATCGCCGATCACGTGATCGGCTTCGACCGGACCGCCCTGTTCGAGGTCGCGCATCATCGAGGCGCTGAGTGTCGAGCCTTCTTCGGTGAGCACGCCGCGTGCTTTCGCCAGTACGTTTTCGGCGGGAGCGTGACCGTGGTCGGAGGCGACACGGCGGCAGTCTTCCAGCATCGCCAGCGTGGCTTCCAGGCCGCCCGGCGCGGCGACGACGTCGCCGACCGGTGCGCGCATCAGGCAGGTGATGCCGGCGAGCGAGGCGAGGAAGACCCATTTGTCCCACATGTCCTGCAGCACTTCGCTGCTGAGCCGCGCGTCGAACTTCACGCCTTCCATCGCCTGCGCGATGCGCTCCACCCGTGCCGAGCGCGAGCCGTCGCGTTCGCCGAAGGTGAGGCTGTGCGAGCGGTTGAGGTGGCGGATCTCGCCGTCCTGGCCCAGCGTCGCGGCGATCACGCACAGGCCGCCCAGCACGCGCGCGGCCCCGAAGCGCGCGTCCAGCGCATCCAGATGGCGCATGCCGTTGAGCAGCGGCAGGATCGCCGTGCCCTCGCCCACCGCCGGCGCGACGTCGGCGATCACCTGCGGCAGGTGGTAGGCCTTGCAGCTGAGCAGGACCAGGTCGTAAGGCCCGCGCAGTTCGCCGGCGGTGACGGTGGGCGCGCGCAGCGTGGCGTCGCCGAGCGCGCTGCGGATGGCTAGGCCGTGCGCGGCCAGCGCCTGGGCGCGCGCGGGGCGGACCAGGAAGCTCACGTCCTGCCCGCTTTCCAGCAGGCGTCCGCCGAAATAGCCGCCGGTGGCGCCGGCGCCGACTACCAGGATGCGCATCGCATAAGTCTCCATGAAGCGGTGGTCCGCTGAGACACGGACCTGCGAGGGGAGCCGGAAGTGTACGCCGCGGCGCCATCGGCCCCGGCCGGGCGGCCTGCCCCTGAACGGAATGATTGCAAATCATTCTCATTAAAAATACGATGTGAAGATCACGGCCGACCCAGGGGATCCGCCGGCAATGCCGTGACCGACAACTCCTGCTGCCCCTGCCGCGCGATTGCCGCGGCGGCATGGGCGCACGCGCGCATCGCCTGCCGCGCTCCTTATCGATGCATCTGGAAGCCCCATGGCCTACATCAAAAGCCGCAAGCACCCCGCCCCCACCGCCCGGCTGCAGCCCGGCCAGCTCGCCGCGGCCACCGCCGCGCTGCTGACCGGCCTGGCGCTGGCGTCGCCTGCCCTGGCTGGTGACGACACCGCCGCGGATCCGCAGTCCAAGGCCAAGAGCCTCTCGGCGGTGAACGTGGAAGCGACGCGCGGCAGCGACTACGTGGCCGACAAAGTGGACTCCCCCAAGTTCACCCAGCCCCTGCTCGACACCACCCAGACCATCTCGGTGATCACCAAGGACCTGTTCCTGCAGCAGGGCGCCACCACGCTTACCGAGGCGCTGCGCAACACCCCGGGCGTGGGCACCTTCTATGCCGGCGAGAACGGCAGCACCACCACCGGCGACGGCATCTACATGCGCGGCTTCGACACGTCCAACAGCATCTTCGTGGACGGCGTGCGCGACACCGGCAGCATCTCGCGCGACATCTTCAATATCGAACAGGTGGAAGTGACCAAGGGCCCCGCCGGCACCGACTACGGCCGCACCGCGCCGACCGGCGCGATCAACCTGGTGACCAAGCAGCCGCTGCTGCAGAACGCCGTCTCCGGCCAGGTCGCCTACGGCAGTTCCGACCGCAAGCGCGCCACCGCCGACTGGAACCAGGTGCTCGGCGCGAGCAGCGCGTTCCGCCTCAACCTGATGGCGCAGAACAGCGGCGTGCCGGGCCGCGACGAGGTGGAAAACAACCGCTGGGGCGTCGCGCCCTCGCTGGCCTTCGGCCTGGGCACCGCCACGCGCGTGTACATCGACTACCTGCACGTCAAGCAGAACAACATCCCCGACGGCGGCGTCTCCACCATCGGCCTGCCCGGCTACAGCAGCCCGGATCCCAAGCGTCCGTGGCTGGCCAACGCGCGCCCGGTCGATCCGTCGAACTTCTACGGCACCGACGCCGACCATGACCACGTCAAGGCCGACCTCTTCACCGTGCGCGTCGAGCACGACATCAGCGACGACCTGGCCCTGCACAACACCCTGCGCTGGGGCCGCACCAGGCAGGATTACCTGCTGACCTCGTACATGGCCACAGCGGCCAACCTGCTCACGCCGAACCCGAACGATCCGTCGACCTGGACCGTCGCGCGCAGCAACCCGACGTTCAAGGATCAGACCAACAAGATCCTCACCGACCAGTTCAACTTCACCGCCAACTTCCAGACCGGCGGCATCACGCACAACCTGAGCTCCGGCGTCGAACTGACCCGCGAGGAAGCGAACACCACCGGCATCGTCTCGCTGCTCAACACCTGGCCCGCGGCCAGCGTGTACCGCCCCAACCCGCACGTGTCGGGCATGCAGTGGTTCCGCAACGGCACCTACACGCACGGCAAGACCGACACCTACTCGGCCTATGTGTTCGACACGCTGAAGTTTAACGAGCAGTGGCAGGTCAACGCCGGCGTGCGCCTGGACCACTACAAGACCAATTTCGACAGCGCCGTCACCTGCGGTACGCGCAACGCGCCCGTGTGCGGCGCCCTGCCCGCCAACTCGGCGGTGCCGGGCCTGGATGCGCGCAAGAGCGGCAACCTCACCAACTGGAAGGTTGGCGTGCTGTACAAGCCGGCCGCCAACGGCAGCGTGTATGCCAACTACGCGATCTCGCAGCAGCCGCCGGGCGGCAGCACGCTCACGCTCAGCAGTTCGGCCAACAGCGCCGACAATCCCAACTTCAATCCGCAGAAGGCCAGGACCGCCGAAGTGGGCACCAAGTGGGAGTTCTACGACAGCCGCCTGATGCTGACCGGCGCTATCTATCGCACCGAGATCAACAACGACGTGGTGCAGGATCCGACCGACCTGCAGTACTACCAGACCGGCAAGAAGCGCGTGCAGGGCGTGGAGCTCAGCGCGGTGGGCAAGCTCACCGAGCACTGGGCCATCAGCGCCGGCTACACCGTGATGGACAGCAAGGTGCTCAGCGGCAGCGCGGTCACCAGCGACGGCAGTTCGGATCTGGCGTACACGCCGAAGTCCGCCTTCACCGCGTGGACCACCTACACCTTGCCGTTCGGCCTGACCGTCGGCGGCGGCGCGCGCTACAACGACCAGCTCAAGCGCGGCACTGACGGTGCGATCGGCACGCCGGCGTATACCAAGTCGTACTGGGTGTTCGACGCGGTGGCCACCTACCCGGTCAACAAGCACGTCGACCTGCAGTTGAACGTGTACAACCTGTTCGACAAGGAATACGTCTCGGCCATCAACAAGAGCGGCTACCGCTACACGCCCGGCGCACCGCGTTCGGCTATGCTCACGGCCAACGTGCGCTTCTGACGTAACTCCGCCAATCTCCGATGTGGAATCCTTCTCCCCTTCGGGAGAAGGTGGCGGCAGCCGGATGAGGGTTCGGTCGGAGCGCAACGCTCCACTCCGCCCGTACCCTCACCCCAACCCCTCTCCCGGAGGGAGAGGGGCTCAAACCTCGCGAGGACTGGCATGTTGCTGCATGTCCCCAACGTACTGACGCCGGAACAGCTGCGACACGTCCGCGCCGAACTGGATCACGCCGACTGGACCGACGGCCGCCAGACCGTCGGCGCGCAAGGCGCCCAGGTCAAGCGCAACCTGCAGTTGCCGGAAGCCTCGCCGGTGCGCGAAGCACTGGGCCGCCTGATCCTCGACGCACTCGCGCAGCACCCGCTCTATCACGCCGCCGCGCTACCGCTGCGCACGCTGGCGCCGCGCTTCAACCGCTACGAAGGCGGCGGGCATTACGGCTATCACGTCGACGGCGCGGTGATGGCGCTGCCCGGCGGCGGGCAGCTGCGCAGCGATCTCTCCTGCACGCTGTTTCTGGCCGAGCCGGACGAATACGACGGCGGCGAACTGGTCGTCAACGACACTTATGGCGAGCACGAGGCGAAACTGCCCGCGGGCGATTTATTGCTCTATCCGTCCAGCAGCCTGCACGAAGTGCGTCCGGTGACGCGCGGCGCGCGCCTGGCTGCGTTCTTCTGGGTCCAGAGCCTGGTGCGCGATGACGGCCGGCGCCGCCTGCTGTTCGATCTGGACGTGGCGATCCAGTCGCTCACCGCCAGCCCCGGCACCGACCGCACCACCCTGCTCTCGCTCACCGGCATCTATCACAACCTGCTGCGCCAATGGAGCGAAACCTGAGCGGCGCCATGGCGGGGCCGCTCAGACGAGTTCTCAGCTCGGCACGCAGGTGGTCTGCACACCCAGCGACTGCGAGGTCGTGCTGCCCGAAGCATTCACCGTAAGCTGCGCACCCGGCACCGCGGTGGTGCTGGTACCCGTGCCGGTGTCGTTCGCGGCGCGGAAGCAGGTGGCGAACTTCGGCTGCTTGTTGTCGCTGCGGCGCACCTGGCCCTGCGAGCCGAAGCTCAGGATCACGCTGTCCAGCGCCTGGATCGACACGCTGTCGCGCGCATCGGAAGCGCGCAGCTTGATCGCGCCGGACGTCGCGCTGTAGGCCGTGGTCGCCACGCCCTTGCCGGGCTGGTAAGTATAGATCAGCCAGCCGCTTTCATAGGCCTTGCCGTTCGAGGTGCAGCTGGCCTGGTCCGAGCTCGGGCAGATCGACACCACGTTGCCGCGGTTGATCGCCTCGCTGCGCGCATAAGCGATATCGGCCAGCAGGGCATTGCTGGCGGAACTGACCTTGTTGCGCCGGATCGCATCGCGGAAGCTCGGCCCGGCCGCCACCAGCAGGATCGCCGCCACCGCCAGCGCCACCATCAGTTCGACCAGGCTGAAGCCCTTGTTCCCCTGTCGTGTCATGGCGGTCACCAGCACTTGCCGTTGGTGGTGGAGCCGGTGGCGCCCTTCTGTCCGTAATTGTTGACGTTAAGCGCCTTGCAGTCGTCCTTGGCCTGAGGACCTCCCGCCACCGGCGTGGCCGTGGCGGTGAAGGTCGTGGCCGGCGTAGCGGGCGTCACGGCGACCGTGTAGTAGCCCTTGTCCGACGATGTCAAAGTGAAGCCGATATCGCTCAGGCTGCCATAGCGGTTGTTGGTCGAGTAGAACCGCTCCTGCGCGGTCGCCACGCGCAGCAGCAGGTTCTGTCCATCCGAGCGCCGTGCGCGGATGCCGTAGCGCAGGTAGTTCGGCACCGCGAAGGCGGCGAGGATGGCGATGATCGCCACCACTACCATCAGCTCGATCAGGGTGAAGCCACGCGTATTGCGCTCGCGCAGCCGCTTCAGTGTCTCGATCATTGCGTAATCCCTCGCCAGGAACGGCGGCGCCAGACGGCGTCGTTGATATTGAGGACATTGTTGCTGCCGGTGAGTTTCAGGCCCGGCACCAGCACGCTGCCGCCGCCCACCGTCGTCACCAGCGGCACCGTGCCGGTGGTGCGCGGGTCGTTCACCCGGCCGCCCACCACGTACTTGCCCGTGCCATTCCA
>NZ_JAAOYS010000024.1:0-15897 GCF_011759495.1 Dyella sp. SG562
GCCGATCGCGATGACGGACGGCCTGCGCTTCGCGATCCGCGAAGGTGGCCGCACCGTCGGCGCCGGCGTCGTCGCCAAGATCACCAAGTAAGTAGTATCATTGGGAGTCGCCCGCCGTGCGGGCTGTGGGATGCCAGGCCGGCATCCCGCAGCAGGCCAGGCGCGCGGCTCCACTGATTTTCAAACGTACGCCAGTAGCTCAATTGGCAGAGCAGCGGTCTCCAAAACCGCAGGTTGGGGGTTCGAGTCCCTCCTGGCGTGCCACCTTCCCGAGGACCGAAGACGGGTGGCGAGTGGTATCCGGGGCTTCGGGGCCCGGTTGCCGGCTCTTATCCGATCGCTTGCATGAATACCAAGGCAGAACAGCCCAAGGGCGCTAACCTCAAGGAGGCGGGCGCCGCCGACATCGCCAAGCTGGTGCTTGCCGTGCTGGTGCTGGTCGCCGGTGTCTTTGCGTACTCCTGGTACAGCAACGATGCGAGCGTCCCCGGCTCGGTGCGCCTGGTTGGCGTGCTGGTGGCCCTGGTCGCGGCGCTCGGCATTGCCGCCACGACCGCGCTCGGCCGCCGCGTCCGCTCCTTCCTGGGCGAGTCCCAGTTCGAAATGCGCAAGGTGGTCTGGCCGAAGCGTGACGAGACGCTCAAGACCACCGGCATCATCATCGTCGTGGTGGTCGTTCTCTCCCTGCTGCTGGGCGTGATCGACCTCATCCTCAAGTCGGTCGTGCTCGACTGGCTGCTCAAGCTGGGTTCGTGAGGTAAAGAGCATGAGCAAGCGTTGGTATGTGGTGCACGCCTATTCGGGCTTCGAAAACCAGGTGCGCAAGTCGCTGGTCGAGCGCATTCAGCGCGCCGGCATGGAAGAGCGCTTCGGCGAAGTGCTGGTGCCGACCGAGGAAGTGATCGAGATGCGCGGCGGCCAGAAGCGCCGCAGCGATCGCAAGTTCTTCCCGGGCTACGTGCTGGTGCAGATCGAGACCGACACCGAGGGCAAGGCCCCCCGGATCGACGACGAATGCTGGCACCTGGTCAAGGAAACCCCCAAGGTGATGGGCTTCATCGGCGGTACCGCCGACCGCCCGCTGCCGATCCGCGACAGCGAAGCCGACAACATCCTCAGCCGCGTCCGCGAGGGCGTGGAGAAGCCGAAGCCAAAGGTCCTGTTTGAGCCGGGTGAAATGGTCCGCGTGACCGACGGCCCGTTCAACGACTTCAACGGCGTGGTCGAGGAAGTCAACTACGAGAAGAGCCGCCTGCGCGTTGCGGTGCTCATCTTCGGCCGTTCGACCCCGGTCGAGCTCGAATTCGGACAGGTCGAGAAGGCCTGACGCAAGCTCCGGCACGGGGCTTGCTTAAAACTTGATCACTCCGTAAACTACGCGGTTCACGCCGGGGCATTTCGCTCGGCGTGTCCGTATTTCTCGGTTCGCTGGAGCGCGGACCGCCCTACATCCAGGGAATGTGCACTGCGAGGAGCCGCAAGGCGCCCGAACTCGCGAGGAAAATCCAATGGCAAAGAAAGTCGTCGGTTACATCAAGCTGCAGGTCAAGGCCGGCCAGGCCAACCCGTCGCCGCCGGTGGGCCCCGCCCTCGGCCAGCGCGGCCTGAACATCATGGAATTCTGCAAGGCGTTCAATGCCGCCACGCAGAAGATGGAACCGGGCATGCCGATTCCCGTGATCATCACGGCCTATTCGGACCGCAGCTTCACCTTCATCACCAAGACCCCCCCGGCCTCCGTGCTCATCAAGAAGGTCACGGGCATCGCCAAGGGTTCGTCGAAGCCGAATACCGACAAGGTCGGCAAGATCACCCGCAAGCAGCTGGAAGACGTTGCGAAGCAGAAGGAGCCGGATCTCACGGCTGCCGATCTGGATGCCGCCGTGCGCACCATCGCCGGCAGCGCGCGCAGCATGGGCTTCGTGGTGGAGGGTTAAGACATGGCAAAGATCACCAAGCGTTTGAAGGCCGCCCAGGCGGCGGTGCAGCCGGGCAAGCTCTATGGCCTGGAAGAAGCCCTGAAGATCGTCAAGGACAACGCCAAGGCCAAGTTCGCCGAGTCGGTGGACGTGGCGGTGCGCCTCGGCATCGATGCGAAGAAGTCCGACCAGGGCGTGCGCGGCTCCTCGCTGCTGCCGCACGGCACCGGCAAGACCATCAAGGTCGCCGTGTTCGTGCCGGCCGGTGAGAAGGCCGAGGCCGCCAAGGCCGCCGGCGCCGACGCCGTCGGCATGGACGACCTGGCCGAGCGCATGCAGGCCGGCGATCTCGACTTCGGTCGCGTCATCGCCACGCCGGACGCGATGCGCGTCGTCGGCAAGCTGGGCCAGCTGCTCGGCCCGCGCGGCCTGATGCCGAATCCGAAGGACGGCTCGGTCACCGCCGACGTCGCCACCGCGGTGAAGAATGCCAAGGCCGGCCAGGTGAAGTTCCGCAACGACAAGGCGGGCATCATCCACGCCACCATCGGCAAGGCCAGCTTCGAGGCCGCGCAGCTCGCCGACAACCTCAATGCGCTCATCGCCGACCTGCTGAAGGCCAAGCCTTCCACGGCGAAGGGCCAGTACCTGCAGAAGATCGCCCTGTCCAGCACGATGGGCGTGGGCGTTCCGGTCGACACCTCCACCGTGGCTGTGTCGGCCAAGTAAGTCATCAAGTCCTGCGCCGGCGATGCTGGCGCAGGCATGTTTTTGAGGGCAGGTGGCGTTCTTCCCGAGCGTCGCCGCCGTCAAAGACCGCAGGCGCGATCAGCGCGCGACGACGACGAGCAGGGAGCTCGTATTGGCATGGAATCGCCGTCGTCGGCAGCGGGGTCGCTTAATCGGTTCCCTGGTGGATCCGGCCTGCGCAGATGGTGCTGCCCCTTCTGGAATTTGTTCTGGAAAGGCCACCACCCGGGATCCCTCAGGATCCCCGACGTCACGGAAGGCGTCGCCCAGGACCGCAAGCGGCAGGAGTCGCAAGCGGATTTCAAAGTGGAGGAGTGATATGGCTCTGAATCTCTCTCAGAAGCAAGAAGTAGTCGCCGAACTGGCAGAAGTTGCCGCGAAGGCTCACTCCTTGGTCGCTGCCGAGTACGCGGGCACCACGGTCGAACAAATGACCGCGATGCGCAAGAAGGCCCGCGAAAGCGGCGTGTTCCTCAAGGTTGTGAAGAACACGCTGGCGTCGCGCGCCGTCGGTGGTACCGAGTTCGAGGTCGTCAAGGACGCCCTGACCGGTCCGCTGCTGTACGCGTTCTCGATGGAGGAGCCCGGCGCTGCCGGTCGCCTGATCAAGGAATTCGCCAAGAGCAACGACAAGCTCAAGCCCCGCGTGGTTTCCGTGGAAGGCAAGCTGTTCCCGGCCGCCCATGTGGACGTGCTGGCCTCGCTGCCGACCCGCGAAGAAGCCCTCGCCATGCTGGCCCGCGTGCTGGCCGAGCCCGCTGCGATGTTTGCCCGCGCCGTCAAGGCCGTGGCCGACAAGCAGGGTGGCGGCGAAGCGGCTCCGGCCGAGGCCGCGGCTGAAGCTTGATCGCTCAGTTCGACGAAATTTCTAACCGAATCAATTTCCAGAGGTAATCAAAATGTCCCTGACCAACGAACAGATCGTTGAAGCCGTCGCCGCCAAGTCGCTGATGGAAGTGATGGAGCTGGTGAAGGCCATCGAAGAGAAGTTTGGCGTGTCCGCCGCCGCCCCGGTCATGATGGCCGCCGGCCCGGCCGCCGCTGGCCCGGCTGCCGAAGAGCAGACCGAGTTCGACGTCATCCTGAAGAGCGCCGGCGACAAGAAGGTCGACGTGATCAAGGCCGTCCGCGCCATCACCGGCCTGGGCCTGAAGGAAGCGAAGGACCTGACCGAGGCCGGTGGCGTCGTGAAGGAAGCCGCTTCGAAGGACGACGCTGCGAAGTTCAAGAAGGACCTCGAAGCTGCCGGCGCCACGGTCGAACTGAAGTAATCGGCGCTCTTGCGCGCCGTCAGTTTGATCTAGCGTCAAGCAAGCCTGGGAGCGAAAGCTCCCGGGCTTTGCCTGCTTTAAATGATGCGGGAATAGGGAATGGAGAATAGGGAATCGGAAAGCCCGGCATAGCTCTTGCCGATTGACGATTCCCCATTCTCGATTCCCTGCAATTTCATTCAGCCGGTGTGTGCACCACCGGCGTCACTGCGAACCGAGGCGGTACCCACCATGACCTACTCGTTTACCGAGAAGAAGCGCATCCGCAAGGATTTCGGCAAGCGTCCCCCCGTACTGGGGGTGCCGAACCTGCTGACCATCCAGACCGATTCCTACAGGGAGTTCCTGCAGGAGCAGGTCGCGCCGAAACAGCGCGACGACAAGGGTCTGCACGCCGCGCTGAAGTCGGTCTTCCCGATCGTCAGCTATTCCGGCAATGCGGCTCTGGAATACGTCGACTATCGACTGGGCGAGCCCGCGTTCGACGAGCGCGAATGCCGCAACCGCGGCATGACCTTCGGCGCGCCGCTGCGCGTCACCGTGCGCCTGGTCATCTACGACAAGGACAGCCCGGCGTCGAAGAAGGCCGTCAAGTACGTGAAGGAGCAGGAGGTCTACATGGGCGAGATTCCGCTCATGACCGACACCGGCACCTTCATCATCAACGGCACCGAGCGCGTCATCGTCTCGCAGCTGCACCGTTCGCCGGGCGTGTTCTTCGACCACGACCGCGGCAAGACGCACAGCTCGGGCAAGCTGCTGTTCTCGGCCCGCGTGATCCCCTACCGCGGCTCCTGGCTGGACTTCGAGTTCGACCCGAAGGACGCGCTGTACACCCGTATCGACCGTCGCCGCAAGCTGCCGGTGACGGTGCTGCTGCGCGCGCTGGGCTACTCCAACGAAGAGATGCTCGACATCTTCTTCGAGCACAACGTGTTCCACCTGGGCAAGAAGGGCGGCACCACGCTGGAGCTCGTCGCCGAGCGCCTGCGCGGCGAAACGCTGACCTTCGACCTGGTCGTGGGCGACAAGGTGCTGGTGGAAGCCGGCAAGCGCATCACCGCACGCCACGTCCGCCAGCTGGCGGCCGAGAACATCACCGCGCTGGAAGTGCCGGACGACTACCCGGTCGGCCGCATCCTGGCGGTCGACATCGTTGACTCCAAGACCGGCGAGCTGCTGGCCTCGGCCAACGACGAGATCACCGCCGACCAGCTCGAGAACTTCCGCAAGGCCGGCATCGAGACGGTGCCGACCCTGTACGTGAACGACCTCGACCGCGGCGCGTACGTCTCGCACACCTTGCGCATCGACAACACCAAGACGCAGCTCGAGGCGCTGGTGGAGATCTACCGCATGATGCGCCCGGGCGAGCCGCCGACTAAGGACGCCGCGCAAAACCTGTTCTACAACCTGTTCTTCACCTTCGACCGCTACGACCTGTCGGCCGTCGGCCGCATGAAGTTCAACCGCCGCGTCGGCCGCAAGGAGATCGTCGGCCCGGGCGTGCTGTACGACCACAAGTACTTCAGCGAGCGCAAGGAAGAGGAAGCGCAGAACCTGGTGCAGTCGCAGGGCGACAGCTCCGACATCCTCGACGTGCTGAAGGTGCTGATCGACATCAAGAACGGCCACGGCACGGTCGACGACATCGACCACCTGGGCAACCGCCGCGTGCGTTCCGTGGGCGAAATGGCGGAGAACACCTTCCGCATCGGCCTGGTGCGCGTCGAGCGCGCCGTGCGCGAGCGCCTGTCGCTGGCCGAGTCCGAGGGCCTGACCCCGCAGGAACTGATCAACGCCAAGCCGGTCGCGGCGGCGGTGAAGGAGTTCTTCGGCTCCTCGCAGCTCAGCCAGTTCATGGACCAGAACAACCCGCTGTCGGAAGTGACGCACAAGCGCCGCGTCTCGGCCCTCGGTCCGGGCGGCCTGACCCGCGAGCGCGCCGGCTTCGAAGTGCGCGACGTGCACCCGACCCATTACGGCCGCGTCTGCACCATCGAAACGCCGGAAGGCCCGAACATCGGCCTGATCAACTCGCTGGCCGTGTACGCCCGCACCAATGCCTACGGCTTCCTGGAGACGCCGTACCGCAAGGTCGAGAACGGCAAGGTCACCGACAAGGTGGACTACCTGTCGGCGATCGAGGAGGGTGACCACGTGATCGCCCAGGCGAACTCGCCGCTGAAGGACGGCCGCTTCGTCGAAGACTTCGTGTCCTGCCGCTTCCGCGGCGAGTCCGAGCTGCGTCCGGCGTCCGAAGTCGGCTACATGGACGTGTCGCCGATGCAGACCGTGTCGGTGGCGGCGGCGCTGGTGCCGTTCCTGGAGCACGACGACGCCAACCGCGCGCTGATGGGCGCGAACATGCAGCGCCAGGCCGTGCCGACGCTGCGTTCGCAGACCCCGCTGGTCGGTACCGGCATCGAGCGCGCCGTGGCGCGCGACTCGGGCGTGATCGTCACCGCCAAGCGCGGCGGCGTGATCGACCAGGTCGACGCCGGCCGTATCGTGGTGCGCGTCAATGAGAGCGAAGTCGGCGACAACGACGCCGGCGTCGATATCTACACGCTGACCAAGTACACCCGTTCCAACCAGAACACCAACCTCAACCAGCGTCCGCTGGTGAACGTGGGCGACGTGGTGGCGAAGGGCGACACGCTGGCCGACGGTTCGTCGACCGACCTGGGCGAGCTCGCGCTCGGCCAGAACATGCTGATCGCCTTCATGCCGTGGAACGGCTACAACTTCGAAGACTCGATCCTGCTGTCCGAGCGCGTCGTGCAGGAAGACCGCTACACCTCGATCCACATCGAGGAGCTGGCCTGCATCGCGCGCGACACCAAGCTGGGCGCCGAGGAAATCACCGCCGACATCCCGAACGTGGGCGAGCAGGCGCTGGCGCGCCTGGACGAATCCGGCATCGTGTACATCGGCGCCGAGGTGAAGGCGGGCGACATCCTGGTCGGCAAGGTCACGCCCAAGGGCGAAAGCCAGCTGACCCCGGAAGAGAAGCTGCTGCGCGCGATCTTCGGCGAGAAGGCTTCGGACGTGAAGGACAGCTCGCTGCGCGTGCCGCCGGGCATGGACGGCACCGTCATCGACGTGCAGGTGTTCACCCGCGACGGCATCGAGAAGGACAAGCGCGCGAAGCAGATCGAGGAAATGGAAGTCAAGCGCATCCGCAAGGACCTTGACGACCAGTTCCGCATCCTCGAGGGCGCCATCTACAACCGCATGCGCACGCAGCTGGTCGGCAAGATCGCCAACAGCGGCCCGGGCGGCCTGAAGCGCGGTGCCGAAGTCACCGACGCCTACCTGGACAGCCTGAAGAAGGACGACTGGTTCAAGGTCAACGTCAAGGACGAGGACGTCACCGAGTTCCTCGAGCGCGCGGCCGACCAGGTCAAGCGCCACCGCGAGGAGTTCGACAAGCGCTTCAAGGAGAAGCAGGGCAAGATCACCCAGGGCGACGACCTCGCGCCGGGCGTGCTGAAGATGGTCAAGGTGTTCCTGGCCGTGAAGCGCCGCATCCAGCCGGGCGACAAGATGGCCGGCCGTCACGGCAACAAGGGCGTGGTGTCCAACGTGGTGCCGGTCGAGGACATGCCGTTCATGGCGGACGGCACCTCGGTCGACATCGTGCTGAACCCGCTGGGCGTGCCCTCGCGTATGAACATCGGCCAGATTCTGGAAGTGCATCTCGGCTGGGCCGCCAAGGGCCTGGGCAAGAAGATCCAGAAGATGCTCGAAGCGCAGGCCAAGGTGGCGCAGATCCGCGAATTCCTGGATCAGATCTACAACCACCATGTGGCTGGCGCCGTGCAGCACGTCGACCTGAAGTCGCTGACCGACGAAGAAATCTTCACCCTGGCCGACAACCTGCAGGAAGGCGTGCCGATGGCCACGCCGGTGTTCGACGGCGCCGAAGAGTCCGAGCTGAAGGCGATGCTGCGCCTGGCGGATCTGCCCGAGTCGGGCCAGACCACGCTGTTCGACGGCCGTACCGGCGAAGCGTTCGACCGTCCGGTCACCGTCGGCTACATGCACTACCTGAAGCTGAACCACCTGGTCGACGACAAGATGCACGCGCGTTCCACCGGTCCGTACTCGCTCGTCACCCAGCAGCCGCTGGGCGGCAAGGCGCAGTTCGGCGGTCAGCGCTTCGGCGAAATGGAAGTCTGGGCGCTGGAAGCCTACGGCGCGGCCTACACCCTGCAGGAAATGCTGACGGTGAAGTCCGACGACGTGCAGGGCCGCAACCAGATGTACAAGAACATCGTCGACGGCAACCACGAGATGGCGGCCGGCATGCCGGAGTCCTTCAACGTGCTCGTGAAGGAAATCCGCTCGCTCGGCATCGACATCGACCTGGAAGAGATCAAGTAACCCCTGGGTTACAGGAGCTTATGCAATGAAAGATTTGCTCAATCTGTTCAACCAGCAGCGCGCCACGCCCGATTTCGATTCGATCAAGATCGCGCTGGCCTCGCCGGAGTTGATCCGTTCCTGGTCGTACGGTGAAGTGAAGAAGCCGGAGACCATCAACTACCGCACCTTCAAGCCGGAGCGCGACGGCCTGTTCTGCGCCGCCATCTTCGGCCCGGTGAAGGACTACGAGTGCCTGTGCGGCAAGTACAAGCGCATGAAGCACCGCGGCGTGGTCTGCGAAAAGTGCGGCACCGAGGTCACCCTGGCCAAGGTGCGCCGCGAGCGCATGGGCCACATCGAGCTGGCCAGCCCGACCGCGCACATCTGGTTCCTCAAGTCGCTGCCGTCGCGCATCGGCCTGATGCTGGACATGACCCTGCGCGACATCGAGCGCATCCTGTACTTCGAGGCCTTCGTGGTGATCGATCCGGGTCTGACCGCGCTCGAGCGCGGCCAGCTGCTGAGCGAGGACCAGTACCTCGAAGCCGTGGAAGAGCACGGCGACGAGTTCGACGCGCGCATGGGCGCCGAGGCGGTGTACGAGCTGCTGAAGTCGCTCGACCTGCCGGGCGAAGTGGTGCGCCTGAAGGAAGAGATCTCCTCGACCAACTCCGAGACCAAGCTCAAGCGCCTCACCAAGCGCGTGAAGCTGATCGAGGCGTTCCTGGAGTCCGGCAACCGTCCGGAGTGGATGGTGCTGACCGTGCTGCCGGTGCTGCCGCCGGACCTGCGTCCGCTGGTCCCGCTGGACGGCGGCCGCTTCGCGACCTCCGACCTCAACGACCTGTACCGCCGCGTCATCAACCGCAACAACCGCCTCAAGCGCCTGCTCGAGCTCAATGCGCCCGACATCATCGTGCGCAACGAGAAGCGCATGCTGCAGGAATCGGTCGACGCGCTGCTCGACAACGGCCGCCGCGGCCGTGCCATCACCGGCACCAACAAGCGTGCGCTGAAGTCGCTGGCCGACATGATCAAGGGCAAGCAGGGCCGCTTCCGCCAGAACCTGCTCGGCAAGCGCGTGGACTACTCCGGTCGTTCGGTGATCGTGGTGGGCCCGACCCTGCGCCTGCACCAGTGCGGGTTGCCTAAGAAGATGGCGCTCGAGCTGTTCAAGCCTTTCATCTTCGCCAAGCTGCAGGCGCGCGGCGAGGCGACCACCATCAAGGCCGCCAAGAAGCTCGTCGAGCGCGAGGAAGGCCAGGTGTGGGACATCCTCGAGGACGTGATCCGCGAGCATCCGGTGCTGCTGAACCGCGCGCCGACCCTGCACCGCCTGGGCATCCAGGCGTTCGAGCCGGTGCTGATCGAAGGCAAGGCGATCCAGCTGCACCCGCTGGTCTGTACCGCCTTCAACGCCGACTTCGACGGCGACCAGATGGCCGTGCACGTGCCGCTGTCGATCGAGGCGCAGCTGGAAGCGCGCGCCCTGATGATGTCCTCGAACAACATCCTGTCGCCCGCCAACGGCGAGCCGATCATCGTGCCGACCCAGGACGTGGTGCTGGGCCTGTACTACATGACCCGCGAGCTGGTGAACGCCAAGGGCACCGGCATGGTGTTCTCGAGCATCAGCGAAGTGCGTCGCGCCTACGACAACCGCGCGGTGGAACTGCACGCCAAGATCAAGGTGCGCATGACCATCACGCAGATCGACGAGGAAGGCAACCGCAGCAGCTCCGTGCAGCTGGCGGAGACCACCGTCGGCCGCGCGCTGCTGGCCGAGATCCTGCCGGAAGGCCTGCCGTTCTCGCTGGCCAACACCGAGCTGACCAAGAAGGCCATCTCGCGCCTGATCAACTCCAGCTACCGCCTGCTGGGCCTGAAGGACACCGTGGTGTTCGCGGACAAGCTGATGTACACCGGCTTCCGCTTCGCGACCCGCGCCGGCATCTCGATCGGCATCGATGACATGATCATCCCCGAGCAGAAGAAGCCGATCCTGGAAGAGGCCGAGAAGGAAGTGGTCGAGATCCAGGAGCAGTACCAGTCGGGCCTGGTCACCGCCGGCGAGCGCTACAACAAGGTGGTCGACATCTGGTCGCGCACCAACGAGCTGGTGGCCAAGGCGATGATCGACGGCATCGGCACCGAGAAGGTGACCAATGCCAAGGGCGAGATCGTCGCCCAGAAGTCGATGAACTCGCTGTACATCATGGCCGACTCCGGCGCGCGTGGCTCGGTGGCGCAGATCCGCCAGCTGGCCGGCATGCGCGGCCTGATGGCCCGTCCGGACGGCTCGATCATCGAGACCCCGATCAAGGCCAACTTCCGCGAAGGCCTGAACGTGCTGCAGTACTTCAACTCCACCCACGGTGCCCGTAAGGGCCTGGCGGATACGGCGCTGAAGACCGCCAACTCGGGTTACCTGACCCGCCGCCTGGTGGACGTGGCGCAGGACGTGGTGATCACCTCCCTCGACTGCGGTACCGAGGAAGGCGTGATCATGCAGCCGATCGTGGAAGGCGGCGACGTGGTCGAGCCGCTGCGCGAGCGCGTGCTGGGCCGCGTGGTGGTCGAGGACGTGTACGGCCCGGGCGAGGACAACGAGCCGATCGTCACCCGCGACACCCTGCTGGACGAAGCCCTGGTCGAGAAGCTCGACAAGGCCGGCGTGCAGTCGATCAAGGTGCGCTCGCCGATCACCTGCCAGGCTTCGCATGGCGTGTGCGCGCTGTGCTACGGCCGCGATCTGGCCCGTGGCCACCTGGTCAACATGGGCGAGGCCGTGGGCGTGGTCGCCGCGCAGTCGATCGGCGAACCCGGCACCCAGCTGACCATGCGTACGTTCCACATCGGTGGCGCGGCTTCGCGTGCGGCGGCGGTGGACAACGTGACGGTGAAGACCACCGGCACGCTGAAGTTCAACAACCTCAAGACCGTGCAGCACGCCCAGGGCCACCTGGTGGCGGTGTCGCGTTCGGGCGAAGTGTCGGTGATCGACGCCAACGGCCGCGAGCGCGAGCGCTACAAGGTGCCGTACGGCTCGACCATCGCGGTCAAGGACGGCGACCCGGTCAAGGCCGGCCAGACCGTGGCCAACTGGGATCCGCATACCCATCCGATCGTGTCGGAAGTGGCCGGTACCGTGCGCTTCATCGACTTCATCGATGGCGTCACCGTGCAGAGCCAGACCGACGAGCTGACCGGCCTGGAGTCGGCGGTGGTGACCGATCCGAAGCGTCGCGGTACCGCGGCCAAGGACCTGCGCCCGATCGTCCGCCTGGAAGACAGCAAGGGCCGCGAGCTCAAGCTGCCCGGCACCGACGTGCCGGCGCAGTACATGCTGCCGGCCGGCGCGATCGTGTCGATCCAGAACGGCGCCGAAGTGGGCGTGGGCGACGTGGTTGCCCGTATCCCGCAGGAAACCTCCAAGACCCGCGACATCACCGGCGGTCTGCCCCGCGTGGCCGACCTGTTCGAAGCGCGCAAGCCGAAGGAGCCGGCGATCCTGGCCGAGCGCTCCGGCGTGGTCAGCTTCGGCAAGGACACCAAGGGCAAGCAGCGCCTGATCATCAAGGACTCCGACGGCAATGAGCACGAGGAGCTGATCCCGAAGTGGCGGCAGGTCATCGTGTTCGAAGGCGAGCACGTGGAGAAGGGCGAAACCGTGGTGGACGGCGAGCCGAATCCGCACGACATCCTGCGCCTGCTGGGTGTCGAGCCGCTGGCTTCGTACCTGGTCAAGGAAATCCAGGACGTCTACCGCCTGCAGGGCGTGAAGATCAACGACAAGCACATCGAAACGATCATTCGCCAGATGCTGCGCAAGGTTGAGATCACCGAGGCGGGCGACAGCCATTACCTTCGCGGCGAACAGGTCGAGCGTGTCCGCATCAATGCGGAAAACGACCGCGCCAGCTCGCGCAACGAGCGTCCGGCGGACTTCCAGTCGGTGCTGCTGGGCATCACCAAGGCGTCGCTGGCGACCGAGTCGTTCATCTCGGCCGCTTCGTTCCAGGAGACCACCCGCGTCCTTACCGAGGCGGCGGTCCGTGGCACGCGCGACACCTTGCGGGGCCTGAAGGAAAATGTTATTGTCGGCCGTCTCATCCCGGCAGGTACGGGTTTGGCGTACCACGCGCAGCGTCGTCGCCAGGGCGGTCTTACCGCCGCGGAGCTGGATACCCTTTCCGGCACCGCTTCCCCGGTCTCCTTCGCGGAAGCCACCGTCGGTAGCGACAATGGTTCGGAGTAAGCCCCGTCGGGGACTTGCTCGCTGACATACGAAATGAGGCGCAAGGATTGCGCCTCGTGTTCGAGTCATGGAGGGCAGGGCGTCAGCTTGTCTGTGACGAGCTGCCCATGTTAAATTCCCGCTTCTTGGCAGACCGAGCTGGTTCGGTCTGCCTTTATGTTTCTCAGGAAAAGTTACGCATGTCGACTATCAACCAGTTGGTGCGCAAGTCCCGCAGCCCGAAGAGCTACAAGAGTGCTTCTCCGGCCCTGCAGAACAGCCCGCAGCGCCGCGGCGTTTGCACGCGCGTCTACACCACCACCCCGAAGAAGCCGAATTCGGCCCTGCGTAAGGTTGCCAAGGTGCGCCTGACCAACGGTTACGAAGTCATCAGCTACATCGGCGGCGAAGGCCACAACCTGCAGGAGCACTCGGTGGTGCTCATCCGCGGCGGCCGCGTCAAGGATCTGCCGGGTGTGCGTTATCACACGGTGCGCGGCAGCCTCGACTGCGCCGGCGTCACCAAGCGCCGTCAGTCGCGCTCCAAGTACGGCGCCAAGCGCCCGAAGAGCTAAAGAGCTAGAGGACAACGAGAAATGTCGCGTAAAGGTTCCCATCCCGCCCGCCTGGTCCTGCCGGACCCCAAGCACGGCAGCCAGCTGATCGCCCGCTTCATCAACATGGTGATGAAGAGCGGCAAGAAGTCCGTGGCCGAAGCCATCGTCTATGGTGCGCTCGACCATCTGGGCGAGAAGCACGCCGAGCCGGTCTCGCTGGTCGAGAAGGCGCTGAACAACATTGCCCCCGCGGTCGAGGTGAAGTCCCGCCGCGTCGGTGGTGCCACTTACCAGGTTCCGGTCGAAGTGCGCTCCGGTCGCCGCATGGCGCTGGCCATGCGCTGGGCCATCGAGTCCGCCCGCAAGCGCGGCGAGACCTCGATGCCGCGCAAGCTGGCCGCCGAGCTGCTTGAGGCTTCCGAGAATCGCGGTGGCGCGATCAAGAAGCGCGAAGAGACGCATCGCATGGCCGAGGCCAACAAGGCGTTCTCGCACTACCGCTGGTAAGCAAGTACAGATTCGAGGTTACTACCGTGGCACGCACCACCCCCATCGAGCGCTACCGCAACTTCGGCATCATGGCCCACATCGATGCCGGCAAGACCACGACCACGGAGCGCATCCTGTTCTACACCGGCGTCAGTCACAAGATTGGCGAGGTGCATGACGGTGCGGCAACCATGGACTGGATGGAGCAGGAGCAGGAGCGCGGCATCACCATTACGTCGGCGGCAACGACGGCGTTCTGGAAGGGTATGGATCGTTCCTTGCCCGAGCACCGCTTCAACATCATCGATACCCCCGGGCACGTCGACTTCACCATCGAGGTGGAGCGTTCGTTGCGCGTGCTCGATGGTGCGGTGTTCGTGCTTTGCGCCGTGGGTGGTGTGCAGCCGCAGTCGGAAACCGTGTGGCGCCAGGCCAACAAGTACCACGTGCCGCGCCTCGCGTTCGTCAACAAGATGGACCGCACGGGTGCCAACTTCGAGAAGGTGGTCGAGCAACTGAAGGCGCGCCTGGGTGCGAACCCGGTGCCGATGCAGGTGCCGATCGGCGCCGAAGACAACTTCGAGGGCGTGATCGACCTGCTCAAGATGAAGTCGATCGTCTGGGACATGGAGTCCCAGGGCATGAAGTTCGAATACCAGGACATCCCCGCCAACCTGAAGGAAAAGGCCGCCGAGGCCCATAGCTTCATGGTGGAGGCGGCTGCGGAAGCGTCCGAAGACCTGATGAACAAGTACCTGGAAGAGGGCGACCTCTCCGAGGAAGAGATCATCAGCGGTCTGCGCGCGCGCACGCTGTCCAGCGAGATCATCCCGGTGTTCTGCGGTACCGCGTTCAAGAACAAGGGCGTCCAGGCGATGCTCGACGCGGTGGTGAACCTGCTGCCGTCGCCCGCCGACCGCCCGCCGGTGGCCGGTGTGGACGAGGACGACAAGGAAGCCACCCGCAGCGCCGACGACAACGCGCCGTTCTCCGCGCTGGCGTTCAAGATCATGACCGATCCGTTCGTCGGTTCGCTCACGTTCTTCCGCGTCTACTCGGGCACGCTCAATGCCGGCGATCAGGTGTACAACCCGATCAAGTCGCGCAAGGAGCGCATCGGCCGCATCCTGCAGATGCACGCGAACGAGCGTCAGGAAATCAAGGAAGTCCGCGCCGGCGACATCGCCGCGGCGGTCGGCCTGAAGGACGTGACGACCGGCGATACGCTGTGCTCGCAGGACCACGTGATCACCCTGGAGCGCATGACGTTCCCGGAGCCGGTGATCTCGATGGCGGTGGAGCCGAAGACCAAGTCCGACCAGGAAAAGATGGGCATCGCGCTGGGCCGCCTGGCCGCCGAGGATCCGTCCTTCCGCGTGCGTACGGACGAGGAATCCGGCCAGACCATCATTTCCGGCATGGGCGAGCTGCACCTGGACATCATCGTCGACCGCATGCGTCGCGAGTTCAATGTCGAGGCGAACGTCGGCAAGCCGCAGGTGGCCTACCGCGAAACCATTCGCAAGAGCGACGTCAAGGCGGACTACAAGCACGCCAAGCAGTCCGGCGGTAAGGGCCAGTACGGCCACGTCGTGCTCGAACTGTCGCCGATGTCCGACGAGGACAAGAAGAGCCCGAACGTCAAGGATGATTTCCTCTTCATCAACGAGATCTCCGGCGGCGTGATTCCGAAGGAATTCATCCCGGCGGTTGAAAAGGGTCTGCGCGAAACCATCTCCAGTGGTCCGCTCGCCGGCTATCCGGTGGTGGGCATCAAGGTGAAGCTGGTGTTCGGCTCGTACCATGACGTCGACTCGTCCGAAACCGCGTTCAAGATCGCCGCGTCGATGGGCTTCAAGGAAGGTTTCCGCAAGGCCGATCCGGTCCTGCTCGAGCCGATCATGAAGGTCGAGGTGGTGACGCCGGAAGACTACGTCGGTGACGTGATGGGCGATCTGAGCCGTCGTCGTGGCCTGTTGCAGGGCCAGGACGACACGCCGTCGGGCAAGACCATCAATGCGATGGTGCCGCTCGGCGAGATGTTCGGCTATGCGACCACCATCCGCTCGCTGACCCAGGGTCGCGCTACCTTCACGATGGAGTTCGACCATTACGCCGAGGCGCCGAACAACATCGCCGAGCAGGTCATCAAGAAGGCCTGATAAGGCCTTCCTCCTTCTACAACACAGTTCTTTCAGAGGTTTGAGACATGGCAAAGGGTAAGTTCGAACGCACCAAGCCGCACGTCAACGTCGGCACGATCGGTCACGTGGACCACGGCAAGACGACGCTGACGGCGGCGC
>NZ_JAAOYS010000025.1:0-12558 GCF_011759495.1 Dyella sp. SG562
GCATCCATGCCCTGATCAAAAAGGCGAGGACTCCTGTCCTCGCCCCCCTGCGGGGGCCTTTTCGTCCAGCCCTCACCGCCGGCGCCAAGGGGACCCGGTAGATCAGGAGCAGAAGCGCGCAAGCGGAACGCCGCGGCTGCGCCGCGTGCTCTTCGCTGGATTTTCGCCTCGCCCGACATCCCCCTCTCCCCTCCGGGGAGAGGGTTGGGGTGAGGGGCCGGGGCTTGCGCATACGCTCGGATAAACATCAGCCATGCTGACCCCCACCATCATCACCACCGCCGCCCTGATCTGGCTCGGCCTGCTCTTCGGCGTCGCGCTGCTCGGCGAACGCCGCCCCGCACTCTTCGAAAAACGCTGGTCCATCGTCTACGCCCTGTCGCTGGCGATCCACTGCACCTCATGGACCTTCTACGGCACCGTCACCCAGGCCAGCCGCTCCGGCTGGTGGCTGCCGCCGACCTTCGTCGGCGCCATCCTGATGTACCTGTTCGGCATCGCTGTGCTGCGGCGGCTGGTGCAGCTGGCGCGCGACTACAACGCCGGCTCGCTGGCCGACCTGATCGCGGTGCGCCTCGGCCGCCATTCCGGCCTTGCCGCGCTGGTGACCGTGGTGGTGCTGATCGGCATCGTTCCGTATATCGCTTTGCAGCTGAAAGCGGTGGCGATGAGTTTCGCCATGCTCGGCCGCGGCCAGGTGGCCGAGTCGCCGCCGTGGCAGGACAGCGCGCTCTACGTCGCGCTGCTGATGGCCTTGTTCGCCATGCTGTTCGGCACCCGCCGCGCCTCCACCATGGCGCACAACCGCGGACTGGTGCTGGCGATGGCGTTCGAATCGCTGTTCAAGCTGGCGGCGATGCTGGCGCTGGGCAGCTTGCTGTTCGCGCCATCGCCGGCGGGTGTGGCGGCAGCCGCGCCGCCGCCGCACGACAGCGCGGGTTTTCCGGCCATGATCCTGCTCGGCGCGCTGGCCATGTTCACCTTGCCGCATCAGTTCCATGCCGGCGTGGTGGAATGCCGCGACGGTGCGCACCTGCGCGCCGCGCGCTGGCTGTTCCCGCTGTACATGCTGCTGATCGCGCTGCCGATCCTGCCGTTGGCGCGGCTGGGCGATGCCTGGCTGGCGCCCAGCGGCGTGCCGTCCGATCTCTATGTGCTGGCCTTGCCGATGGCGCGCGGCCAGCACGGCCTTGCGCTGCTGGCTTTTCTCGGCGGCCTCAGCGCGGCAACCAGCATGGTGGTGGTGGCGACGCTGGCGCTGAGCCTGATGGTGGTCAATCACCTGATCGCGCCGCTGCGCGTGCAGGCGGGCTGGGGGCGCGGCGAGCATGGCGATCTGCGCGGGCAGGTGATCAACCAGCGCCGCGTGGCGATCCTGGCGGTGATCCTGCTGGCCTGGGCCTACAGCCGCGTGCTGGCGCGCAACGACGTGCTGGCGGATATCGGCGCGATTTCGTTTTCGGCGCTGGCGGGATTGGCGCCGGCGCTGCTCGCCGCGGTGTACCGGCCGCAGCTGGGGCCGCGCGCGGTGGCGGCGGGCCTGGCCGCGGGCACACTGGTGTGGTTGTACGTGCTGTTGCCGGCGATGTTTCCCGCGGCGGCGACGTGGTGGAGCGGCTGGCCGTACGGTCTGCATTGGCTGGCGCCGGACGGCTTGCTGGGATTGGGCGAATGGAGCCGCCTCGGGCGTGCGGTGGCGGCGGGTCTGGCCGCCAACGTGGCGGTGATATTCGCGGTAGCCGGCTCGCGCTTCGGCCGCGCACGCAAGCCCGCGGCGGTGGGCAGCATCGGCGTCGCCGAACTGCACGCGCTGGCTTCGCGCTTCCTGCCGGCCGAGCGTGTGGCGCATCTGTTCGAAGACGCACCGTCGCACGGCAGCGCCAGCGCGGCGCGCGTGGCCGAGGTGGAGCACGAGCTGGCCGCGGTGATCGGCGCCGCCTCCGCGCGCCTGCTGCTGGAAGTGGTGCGGCAGCAGCGCCGCGACGAGCTCGACACCGTCGCCGCCATCGTCGGCGAAGCCGCGCAGGATCTGCGCTTCAACCAGCGCGTGCTGGAAGCGGCGCTGGAAAACATGAGCCAGGGCATCTGCGTGGTCGACGCGGAACTGCGCCTGGTGGCGTGGAACCGCCGCTATGCCAGCTTATTCGGCTATCCCGACGGACTGCTGCAGGTGGGGCGGCCGGTGGCGGACCTGACGCGCTACAACGTGGCGCGCGGCATGATCGGCGCGGGCGACGTCGAAGCGCGCGTGCAGCGGCGCCTGACCCATATGCGCGCCGGCACGCGGCATCTGTCCGAACGCAGTTTTCCCGATGGCACGGTGGTGGAGATCCGCGGCAATCCGATGCCGGGCGGCGGCTTCGTTGCCACCTTTACCGACGTCACCGCGTTCCGCCATGCCGAAGATGCGCTGCGCGGCGCGAACGAGACACTGGAACTGCGCGTGGAAGAACGCACGCGTGCATTGGCCGATGCCACCGCCGAGGCGCAGCGCGCGAACGCCGCGAAAAGCCGCTTCCTCGCCGCCGTCAGCCACGACCTGATGCAACCGCTGCATGCCGCGCAACTGTTCGCGCATGCGCTGGCCGAGCGCGGCGGCGAAGCGGCCACGGTGCGCCATCTGCAAGGTGCGCTCGCGGCGACGGAAGGCTTGCTGGCGGGCCTGCTGGATATCGCGCGCCTCGAAGGCGGCCGTCTGCGCGCGCAGCCGCGCGAGTTCGCGCTGAGCGAAGTGCTCGGGCCGCTGGCGGCGGAATTCCAGGCCATGGCGCTCGATCGCGGCATGCGGCTGGGCGTGGTGGACAGCGCGGCCTGGGTGCGCTCGGATCCGTTGCTGCTGCGCCGGGTGCTGCAGAATTTCCTGTCGAACGCGCTGCGCTATTCGGAACGCGGACGCGTGCTGCTGGGCCTGCGCCGGCACGGCGAATACCTGCGGCTGGAAGTGTGGGATACGGGGCCGGGCATTGCGCCGGAAGAGCGCGAGCGCATTTTCCAGGCGTTTCACCGCTTGAACCACACGGGCGGGCAGGGGCTGGGCCTGGGTTTGTCGATCGCGCAGCGCATGGCCGCATTGCTCGAACATCCGCTGGGCCTGCGCTCGTGGCCGGGGCGCGGCAGCGTGTTCCATCTCGACGTGCCGCGTGCGCAGCCGGTGTCCGCGCCGGCGGCTGCGGCGGACATCGCGCAAGGCGTGGCGGCCGGCCGCGCCGTGGTGCTGGACAACGAACCCGCCGCGCGCACCGCGCTGGCCACGCTGCTGCAGGGCTGGGGCTGGCAGGTGCACGTCGCCGCGCAGCCGCGCCAGGCGATGGACGCGCCATGGCCGCCGGATCTGTTCGTGCTCGACTATCACCTCGACCACGGCGTCACCGGGCTGGACGTGCTGCGCGCATTGCGCCGCGAACGTCCCGCCGTGCCGGCTGTGATCCTCACCGCCGATCGCGACGGCGAACTGCGCCAGCGCATTCTCGACGCCGGCGCGATGGTGCTCTACAAGCCGCTCAAGCCGCTGGCCATGCAGCAGGTGCTGCAGCGGCTCGCCACGGCGATGGTCTGATCACAGCGCCGGTTCGCTCAGCGCCAAGGAATTCAGCAGCACGCTGGCCTGGGTGCGGTTGCGCACGCCGAGCTTTTCGAAGATGGCGGTGACGTGCGCCTTCACCGTGCGCTCCTGGATCGACAGGCGGTCGGCGATCTGCTTGTTGAGCAGGCCTTCGCCGAGCAGGGTGAGCACGCGGTACTGCTGTTCGGTGAGTCGCGCCAGGCGCGCGGCCAGATCCGCATCGGCCGGATCGGCCGGCAGCGCCGCCACCGCCTGCGCCAGCGCCGGCGGCAGCCAGGTGCCGCAGGCGAGCACGGTGCGCACGGCGTCGCCGATATCGGCGGGCGAGGCGCTCTTGGCGATGAAGCCCGCGGCGCCGTGGTCGAGCACGCGGCGCACGGTGCGCGCCTCGTCGTGCGCGGACACCACCAGCACGGCCACGCCCGGATGCTGCCCGCGCAGCGCGGCCAGGCCCGAGAGTCCCTGGCTGCCGGGCATGTTGAGATCGAGCAGGACCAGGTCGGTGTCGGGTTCGGCCGCCAGCGCGGCGAGTGCGCCGGGCAGGTCGGTGGCTTCGTGGATGCGGCAGTCGGCGACGCTTTCGGTGACGGCCTGGCGCAGGGCCGTGCGGAACAGCGGGTGGTCGTCGGCGATCAGGAGGGTGGGCATGACTTGTGACGTTAGCTTGCGCAGGGCGCGGCGCAAAGCCCCTCTCCCCTTGGGAGAGGGGCTGGGGTGAGGGTACGGGCGGAGCGCAAGAGTGAGGTGCATCGCTCCGGCCGGACCCTCATCCGGCTGCCGCCACCTTCTCTCCCACGGGGACTACCTTCGGGTCGCCGGAGGGAGAAGGATTCCAACTTTGGAACTGAGGAAACCCCGCTGTACCTTCGTACGATAGCGCGCCAATCGCCGGTTGCTATGGTGGCGCGATGACCATCCTCCATCGCTCCTGGCTGTTGCTGGTGCCGCTGCTCGCCGCTTGCGCGGCGCAGCCGCCTTCCTCTCATCGATCGGGACAGGGTTTCATGCAGTCACCGCAGTTCATCGAAGGCGAGGTCCGCGTCACCGAGCACCGCAACGGCGACGACCTGCTGAGCGCGGGGCTGGGCCTGGCCGGCCTGGCGGGCCTGCCCGCGCCGTATGCCGATGCCTTGCATCCCACGCCGCAGGAACTGCGCCGGCGGGCGATCCAGAACAGCTGGAAGGGCATCGCCGATCTCGGCCCGCTCGGCGGCTATGGGCGTGTCTACGGCGCCGTACCCGGAGTGCCGGGCCGCGAGTACCAGGCCTTCGCGCGCATTCCCGGCGCGCATGCGCCGCATCGCGTGCTGCTGCAGGTGCCGGATGGTTTCGATACGCGCAAGCGCTGCCTGGTGGTCACGGCCTCGTCCGGTTCGCGCGGCATCTATGGCGCGATCGCGCTGGCCGGCGCCTGGGGTCTGCCGCGCGGCTGCGCGGTGGCTTACACCGACAAAGGCACGGGCGCGGGCTATTTCGACTACGCCGACGACACCGGCGTGCAGCTCGACGGCACGCGCGCGCAGCGCGGTGCGGCGCCGCTGGAATTCGAGCCGACGAAGGCGTCCGCCGATGCTGGCGTCGCCATCAAGCATCTGCACTCCGGCGACAACCCGGAAGCCGATTGGGGCCGCCACGTGCTGCAGGCCGCGCGCTTCGGCCTGGCCATGCTCGATCGCGCCTATCCGGACCAGGCGCCGTTCACGCCGCAGAACACGCGCATCATCGCCACCGGCCTTTCCAACGGCGGCGGCGCGGTATTGCAGGCCGCCGGTCTCGACAGCGAAGGCGTGCTGGCCGGCGTGGTGGCGCTGGAACCGAACGTGCACGTCGAAGGCTATGGCCGCGCGCTCTACGACTACGCCACCGACGCCGCGCTGTGGCTGCCCTGCGCGCTGAGCGACGCACGCTTCGGCAACACGCCGCTGGCGCGCGGCAAGGACGGCAAGCCGCCGGCCGCCTGGCTCGCCCGCTGCGCCAGCCTGCGCGAGCAGGACCTGGTGAGCGGCGCCACGGCGCAGGCGCAGGCCGCGCAGGCTTATGAGCACCTGCGTGCGGGCGGCTGGACGGATGCCGCGCTGAACGTGGCGGCGAGCACGCAGGCGTTCGATCTGTGGCGCGCGATCGCGGCGGGTTATGCGTCGTCGTATCTGCGCCGCGGCGCGGCGGACGTGCCCTGCGGTTTCCATTACGCCACCACGGCGGAAGCGACGCCGGCCGTGCGTGCCTCGTGGTGGGCCGATGGCGCCGGCATTCCGCCGGGCAATGGCATCGCACTGCTCGGCGGCACCGATGCGTCCGCGGATTCCGCATTGCCCGGCATCCGCTGCCTGCGCGCGCTGTGGGACGGCAACGGCGCCGATGTTGCCGCTCTGCACGCCAGCGTCGCTGCCGCCTCGGCGCGGCTGCCGCGTCCCGGGCTGCCGCTGTGGGTGCTGCACGGCGCCGAGGACGGCCTGCTGCCCACCGCCTTTACCTCCGAGCCCTATGTGGACTGGCTGCGCGTGCACGGCCTGCACCCGCTGTACTGGAAGGTGCCGTACGCGCAGCACTTCGACGCCTTCCTGCCGCTGCCGGGCTTCGGCGACCGCCACGTGCCGCTGCTGCCGTACGGCTACCTGGCGCTGGACCGGCTGTGGAGCCACCTGTACGAGGACGCGCCGTGGCCGCTGCAGGCGCCGGCCCCGCCGGCGGCCCGGCCGCGCGGCGCCGCGGCGCTGGAGCGGGCGGCGCTGGGCCTGCCCTGAGCCGGCCCTCGCCGAGCCAGCGGCGGCCGGCTGGGGTATCCTTGCCGACCTCCGCCAGTCCAAGGAATACCGATGACCATCAACGTGACCCTCACCACCAATCGCGGCCCCATCCACCTGCGCCTGCACGACGACAAGACGCCGGTGACCGTGGCCAGCTTCGTCAACCTGGTGCGCCGCGGTTACTACGATGGCCTGAGTTTCCACCGCGTCATCAACGACTTCATGATCCAGGGCGGCTGCCCCGAGGGCAGCGGCCGCGGCGGTCCGGGCTACAAGTTCGAGGACGAGTTCAATCCGGCCCTGCGCCATGACAAGCCGGGCGTGCTGTCGATGGCCAATGCCGGTCCGCGCACCAATGGCAGCCAGTTCTTCATCACCCATGGCGCCACGCCGTGGCTGGACGGCAAGCACAGCGTGTTCGGCGAAATCGTCAGCGCCGAAGACCAGAAGGTGGTCGACGCCATCCGCCAGGACGACGTGATCGAGAAGGCCACCGTCGAAGGCGACGTGGACGCGCTGCTGGCCGCCCAGGCCGACCGCGTCAAGGAATGGAACGCGATCCTCGACCAGCGCGGCTGAGCCTCGCTTTCCTGCGAACACACGAAGGCCGCAGTCGGCGACGACTGCGGCCTTCGTCCGTTAACGGTGCCGTCACATGCGGCTAGCCGATGCCTACGTAGAATCGGCGGACGCGCCAGACGTGCGCTACCGGGGTAGGTCCTTCAATCTTAGGGAGAGCAAACATGGCATCACTCAATGATCTGCTTGGCGGCCTGGGTAGTCTGCTGGGGCAGGGCGGCCAGGAGGGGCAGGGCGGCTCGCTGATTTCGGTGGCCGGCCAGCTGATCGACAAGGCCGGCGGCCTGCAGGGGCTGCTGAACATCCTGCAGCAGCATGGCCTGGGCGAAGCGGCGCAGTCGTGGGTCGGCACCGGCGCCAACCAGCCGGTATCGGGCGACCAGCTCGGCCAGGCGCTGCAGAACGGCGGCCTGGGCTCGATCGTGCAGGAGGCGGCCGGCAAGCTCGGCGTCAATCCGGGCGACCTGCTGGGCCAGCTGTCGCAGGTGCTGCCGCATGCGGTGGATCACCTCACCCCCGACGGCCAGGTGCCGCAGGGCGGCAGCGGCATCGACCTGGGTTCGCTGGCCTCGCTGGCCGGCTCGCTGTTCGGCGGCAACAAGGCCCAGGCTTAAGTCAAGGCCGGATACGAAAAAGCCGCCGGCGGGGCGACCCGCCGGCGGCTTTTTTTCATGCTCAGGCCGTGCGGTTGCGGTTGAACACGAAGTGGTAGATCGCCAGCAGCACCACGGCGCCGATGATCGAACCGATGAAGTGCATGAAGCCCGATGCCGGCCACCAGCCGAGCTGCTCGCCCGCCCAGGTGGAGATGAACGAGCCGGCGATGCCCAGCAGGGCCGTGATGATGAAGCCGCCCGGGTCCTTGCCCGGCATGATGGCCTTGGCGAGCAGGCCGACGACCAGACCGACGATGATTACCCAAAGCCAATGCATACCCGTTCCTCCGTCATGGTTGGCAACGTCCCCTGAGTACCGCTGGCGGGCGCTTCCTGTTGGCCCGCTGCCCCGGTCCCGGCGGCGCCGTAGCGGCCGGTAGCGTGCGCATCATGCCCCGCCCCGTGGACGAATGCACCGGGTAGTTCCTGCGCCGGCAAGGACTTGCGGCAACACCGGATGCGGCAGCGCCGCATGCTAAAATCCACCGGTTTGCTGCCTCCGTCCCCCAAGAGCCTGTTGATGATCTTCCCGTGGCCCGCGTTGCCTTTGAATGGCCGTCAGGTGGTAGCGCGTGGCGCAGCGCCTGGCTGGCTGCCAGGTCAAGCCGCGCGCTGCCGCCTGGCGGCCATTCAAAGGCAACCCGGAGGGCCGGGCCTGTTTGCCCGCAGGGCGGCGTCATCACTCAGTCGTGTACGGACGTACACTCCTTCGCTCTTCCTTGCCCTGCGCGCAAACAGACCCGGCGCGGGCTACGGGAAGATCATCAACAGGCTCTAACCAGAGGAAGTCATGCCTCAGCTAGCCCAGCGTGTCGGCCGCGCCAAGCCCAGCGCGATCATGGTCATCGCCGAGAAGGCCAGGCAGCTCAAGGCTGCCGGCCGCGACATCATCAGCTTCTCCATCGGCGTGCCGAATTTCCTGCCCGGCGAGCACGTGTACGAGGCGGCGCGCGAGGCGCTCAAGCACGACTCCGGCCAGTACGGCAGCAACCGCGGCGCCGACGCGCTGCTGGATGCCTTCCTGCAGCACATCGAGGCGCTGGGCTTCAGCGGCTACGGCCGCACGAACCTCTCCATCGGCATCGGCGCCAAGCAAGTGCTGTACAACCTGGCCGAGGCGATGTTGAACGAGGGCGAGGAGATCTGCTTCGCCGCGCCGTACTGGACCACCTACCACGACATCGCCGACATCGTTGGCGCCAAGGCCAACGTCCTGCACTGCGGCGCGGAACAGAACTACAAGCTGGTGCCCGCGCAGCTCGAGGCCGCGCTGCAGCGCAAGCCGAAGGTGTTCCTGTTCAACAACCCGTCCAACCCCACCGGCATGGTCTACACGCGCGAGGAAATCGCCGCGCTGGCCGACGTGCTTGCGAAGTATCCGGACACCTGGATCATCACCGACGACATCTACAACTCGATGGTGTTCGACGGGCTGGGCTACAACAACTTCGTGTTCGCGCGCCCGGAGCTGCGCGACCGCCTGGTGTTCGTCGACTCGGTGTCCAAGACCTACGGCATGCCGGGCTGGCGCGTCGGCCTGATCGCCGGCCCCGAGTCGGTGGCCAAGGCGGTGACCACGCTCAACTCCAACCACATCACCAGCGTGCCGGAAGTGATCACCGCCGCGGCCGTGGCGGCCTTCGCCGGCCCGCAGGACGTGCCGCGCGCCAAGTGCGAGGAATTCGCCGGCAAGCGCGACGTGGTGGTCGAGGCGCTGAGCGCCATCCCCGGCGTGGTGTGCCCGCGTCCGCAGGGTGCGTTCTATGCGTTCCCGGATATCTCGGTGGCTTTCGGCAAGAGCTACCAGGGCACGAAGATCACCAACGACGTGGAGTTCTGCGCCGTGCTGCTGGAAGCCACCGGCGTGGCCTGCGTGCCGGGTTCGGCCTTCGGCGAGCCGCGCGCGATGCGCATCTCCTACACCTGTCCCACGGCGCAGCTGAAGCCGGGCCTCGAACGCATCCAGGCCTTCTTCGCGCAGCTGAGCTGATCCATCCGTATCGGTGGGTCGTAAGGGCCCGCCAACACCATTCGGTGGGCAAGGCCCACCCGACCATGAAGGAGTGCAAGTGATGAAAGCCCCCGTTCGCGTTGCCGTTACCGGCGCTGCCGGCCAGATCGGCTATGCCCTGCTGTTCCGCATCGCCGCCGGCGACATGCTCGGCAAGGACCAGCCGGTGATCCTGCATCTGCTGGAAATCACCCCGGCGCTGCCGTCGCTGCAGGGCGTGGTGATGGAACTGAACGACTGCGCCTTCCCGACCCTGGCCGGCATCGTCGCTACCGACGACGTCAACGTGGCCTTCAAGGACGTGGACTACGCCCTGCTGGTCGGCGCGCGCCCGCGCGGCCCGGGCATGGAGCGCAAGGACCTGCTGGAAGCCAACGGCGCCATCTTCGGCCCGCAGGGCAAGGCCCTGAACGACCACGCCAAGCGCGACGTGCGCGTGCTGGTGGTCGGCAACCCGGCCAACACCAATGCGCTGATCGCCCAGCAGAACGCCCCGGACCTCGATCCGAAGTGCTTCACCGCGATGGTGCGCCTGGACCACAACCGCGCCCTGTCGCAGCTGGCCGAGAAGACCGGCGCGCACACCACCGACATCAAGAAGGTCACCATCTGGGGCAACCACAGCTCCACCCAGTACCCGGACCTGCACCAGGCTTCGGTGAAGGGCAAGGCGGCGCTCGAGCAGGTCGACCAGAGCTGGTACGAGACCGACTTCATCCCGACCGTGCAGCAGCGCGGCGCGGCGATCATCAAGGCGCGCGGCGCTTCGTCCGCCGCCTCGGCCGCCTCGGCCGCGATCGACCACATGCGCGACTGGGCGCTGGGCACCGTGGACGGCGACTGGGTCTCGATGGGCATCCCGTCGGATGGCTCGTACGGCATCGCCCCGGGCGTGATCTACGGCTACCCGGTGACGGTGAAGAACGGCAAGTACGAGATCGTGCAGGGCCTGGCGATCAACGACTTCTCGCGCGCCCGCATGGAAGCGACCGACAAGGAACTGCGCGAAGAGCGCGCCGCGGTCGAGCATCTGTTCGCCAAGAAGTAAGCCGCTTCGGCAGCGAAGCAGAAAAGGGCGGCCTCGGCCGCCCTTTTTTATTGCTGGTGGCTGGTCTGCTGCGCGCTTTGCCAGGCGCTGCGCACGTATGCCAGCAGCGCTTCGTCCACCGAGCTGCCGCTGCGCAGGTCCGGCTCCTGCGCATAGGCCTCGCGGATGCGCGCATGCGTGGCGGGGTCGTCGCCGGCATAGGCGCGGAACAGCTCCATCCAGCGCCGCGCCTTGGCCTGCACGTGCGGATGCTCCGGCGGCAGGGCGTCTTCCAGCGCGCTGCGCAGTTCGGCGATCAGCACCGGCCAGGCGTGCATCTGCCGGCCGTAGTTTTCCTGCATGCGCTCCATCTCGCGCGCATCCAGGTAGCGCGCGAAGATGGCCAGCCGCGCGGCAACCAGCGCCTGTTCCACGAAGCGCTCCAGCGCCGGCGTGATGCCGCTGCGCTCGCGGATGCCCGGTTCCTGTTCGTTGATGGCCAGCAGGCGCAGCAGGAAGGACGGGTTGTTGCCGGTGCCGCGCCCGATCATGTTCATCCAGCGCAATGCCAGCAGCTGCGCGTCGGCGTCGTGCACGCTGGCACCGCGGTCCATCGCCGCCTGTATCGCCATCACCAGGGCCTTCCATTCGGGCAGCACGTCGGGGTCGGTATGCAGCGGCAGGGTCTTCAGTTCGTCGGCGGAAAAGTATTTTTCGTACATGGTCATGGTCTCGAGCGTGTCCAGCCAGTCGGCCAGGTCGGGGGGCTGTCCGGCGTCCAGCTGCGTGCGCAGCCGCAACAGCCGCCCGCGCAGCAGCGCGGCCTTGGCCAGCTCGCGGTCGAGGGCGGCGATCTGGCGATCGATCACCTCCGGCAGCGGCGCTTGCGGCCCGGACAGGGCGTCTCCGATGGCGGTCAGCGACAGGCCCAGCTGGTGCAGGGCGCGGATACGGTGCAGGCGTTCGATATTGGCCCGATCGTAGAGTCGATAACCGGCAGCGGAACGCACCGAAGGCTTGAGCAGGCCGATGGCGTCGTAGTGGTGCAGGGTGCGGACGGTAAGCCCGCAACGCCGCGCAAGTTCGCCAACGGTCAGCAGCATGGAGTTCTCCTTCGGTGCGGGCCGCACACTGGGGCCTTACGTTACGTAAGGGTCAAGCGTTCCGATAGCCGTGGCGGCGGGGCTCTGCTAAAACACTTCCCGGTTGCGCCCGGCCGGGCGCGGCCGATCCGACGGGGCTCACCGTGCAAACCATTCTTGTCGCCGACGATCACCCGATGTTCCGCGCCGCGGTGCTGCACGCGCTGCGCGAGGCGCTGCCCGACGGCCGGATGCTGGAGGTGGCGAGCCAGAGCGCCGTCGAGGCGGCGCTGGCCGAGGAGCCGGTGATCGACCTGGTGCTGCTGGATCTGGCGATGCCCGGTGCGATGGGCTTTTCCTCACTGGTGCTGTTGCGCGGCGAGCGGCCCGAAGTGCCGGTGATCGTGATTTCGTCCAACGACCATCCGCGGACGGTGCGGCGGGCGCAGCAGTTCGGCGCGGCCGGCTTCGTGTCGAAGTCCGCGCCGGTCGGGGCGCTGGGCAGCGCGGTGCATGAGGTGCTGGCGGGCGGGAGCTGGTTTCCCGCCGGAAAGGCGGAGCGCAGCGAGGACGATGCGGCGCTGGCGGCGCGGTTGGCGCAGTTGACGCCGCAACAGTTGCGGGTGTTGATGTTGTTGGCCGAGGGCCTGCTTAACAAGCAGATTGCGGATCAGCTTGGGTTGGCTGAGAACACGGTGAAGATTCACGTGACTGCGGTGTTGAAGAAATTGGATTGTCGGTCGCGGACGCAGGCTGCTGTTTTGGCGAAGTCGTTGGACCTCGACGAGTCGCCGTAGCTCGTCATCCCGGCGTAGGCCGGGATCCAGTAACGGTATCGCTTGGTTTTCGCGTTATCGCGAATGGGCCGCTTATGCAGCGGGCATTTCGGACGCC
>NZ_JAAOYS010000026.1:0-5995 GCF_011759495.1 Dyella sp. SG562
TACACCACCGGCTTGCGGCTGAGGTTGTTCTGCACGAACGCCTCGTAGGTGTGGCAGGTCAGCGGCGTCTGCGTCGCGCAGTTCGCCGCATCGCCCGCCACCGCCATCTGCTCCGGCGAACCGGCCGGCCAGCTGTTGCGGTAGCCGCTCGACGGGTAGCTCACGTACACCGCCTGCGAGCCGATGATCGCGCCCAGCAGATGGTTGCGGGTGCGGAACGTGGTGGTTTCCTTGCTGCGCACGCCGCGCAGGTAATCGAGGCGGGCCTGGCCGGTGTCGTTCGTGGCATCCATGCTCGCGGGCGAGCTGCTGAGCAGCGCCTGGCCCGCGCTGTCCAGGGCGCTGAAAGCCTTGAACGCGATGCCACCCTTGAAGCTTCCATCGCTCTTGCGCATAGACGTCAGGATATGGCGCTTCGCCGGATCCATCTTGTCCAGCAGCGCACCCGCATCCCACGCCATCGCCGCGATCTCGCCGCGCGGCGTCACCGCCACCGCCTGCAGACTGCCGTGCCAGTCCGCCGAGCTGTAGCCGAGATTGAAACCTAGCGCGCCCGAGACCAGCACCGCCGAATTCACCGCACCGATCGTCGCCGGCACCGCACGCGCGTTGATGCTGGTGAGGATGGTGCCGAGCTGATCCACCAGCAGTTGCGGATTGGCCGCGCTGAAGTAGGCGCCGCGGCCATTGACCGCCGCGTGCCAGGTGTCATCGACGGCAGCCGGCTTGTCGCTCTCGGGCTTGGTCCAGCCCGTGGCGCCGGTGGCGTTGGTGCTGCCGCGGCGCAAGGCGCACAGATCGTTGGCGGTGGCGACCCTGCAGTTGGCGTCATCCGAGAAGTTCAGTTTTCCCGCGATGCCCAGCGTCACCATGTACTGCACCACGTGCGGCCAGTTGGCGGGATCGTTCTTCGGATGGAAGTACTGCTCCGCCTCTTTCGAACTCGCCCCCGCCACCACGCCGGTGCTCTTGTCCGGCATGTAGGGCCGCACCTGCCTGCCCGCGGCCGGATCGTAAAGATCCGGACGCAGATTCGTGGCCCAGTAATGAAAAGCGATGTTCGCCAGCGACGAAGTGAGCTTGGTGCCCTGCACATCCCAGAACACGCGCGACTCCGCCGCCACGGCGGAATACTTGGTGCCGTCGGGCAGGGTGTGGGAGGTCTGGCTGTCCTTGAATGACGTCGGCAGGGGCAACCGATCGTCGCTGTTCCAATAGCCGTCGGTCACCATCATGTGGAAGTTCTGCCGGCAGGTGAGTTCCAGGCCGTCCGCGCCGCCTTTCGCCGGCGGCTCCCAGTACGGATCGTGCAGATCGCCCGTCGCGCCGGTGTTGTCCTTGCCGCGTTCAAAGAACTTGCCCGCCCGGATGGTCGATGAACGCAAGGGTGTGGCGCCCTTGGGCAAGGTCTCGAAGATCCAGTTGAAGAAGGCCGAGCGATAGCAGTTCGGCGGCGTCCTTACCGTGCCCGCCTGCAGGCCCAGCTTGTTCGGATCGGCGTTGGCGGCAACGCAGGCCGGCGCGTTGGCGTCCATCAGCGTACTGATGATGGCGCTGTCCTGCAGGCGGAAGGTGTCGTCGGTATAGAGGTTCTGCCAGGCCACGCGGAACCCGCTGCCATAGCCACCGCCGGTGGCGGGCGCACCGAGCTTGGCGAACACGCGCGACATCACCGTGCGCGTCATCAGCATGCGCGTGCGGTAGTAGGCATACCAGTTGGCGAAGTTCTTCCATTCGTTGACGGTGACGCCGCCGATGGTGACGTTCTGGTTGCGCACCGCGACGGCTTCCCAATTGGCGGCGTAATAGAGATTGAACAAGCCAGCCGCGGTCGGATTGCCGTAGGTATCCACGGCGATGGCCGGCGCGGACGATTTGTAGCGGTAGTAGTAAGGGCCGCCGATGGGATAGGCCTTGCCGTCGGGTCCGGTGGTTTTACCGTCCATGGGCGAGGACTGGCTCTTTGCGCACACCCAGCGATAGTCGTAAGACGGCTTTCCACCGCCCGAGCCATACACGCCGGTCAGATCGGTCGCGCCCCGGCTCTCTTCCGGGCGCGATCGCGTGGTCGGACTATACGGGTTATTGCGATAGGCGCCGGCGGCATCCAGCGTCGCCGGGCTGCGCGGGCGATGGATCGCCATGCCATCCACCGGCACGCGTTTCAGGTCGCCGGCCGGATCGGCATCGGGAAACGCCGTGCCATCCGCCCTCAGCGGCGGCAGGTACAGCACGTTCGGGTTGTAATACACGCCATTCATGGTGCGCGAGCGGATGTCCGCCGCGCTGGTGATGCGAGGGTCGATCACACCGGCGCACTGCCAGGGGCCGGACCATCCCGCATCGTCATAGGGCCGATTGTCGCCCATGTAGGTCACCTGCATGGAACCCGAATTGTCGAACGTCACCGCGATATTCGGCGCCACGCCCTGGGTCAGGTTCGGCGGCGTGGGACTGAGCTCCGTCACCGCCACCGGCGGAGCGGCCTGCATGGCGATCATCGATAGCGGACAACCGCTCGCCAGCAGGAGAGCGAGACAACGCATCGCGGCCGTGCGACGGATCGGAAAGGCTGGGCGAATAGGCATGACGGTACGCGCCGGGGCGCGTGCTCCGGCTCCATGGCTCATGTGATGAAAATTCAGCGGGCGGCGTTGAACGGCTTCCGGCGGCGAAAGCGCATCAACCTGGTCGGCGATGGATGCATGCAATGGCATGCACGGGCATGCTCCCCTGGAAACACCGGACCACTCTGTGCGCGATGGATGCCCGGCGCCAAGCAAAGTCCGACGAACGGCCGCATCCTTCCGACGAGCGTGAAACGCTGCTTTCAGAACAGTACGAGCCTCGGTTCGGTGGGCACCGATGGCTACCACCGGGTGCGCAAACCCTCGGTCCAGCGGCATCCGCCGCGGTCTGCGCCCTTTTCCCTAGGCATCCGCTCCCTGTGAGCGGATAATCACGGGCCCAATTCGCCAAGAAAGCACCGCAGATGTTCGTACCCGGCCAACGTTGGATCTCCACCGCCGAACCCGAGCTGGGCCTCGGCACGGTGCTACGGGTGGAGGGGCGCGGGGTGCAGGTGCTGTTCGCCAAGGCCGGTGTGCTGCGGCCCTATGCGGTGGATTCGGCGCCGCTGGTGCGCGCGGAATTCCGCGCCGGGCAGCGCGTTTCCGGCAAGGGCATCGCCTTCCTGGTCGAGCGGGTGGAGATCAAGGAAGACCTGCTGATCTACCGCGGCGAAGGCCGCGAACTGCACGAAGGCCAGCTCGACGACGAGCAGAGCGTGAGCCAGGCCGACGACCGCCTGATCGGCGGCCGCACCGACCCGGTGGCGCGCTTCGACCTGCGCCTGGAAGGCCTGCAGCGCCGCGCCGCGGCCCGCCGCTCCGCCGCCTGGGGCCTGGGCGCCGCACGCATCGGCCTGGTGCCGCACCAGCTGCGCGTGGCCGGCATCGCCGCCTCGCGCCGCCCGCCGCGCGTGCTGCTGGCCGACGAAGTGGGCCTGGGCAAGACCATCGAGGCCGGCATGATCCTGGCCCGCCAGCTGGCCACCGGCCGCGCCCAGCGCGTGCTGGTGCTGCTGCCGGACACCCTCGTCTACCAGTGGTTCGTGGAACTGCTGCGCCGCTTCAACCTCAGCTTCGCCATCTACGACGAGGAACGCTGCGAGTCGCTGGACCTGAACGGCGACGGCGCCAACCCGTTCGAAGACGAGCAGCTGGTGATCGCCGACTTCAGCTTCCTCGAGCACAACTCCAAGCGCGCCGAGCAGCTGCTCGCGGCGCCGTGGGACCTGCTGGTGGTCGACGAAGCGCACCACCTGGCCTGGACCCCCGAGGCCGCCAGCCCGCGCTATGCGCTGGTGGAACGCCTGGCCGCGGCCACGCCCGGCGTGATCCTGCTCACCGCCACGCCCGAACAGCTCGGCCGCAGCGGCCACTTCGCCCGCCTGCGCCTGCTCGACCCGCAGCGCTACCGCGACCTGGCCAGCTACCTGGCCGAAGCCGACAGCTTCCAGGACCTGTCGCACATCGCCGACCGCCTGCTCGATGGCGAGGCGCTGGACGACGCCCAGCTGGCCCGCCTGCGCGAAGCCTTCGCCGGCGACGACACCCTGCTCGCTCACCTGGCCGACACCACCAAGCCCGCGCATGCGCGCGAGCTGATCGCCGCGCTGATCGACCGCCACGGCACCGGCCGCGCCATGTTCCGCAATCGCCGCGCGGGCATCGGCGGCTTCCCGCAGCGCGTGCCGGTGTGGCATCTGCTGGACGCCGGCCTGCTCAGCGAAGAAGGCCGCCAGGCCCTGCTGGCCGAATTCCATGCCGATATCCAGCAGCCCTCGCCGCCGCAGGAACCGGATTACTCGGCCGATCCGCGCGTCGACGCGCTGGTGGCCTTGCTCGACGCGCATCCGCAGGACAAGTTCCTGCTGATCTGCCGCAGCCAGGCCAAGGTGCTGGCGCTGGAAGAAGCACTGCGCACCAAGAGCGGCGTCGGCGTCGCGCGTTTCCACGAAGGCCTCGGCATCGTGCAGCGCGACCGCAACGCCGCTTATTTCGCGCAGCCGGATGGTGCGCGCCTGCTGATCTGCTCCGAGATCGGCTCCGAAGGCCGCAACTTCCAGTTCGCCCACCGCCTGGTGCTGTGGGACCTGCCGCTGGACCCGGACCTGCTGGAACAGCGCATCGGCCGCCTGGACCGCATCGGCCAGAAGCACGACATCAGCATCCATATCCTGGCCGTGGCCGACAGCGCCCAGCACGTACTGGCGCGCTGGTACGACGAAGGCGTCGACGCCTTCCGCCTCAGCCCCGCCGACGGCCGCGAACTGCTGCGCCGCTACGGCGAACCGCTGGCGCGCCTGGCCGACGAACACGCGCGCGGCGACGACAACCGCGACCAGGAACTGGACGTGCTGCTGGCCGAGACGCGCGCCAGCCACGAGGAAATGGCCGCGCTGATCCGCGACGGCCGCGATCACCTGCTGGAGCTGGCGGCGAGCCGCGACCTGCATGCCGACGAATTGCAGCAGGCCTTCACGCGCGAGGAGCACGATCCCGGCCGCGACGAATTCATCCAGCGCCTGCTGGAGCAGTTCGGCATCCATGCCGAGGAACTCGGCGGCAAGGTCTTGCTGCTCGACCCGCAGTACCTCTCCACCGACGCCCTGCCCGGCTTCAGCGAAGGCCCCGTGGCGGTGACGTTCGCGCGCGAAGTCGCCCTGGCACGCGAGGATCTGCCGCTGCTGCGGCTGGATCATCCGATGGCGGCCGGCGCGCTGGATCTGGTGCTCACCGGCGAGGAAGGCAATGCCGCCTTCCTCGTCGACGATGCGCTGCCGCCGCGCACGGCGTTGTTGCAGGCGGTGTATCTGCTCGAATGCGTGGCCGACCGCAAGCTGGACGCGGAGCGCTTTTTGCCGGCCTTGCCGGTGCAGGTCACCGTCGATACGCGCCTGGCCGAACGTGCCGGTTTCCAGCCGAGCGAGCTGGCCTTGCGCAAGGCGGCGGACCGCAATATCGAGGTGCCGCGGTATCGCAAGTTTCTTGCGAAGCTGGTGCCGCCGATGCTGGAGAAGGCGGAGGAGCTCGCCGCCGAGCGCGCGAAGGGTGATGTGGCTGCCGCTGTCGCGGCGGCGACGGAGGCGCTCGATGCCGAGCTTTCGCGGTTGTTGGCGCTGCGCGCGGTGAATCCTGCGATCAGCGAGGCGGAGGTTGCCGCTGTGGCGGGGGAGCGCACGGCGCTGCTGGAGGCGTTGCCGCAGGCGCGGTTGCGGCTGGATGCTGTGCGCTTTGTGGTTAGCCCGGATTTTCTCGCGTTGCGTTGATGGCTCGTCATCCCGGCGTAGGCTGGGATCCTTTTGCGGGATCGCCTGGTTTTTGCGTTACCGCGATCTGGCCGCTTATGCAGCGGGCATTTCGGACGCCTGCCGGCGCCCGAGTCACTTTCTCTTTGCTGGCCCAAAGAGAAAGTAACCAAAGAGAGAATG
>NZ_JAAOYS010000027.1:0-5855 GCF_011759495.1 Dyella sp. SG562
TACACCACCGGCTTGCGGCTGAGGTTGTTCTGCACGAACGCCTCGTAGGTGTGGCAGGTCAGCGGCGTCTGCGTCGCGCAGTTCGCCGCATCGCCGGCCACCGCCGTCTGCTCCGGCGAACCGGCCGGCCAGCTGTTGCGGTAGCCGCTCGACGGATAGCTCACGTACACCGCCTGCGAACCGATGATCGCGCCCAGCAGGTTGAGGGTGTTGCGCGGACGGAAGGTGGTGGTTTCCTTGGTGCGGTCGCCGCGCAGATAGTCCAGGCGCGTCTGGCCGGTGTCGTTCGTGGCGTCGATGCTGGCCGGCGAACCCGACAGCAGCGTCTGTCCGGCGCTGTCCAGGTTGGCGAAGGTCTTGAACGCCACGCCACCGGCGAAGCTGCCGTCGCTGCCTTCCTTGGCGGTCAGAATGTTGCGGTTGGCCACCACCGTCTTGCTGGTGTCGGCGAGGGTCTGACCCGCATCCCACACCGTCGTCGAGGTTGCGCCGTTGGTGTTCAGCGTCACCGCCTGGAACGTTCCGCTCCAATCCGCCGAGCTGTAGCCCGTATTGAAGCCCAGCGCGCCGGGCACCAGCACCGCCGAGTTCACCGCACCGGTATTGGCCGGAATGGTGCGCGCGCTGATATTGGTAAGGATCGCGCTGAGCTGGTCCACCAGGTTCTGCGGATTGCCGGCGCTGAAGTACGAGCCGCGGCTGTTGATCGCCGCATGCCAGGTATCGTCGATGCCCGGCGGCGAGTTGTTGGCGGGCTCGGTCCAGCCGGTGGCGCCGGTGGAATTGATCGAGCCTTTGCGCAGCGCGCACAGGTCGTTCGCCGTCGCCACCACGCAATCGGCATCGTTGGAGAAATTCAATTCGCCCGCGATACCCAGGGTCACCATGTACTGCACCAGGTGCGGCCAGTTGGCGGGATCGTTCTTCGGGTTGAAATACTGCTCCAGCGCGGCCGTCCCACCAGTGACGCCGGTAGTCTTGTCCGGCATGTACGGCGGCACCAGCTTGCCGTTGGCCGGGTCGTAGAGATCCGGCCGCAGGTTGGTGGCCCAATAGTTAAAGGCAATGTTGGCCAGCGACGAGGTGTACTTGTCGCCCTGCACATCCCAGAACACGCGGGACTGGGCGGACGCGGTGGAATAGCTCGTGCCGTCCGGCAAGGTCTGCGAGGTCTGGCTGTCCGTGAAAGGCGTGGGCAACCCCGGATCGTTTTCGTTCCAGTAGCCGTCCGTCACCACCATGTGGAAGTTCTGGCGGCAGGTCAGCTCCAAGCCGTCCGCTCCGGATTTCGCCGGTGGGTCCCAATATGGATCGTGCAGGTCGCCCGAAGCTCCCGTGTTGTTGCTGCCGCGCTGGAAGAACTGGCCCGCGCGGATGGTTGACGCGCGCAACGGCGTCGCATTGGTTGCCGTGACTTCGAAGATCCAGTTGAAGAACGCCGAGCGATAGCAGTTCGGCGGTGTCTTCACCGTTCCGGTCTGCAGGCCGATGGTGCTCGGATCGACACTGGAGGCAACGCAGGCCGGCGAGTTGGCATCCATCAGGTTGCTGATGATGGTGCTGTCTTGCAGCTGGAAGGTGTCGCTGGTGTAGAGATTCTGCCAGGCCACGCGGAACGTGCTGCCGTAGCCGCCGGTGGAATTGGCTGCACCCAGCTTGCCGAATACACGCGAAAGTGCCGTGCGCGTCATCAGATTGCGCGTACGGTAGTAAGCGTACCAGTTGGCGAAGTTCTGCCACTCGTTGACGCTGACGCCGCCGATGGTGACGGTGCGGTTGCGCACCGCCACCGCTTCCCAGTTAGCGCTGTTGTAAAGATTGCCGATGCCGGCGCTGGTCGGATTGCCGTAGACATCGACGGCGATGGTGGGCGCGGACGACTTGTAGCGATAGTAATAAGGACCACCATTCGGATAGGCGACGCCATCCGGACCGTTCTGGGTGTAGTCCATCGGAGAATTACCGTAGCCGCACTTCCAGCGGTTGTCGGTGCCCGCGTTTTGCGTGGTGACGGTCCACTGCCAGGAGGTCTTGGTGGTCCCGCAGCTGCCATTGCTTTTCTTGTCGACGCAGACGCACGAGCCCGGGTCGGCATTCGCCGCACAGCTCGATCCGGTCTTGGTGCTGATCGACGCCCAGATGCCGGTGAGGTCGGTGGCACCGGTCGGATCCGTCGTGCCGTTGGGATTGTTGCGGTAGGTGCCGGTACCCGCCAAGGTGACCTGGTTGCGTGGGCGGTTCACCGAAATGCCATCCAGCGCCACGCGGGTCAATCCCGCATCGGCATTGGGGAACGACGTACCGTCAGCATTGATCGGCGGCTGGTACAGCACGTTCGGGTTGTAGTAAACGCCGTTCATTGCATGCGACAGGATGTTGGTCGCACTGGTGATGCGCGGATCGATCACGCCAGCGCAGCGCCACGGACCACTCCAGGTGTCATTGTCGAACGGACGGCTGTCGCCCATGTAATTGCTTGCCATCGACCCCGAATCGTCGAAGGTCACCGCGATATTCGGCGCCACGCCCTGGGTCAGGTTCGGCGGCGTGGGACTCAGCTCCACCACCGCGGCGGGCGCGGCCGTGCTGGACGTGGCCAGCATGCTGCTGGCCAGCACCGGCGCGATCTGCGCGTCGGCGGTCGGCACGAACGGTACCGGCAGGCCGCCCAGCAGGGTCAGGCCGAGCACGAGCGCGGCGATGCCGCGGCGTGTCGAGAAGAAATGGCGAATACGCATGGCTGGATGGCTCCGGCTCGAAAGCCCGTGTGCTCGGTGGTTCGCGTTTAATTGCTCTTGGCGGCGAAGGTGCTTTCCATCACCCTCACCGTGTTGGCGTCCGCGCCGGTGGCGCGCGCCGTAATGCGGTAGACGTGGCGGCTGGTGCTGCCCGCGCCGGTGCCGTTGCTGCCGGTGGCGCCGGACTCGTGCAGGCCGCCGCTGGCTCCCGGCGGCAGCTCGGTGCCCATGTCCTCGATCAGGTACACCGGATTGTTCGCCAGCGCGCCGGTCTTCTGGTTGCCGGACAGCGCGGTGAAATCCGTGCCGTTGTCGGCGCCCTTGTAGGTCGCCGTGCCGGTGGTGATCCAGCCCGTGCCGTTGCGGAACTTGGTGACGATGCCGGCGGCGCCGTACAGCGCGCTGTTGCTCGGGTCGTAGCGGTAGCAGTTGCCCGCCAGCACGCCGGAACCGCACAGCAGCGGCGCGCTGGTCAGCTTGGTCGTGCTGGTCCACAGCTTCCATTCCACGCCGCGCAGCGTGGTTTCCGCGGCCATGTCCGCCAGGCTGGTGTTGCGCAGGCCGCCGGCCATGCGCTCCTGCAGCAGCGAGCGGCCCGACGCGCTCAGTGCCAGGATGGTCAGCAGCACCAGGAAGATCAGCGCCACGATCAGCACCACGCCGCGCTGGCGTTGCGCGCGCGGCTGCCGCGGACAAGAGCGTGCGTACATCATGTATTTCCCCTTCGTGACCGCACGGCGGCGTCCCGCCTTACGGATTGAAATTGCGTACCGCCACCACCGCGGTGAATTCGCGCCGCAGCATCGGATTGACGAAACCCTGGTCGCTCGGCTTGATGCCGTGCGCCGTGGGCGCGGCCGGCGTGGTCTTGCCGTCGATGCCGTAGGTGTAGGCCAGATCGTTCGCGGTCAGCGTGTACAGCGGGATCTGGCCGTCGATCACCAGGTTGATCTCCACGCTGGACACCGCGCGCCACAGGCAGCCGACCGAGGTGATGCTGTTGACTTCGCCCGGCGGGCAGTTGATGCCGGTGGCGGCGTCCACCACGTCGGCGGTGACATAGCGCACCTTGCCGTTGACGTCCTGGATGCCGTAGCGGAAATCCATGCGCTCCACGCCGCGCACCAGCTCGTCTTCGCTGCCGCCCGGATTGGCGGTGGTGCCGTCGGACTTGAACGCGCCGCCGTTGACCCGGCGCACCAGCGCGCCGGTGGTCTGGCCGTTGCCGTTGTCCACCACCTTCACGTAGTAGGTGACGGTCTGGAAGTCGCGGTTGAAATCGAACAGCTTCGGCGCCGACAGCGGCTGCTGCGGAGCCGGCGAGCCGAAGTTGTTGCTGCTGTCGGGGGTCAGCGTGTTGCCGCTCTTGGTCACGGCGAACACCTGCGCATTGGAGCAGTCGGCCAGCATGGCCATGTCGCCGCTGGCGAAATCGCTGGCCGGCGGTTCGCCGGCCGAGGTGGCGGGGGCCAGGGTGATGCTGGTGATCACCGAACCGCTGGAAGCGGCCGTGGCGATCGACGTGCCGCCGCTGCCGATGGCCCAGCCGCGGTCGGCGTTGACGTAGCGCACGGTGATCACGTCGGTACCGATCACGCGGTTGCCCACCGCCTTGCCGGTGGCGGGAATGCTGGCGATGGAGCTGTGCGGATCGATCGGCTTGCAGGCGGTGGCGGTGCAGTCGTAGCCGCGCATGAACAGGTACGACGGCATCGAATACTGCGCGGTCGGCTGCGCCGGATAGGTATTGGTGCCGCTGGTGGCGCCGAAGGCGGTGGTCACGTCGCCGATCGCCGCGGTCAGGCCCTTGGCATACACCATCGGCGAGCGCAGGCCATCCAGATACACCTGCGATGCCGCCGCCGGCTTGGCCACGCCACCGGTATTGGTGCAGTACTGGCCGTTGGCCATGCCCAGGTCCTGCTTGAGCCGGGTCACCGCGAAGCGGCCCTCCTCCTGCAACCGCGCCAGCTGCGTCTGCGCGCGGTTGCTCGAGGAAGTGGAATTGAAAATGGCAACCACGCCGCCGGCCACGACCAGGCCCAGCACCATCGCCACCATCAGTTCGATCAGGGTCAGGCCGGCCTGGGCGGCCCGGCCGGCAACAGTCGGATGCGCTGAGTTGGTCACGGCTGGAAGGTCCACGAGAAGGTCTGCTGGGCGACACCGGTCTGCTGCTGCGGACCGGTGCCGGACTGCTGCTCGTCCCAGGCGATGCGCATGTTGCACACGCCGCCATAGGGGGGACGCATGCCCACCTGGCCCGGATCGGCCGGCACCGCGGCGGTGGCGCCCGAGGCGGGCGTGCCCATCGTCCAGCCGGCCGGCGTATAGCCCGCCGGTCCGTTGTTGCAGCTGATCACGGCGCTCACGTTCGGCAGGAAGGTGCTGAGCTGGCGGCTCCAGGCGCGCTGGTCCGCGGCGGCCAGCGCCTGCGGGGTGCAGCCGGAGCTGCAGTCGTTGTTCGAAGCCGTGCTGGCGGCTACCGGATAGCCGGTGGAGTTGTAGAAACCGCTCCACACGCCTACCGGGTTGGCGCCCATGCGGTCGGCCATGGTGCCGGCCAGGAAGGTGACCTGGGTGCGCTGGTAGGCCGAATGATTCGAACGCGTCGCCATGACCATGAGGCCGGCCAGGCCGATCAGGCCAATGCTGAAGATCAGCACGGCCATCAGCACTTCGATCAGCGAAACGCCGCGCTGACGCGACACAGCATGCATGACGGATTCTCCCCTGGAAGCGCGGCTACTCTCCTTAGGAGGGGAGAATTCCCACAAGCGGAATCCGACAAGCGGCAGGATTCGTCCGATGAGCGGTGAGGCCGATTCGGTGGGAATGCGTGGCTTCGCAATAGAAATGAGCACTGGATCGCACTAGACAGAGCCCGCCCGCCGGAGACCCCGGCAAGGCGGACGGGACCGCTCAGCGGATGATTTGCCGCCAGGAACGGCGGCGCCAGACGGCGTCGTTGATGTTCAGAACGTTATTGCTGCCGGTGAGCTTCAGGCCCGGCACCAGCACACTGCCGCCGCCCACCGTCGTCACCAGCGGCACCGTGCCGGTGGTGCGCGGGTCGTTCACCCGGCCGCCCACCACGTACTTGCCCGTGCCATTCCA
>NZ_JAAOYS010000028.1:0-5331 GCF_011759495.1 Dyella sp. SG562
CGGTGAGGGTTTTAGGATAAAGCCCCTGGCGATGACCTACTCTTGCATAGCAAGCTACACTACCATCGGCGCAGCTGCGTTTCACTTCCGAGTTCGGGATGGGATCGGGTGGGGCCACAGCGCTATCGTCGCCAGGGAAGGGGTGGGGGCAGCGCAGTTTGGTGCGCCAAGCCCCGCAAAGGGGTAAACGAGTGACAAGCGTCTGGTGAATCGGGATGTGAGTTGAGGAACTCACGAAGCGTCTTGGGGTTATATGGTCAAGCCGCACGGCTCATTAGTACGCGTAAGCTCAATGCATTGCTGCACTTCCACACCGCGCCTATCAACCACCTAGTCTAGATGGGGCCTTAAGGAGTCTCTGGGACTCGGGAGATCTCATCTTGGGGCGTGCTTCCCGCTTAGATGCTTTCAGCGGTTATCACTTCCGTTCGTAGCTACCGGGCAATGCCATGGGCATGACAACCCGAACACCAGCGGAACGTCCACTCCGGTCCTCTCGTACTAGGAGCAGCCCCCCTCAAATCTCCAACGCCCACGACAGATAGGGACCGAACTGTCTCACGACGTTCTGAACCCAGCTCGCGTACCACTTTAAATGGCGAACAGCCATACCCTTGGGACCGACTACAGCCCCAGGATGTGATGAGCCGACATCGAGGTGCCAAACACCGCCGTCGATATGAACTCTTGGGCGGTATCAGCCTGTTATCCCCGGAGTACCTTTTATCCGTTGAGCGATGGCCCTTCCATACAGAACCACCGGATCACTAAGACCTACTTTCGTACCTGCTTGATCCGTCGATCTCGCAGTCAAGCACGCTTATGCCTTTGCACACAGTGCGCGATGTCCGACCGCGCTGAGCGTACCTTCGTGCTCCTCCGTTACTCTTTGGGAGGAGACCGCCCCAGTCAAACTACCCACCACACACGGTCCCCGATCCGGATTACGGACCTAGGTTAGAACGTCAAGCACTTCAGGGTGGTATTTCAAGGATGGCTCCACCGAAACTAGCGTCTCGGTTTCATAGCCTCCCACCTATCCTACACAGAAGAACTCAACGTTCAGTGTGAAGCTGTAGTAAAGGTTCACGGGGTCTTTCCGTCTTGCCGCGGGAACGCTGCATCTTCACAGCGATTTCAATTTCACTGAGTCTCGGGTGGAGACAGCGCCGCTGTCGTTACGCCATTCGTGCAGGTCGGAACTTACCCGACAAGGAATTTCGCTACCTTAGGACCGTTATAGTTACGGCCGCCGTTTACTGGGGCTTCGATCAAGAGCTTCGCCTTGCGGCTGACCCCATCAATTAACCTTCCAGCACCGGGCAGGCGTCACACCCTATACGTCCACTTTCGTGTTTGCAGAGTGCTGTGTTTTTGATAAACAGTCGCAGCGGCCAGGTTACTGCGACCCTTCTCAGCTCAGCTACGCATGTAGCCACCAAAAAGGGCGCACCTTCTCCCGAAGTTACGGTGCCATTTTGCCTAGTTCCTTCACCCGAGTTCTCTCAAGCGCCTTGGGATTCTCACCCTGCCTACCAGTGTCGGTTTACGGTACGGTTTCTCTGCAGCTGAAGCTTAGTGGCTTTTCCTGGAAGCGTAGTATCAGTCACTTCGCCCTAAAGGGCTCGTCTCGGTGCTCGGTGTATGTGATCCCGGATTTGCCAAAGATCACCACCTACCGCCTTTCCCCGGGACAACCAACGCCCGGTAGACCTAACTTTCTCCGTCCCCACATCGCACTGCAGACAAGTGCCGGAATATTAACCGGCTTCCCATCGACTACGCATTTCTGCCTCGCCTTAGGGGCCGACTCACCCTGCGCCGATGAACGTTGCGCGAGGAAACCTTGGGCTTTCGGCGTGCGGGCTTTTCACCCGCATTATCGTTACTCATGTCAGCATTCGCACTTCCGATACCTCCAGCAGGCTTCTCAACCCACCTTCACAGGCTTACGGAACGCTCCTCTACCGCGCACACAAAGTGTGCACCCCGAGCTTCGGTGTAGTGCTTAGCCCCGTTAAATCTTCCGCGCAGGCCGACTCGACCAGTGAGCTATTACGCTTTCTTTAAAGGGTGGCTGCTTCTAAGCCAACCTCCTGGCTGTCTGTGCCTTCCCACATCGTTTTCCACTTAGCACTAACTTTGGGACCTTAGCTGCGGGTCTGGGTTGTTTCCCTTTTCACGACGGACGTTAGCACCCGCCGTGTGTCTCCCGTACAGTCTGTCCTGGTATTCGGAGTTTGCCATGGTTTGCTAAGTCGCGATGACCCGCTAGCCATAACAGTGCTCTACCCCCAGGAAGATACATACGAGGCGCTACCTAAATAGCTTTCGAGGAGAACCAGCTATCTCCGAGTTTGTTTAGCCTTTCACTCCTATCCTCAGCTCATCCCCATCTATTGCAACAGATGTGGGTTCGGTCCTCCAGTGCGTGTTACCGCACCTTCAACCTGGCCAAGGATAGATCACTCGGTTTCGGGTCTACTGCCAGAGACTATGCGCCCTATTCAGACTCGGTTTCCCTTCGCCTCCCCTAGACGGTTAAGCTCGCCACTGACAGTAAGTCGCTGACCCATTATACAAAAGGTACGCAGTCACCCTTGCGGGCTTCCACTGCTTGTACGTATACGGTTTCAGGGTCTATTTCACTCCCCTCTCCGGGGTTCTTTTCGCCTTTCCCTCACGGTACTTGTTCGCTATCGGTCGGTCAGGAGTATTTAGCCTTGGAGGATGGTCCCCCCATGTTCAGACAGGGTTTCACGTGCCCCGCCTTACTCAATTTCACACAACGTGCCTTTTCGCCTACAGGGCTATCACCTGCTATGGCCGGCTTTTCCAAACCGTTCGGCTAAAACATGCTGTGCTTTTGGGCTAGTCCGCGTTCGCTCGTCGCTACTGACGGAATCTCGGTTGATTTCTTTTCCTTCGGGTACTTAGATATTTCAGTTCCCCGAGTTCGCTTCACAGAGCTATGTATTCACTCAGTGATACTGCTTACGCAGTGGGTTTCCCCATTCGGACATTGCCGGATCAAAGCTTGTTGCCAGCTCCCCGACACTTTTCGCAGGCTGCCACGTCCTTCATCGCCTCTGACCGCCAAGGCATCCACCGTATACGCTTGGTCGCTTGACCATATAACCCCAAGTCGCCTCGGGATCACACGTCCAAACAACGCGTTCGCTTAATTGCCTCAACGACACATCTCGATTCGGTTTCGAACCAAGACGCTTGTCACTCGTTTACATTTTCAAAGAACACGAAATCGGCCACAGTGCCGTCTCGCTTCAAAATCTTTTTGTGTGCGCTACATATCCGCGTGGAACTGGTGGAGCCAGTCGGGATCGAACCGACGACCCCCTGCTTGCAAAGCAGGTGCTCTCCCAGCTGAGCTATGGCCCCTTAGTGGTGGGTCTGGGAGGACTCGAACCACCGGCCTCACCCTTATCAGGGGTGCGCTCTAACCACCTGAGCTACAGACCCATAAAGCTTTCGAGGCCGCCCCTTGCGGAGCGCGCCTTTCACGCCATTGGCGTGCGGATATGCAGGTGTCTTGTGTGGACGTCTTACGTCAGCGGTTCTGTCGTTCTCGAAAGGAGGTGATCCAGCCGCACCTTCCGATACGGCTACCTTGTTACGACTTCACCCCAGTCATGAACCACTCCGTGGTCGTCGCCCTCCTTGCGGTTAGGCTAACGGCTTCTGGAGCAACTCACTCCCATGGTGTGACGGGCGGTGTGTACAAGGCCCGGGAACGTATTCACCGCAGCATAGCTGATCTGCGATTACTAGCGATTCCGACTTCACGAAGTCGAGTTGCAGACTTCGATCCGGACTGGGATCGGCTTTCTGGGATTGGCTCCACCTCGCGGTATTGCAACCCTCTGTACCGACCATTGTAGTACGTGTGTAGCCCTGGCCGTAAGGGCCATGATGACTTGACGTCATCCCCACCTTCCTCCGGTTTGTCACCGGCAGTCTCCTTAGAGTTCCCACCATTACGTGCTGGCAACTAAGGACAAGGGTTGCGCTCGTTGCGGGACTTAACCCAACATCTCACGACACGAGCTGACGACAGCCATGCAGCACCTGTGTTCTGATTCCCGAAGGCACTCCCGCATCTCTGCAGGATTCCAGACATGTCAAGGCCAGGTAAGGTTCTTCGCGTTGCATCGAATTAAACCACATACTCCACCGCTTGTGCGGGCCCCCGTCAATTCCTTTGAGTTTCAGTCTTGCGACCGTACTCCCCAGGCGGCGAACTTAACGCGTTAGCTTCGACACTGATCTCCGAGTTGAGACCAACATCCAGTTCGCATCGTTTAGGGCGTGGACTACCAGGGTATCTAATCCTGTTTGCTCCCCACGCTTTCGTGCCTCAGCGTCAGTGTTGATCCAGATGGCCGCCTTCGCCACTGATGTTCCTCCCGATCTCTACGCATTTCACCGCTACACCGGGAATTCCACCATCCTCTATCACACTCTAGCTCTCCAGTATCCACTGCCATTCCCAGGTTGAGCCCGGGGATTTCACAGCAGACTTAAAGAACCGCCTACGCACGCTTTACGCCCAGTAATTCCGATTAACGCTTGCACCCTTCGTATTACCGCGGCTGCTGGCACGAAGTTAGCCGGTGCTTATTCCTCAGGTACCGTCAGCCCCGCCGGGTATTAGCCGGCAGTATTTCGCTCCTGATAAAAGTGCTTTACAACCCGAAGGCCTTCTTCACACACGCGGCATTGCTGGATCAGGCTTTCGCCCATTGTCCAATATTCCCCACTGCTGCCTCCCGTAGGAGTCTGGGCCGTGTCTCAGTCCCAGTGTGGCTGATCATCCTCTCAGACCAGCTATCGATCGTCGCCTTGGTGAGCCATTACCTCACCAACTAGCTAATCGAACATCGGTCCATCCAACCGCGCGAGGTCTTTCGATCCCCCGCTTTCTCCCGTAGGACGTATGCGGTATTAGCGTAAGTTTCCCTACGTTATCCCCCACGTCTGGGCAGGTCCCGATGCATTACTCACCCGTCCGCCACTCGCCACCCACAGTATTGCTACTGCTGTGCTGCCGTTCGACTTGCATGTGTTAGGCATGCCGCCAGCGTTCAATCTGAGCCAGGATCAAACTCTTCACTTAAGTTTTCGAACATCCGAAGATGCTCTATCTTTCTGAAGCGTTGTCCTAACCATAAAACGTCAAGCTTTTGAATTGACTCTTAGGTTAGACGCTTGCATTTGTTGGACATGAATCCATCCAACGCAAGACGCCCACACAAGTCACCTGCGCACACTGTCAAAGATCAATCACTTGCGATCCGTTCTTCGAATCGCCCC
>NZ_JAAOYS010000029.1:0-5134 GCF_011759495.1 Dyella sp. SG562
TTCTGCACCTGCCCCTTGAACTCGCCCTGCGCGGCGTCGATCGTCAACTCATGCGTGCCATCCTGGCCGGTGCGGTGATGCATGGTGGTGATGGCATGGCTGCCCTTGTCGTAATCCAGCGACACGCCGTCGTCCTCGTACAGCCCGCGTAGGTTGGGGTGAGCGTAGCGAACCCCAACGTGGCGAGGTGCGTGAAGGTGTGGGTGTTGGGGTTCGCCTGCGGCTCACCCCAACCTACGCCGGCATTTGTCGCTTCATTCAATGCCAACTCAAGCGCACTGCTTCGCGCACCGGGCGTGCTGGCACCGTTGCCGTCGCCACGCCTTCCTTTGCATTCCACTTCCACGCCGGCCCTTGCTTGCCGTCCACCGTCAACGCAGCGGGCTTCTTCGCCGTATGCAGGCGCAGCTCGTATGCGCGCTTCTGCACCTGCCCCTTGAACTCGCCCTGCGCGGCGTCGATCGTCAACTCATGCGTGCCATCCTGGCCGGTGCGGTGATGCATGGTGGTGATGGCGTGGCTGCCCTTGTCGTAATCCAGCGACACGCCGTCATCCTCGTACAGCGAGAAGTTGCCGTCGCCGTCGCCGAATACGTGCAGGATCAGCGTGTCCAGCGGCTTCGCGTCCGAGTAGTCGCTCGGCGGCTGCATCGGCACGATGGCGCCGGCGCGGGCGAATACGGGGATGTCGTCGGTGGCGTAGCGGGCGGTGAAGGTGGTGTCTCCCTGATAGCGCTTGCCTTTGAAGAAATCGACCCACTGACCGGGCGGCAGATAGACCGTGCGCTGGCCGCTGGTGTCGAGCACCGGCGCCACCAGCAGGTCTTCGCCGAAGAAATACTCGTAGGGCTGCTTGTAGGCCTCCTCCAGCTCCGGATGCTGCAGGTACAGCGGGCGCAGCAGCGGCAGTGATTCGGTATGCGCGATCCAGGTGTAGGAATAGATGTAGGGAATCAGCTGGGTGCGCAGGGTGAAGTACTTGCGCATCAGCGCCAGGCCCTTGTCGCCATACATCCATGGCATGCGCACATTGCCTTCGCGCGGATTGGCGTGGGCGCTGTGCATGCGCAGCAGCGGGCTGAAGGTGCCGAACTCGATCCAGCGGGCGTAGAGGTCGAAGTCGATCTTGGCGCCGTGGAAGCCGCCGATATCGTGGCTGATGTAAGGCACCAGCACATTGCCGCCGCGCGCAGTGAACGCCACTTCGTAGGCCAGCACCGGCCATTCCGAATAGGTGTCGCCGGTGAAGAAGCCCGGATAGCGCTGGCTGCCCCAGTCGCCGTAGCGGCCGAGGATAAAACCGCGCTTGCCGGTGGCCTGCGCGCTGAAGTCGTAGAACACCTTGTTGGTCCAGAACTGCGGATTGAGGCCCGGCATGCCGGTAGCCCCGCCACCGCCGTCCACCCACCACAGATCCACGCCCTGGCGCATCAGCGGCTCGTGCAGCCGGCGCATGAAGATCTCCGCTTCGCGCTGGTTGGACAGATCGAACGCGATGGGTTCCGGCGGATGCACGTCGCGCAGCGCCACCGGCCCGCGCAGCAGGCCGCCGCCGCCGCGGCCGGGTTCCACGCGCAGGGCGATATGGATCGTCTCGCCTGGCTTGGCCACCGCGGCGACGTCGGTATAGGTCAGCCGCTGCGGCCACTGGATCTGGCTGTGCTGCAGCTCCTGGCCGTTGACGAAGATGCGGTAGCTCCGGTCCACCTCGCCGAGCACCAGGTACAGCGTCTTGGGCAGATCGGCCGGCAGGCGCACGTCGGCGCGATACCAGGACACGCCCGCATAGTTCGGCTGGCCCTGCACCTGCCAGGAGCGGTCGGTCTGGATGCTCTTCCAGCTGCGCGCATCGAAGTCGGACGCGTACCACTTGGCGTTGATACCCACGTCGCGCGGATCGATCGCGAAACGCCAGCGGCCGGAGAGGTCCAGATCGAACGACGGCCGCACCAGCGGCGGCTTGCCCAGCGCCTCCAGCACGCCGGGCGCATGGCTGTCGTCGAAGGACAGGATGCTTTCCCTGGTATTGGCGTAGCCGGGATGGTCGTTGAGTCCCAGCTTCACGCCGCGCCCGTGCAGCCAGGTGACGAAGCGGTCCGGTTGCGCGATCAGCGGGCTCCAGTCGTAGCCGCCGTCCCAGCCGTAGTTGTGCCAGGCGAAATCCAGCACCAGGGTGTCGAACGGAATACGCGCGGCGCGCAGGCGGGTGACCTCGTCCTCAAGCATCTTCTGGTTGTAGCGCTGGAACGCCGGCTGCTTCGCTTCCGCGGTGCCTGGGAAGTACTCGAAGTTGAAATCGGTGATCCACGGGCCGAGCACGTAGCGCGGGATCATCGGGATCTCGCCGCTGAGCTGCGCATATTCGCCCAGCGCCTTGCGGTAGTCGTTGCCGTAGGCGAACAGATACCAGTCCTGCCCGCTGCGCTCCTTGCGCGGCTCGATCCATTGCGAAGCCTTGTTCCACAGCGGCGTGCCGCTGTCGTCGACGAAGGCGTAGCCGCTGCGGCTGAGCAGGCCGGGCTTGGCTTTTTCCAGCTTTACCTCGATGCTGGGGATGACGTCGTTCACCGGGCTTTCCAGCGGATTGCCGGTGAGGTTGGCCTTGCTGACGTTGTCCAGCGAATAGGTCAGGCCGCCGAGGTTCTGCGCGTCGTCCGCGCCGGGGTGCCACTCGCCCGGCTTGCCGGCGGTCCAGGTCACCTTGAGGTTGTCGGCGTTGAAGGGGCCGGAATTCAGGCGGTAGCGCAGGGTCATGGCGTCGGTGCCGGCCACCAGCCAGCCCTTCTCGCGCGATACGTGCACGGTCACCGGCGCCCAGTCGCGCTTCTGCATCACCGCGGTGGGCGCATCCACGAAGCTGCCGCCGGGCGAGTACTCCATGCGCACCAGGGTCGGCGTAAGAAAAGAGAAGCGCGCATGGTCGGCCACCACCACCGGCTGGCCGGACTTCACCGGCGCCTGGGTACAGGCGGCCAGGCACAGCGAAGCCAGCAGCACCGGCCAGGCGGGCCATCTCGGACGGCGAACGAACATCTTGTACTCCCCCTGCTTCAATGTCGGCGCCCGATGACACGGTCGTAGGCGTCGGCCAGGCGCAACGTCAGGCCGGCGCCGGGGCGCGCGTGGATATCGGGCGGAAGCTAGCGCAATGGCGGCAAGGAGTGGAGAGGCGCGAGCCGCCTTCGCAGGCATCTGCTGGCCTCGTCACATTCCTGGATGCGCGGCGCGGCCTTGGAGGGAGGCCAAAAAAAACCCCCGAGAAATCCGTCTCGGGGGAAGAACGACTGCGGTATGCGTCACCGCAGGAACGCACGGGTGGACGTCACGGACCCGCGCCTCGGAGAGCGCCGCCTTGGGTGCCGGGACAGGTGCAGCATGGACAAGCGCGAAGCCGCGCGCTATGCGGCGAACTCCGAAATTGCGGCTCAGCCGCCCATACCGGGCAGCGCATCGGCGATGCAATCGCGGCTGGCCCAGCCGCCGCCCTCGCCCGCTGCCGCCTGGATGCGCGGCCGCGCGCCATCCGTGGGCGGCATGGCCGAAACGGCGCGGTTGCGCGGATCGCGTGCGCTGCGCTCGTCGATCTTCACCATCAGGCCCGCGGCGATGTCCAGCCGCGCCGCGATACGGCTGCCGTCGGCGAACTGCACCAGCACGCTGACCACCGGGCTGCGCGCGCTGTCGGTCGTGCGCAGATAGGCGAGGCTGCGCCGGGTGATGCCGAGGTCCAGCGGAATCCGGCGCAGGATGTCCGCCTGCACGTAGCCTTCGAAATAGCGGCGCTGGCGCGCGTCCTCCAGCACGTCGTAGACCGAGATGCCGGGATCGGGATAGTCGGAAACCGGAATGACCTGGCGATTGAAATAGTCCACCGCCTCCCTGGCCGAATCGACGATGCGCAGCGTATAGGTCTTCTTCCAGCCCATCGGGGCGGTGTCGTGAAAGCGCAGCAGCTGGGCGAACGCCGATTCGACTTCCGGCTCGGTCCATTTGCGCCGCACGTCGTACGGCAGCGCCTGGCCCCAGCTGCGCGCCACGCCGTACTTGTGCAGGGTGCGCGTGGAGGGATCCCCGACATAGACCTCCGACCATGCCTGGCCGTGCTCGACGCGCCCGAGCATGGCTTTCTCCTGCTCCGGCGTGCATCCGTCGCACCAGTACAGGTCCGCCGCGGGGACCGCGCCGGAAAAACACAGGCAGGCTGCCCAGGCCATCGCCGCTAGCCGGCCGATCCAGAATCTGCTCGTTCCCATGCCGATGGCCTACAACGCTCTTCCTGCTCGCCTACAGCAACGTTCCAACAGCGGTGCGCGGAAAAGCAATCGGCGCGATCCAAAACACTAGGAAATGGATAAGGGACAGCAGATTGGAAAAGCAGGAAAAATCGCAGGAAAACCTAATGTGCGAGCGGCTTTCCGGCAGGACTCATTCAGTCAATTCTGATTTCTTAGGAATATCACGCATGCTTTTCGCCGCCATGGCGGGACGCCGCCTGCCGTGCGATCGCATCCAGCGTGCCGCCCCAGTAAAAGGCCAGGTGGCGGAAGATCACTTCGGTGGGGAAGCTGTGCGCCTCGAAGTCCAGCCGGGTCTGCTCGTCCAGCGCCGTAAGGCGAAACTCGAAGACGGTGTAGCTGGAGGGCTCGTCCGGCAACCGGGATACGGAGCTCAGGTGCGTATAGCTCAGGCGCCGTTCCGGTTCGAAGGCCAGCACCGTGCCGCGGTTCTCGAAGCGGCCGGTGTGCACGCCGCGTACGCTGACCGCGCCGCCGATGCGCCAGTCCGCGCTTACTTCGAGTTTCATGGCGGGGTCGCCCATCCAGGCGCGCATGAGCTGGGGGTGGGTGAGGGTTTCCCATACGGTGGATGCGGGGGCGTCGATGATGACGGATTCGAGGATTCGGTTTGACATGGAGTGGTCTGATATGTGGTTGAGAAATATCGTAGCGTGCTTGGTGGCATATCAGAGTTCGCCTGATTCGGGGGGGCTCGTTGTGTTTGGTGGTGGTGTCGTTTGGTTGTCGTGTTGATGTCTTCTGGTCTCGCCGTTGGCGAGGGTTTCGCCCCGCTGCCGCGGGGCGAGTTACTTTTTCTCTGCGTGCCCAGAGAAAAAGTAACCAAAAAGAGAGGGCAC
>NZ_JAAOYS010000030.1:0-1345 GCF_011759495.1 Dyella sp. SG562
CTGAGGTATCCCCACGTTTCCACCAGCCAGATCAGTAAGTTGGCGCGACAGATATAGATCGAAGTGCGCGCATGGCGCAGTCTTCAAGGCGACCAAACCAACGAAGCCTGCTGACCCATGCGCGCAAGCGAAGTATTGCAGAAGTGCCTCTCGTCGTCCCTGGAAGCCATGCATGCACTACGTACCCGAACGTTGCTGCGATCGGTTGAAGCCTTGCTTCATGGCCGGCGTCTGACGCTGATGGATGTGGCGCGTGCGTGGCCCGGCGCGGATCGAGTACGTGCGCCCTTGAAGGCTTTCGACCGCCTGTTGAGCAACCGCCATCTGCATGGTGAACGCGAGATGGTCTATCGAGGGATGGCGCGCTGGTTGTTGCGTGGCCCGCACCCGGTCATCGTGATTGACTGGTCCGATCTGAAGGCGGACAAGGCCTGGTGTCTGCTGCGCGCAGCGGTTCCCATCGGCGGTCGCACCTTGCCCGTGCTGGACATGGTGTTTCCCGGCGCACAACAAGGCACGCCGGGGGCTGAGCGGCATTTTCTCGAACGGCTGCGCCGACTGATACCCGAGACCATCACGCCCATCCTCGTCACCGATGCCGGCTTCCGAGCTCCGTGGTTCCGCGCCGTGGCAACGATGGGCTGGCACTGGGTGGGTCGGCTGCGTCATCGCACCCTGGTTCGGCCCGTGGGCTCGCAGGCGCGGGAGGATTGGGTGCCGTCGCGTGCACTGTACGAGCTGGGCGGCACGACACCACGGGATCTCGGGTTGATGGAAACGGTACGTAACGCTCCATGGGTGTGCCGCATCGTGCTTCATCGCAAGGCGGCCAAAGGCCGCACGTGTTGGACCAAGCTGGGCACCGTAGCCAGGCGCAAGAACAGCCTGCAGGCGGCAGCCCGCGAGCGCGAACCCTGGCTGATCGTCGCTGCGCCAGGTTTGAACACACTGAGCGCTCGACAGCTCGTGGCGCTGTATGCCCGTCGCATGCAGATCGAGTTGTCGTTCCGCGACCTCAAATCGCACCGTTACGGTCAGGGCTTCGAGGACAGCCTGACGCGCAGTGGAAGGCGTTTGGATGTTCTGCTTCTGGTTCACGCCATGGCGATGTTTGCCGCTTGGTTGGCCGGTTTGGCCTGCGAAGCGACGGGCGTGGATAAGTGGCTCTATCCGGCCCGCGCCATGCGAAAGATCTACTCCATCCTGCGCGTGGGACGCGAAGCGCTGGTGCGTGGCTGGCCAATGGAGCGAACATCTCGATGGATTGAACGGCTACGCTCACTACCGCCAGCTGTGCTGGATCAGATGCGGGTGGTGGCGTGAAGAACGTGGGGATACCTCAGGG
>NZ_JAAOYS010000031.1:0-1225 GCF_011759495.1 Dyella sp. SG562
GGCGGTTTCAACCGATCGATGCAACAACTTCCCGCAGCTTCTCGACCGGAGTCAAGAAGCCCAGCGTCTTGCGTGGCCGTTCATTGAGTTCACGCGCGACCTTGTTCAACTGCGCCTGGGTCAAGGACGTCAAATCCATACCCTTGGGGAAATATTGCCGCAGTAATCCGTTGGTGTTCTCGTTGCTTCCGCGCTGCCAAGGACTCTGGGGATCACAAAAATAGACCTGCATGTCGGTCGCCAGGCTGAAGTCCCTGTGCCGCGACAGCTCCTTGCCCCGGTCCCAGGTCAGCGATCGCCGCAGTTCGGCGGGCAGTTTGCCGATCACGCGCTTGAGCGCCCCCACCACTTCCTGCGTCTGCTTGCTGGATACCTTCGCCAGCATCACGTAGCGCGTCTGACGCTCCACCAGCGTGGCGATATGGCTGTTATGGCTGCCTGACAGCAGATCGCCCTCCCAATGACCGGGTACCGCGCGATCCTGGGCTTCGGCCGGCCGTTCGCTGATCGATACCGCATCTAGGATCTTTCCGCGGCCATCTCCACTTCTTGCCGCTTTGGATTGCCGCATCAGCCGCTCAAAGCGCAGATGCGACACCAGCTCCTTCTTCAGGGCGCCGCGCGATTGGACGTACAGGCTTCGGTAGATCGTTTCGTGCGACACGCGCATCGTCTCGTCGTGGGAATACGTTCGTTTGAGCCATCGTGCAATCTGTTCGGGCGACCAGTTCCGCTTGAGCCTGGTGGCCACCACCCGCTGCAGCCTGGGCCGGCTAGTCAGCACGCAACGTTTGGGACGTTGCGCATTCTGCCAGGCTCGCCTATCCGCCGATTCGGCGCGGTAGTGCTCTCGCCCGCCATGGCGCTTGACCTCCCGGCTGATCGTCGACGCCGGCCGCTCCAACTCCCGAGCGATCTGTCGCAATGATTGGCCCCGGGCCAATCCACGCGAAATACTTTCTCGCTCGGCCAAGCTCAAGGTCCGCTCAGACCGCTGTCGCTCCCGGGGAGAGATGCCTCCGTGGGTCTTCAATATCCAACGGATGGACGCCGGGTACTGGCCCAGGCTACGCGCGATCTCGGCGATCGAGTCGCCTTGCCGCCACTGGCTCCATAGCCGCTTCCTCTGTTCCGCGTTCAGCCGCCTTGCGGTCGATCCTGCCTTGCTCATCGCCTCTCCCGGTCATCAACACTATGGGTGTTGCATTGACCCGTTGAAACCGCC